>JBEGSI010000042.1:0-66875 GCA_041180065.1 Actinomycetota bacterium | reverse complement strand
TTCATCGAAGGTTCCCGAGCGCATCAGCGAACCGTCTTTTCGATAAAACTCCCAGTAGCCATGCATCTTGCCGTTTTGATACTCACCCTTAAAGCGAGGAAGCCCATTCTCGTAGAACGGGCTTCCTGCAGACATCTTTGAATCCTTAGAGCGACATCGACTTGCCGGCAGCACCAAGTTCGGTGGCTGCCTCGACAACGCGGGTCGACATGCCGGCTTCGCCTAGCTTGCCCCATGCGCGTGGGTCGTAGTGCTTCTTGTTTCCAACTTCGCCGTCTACCTTTAGCACGCCGTCGTAGTTCTGGAACATGTGTGCTGCGATTGGGCGGGTGAAAGCATACTGAAGGTCGGTGTCGATGTTCATCTTGATGACACCGTGGCTAACTGCCTCAGCGATCTCTTCAGGGGTTGAACCCGAACCACCGTGGAACACGAGGTCGAATGGAAGGTCTTTTCCGTATTTAGCTCCAACACCCTTCTGGATCTCGCCAAGAAGTTCTGGGCGAAGCTTTACGTTACCTGGCTTGTAGACACCGTGAACGTTACCGAAGGTTAGTGCAACCATGTAGCGGCCGTTCTCGCCAAGACCTAGAGCCTCTGCGGTCATTAGGCCGTCTTCAGGGGTGGTGTAAAGGTGTTCACCCATTCCGCCCTCAACACCGTCTTCTTCTCCACCGACAACGCCAACTTCGATTTCGAGAACAGCACCGATGTTGTTGGTTAGCTTTAGAAGTTCCTTGGCGATGGTCATGTTTTCAGCCATAGGAACAGCAGAGCCGTCCCACATGTGGGAGTTGAATAGTGGGTCTTCACCGCGCTTTACGCGGTCTTCCGAGATTGAGATAAGTGGGCGAACTAGCTTGTCTAGCTGGTCCTTGGCGCAGTGGTCGGTGTGAAGGGCAATGGTGATGCCGTAGTTCTTAGCAACTTCGCGAGCGAAGGCAGCCATAGCGGCAGCTCCCGAAGCCATGTTCTTGATGGTCGGACCACTCCAGTAGTCGCCACCACCGGTGGTTACCTGGATGATTCCGTCGGAACCGGCAGCTTCTAGACCAGCAAGGGCAGCATTTAGAGTCTGCGAGCTGGAGACGTTGATGGCTGGGTAAGCGAAGCCACCCTTCTTGGCGCGGTCAAGCATCTCAAGATACTGATCTGGACTTGCTACAGGCATGGTTCTCCTCAAATGGAAACGGCGGTGGTTTATACAATGTTAGCAATGACTCTTCACGAAGCCCCGACCCCAACCCTTGAATTACTTGCCGCCACCGTAGCTGCCGTAACCGGATCTTGGTCGCTGGTTGGTGAGGGCGACAGAAATGCTGTCGACGGGGCTGCAGTAGACGCGATGAGATTTAGTCTCTCGGCTTCTGAATTCGGCGGCATCGTGATAATCGGGGAAGGCGAAAAAGATGAAGCGCCGATGCTGTTCAACGGTGAGCTTCTCGGCCAAGGGTCTTCAATCGAGTGGGACGTTGCAGTTGACCCAATCGATGGAACGAAGTTAGCGGCCTCTGGCACCAATGGGGCGGTCTCGGTGATCGCCGCTTCAGAGCGCGGAACCATGCTCGACTGCCACGAGGTTTACTACATGAAGAAATTGGTCTCGTCGAACGCGGCTAGGGGAGTGCTCGACATCGATAATTCGCCCACCGCCAACGTGAACGCGCTGGCTAGGGCGCTGGATGTGCCGGTGGCCGATGTTCGGGTTGCTGTGATCAATAAGCCAATCAACTTTGAACTTATTCAAGAAATCCAGGATGCCGGCGCTACGTGGGTTCGGTTCGAAGAGGGCGACATTGCCATGGCGGTAGCTGCGGCAACGGAGGGCTCTGGCGTCGACCTACTCCTGGGCATTGGTGGAGCGCCGGAAGGCGTCGTCACAGCAGTAGCTGTGCGAGTGCTCGGCGGCTACATGCAGGGCGTCTTGGCTCCGCAAACTCCCGATGAGATTGAGCGAGCTCTTCAGGCCAATTACGCACTAGATAAGAAGTTTGAGTTGGAAGACCTGGTTGGCGGCGAACGTCACATCTTCGTGCTGACTGGAGTAACCGATGGCATTCTCGTTAACGGCGTTCGTGACAACGATGGCGAGCTTACGATTCAAAGTATGGTTTTAGACAGTGCTCTCGACGGAGCCAGACTTATAGAAGTGAAGGTTGACGCGTAACTTACTTAGTTGGTTTCGCGTGAGCAACTTCTTCAAGTGGCACGTTGCGGTCTGGGCTGTCGGTGACTTCCGCTTCAGGCATGTTGTCTAGGTTTTCCAGGCCGGAGGTTGGCTGGGTCACAGCAACTGCACCGTACTGAACAGCCGTCTTTACGCCTAGTGGCACGTTGAATCCAACACCGAAGTCTTCGTCACTGGTAACCGGGTTAGTGACTACAGCGGTTAGGAAACCAGCCAGGGTCGCATCGCCCGCGCCAACAGTGTTGATGACCTTCACCGGAGGAGTCTTGGCTTTCCAAGCGTGTTCCTTGGTTACGGCGACCATGCCGTCTGGGCCAAGACTGGCCAGGACACATTCGATTCCGTGTTCACAAAGTTCACGAGCTGCATCAATAACATCGCCTACAGTGAATAGGTCTCGGCCCACGGTCTCAGCAAGTTCGTGTGCATTTGGCTTAATAACCGCAGGTAGGCCTTTGGTTGCATAGTGCTTTAGAGGCTCGCCACTCGAATCCATCGCCACGCGAACACCGATTTCGTGCATAGCCTCGAAAAGTGGTTCTAGGTTCACAAAAGTGTTGGTGCCTTTGTCAACAGGAAGCGCTCCGGCAATTACCAGCCACTTGGCTCCGTTTTCCTTGACCTTAGCGATGGTTAGCTCAACAACTTCTTTCCAGTCGCTGTCGGCTAACGGACGAGGGGCTTCGTTTACCTTGGTGGTTGGTCCGTCTTTTTCAACGATGGTAGTTGAGACTCGAAGAGTTCCGTCAACCCAGTGAGGGATGAACTGTTCCATTGACCCAGTTCGAGCCAAGACTCCAGGGTCACTGTTTCCGATCGGCACAACGCCCGGAGCGTTAACACCTGAAAGGTATAGCCCGCGAGTGACGTTGATTCCTTTTCCCGCAAGCTCTTCCGCAACCGCATCAGCGCGGTTCACGCCGCCTTCGATCAAATTGTGAACGAAGTAGGTGCGGTCCAGGGTTGGAGCCGGGGTCAAGGTGATGATTGGCGCGCCGCTCATGAGGTCTCCTTGTGCGGTAAGTACGGTCTGTGGCTTTAATTCCAGCTAGACGTCTTCGTCCGCTACTTCCAAAAAGTATACCTAGTCAGCTAGTCAAACTAGCGACTTTGTAACCGCTCTGTTACCGCTCTTCTTCATCTGAAATGGCCTCAATCGCTTCGCTGGAAGTCCATTGTTTGGGAGTTTCTTCGATTGCTTTCGGCTCGTCAATAACGCTCGTCGCAAGTTCATTTTCGTCGAGGTTGTTCAACTTTCGAGCGGTCACGAGGAAGCGGCTCTCGAAACTCGAAATAAAGGCGTTGTAGGCAGCCACCGAGCTCTTGATTGAGTTCCCTAGCTTGTCGGCCTTTTCAGCCACAACCTCCACGCGCTCATAGAGTTCTTTACCAAGTTTTATGAGTTGACGAACCTGGCTTTCGTCTACGTTTTGGCGCCAGATGTAGTTGATGGTCTTTAGAACCGAGAACAGGGAAACCGGAGAAGCCAGTGCCACGTTCTTGCCGAACGCGTATTCCAGGATTGCTGGATCTGCTTCAAGTGACGCCGATAGTAGAGATTCGCTGGGGATAAAAGCAATCACGAAGTCTGGGCTGGCATTTAGCGCGTTCCAGTACTCACGGGTGGCTAAGTCGTCGATGTGCTTTCGGACTGCCTTCACGTGTTCCTTGATGAGAGCATCGCGACGCGCTTTCTCGCCACCTTCAGAAAGTTCGCTGATCTGGCTGGCCTCTTGGTAGGAGTTGTAGGGAACTTTACTGTCGATGGCAAGCTGTTTTCCGCCTGGCAGGTTGATGATCATGTCGGCTCGGCCAGCGGTAATGGTGGCTTGTTCGTCGAAGTCGGCGTGCTTCAGGAGGCCGGCCAGCTCAACTAGGCGGCGAAGTTGAGCCTCACCCCAAACACCTCGAACTGAATTGCTGGAAAGCGCGGTAGAGAGAACCTGGGTCTGTTTGCGCAGTAGTTCATCACTCTCGAGGTTGGCTTTGATTGCATCACGAAGTTCTGTTAGGTTCTCGATTCGATCGGCTTCCATTTTGGTGACTGCTTCACGCATTTGGCCAAGCTGTTCGCGAACCGGAGCTAACTCTTGAAGAAGCTTGTTTTCCTGAGCATCTTTGGCATCGCGCTGAACCCTGGCGGCTTCAAGCTGAGTTACCTGTGCCTGTAGCACCTCCGCGCGAGCATTTGCAGCAGCATAATCGGCCTCAAAGGTTTTACCTTCAGCAGCTTTTGATCGACTTGCGCCAATAAAGAAACCCGCAGCCACACCAAGTACCGCACCAACTACAAGAAAAAGAATGTTGTCCATGGGCAAACTATGCCACGGCTCTAAGACATTATTCGGTTGCCAGTACCTTGATTTTTTTGCCGGTGGCAGTGAGCAGCTCTTCCAAAGACTCAACACCGTGGCGGTCAGCGGCATGAACCATGATTCGGGCGCAGGCATCGGCATCGGCTAGGGCGTCATGGTGTTTGAATTCTTCGTGCCCAATCGCATACGCCACTGAGTTCAGCCGGTAAGACTCGAGGTGATAGGTCTTTCTCGATACCTCGAGCGAGCAGGCATAACTGATCTGGGGGAGTGGAGACTGAATGGCCTTTGCCGAAGCCTTCAAGACTCCCATGTCGAATGAAGCATTGTGAGCAACCAAAATGTCGTCGCTGATGAAATCCAATAACAAACCCAATGCCTGATCCCACGAAATGGCATCCTCAACGTCACTAGGACGGATTCCATGGACGTTGATGTTTCCAGCATGGAACCAATTGTGCGGATAAGGCGGCTGAAACATCATCGCCAAACCATCGACTAATTTGCCGTCGCGAACCTTCACCAAACCAACCGCGCAGGGCGAAGCAGGTGAACCGTTAGCGGTTTCAAAGTCGATGGCTGTGAAGTTCAGGGGCATTAGTCAATTAAACTCTCTGAATGGCCTTAACTATCGGAATCGTCGGACTACCAAACGTCGGCAAATCAACTCTTTTCAACGCACTGACTAAAAACAACGTGCTCGCAGCGAACTATCCGTTCGCAACGATCGAGCCAAACGTTGGTGTGGTGAACCTGCCAGACGCTCGTTTGAACCGTCTATCTGAGATCTTTGGAAGTGAGCGCATCCTCCCGGCTCCGGTTTCCTTCGTCGACATCGCCGGTATTGTTCGCGGCGCATCAGAAGGCGAAGGTTTGGGAAACCAGTTCCTAGCCAACATTCGTGAGGCCGACGCCATCGCCCAGGTGGTTCGCGGATTCGTTGACCCTGATGTCATTCACGTCGACGGCAAGGTTGATGCCCACTCTGACATCGAGACCATCAACACCGAACTCATCCTCGCCGACATGCAGACTCTTGAGAAGGCCCGCGTCCGCATTGAGAAGGAAGTGAAGGGTAAGAAGGCGGAAGCTTCGACCCTTGACGTGGTTGATGAAGCATTGAAGGAACTCAATGATGGCAAGCCACTTTCTTCAACCAAGGTTGACCTGACTCCAATCAAGGAACTTGGTCTGCTAACTGCGAAGCCAATCCTTTACGTCTTCAACGTCGACGAAAGCATCCTGACCGACCCGGCCAAGAAGAAGGCGCTCGCGGATTTGGTTGCCCCAGCCGAGGCAGTTTTCCTAGATGCCAAGGTTGAGAGTGAACTAATCGACCTAACCACCGAAGAAGCCAATGAACTTCTTGAGTCGCTAGGTCTCGGAGAATCTGGTCTCGACCAGCTTGCTCGTGTTGGTTTCCGCACTCTCGGTCTTCAGACCTACCTAACCGCAGGTCCTAAGGAAGCCCGTGCTTGGACCATTCGCATCGGCGACAAGGCTCCGCAGGCAGCCGGTGTTATTCACACCGACTTCGAGCGCGGTTTCATCAAAGCCGAAATCGTTTCATTCGCTGATCTCGATGCAGCTGGAACCATGGCCGACGCCAAGGCGGCCGGCAAGGTTCGCATGGAGGGTAAAGAGTACGTGATGAACGACGGCGACGTTGTTGAGTTCAGATTTAACGTCTAAGCCTGAGTTATTTCGGGACGGCACGTAGGCTTAGGTTATGACCGTATTAGTGGACCGACCAGCGGTTTCCCAATTCACTGAGATTTTGAACCGCGTCAAATACGCAGGTCTACTAGCCAAGAAACCAAGTTTCTATATCATTCGGTTGGTTGCCATTTCTGCAATCGCATCGGGTCTTTGGGTTGCCGGCGGATTTATAGGTACCTTGGTTGATCAGCACTGGGCCTGGATTTTCCTGGCGTTTTTAGTAGTTGGTTTACTCGGAATTATTTCAGCCCAATTCGGATTCATTTCGCACGAAGCGGCACACCGTCAAGTTTTTAGAAATAACAAGGCAAATGACTGGCTTGGTCTAATTCTCGCCAACCTTTTTGCTGGCCTTAGCTACGGTTTTTGGTTGCGTAAGCACAACAAGCATCACCAAAAGCCAAATCAGATTGGCGAAGATCCCGATGTCGCGATTCGTGTTCTGAGTTTCACACCAGAGTCACGCAACGAGAAAAAAGGTTTTGAACGTTGGCTTTCAAACCGACAAGGCTACCTTTTCCCATTTCTTCTCCTGTTCACTGGTTTTGATTTACTGCTCGATAGTTTCGCCAGCCTGAAACGCAAGGAACGAAAAATCGGGACCCGCACGCTGGAATTTGGTTTGATGCTGCTTCGACAAATCGCCCCTTATCTGTTGTTTACTCTGATGTTTGGCTGGGCCTGGGCAATTGCCCTTTGGTTTTTCATGATGCTAATCTTTGGTTTCTTCATGGGAGCAGCCTTTGCTCCAAATCACAAAGGCATGCCCCTGGTTGAGCGCGATGCCAAGATTGACTTTTTCCAGCGACAGGTTCTCACCAGCAGAAATATTCGTGGCACGTGGCTAACAGACAACCTAATGGGAGGCTTGAACTACCAGGTTGAGCATCACCTCTTTCCATCGATGGCCAGACCAAACCTTCGCAAGGCTCACACGATCGTTGTTGAGTACTGTAAAGAAAATTCGATTCCTCTAGTTGAGATGAATCTTCTTTCTAGTTATGCGGCAGTTATTCGCTACCTAAATGACGTTGGATTGAGTAATAATTCCGACCCATTCGTGTGCCCTATGGTGGCAACGCTTCGTCCAAGAAACTAGTTTGCCTAAACTGAAGGTCTTGGAAATTCAGCATTTGAAGCAGATAGGTAGCACGTTGTCGGAATCACTTTTGTATTTTGTTGAACGCGAGTTCGATTGCAGCATAGAAACTCTTTGGAGCGCCTGGACTACAGCCTCTGAACTTGAACAGTGGTACAGCCCCACGATGCTTTCCGTTGTTCCCGGCAGTGTTACCTCGGAACTTTTTGTGGGCGGCCGCTGGGCTGTTGGCGTTGACGTTTCGGTGAACGGTTTCAACGCCTACTTCTGGGGTCGTTACTCAGAAGTCGTTCCAAACGTACGCTTGGTTCACTCGCTTAGCTACAGTCAGGATGAAGCAGAGTTTATCTTCGCCGACGACAACGCGCCGGCCCACCGAATCGTTCTCGATTTCGAGCAGCGAGGGCCTAACTCTTGGGTTCGTTTCACTCAGTTTGGTGAAATGCCTGCCGAGCAGGCCGAAGCATCACGCGACGGAATGAACAGCTATCTCGACAATCTAGAATCTTTTTTGGCTAAAAAGAAGGGTTAACTCATGGAAATCAATTGGCTCGCAGTATTCGTTGCATCTCTTAGTTCGTTTGTAATTGGAGCCGTTTGGTTCGGCCCTAAGACTTTCTACCCAATCTGGATCAAGGCAATCCGCGGATCAGTTCCAACCGAACGCACCGAGATGAAATTAGGCGAGACCCTACTGATGTTCGGCGGCACTTACCTCGGCGCTCTCATTCAGGTTGCCACTTTGGCTTTCGTATTCATGTTCTTCCGCGAGCTTGCCCCAGGATTTGGTGCTAGCACCGGGGCGATCTGGGGCTTTATCATCGCTACCGGTATCGGCGCTTTCTCGTCACTTTCTCACCGCATGTTTGGTCACCCAAACGGCCGTGTTTACCAGTCGCTCAAGGTTTGGCTGATCGAAGTTGGTCAGGACGTCGTATGCCTAACCGTAGCCGGCGCAATCCTGGGAGCTTGGGCTTAGCCTTCAACTCAATCGTTCCAATGGACTAAATGTCTAAATTGGCTGAAACCCGCTGCACCTGAAATGTAGAATAAAGCGAACATTTCTTTTGCTTTAGGGGTTTCTTTTGGGTCTATTCGGCGATCGTCCGAGTGAAGTTGAATCTTCTATTGATTCCTTCATTTCTCAGAAGATTCTGCTTCCGCAGGTTTTTCTAAAGCCAACCGAAGACGAAGAGCACTTCCGTATTTACGGCCATGCCAAGTATGAATTCAATCGTCTAGAGCTTCTGAAAGAGAGTGTTTCCGCAGGAGCTCCTTTCTGGCAAGGCAAAGTATTCCTAAAATGCCGCGAAGCCATCGCTGAAAAAGCCCTCCCGAGTAAAGTCTTCGACGTTGTTTATCGAGACAAAGTTATCGGCGAAATTAGCGAGTTCGACACCAAAGCCAGAGGGATATTTCAGTTCGAACTCGACACCAAATACGTGGCTCGCGCGGTAATTCGCGCCGACCTGATCGGAAACCTGGTTCACCTGTTTGTGAACCCGGCAAACCGCTTAGCTTAGGTAAACCACCACAATCTGGCTCAAACTTTCACGCGCCTTCAACATTGAAACCGGTGAAGGGTTTCTTGTTACCAAACTGGTATCTACGATTTTCCAATCACTCAATCATTTATGTTTTGTCTAACTAGATTTGGAATCACTAACCAAAGGATTTTGTATGTTTCGTCATTTTGCTAAATCGGTTTTGACAGTAGTCACTATCCTTGCTTCGTTTGTGTTTGGGGGCTCCGCAAGTTACGCCTCCTCGATGACCTTCACTTCAGGTCTTGATTTACATCTAGCACCCTTAGTGACCCCAGGCTCGACTTTCGAGTATGTCGATGGCGTAGCCTGTTTCCCTCTTGTTGGCCCCGAAGCGCCCTATAAAACTCTCTATTTCAATGATGTTTCTGTGACCTACAAGATCGACAACGTGGATTACTACGATTCGCTTGACTATTCAGGAGATCGAGTTGGCGACACCTATAAGGCGTGCACGACTCCGTCTGGAGCTGGCTTTGAAGGTGCAACCGACGTAGTCCTCAGTGGATTGGTTCATGTTGACTCCACCTTTGCAACTAACGTGGCCACGTATTTTGCTTCCAAACAGATCACATTGGCCGAAGTTTGGTTCATGGATGAAGGTGGTCGTTCGACCCCGCAATTGACTTTGAGAAATGAAACCACCAAGGTGTTGAGCTATTCCATCAGCAATCTAACGATTGATGGTCAAGTGCCTGTCAACTCACCGAAATACCTTTTAGTTGCGCCCAAAAGCACCACCTACTTGCCGCTGGGATCGATCGCTGGGAGTTACCGACAGGATCACGTTGCAATTCCAGCCACGATGACTTTCACCCCGGTGAAACTAAGTACCCTAACCACCAAGAGCCTGAAATTGGCCAAGGGCCTGAAACTAGTTGCTAACTCGGTGGCTAACTGGAGCTACCCTTCATCGAATGATTTACAGCCAGGGGTCGGTCTAACAATGCCTTGTTTGCAGGTGAAGAATGCAACCACAAAGGCGATAACGGTTAAGGCAGCTCTAACGTGGAAAGCCGGCAACGAGAAGCTAAATGGTACCGACGGCTCAGTGTTGAACATCCCCGCTGGTGAAACATTTTGTATTGACGGTGTGGATTCAAACGAACTTTATTTCGAAGAAGATGTCCGAATCGGCAAACAGATAAGCGTTTCTGGAGAGCTGAAAGTAGTTAAGGCGTCGACTTTCGATACATCAGGTATCGCTTTGAATGGCCACGCAATTAGTGGAAAACCTGGCATGTTGTACAACAGCGAAACTAAGACAACTACCATTTACCTTCATGTTGCTCTAATCAATCAGGAGAGCAATTCGATACTTTCGAATCCAAAAGTAAATGGCGTAGGACTTAAGGCGGCGGCCGTTGGTGGCGGCTGCGAGTGCGGTGGTGGCGACATATTGCCCGGTACCAGAACGGTCAAGCTAGAGAATCTTAAGGGTGACCTGCGAATAGGTAAAAAACTGGTGATCACCGGAACCCTGTCAACGAGCCCTGAGGTTAGTATTCAAGGAATTGAAACTCTCATGTATCAGGACAATAGCTATGGTTGTTTCCTCTACCACCCGGAGCAGGAGGTCACATACGATCCATTTACTAACACAACAGAATTCAAAGTTTTTTGCTACAACCACACCATTGAATTCCACAACATCAACCTGACTGGAATCACTGCGGCAACTTCGGAGCCAGGAAAACCGAATCAGGTTTATCCTCTCTTGCCAGGAGCCAACTTGGTAAATCTCGCACCTGCGCAGGCTTGGACCAAACGAAGCTTATTCCGTTTGATAGGCGACTGGAGAACTGGTTCGAAGACGTTGACAATCTTGGGCGTCCCCGTATTTCAGTAGTCTCAGCGAGCTACCTGGTTCACCAGGAAGTGCCAGCCGACCCACCACCAGCCGAGAATGATGGCTATTCTCGTGGTGCGATGGTGAAGGATTCGGTCCATCAGCACGCCCACCTTGTGAAGTTTGATGCGTTCAAACTTTGAAAGTAGCCAAAGCAGGATTCCCAAGGTCAGGATTACCAAGTATCCGGCAATGATTATGAAGCTCGTGCTGTACGTCATTTTTTATTCCAGACCCTTAGAAGACCTAGGCCTAAAAATAGCCATAGAACCACGAACACCGTTTGACCAACGGTGGTGTCGAGGAACGGGTCAATCAATACCGAGATGGTTGGGTGTGATGTCAGGCTGTTATTTAGCTGACCAAGAATGTTGGCTCCGAATTCCCAGACGCAGAGCACTAGGCAAAGGGCTCTCCAAATCGACTTGGTTCGTTCCATCATCGGGTCGGCAACTTCCTTGGGTCCAAGGTCTTTGTACCAAGCAAGGTAGAGGGCGAACGGAAGAATCGCAAACAAGATTGCCCCGTGTAGATAGGTGTGCCTCGGGAAGAAACTCAAAGCCAGACCAAGCATCAGCATCACGATGGCGATCAAGGCGTTACTAACCTTCGGTTGATTTTGAACGGACTTTTTGAAGAACCCAGCCGCATCTAGCCAAACTATGAGCGTGCTGGAACCAAAAATTAGGGTGTCGATTGGTGAGCCACGAAACACCTGCAGCGATGTTGTTACCAGGAATACCCAAACCCAAGGATTCGTGATCCCCCAACGTTTAAAAAACGACACCATGCCTACAACCTAGCAGGCATGATGTCGAGAGTTTTTCTTACTGCTGGCAAGTGCAGAGTTGCTCAGGGGCAAAGCCTTCCAAAGCTTCCTCAATGTGCTGGCCACAGCCAGCCCAAGTCACTTTTCCACAGACGTTACAAGATGTTGGTGCGCACATGGGTTTCTCCTTCTTTTTACTTCGCGCCCATTAGGCGAGCGAAGAATCCTGGTTTCTTCGGGTCATTTTGGTGGCCCTGGCACTGCTCCGACTTTGGGATGCCGCGCATTACCTGATTTACGTGCTGACCACATCCGGTCCAGCTTGCTTTGCCGCACTTTCGGCAGGTGACTTTCTGACACATGGTTAGTTTCTTTCTGTTGCGTCTGTTCCGGCTCGCCAGGTTAGGTAGCCGCCGTCGAGATTCAGGGCTTCGATACCGTGACCTCGAAGTATTTGAGTTGCCGTGTGACCGCGCTGGCCAACTTGGCAGTGAACCAGAACTCTTTTGCCTTCGAGCTCTTTGATGTGGTCGCGTAGGTTATCAACACTTATGTTGATCGAGTTTGGAGTAGTGCCGGCCTCGTTTTCGGAAGCGGTTCGAACATCAACTAGAACAGTGTTTGGTTTGGATGCTTCAACTTCAAGTTCGTGCCACTGGAAGGTTGGCGTGCGGCCGGTGAGCACGTTGTTGCCAACGTAACCGGCGTGGTTGATTGGGTCTTTGGCAGAGCCGTACTGCGGCGAGTAAGCCAGCTCTAGATCCATCAGGTCGTTCACGGTTAGGCCACCGAAGATTGCCGTTGCGATTACGTCGATGCGCTTATCAACACCGTCTTCGCCGACGGCCTGAGCACCGAGAAGTTTGCCAGTAGTAGGGTCAAACACCACCAGCATTGAGATTCGTTTGGCGCCGGGGAAGTAGCCGGCATGACTGCCAGGGTGAATGTGAATCACCTGGTGAGGAATGCCCTTGGCGCGCGCCTTTGATGGGTTCAACCCGGTCGTTGCCAGTGCCATTCCAAATGCGCCAATGATTGCGGTGCTGATGCTGTTGGCAACCTTCACGGGAAGCCCCGCGATGGCGTCGGCGATTAGTCGACCATGACGGTTGGCTAGGTTAGCCAGAGGAACCAGAGCTTCCCCGTCGGTGAAGTAGTCATGTTTTTCAACGGCATCGCCTGCGGCAAAAATGTATTCGTCGCTGGTTCGCTGTTGTTCATCGACCCAAAGCCCGCCAGTGCTGCCAAACTTTAGGCCAGCCTCACGAGCTAGGAGATTGTCGGGCTCAACGCCCGCAGCTGAAATAACCAGATCGCTGGCGATGAGTTCATCGTTCACGGTCACCGAACTTTCGGTGATCTCAACTACATCACTGTTGAGGTGGAGTTGAATACCGTTTGATTCAAGGTGCTTTTGCAATATCTCGACGATTTCAGGTTCAACCTGTGAGAGTAACTGGCGGTTTTTCTGCACCAGATGAACTTGGAATCCAGCGTGAATCAGATTCTCTGCTGTTTCAATTCCGATGAATCCACCGCCGATGATCACCGCAGTCTTAGAGTGGCTCCTTTGAGCTGCAGCCTTCAACGCATCGGCGTCTTCAACGTCACGCAAAGTAAGTGCGTGGTCGATTCCTGGCACATTTGGTTTGCGGGGCTTGGCTCCAGTTGCCAGCACTAGGAAGTCGTAGGAGACGTTGAAGGTCTCTCCGCTTTGGAGGTTTTGAACCGTCACAAGCTTGGCTTCTTTGTTAATGGCCACGACTTTGTGATTGGTTTTCACGTCTAAGCGGAATCGCGCGTGCAACGATTGTGGGGTTTGAAGCAGAAGTGACTGGCGATCCGAGATGGTGTCGCTCAGGAAGTACGGCAAACCACAGTTGGCATAAGAAACGTTTTCTCCCATTTCGTAAACCGTGATCTCAGCGTCTTCTTGCAAACGTCTAAGTCGGGTTGCTGCCGACATACCTGCGGCTACTCCGCCAATGATGATTGTCTTCATGATTACGCCAGCGACATGAAAGCTTTTTCAAGCTTTTCTCGATTGGCAGTTCCTTCTGGGTCGGTGCCGCAGTGAGCCATTCCGGTAGCAATGATGCTGAATCCCGCGCGAGTGAGAGCAGTGGAGGCGGCACTCAACTGCGTGAGTAGATCGGTACAGTCTCGTCCCTCATCGATCATCTTCACGATGCCCATAATCTGGCCTTGAGCGCGCATAAGTCGATCGCGGGCTGCCTTAAGTTCGCTTGCTTCGAGTTGCATTATTTCTCCTTATTAGATACCCTAGGGGGTATACGAAAGGAAGTCAAATGATCAAGCTTCTCAAGAGTGTCGCGGCACTAATAACCGCAATGGGTCTCGTTTTCGGACTAACTGCATGTGCTCCAGAGTCAACCGACATGTCAAAGGTCACCGCAGTGATTGACGTACGAACCCCAGCAGAATTCGCAGAGGGCCATCTCGAAGGCGCAGTAAACATCGACGTGCAGGGAATGGACTTCGCAACCGAAGTTCAGAAATTAGATGTTGCCGGAACTTATGTTGTTTACTGTCGCAGCGGAAACCGCTCGACCGCAGCCATCGAACAGATGACTGGAATGGGCTTTGCCAACCTAACCAATGGCGGTTCGGTTGCTAACGCCTCTGCTATTACCGGCTTGGCAATAGTTCAGTAATTACAAATTTTGAAGTGCCGAGTTGAGGACGATTCCAACGCCCTCTCTCGGCATTACTTCTACTCGGCCGTTAACGGAGTTGCGACGGAACAGAAGGTTGGCGACCCCGGAGAGCTCTGAAGCTTTTGCGGTGCGCTCGGCTCCTCCGTCGATGATGGTCACCTTGGTTCCTGCGGTTACGTAGAGGCCGGCTTCAACCACTGAGTCGTCGCCAATTGAAATGCCAACGCCAGCGTTGGCACCGAGAAGCGCTCGCGCTCCGATCGAAACCTTGTGCTTGCCTCCGCCGGAAAGCGTGCCCATGATGGATGCACCCCCGCCGATGTCTGAGCCGTCGCCAACCACAACGCCTTGGGAGATGCGGCCCTCAACCATTGCGGTTCCGAGAGTTCCCGCATTGAAGTTCACAAAACCCTCGTGCATGATTGTGGTTCCAGGCGCTAGATAGGCACCGAGACGAACTCGGCTGGCATCGGCGATGCGAACCTTCTTCGGCGTAACGTAATCAACCAATCTTGGGAATTTGTCGATGGCGTGAATAGTGATGCCAGCACGTTGCAGGTGAGGGCGAATGATGTCTAGCTCTTCAAGCGAAACGGGCCCGGCGCTGGTGAATGCCACAATCGGCAGTGCTCCGATTAGGCCGTCGAGGTTGATCGAGTTTGGTTTGACCAAAAGGTTGCTGAGTAGGTGAAGACGTAGGTAGGCATCGGCGGTTGACGTTACCGGAAGCTCGAGATCGATCTCGGTACGCACTACCTGAGTGGTTACCCTACGACGCGGGTCTGCCTGGGCAAGTGCGTCGAGTTCTTTTGGCACAACCCACAGGGCGTCGGTCTTCGGTGCTTCGCCGAGTTGCGGGTTTGGATACCAGGTGTCGAGCATGGTTCCGTCGTCGGCAATCGTAGCTAGGCCGTGGCCCCAAGCCTTTCCAGGCACAAAAGTCGTTTCAGTCACCTGTCTAGGTTACAAGGTAGGCTCGATTTCATGCCTGTTACACCGCTGGATGCCACTGTAGACGTGGTCACGCTTACCGAAGACATCTGCAACATATCGTCGGTTTCGGGCGATGAGGGCGCTCTGGCCGATGCCATCGAGCAGGTTCTGCGGTCCCAGGCTCACCTAGACGTGGTTCGTGACGGTGATGCTTTAGTGGCTCGAACCAAACTAGGACGAGCTTCGCGTGTGGTTATTGCCGGCCACATTGACGTTGTGCCAATCGCCGATAATCTGCCGGTTCGTCGCGTTGACATTGCGGGCGAACCGTCGCTTTGGGGTCGTGGCACAGTCGACATGAAGGGCGGAGTTGCTGTTCAGTTGAAACTTGCCTGCGAGCTGACCGATCCGAACGTCGACGTAACTTGGGTTTTCTACGACCACGAAGAAGTTGATGCCTCCCTCAATGGTTTGGGTCGTCTGTCTCGAAACCAACCGGAGCTCATTCAGGGAGACTTCGCTGTTCTTTGTGAACCGACCGCTGCTGTTATCGAGGGTGGGTGCAATGGAACCATGCGCGTTACCGTTTCCGCTCGCGGTGTGAAGGCTCACTCGGCTCGTCCTTGGATGGGAAAGAATGCCATTCACGGCTTGGCTGAGGTTTTAGAACGTTTATCGACCAATGAGCCAGAGACTGTCTCGGTTGAAGGTCTCGAATACCGCGAGAGTTTGAACGCGGTTATGGTTTCCGGGGGGATTGCCACCAACGTAATTCCCGACCTAGCCACCGTGACCGTGAACTATCGATTTGCTCCGAGCAAATCTTTGGCCGATGCCGAAGCATATTTGCGTTCGTTCTTTGACGGCTTTGAGGTTTCGGTGACCGATGCATCGGCCGGCGCCCGTCCCGGTTTAGATCGTCCTGCAGCCAAAGCATTCGTCGATGCCATTGGTGTAGCCGCCCGACCAAAGTATGGCTGGACCGATGTTGCCCGCTTCAGTGCTCTTGGGATTCCTGCCGTCAACTACGGCCCCGGCGACCCAAATAAGGCTCACGCCGACGACGAGAGTGTTCCGGTTTCCCAAATCGAGAGTTGTTACCAGGGCCTAAAGTCCTGGCTCGTTAATTGAACTGTTACCTCGCTCGGTAAATCACAGACTTTTGGTCTGGGATAATAGAAATAAGGCAAAGATGCCAGCAATACCAAGGAGCAATGCATCAAATGGCAGTTCAAAAACCGCGTGGAAACGACGGACCGGTAAAGGTCGAACGTGACAGCAGGGGAAACATCATTTTTCATCTACCACTTGAAGGCGGAGGCCGTTTCGTAGCCGCCGTTAGCGAGCAGGAAGCTCAGGACATCATTTCTGAGTTCCAAGCAGTAATCAAGAAGTAAAGCTGTGAGAAAAAGACCCGATCTTTCGATCGGGTCTTTTTTCTTTTAACTAGTTTCGCTTGCTGGCCATTAGCAGGCCATCGCCCACGGCTGAGATGGCCGTAACAAAGTTTTCGTTTTGAGTGAAGAAGCGAAGGGCGTCTCGGTAGGAAACGGTAGCCTCATCGCGCATGGCAGGGTCTGGCACACGATCACGCCACAGGGCGTGGGCAATAACCACTACTCCGCCTGGGCGAAGAAGCCGCACAGCTTCGTGAAGTTGCTGCTCCAGGGTTTCCTTGTCGGCGTCTAGGAAAACTAGGTCATAGGCGGCGTCGGCCATGTTCGACATGACCTCGATGGCTCTGCCAGAGATAACGCGAGTGCGGTTTGAAGCAATGTTGGCATCTTGGAATGCCTGCTTGGCTGCTGCCTGGAATTCCGGCTCGGTGTCGATGGTGGCGAGAACCGAAGTTTCTGAAGAGCTGAGTAGCCAGAGGCCACTAACTCCTGCGCCGGTGCCCGATTCAACGATTGCCTTGGCACCAAGCGAACTCGCGATGAATGCCAGCTGTGCTCCGGTGGCTGGGGTAACACATTCGATACCGAACTCATCGGCACGTGCGCGTGCTTTCAGAGTTGCAACGGGTTCTTCGCTGAATTCCTCAACGAACTTCCAGCTGCTTATTTTGTCGACCATTAGTGCTCCTCGAGTTCAAGGATAGAGCCTCGAGTTGTTCAAATGCGGTATGTGACAGGTAGCCTATAAGGGTGTTTGGTCTAAGCGGCGAGAAGTTACTCATTCTCGGCATAATCGCGGTCATTGTGCTCGGTCCTGAGCGCCTGCCGGAGTATGCCAAGGGTCTCGCCAACATCATCAAGAGCCTGAGGAAGATGGCCGATGGCGCCAAGACTCAGATGAAAGAAGAGCTGGGCGAGGACTTCGACGACATGGATTGGCGAAAGCTGGATCCTCGGCAGTATGACCCGCGACGAATCATTCGCGAAGCGCTTACCGAAGACCTAGATTTTTCGGCTGAGAAAAAGGTTTTGAAAGACACCGCCGTTATCGCCACATCGGTCTCGGTTCCAAAAGTTGTTGAACACTTGCGTGCCGGTGAAAAAGCGCCTTACGATTCGGAAGCCACTTAGGCCAGCGGTAGTCGTTTGCCCTTTAGGTCGAGTTTTGACTCGGCTATTTTTTTCGCCAATTTTGAAATTTCTCTGGCTGCGGGGTCGGTCGGGTTTTCTAAAACCACCGGACGGCCACGATCGGAACCCTCGCGAAGCGGCACCGAAATTGGAACCTGACCGAGCAGCTCGGTTTCTAGGTGTTTGGCTACAGCCAGACCTCCGCCGTTTCCGAAAATCTCTAGCCGGCTACCGTCTGGTTGAACCAACCAGGACATGTTCTCGATGACGCCGAAAACCGACTGTCCAGTTTGGATTCCAACCGCTCCAGAACGAAGAGCTACTTCGGCCGCAGCCTCTTGAGGGGTGGTGATCACAAGTGAACGTGCGGTAGGTAGTGCCTGTCCGAGGCTGATCGCTACATCGCCGGTGCCAGGAGGCATATCGATTAGCAGGAAGTCGAGCTGCCCCCAGAACACATCTTTGAGGAATTGCTCGATGGTTCGGTGGAGCATTGGTCCGCGCCAGGCAACGGCTTGCGAGCCATCGACAAACATTCCGATTGAAATCACCTTCACCCCGAAGGCTACCGGCGGCAAAATCATTTCGTCGAGCTGGGTTGGTTTGTCTTTGATACCAAGTTGCCCAGGGATCGAATAGCCGAAAATGTCGGCGTCGATGAGACCAATCGAGAAACCTTGCGCGGCAAGCGCAACGGCTAGGTTAGCGGTCAGCGTGGATTTGCCGACCCCACCCTTACCGGAGCCAACTAGGAACACTCGGGTCAGAGTATTTTCATCGAAAGGATTGGTGCGAGGTGGTTTTCCGGCGCGCAGCTTGGCCTTGAGTTCGTCTCGTTCCAACTGAGTCATCACGGTGAGTTCTGCGGTAAGTCCGAGCGAATCAACCGCGGCTTGAGCCTCGGCGCGGATGGCCTGAGCTGAAGGGCAGGTTGGAACGGTGAGCTTGATGGCAATCGAATTTCCGGTGATCTCTCCGACCATTCCAAGCTCGGTAATCGGCTTGCGCAGTTCTGGATCAATCACCTTCGCCAGAGCGGCTAAGGCTTCTTCGCGAGAGGTCATTTGGCCTTTGGCTTAGCCTTCTTGGCTGGTTCGCGCAATTCTTCAACAAGTTCGCGCATAAGGTCGCGAAGTTCGTCTTTCACGAAATCCTTGGTTGCCATCTCCTCGATTGCGAGGCGCAGGGCAACAACCTCGCGAGCAAGGTATTCGGTGTCGGCAAGGTTACGCTCAGCACGCTGGCGGTCCTGCTCGAATTTCACACGGTCGCGGTCGTCCTGGCGGTTTTGAGCCAAAAGGATTAGGGGAGCCGCGTAAGAAGCCTGCATCGAGAGAATCAGAGTGAGCAAAGTGAAGTTGGTGAGACGCGGATCAAACTGAATCTCAATCGGAGCGAATGTGTTCCAAGCCAACCAAACGAAACAGAAAATGGTCATGCCGATTAGGAAGCCACCGGTACCCATGGCACGAGCGAAAGCTTCCGAAGCGCGACCGAACTTCTCCTGGTCGATGCTCAACCGTGGGAAGCGTGAACGGGTGCCGATTGGAGCGTCTAGGCGGTTATTCGACTTGCTCATTTGGCACCTGCCTCATCTTCGGTACGCCAGTCTTCTGGCAGTAGGTGGTCTAGAACGTCGTCTACGGTAACCACACCAATTAGCTGCTGGTTTTCGTCTACGACGGGAAGTGCAACCAGGTTGTAGTTAGCGAAGGTTCGGTGAATGACCGAAATGTGGGTGTCTGGGTTGATCGGCTCGATGTCGGTGTCGAGCAAGCTTCCCAAACGCTCGTGCGGCGGGTAACGCAGCATCTTTTGGAAGTGAACCACGCCGAGGTAACGACCCGTGGCAACCTCATAAGGAGGAAGGGTGACGAAAACTGATGCGGCTAAAACCGGAGAAACCTCTTTGCGGCGAATCAGTGCCATGGCCTCGGCAACTGTGGCGTCGGCAGCGCAGATGATTGGTTCGGTGGTCATCAAACCACCGGCAGTGTATTCGTCATACTGCATCAACATACGAAGGTCGTCGGCTTCTTCTTCGTCCATGAGCTCAAGAATGGCCTCGGAACGTTCCTTCGGAAGGTTAGCCATAAGGTCGGCTGCGTCATCCGGTTCCATGAGGTCGAGTACCTCGGCCGCACGTTCGTCGTCGAGCTCTTCCAAGATGTCGATCTGTTCGTCTTCTGGGAGCTCTTCGAGAACATCGGCCAAACGTTCGTCGTCGAGTTCTTCGGCAACTTCAACCATTCTGTCGTCTGGCAAATCCATCAGAGCGCTGGCGAGGTCGGCAGGGCGAAGCTCCGAGTAGCTGGCAATCAACGCCGATGCATTGTGCCCGTCGTCGTTTGGATCGGATTCGATGATCTGTTCCCAGGTTGCAAACGTGGTTTCGCCACGTGCGAATGGGGAGGCTGAAACCTTTGGCTTACGCAAGAACAATTCGCTCACGAACCAGTCTTTCGACTTGGTTACTTCGATGGCCAGGTCTTCGATGTTGGCAACGCCGGTGCCGTCGGCGAAAATCACACGACGACCCAAAATTTCAGCAATTACGCGGACTTCGCGGCCGCGCTGGGTGAAACGACGAAGGTCGATTAGGCCGGTGGTAATCACCTGACCTGGAACAATCGAGGTCACTCGAGTGATTGGAACGAAGACGCGGCGACGACCGGAAATTTCAATCAAAAGCCCGGTTGCCTTCGGTGATCCAGCTTTACGGTATGCCACTAGAACGTCGATGACTTTTCCAACGCGGTCTCCCGCGGGGTCAAAGACGCCACAGCCAACAAGGCGGGCTACATAAACTCTGGTTACACTCACCTAACCAACCTTAGACGAGCCTCGCGAGGCGTGCCAGAATGGGATTACTAACAGAAGGTGAAATCTATTGGCTAAGAACGACAAAGTCACTCCGGGTGCTGAAATCATTGCGAAATTTGACACCTACGAGGCTGCGGTGGCTCACGTTGAGAAGTTATTGAACGGCGACTTCCCAGTTCGTCAAATCGCTATCGTTGGCCGAGGCGTTCGAACCGTTGAACGCGCTCGTGCCCGAGTTGGATATCCTCGGGTGGCCCTTAGCGGAGCTATGAACGGTGCAGTGATTGGCATTGTGTGGCACTTGTTCACCTCAACCACCAGCGACGCAGCTAGCTATGCGTCAGACGTGATTACTTTCGCGGGAATGGGTGCGATGGCGAACCTAATTCGCTTTTCACTCAGCCGCAACAAGCGATCGTTCACCGCACAAAATAGCTTGGTCGCAGACACCTATGAAATTCAGATTCCGAAAGACCTAAAAGCGCAGTCGGAAGATGCCTTGGCGAAAGCCGAATCCAAGGTCAAGAAGACTAGCTAACCGAGGCAATCCAAGCTTCGACGTCGTCGGGGTGGCGAGGTAGAGCTGCAGTTAGGTTTTCCACACCGGTCGCAGTAACCAAAACGTCGTCTTCGATACGAACGCCGATACCGCGAAACTCCTCAGGAACCCGCAAATCATCCGGCTGGAAGTAGAGCCCAGGCTCAATAGTGAAAATCATGCCCTCGCGCAGTGGCGCCTCGCGATACATCTCGCGGCGAGCGCGGTCGCAGTCGTGAACGTCGATTCCGAGGTGGTGACTGGTTCCGTGAACCATCCAACGTCGGTGTAGCTGGCGGTCACCGGCCAAAGCCTCTTCGAGGGTGATGTCGATGAATCCCCACGCGATCATCTTTTTGGCAATCACTTCCATCGCAGCCTCGTGCAGGTTGCGGAACAAAACACCTGGCTTCGCGATCGCGAAGGCGGCGTCGGCTGCTTCCAAAACAGCTTCGTAAACCTTGCGCTGGGTCGGGTTGAAGTGCCCCGAAACTGGAATGGTTCTGGTTACGTCGGCGGTGTAGAGCGATTCCAGCTCAACCCCGGCATCCAGCAGCAGTAACTCGCCATCGCGCACCGGACCATCGTTTTGTATCCAGTGCAAAATGCAAGCGTGTGAACCAGCCGCAGCGATGGTTTCGTAACCAAGGTCGTTTCCATCCATACGCGCTCTAGAGAAAAATGCGGTTTCGATTACACGTTCGCCGCGAGCATGATTCTTAGCCTTCGGGATTGCTCTCAACACGTCATGGAAACCTTCAACGCTGGCAGCGACGGCTCCGCGCATCTGTTCGATCTCGTACTCGTCTTTGATCAGGCGAAGTTCGTCGAGGTATTGCCCAAGCTCGGCGTCATCTTGACGCAGCACTAGGTCGTCTGGCAGGTTCGAAAGTAAATCATCGAGATCGGCAAGGTCGTTGGTTTCTAGATTCAACAGGCTGGCGATTGAATCCAGGCCGGGACGCTGACCAACCCAGAACTCACCGATTAGCGAGTTCGTGAAGAATTCCTCAGTTTCACGACCGGCAGTTTTGCGGAAGAACAACTGTGAGTGGTGGGCATGAGCCCTGGCATCGATGACCAACACCGAATCTGGAACGGTGGCTGCGCCCCAACCGGTTAGGTGAGCAAAGGCAGTGTTTGGGCGATAGCGGTATTCGGTGTCATTCGAGCGAACCTGAGTTCCTCCGGCTTCAATGACCAAAATCTTTCCGGCAAATGCTTCGGCAACCACCGCACGTCGCTTCGCAGCGTAGTCGGCTGCCTCAGCTCTGGCCGGTAAAAAGTTGGTCTCTTCGGCCCAACCGCCGGAGATGAACTTCATGAATTCCGGGCTGTTTGGGCTAGTGGTTCGTCCGCTGACTGGCTTCGTTGGCTTATCGGTCATGCGTTCCATACTGCCACTAAAACCTCTCACCATCCCGCTAGTCTTAGGGGGTTGAAGGAGGTAGTTATGAAGATTGATTTGCATTCACACAGCACCCATTCCGATGGCAGAGAATCGGTGGAGCAAATTTTCCAGTACGCAGCCGAGGCGGGCCTGAATGCACTTGCCCTTACCGACCACGACACCACCGCCGGCTGGGATGAAGCTCGCGTTGAAGCTGCCAAGCACGGCATCACTTTTGTTCCTGGAATCGAAATAACAACTAAACACCATGACGTGTCAGTTCACATGCTCGCTTACTTACCAGACCCCAATTTCTTACCACTTTCAAACCGCCTTCGGGAGGTTCGCGAATCTCGAGAAACTCGAATTGAGAGGTTTGTTGAAAACCTCAAAGGTGAGTACCAAGGCCTCACCATGGAAGGTGTTCGAGCAACGCTAAAAGAAGAATGCAAATCTTTAGGTCGACCGCATATCGCGGATGCCTTAGTTGATCTAGGTATTTTTGACGATCGAACCGGAGCATTCGACGGTCCACTTCACAAGCAGAGCCCGTTTTTTGTTCCAAGCGAAGGACTTGACACCCTTGAGGCTGTGAAGCTGATTCGAGCTGCTGGCGGTGTCCCAGTTATGGCCCATCCGATGGCTCGTTCAGATGAGGATTTGGTTATCACTCCACTTCACCGCGAGCGCTTTATCGAAGTTATCGAAGCAGGACTTGGCGGTTTCGAGGTTAGACACCGTGAAGTTGGAGAAGTGGCCAGAGAGTGGCTCACAGCGCTTGCGTTGGAATTCGATTTGGTTGTGACCGGCTCATCCGACTACCACGGCATGACCGGCAAGAAAAACCGCTTAGGTGAAAACACCACCGACGAACAAATGCTGCTAAAAATCGAAGCGCAGGCTACCGGTTCAACTATTCAGTGGGCTTCGTAGTTCCACCGCGAGTGCGACGACGCTGACGATTACGGTCGCTAGCCGGACGTGGTTCACGCTTCTCTTCAGTCTTTTGGCCGTTGCTTGGCTTTCGATCTCCACCTCGTCGCTGTTCAGGCTTTTTGGTGTCTGGGCGAACCGCGGTCGAGGCGCGTAAGCGACCCTTGGTGCCGGCAGGAATGCCAAGGTCTTCAAACAGGTGCGCCGAACTTGAGTAGGTTTCAACCGGCTCTGGCACACCTAGCTCTAGTGCGGTGTTGATGTTCTGCCAGCGAGTCATGTCTTCCCAGTCAACGAAAGTCACTGCGGTTCCGGTGCGACCAGCGCGTCCGGTTCGTCCGGTGCGGTGAAGGTAGTTCTTCTCGTCTTCAGGAACGGTGTAGTTGATTACGTGGGTTACGTCGTCGACGTCGATGCCTCGAGCGGCAACTTCGGTGGCAACCAAAATCTCTTTTTTGCCAGAACGGAAAGCCGCCATCGAACGCTCGCGCGCTTCCTGTGACATGTCGCCGTGCAAAGCGGTTGCGTTGAATCCGCGGTCGATTAGCTCTTCAGAAACCTTGCTGGCCTGACGCTTGGTCTTGCAGAAGATAACTGTCTTGCCACGGCCTTCAGCCTGAAGGATGCGTCCAACCACTTCGTCTTTGTCGAGCATATGTGCTCGGTAGATGAACTGCTTGATGTCGGCTTTGGTGTGACCCTCTTCGGGTTCGTTGGCTCGAATGTGCATCGGGCGGTTTTGGTACTTGCGAGCAAGAGTCAAGATCGTGCTTGGCATGGTTGCCGAGAACATCAGGGTTTGGCGAAGCGGGGGAGTCATGGCGAACAAGCGCTCAACGTCTGGCAGGAAGCCAAGGTCTAGCATCTCGTCAGCTTCGTCGAGCACCATGAAGGTGATCTTCCCGAGGTCTAGCTTTTTCTGCTTCGCTAGGTCGATGAGTCGTCCTGGAGTTCCAACAATGATCTGGGCGCCGGCATCGATTTCGGCAATCTGGCCTTCGTAAGACTTTCCTCCGTAGATGGCAACAACCTGGGTTTCGCGGTTTCCGGTAGCAAGCACAAGGTCTTCTGCAACCTGGATGCAAAGTTCACGAGTCGGAACAACGACCAGAGCCTGAGCACCCTTGGCAGGGTTCAATCCAAGCTTCTGGATAAGTGGAAGGCCGAAGCCAAAAGTCTTACCGGTACCGGTCTTAGCCTGGCCGATGATGTCTTGTCCGGTGAGAGCAACCGGGATCGCCTGTTCCTGAATCGGGAAAGGCTCAGTGATGCCTTTTTTGGTGAGTGCTTCGACGATATCCGCGTCGATGCCCAGTTCGGCAAATGTCAAAAGAGTCTCCTATTAGTCTTTGCTAGTTTACGAGAGTTATTCTTGTAACCATGTTTGAGTGGATTAAGCGCATCGGTAAAAAGGCGCGCAACTTCGTTTTGCCGGAGCGCGAAGAGCGCCGTGCGCGTAACACCGAGGCAATCGATTTAGCTCCCTACACTCCTGAGCCAAAGGTTTTCCTCGGTCAGTTGGCTTACCTTGAGTTGAGCCAGTTTGAGATTCTCACCAACGAGCTGAAATTTTCACCAACCACTTCGAGCAAGGCGGAGCTAAGTGAAGCCGCCGCCAAGAGTTTCCAGAAATACCGCTCAATCGCTAAGACGCTTTCGCTGCAGGGTCTCGACGCCACCGACGCCATGGATCCGTTTACCGAGCGCATCGAAACTTTTCACTCGCGTACCAATGGAATCGACTGGTTTGAAACCGTCGTCAAGGTTTACCTGGTTAGCGGACTGCTTGAAGATTTCTATCGACGTCTTGCGGTTGGTCTTCCCGATGCAATTCGCGAGGATGTGGAGAAGGCGCTCAAAGACAACACCTTCGAACGTTTTGCTAAGGCTTGTCTCATCGACGCGATGAAAGACAACCCTCAGCTGGAATCGCGTTTGGCTCTTTGGGGTCGCCGCTTGATGGGTGATGTTCTGTTGGAACTACGTGCTGCGTTCGACAACCGCAAGCTTGCCGGAGTTACGAAAGGTAAGCGCCTGAGTTTAGACGACGAGCGTCGAGTGAATTTGGCAGCTTATTCAAAGCTTGAGCCGTTGATCAGTGAACTGATTGGCGCCCACAGCTTGCGCATGGACGCGATCGGTTTAGCGGCGTAGTTTTTCTTCGCGCTTGTTGGCGCGGGCGTGAGCGATACGGCTCGAAAGTACAACCATTACCAATGGCATCAACACCATGATGATGGCCCAGATGTAGGCCTCGTCATACTTGAAGCCCAACCAGGTGAGGCCGGCCCAGAGAATGCCGCCGGTAACCAGCGCAATCGCTGGTGGAAGCAACCATCCGTATTCTTCGCTCTTGGCGTTGATGTATGGGGCAACCAATCCGAGGATGGCTGCGTAGGCAACGATGACGGCGTATACGTAATCCATTAGGCGATAAATCCAACTCTGCGAATCTCTTCGGCGCCTACTTCGATGTAGCCGAGAGCATCAACGGGAACGAGGAAAAGCTTGCCCTTGTTGTCGACCAGTTTGATTAGCTTTGCGCCAGACTCAATGGCGTTTGCCACGGTTTGTTCAACATCTTGTGCGCTCTGCTCAGACTCAAAGCTCAGTTCACGAGCGAGGTTTCTAAGACCGATCTTGATTTCCAAGGTTCACCTTTTCTCTTACCCGAATAGATTACGACAACCTGCCGCTCTCGTTTGGTCAAAATGTCATACGGGGCAAGTAGTCTGCTCTCAATGGTTGATGCAGTTTTTAGAAAACACGGTTTGGGCGGCACGCTCGAGTCGCTAGTGTTATCCGCTTCGCAGATCAAAGTTTCCGAGCTAACGCAAGGGCAAAACGCTCTCGTTTACGGAGTTCCAGCAAGTGGTAAAACCACCGCGTTGAAGGCGCTGGTGATGAACCGTCTTCGATCGGATCTTGTGCCCGAACAAGTCTTGGTACTAACCGCCAATCGCGATTCGGCTACCAAGCTTCGTGATGAACTAGCTCTGGAATACCAGGGCGCAACTCCTGGCCCGCTTGCTAGAACACTGGCCTCATTCGCATTTAGCATTTTGCGAGAAAAGGCTCTAGTTCAGGGGTTCAATGCCCCAGAGCTGATCACCGGTAGCGAGCAAGACCAGATCATCAGCGAGCTCATCGAGGAGTTTTTGCAAGGAGATTTTCCAGAGTCTTGGCCAAAACAACTTCGCAAACAAGTAATCGAGCTTCGCGGTTTTCGAACCGAGCTTCGTGACCTAATCACCGTTTGCCTTGAGCATGAAATCGAACCAGCGGAGCTGACCAGGCTCGGTGAAACTCACGCTAAAGCGGAGTGGGTAGCTATGGCACCATTCTTTGAGGGCTATCTGAAGCGTCTTCGCGAGCCGGCGAACGAGAACCGTCACGACCCATCAACATTGCTCACCGTAGTTATTCGTGAGCTGCAGTCGGAAGTCTGGCCGAAAGTTGCCGAAGAGCTGAAGCTAGTTATCGTCGACGACGCTCAAGAACTAACTCCTGCGGCGTCCGCCCTAATCGGTGTGCTGGTTTCCAGGGGAGCAAACCTAGTGCTCCTCGGCGACCCAGATGTCACCACCATGGGTTTCCGCTCGGCGAACCCAATGGCGATGAAAGAGCTCACCGAATCACTTGAATCAGCTTTTTCGGTAATCAATCTCAACGATGAAATTGGTTCACGCCACCAAGACCTAACCGCTGTTATGGCCAGAACCGCATCACGCATTTCTCCGGAACGCGCCGGAACCCAGCGCGCTGTTCTCGGAGCAACCGATCAGGCAGTAGGCGGCAACATTGAGGGGCGAGTCTTCGACCAGGAAACCTCGGAGTTGTCTTGGCTCTCTCATCGTTTGCGCGAACTGCACCTGCAAGAAGGCATTGCTTGGAGCGAAATTGCTGTGATTGCCCGTTCTCGAAGTGTTTTGGAAAAGTGGGCAGCTGCTCTGGCTTCAGAATCGGTGCCAACAGTTATTCACGGAAGCCAAACATCTTTCAAAGATGAGTTCGCAACTGGAAACCTACTTCGATTGGCCAAGTACTGCATCGAACCAACTCAGCTGAGCCGAGAAGTGATTCTCGACTTACTACGCAATCCTTTTGCCGGCTTAGATTCATTAGCAATTCGTCGCATCCGCCGCCGACTTCGTCAACTTGAACTCGACGCCGGTGGGGATCGAACCAGCGATGAGCTTCTAATCGAATTATTTGAAAAGCCTTCGGTTGCCAGCGACCTATATGGGGAAGAAGGCAAACGAGTTCGAATTTTCTTGAAGGTTCTGGCGAAAACCCAAGCTCTCGTAGAAACTGAAGGCACAACTTCGGAGGAGCTCCTTTGGTCGCTCTGGAGTTCATCCCCAATGGCGTCTGCCTGGCAGGATCTTGCCGATGGCATCGGTGAAGTTTCCATGCAAGCCAGCCGAAACCTCGATTCGTTGGTAGCTCTTTTTGCGGCGGCCAATCAGTTCGCGGAGCGTCACCCAGAGTCTGGGCCGGCTGAATTCATCAACGAGCAGTTAGAGCGCGATGTTCCCCAAGACACCTTGGCTCTGGCATCCCGCGACGACCAAAAGGTAATGCTGGCAACCAGCTCTTCGCTAATTGGTCGCCGTTTTAAGGTTGTGGCAATCCCTGGGCTTACCGAAGGTGTTTGGCCGAACCTCAAACCTCGATCCTCTCTACTCGGAGCGCTCGCTCTAGATAGCGTTCTCAGTGGCAAAAACCTTGAAGAAACCAGAACCGAAATCGTGGATGAACTCCGCCTGCTCTACAAAGCGGTTGGCGCAGCCTCTGAGAGGCTAATCGTCACCGCGGTCGATGGCGATGAAACCCAACTTTCCCAGTTTGTTCGTCTGATCGTTGGAGCGATTCCCGAAACGGAAACATACGCCGAACCTCGTTATACCTTGCGTGGGCTCGTGGGCGATCTTCGTCGCACGCTGGTCACAACAGAGGTTGAAGCCGAGCGGCTCGAAGCTGCCTACGGTTTAGCGCGACTAGCGCTGGAACAGCAGCCCGGTGCACATCCAGATCAATGGGCTGGAATTCTAAAACTCGATACGCCGGAAGCGCTCGTAGATCTAGGCGACACAGAAAACGGAAAAGTTTGGATTTTCCCTTCACAGCTCGATAACTACATCAAGTGTCCGTTGCACTGGTTCATGCAGGCACATGGCGGCAGCGATAAAAACTTTGAAGCGAACTTTGGAACCTTGTTACACAAAGTTCTCGAGGAAACCAAGTCAATCGGTTACACCGACCTCTGGCGTGGGGTCGAATCCAAGTGGCACACCTTGGAATTTGAGGCCAGCTGGGTTGAAAAGAAGGAACTTCGCAAGGCGCAGAAGATGGTTCAGCGACTCAGTACCTATCTCCAGGGGCAGAAAGAAGCCGGCTACGAACTGGTCGGAACCGAAGTCGGAATCGACTTTGATTTCGGTCAGGCCAGAATCAAAGGCCGAGTCGACCGCATTGAACAGGGGCCAGATGGTCAAGTTCTAATCGTCGACCTGAAGACCGGTTCTTCCGAGCCAAGCGCCAAGGAGAACGCGCAGCTTGGGCTCTACCAAATCGCCTACCTACAGGAGGGCTTTGAGCAGATGCCACAAGTGCCTGGAGAACTTCAAGGTGCCTCGCTGGTCTGGATTGGCGAGAACAAACCTAGCCCGCTCGCCAAAATGAAAGACCAGGAATCTTTGGCGGAAAAACCAGAGTTAGCCGAATTCTTCAAGAACATTCTTGATGAGGCAATTGTTGGAATGAGCGCTGCCGATGCCACGTTCGAGGCCAAGATCGGAACTCACTGCTACGACAAAAACGGCTACGGAAACTGCAAGATTTTGCTGACCAAGGCGGTGTCTTATGTTGACTAAAAAGGTTTCAGCCGACCAGGCATATCAAGTCTTCAAGCAAGACCCAAAAATCAAATTAACTGCTGAGCAGGTCGACGCGGTTGAGAATGCCGCCACCGACTGGCCAAGCTTGGTTGTTGCCGGTGCCGGCTCTGGCAAAACCGAACTCATGGCAACTCGAGTGGTTTGGCTGGTAGCTAATGGTATTTGCCTACCTGAGCAAATTCTCGGCCTAACGTTCACTCGTAAGGCTGCATCAGAGCTCTCTCGCCGCATCAACAACGCACTAACCGAACTATCCAAGAGCCCACTTTGGCCGCTGGAGTCGAAAGATTTTGCATCGCCAAACATCACCACTTATAACTCTTATGCCAACACCCTTTACCGAGACTTCGCTCTAGCGCTCGGCTACGAAGATGACTCAACCCTGCTAACCGAAGCGGGTCGATTCCAACTGGCTCGAGAAGTAGTTGTGAAATATGGTGAAGCAATCGACCCTCGCCTAATTGAGGCCGATCTCTCAATCAACCAGGTGGTCGAAGGTGTACTTACTTTGGCTGGCGCCATGAGCGACCACGCGGCTAAGCCTGAACAAATCGAGGCGGTAATCGAAAACCTTTATAAGACCATCGCCTCACTGCCGGCGAAGGCTAAGGTAACGCCGGAGAATCCCATCGGAACCACGCTTTTAGGCTCGTTTGAAAAGGCACTTCACACACCACTCCTGGCAAAGCTTGCCGAGGCGTTCATCGAAGAAAAGCGCAAACGTGGTTTCATCGACTTCTCAGATCAGGTTGCACTCGCTGACCGGGCGGTTCACGAATTAGGCGACATTGTTCGAGGCCGCGAGACTACCCAGTACGAGCAGATTCTTCTCGATGAATACCAAGACACGAGCACGCTACAAACCAGGCTTCTAGCAGGTCTGTACTCAGGAAAATCAGTGTTCGCAGTTGGAGACCCTAACCAGTCAATTTATGGTTGGCGCGGGGCGAGTGCTTCGAACCTCGGCGACTATCTGACCATGTTTGGAAGCGCAGAGCGAAAGGTTGAACAGTTTCCGCTCACCACGTCGTGGCGCAACCCAAAGGTGGTTCTAGACCTCGCCAATGTGATCCTGGCTCCATTAGCGACATCGGCTAGTTACCTGGGAAACCGCCCGCCGCTTGCGGAAGTTGACGTTCGAGCACTTCGTGCACCAGATCACGCTCCCGAGGGTGAAATCACCATCAAATTTGCCGAACACACCCTGAGTGAGGCTAAATACGTAGCTCAGTGGCTCAAGGAAAATATCGAGAATCACTTAGGCGATAAAGCTCCTAGTGCAGCTGTGCTAATGCGCTCTCGAACTCAGATGTCGATGTTTGAAACTGAATTACGTGACGCGGGTCTCGCTGTTGAGATTGTTGGTCTTGGCGGCATCCTGGAATCCCCTGAAGTTGTAGACCTAATCGCAGCTCTTCGAGTTATCCACTACCCAAGTGCTGGCGCAAACCTGATGCGTTTGCTTGCGGGGCCGCGTTGGCAGGTTGAACCTAAGGACCTCGAGCGACTAAGCCGTTATGCCCGCAATCTGGCCAAGTTCTGGACACGAGAGAGCAATAAGGTTTCAGGCGCCGAGGCTGAGGCTTCGATCATCGATGCTCTCGACAATCTAATTGATGAACAAGATGAAGACCGCATGCCTAACTTCTCTGAACGGGGTCTAGCGGCGCTCAAGAACTGTGCCGAGCTTCTGCGACAGCTTCGCACCAGAACCGGAATGCCTCTCCCTGAATTCGTTCGAGCGGTTGAGCAAGAGCTCTGGCTCGACATCGAACTTGCTGCTAATCCAAAGCGCGTAGACCCGATGGCAAACCTGAATGGATTTGCCAACCTGGTGGTTGGCTTCGCCGATGGCTCAAATCCAACCCTTGGCGGATTTCTCGAGTGGCTTGAATACGCCGACAAACTAGACCGCTTTGAAACTCCTGCAATTTCGGCTCGTCCGGGGGTAGTTCAGCTAATCACAGCGCATGCGGCCAAGGGCTTGGAATGGGACCTAGTGGCAGTGCCAACCATGGTTGAAGGTACTTTCCCGTACATCAAGTCGACCCAGGGCTGGTTGGCGGCTGGTGCGTTGCCATACGAACTACGCGGCGATGCCAATTCACTTCCTAAACTCGACATCTCATCGTGCTCAAATCAGACCGAAGTCGGCAAAGCAATCGAAGCTTTCAAGGAGGAAGAGCGAGAGTATCTACTTCGTGAAGACCGTCGAGTTGCCTATGTTGCCCTAACGCGACCAAAACAGAAATTACTGATCTCAGGTTCTAAATGGAAGCCAAGTAACAGCAAGCCTTCAAAGCCCAACGAATACATACTTGCGGCCGCGCTAATCGATGACCCCAGAGTGATTGTGGTCGATAAATCAGACGACCCTCTGAATCCACTGCCGTCTTACCCAGAGCTTGAGGTCAATCCAATCGATCAAGAAGCGATTGTTGAAGTTTGGCCAATGGAACCGCTGGGTTTGAATCACCGCAAGAAGGTTGAAGCCGCCAAAGAGCAGGTCGAGTCGGCCATAGCCGTGCGTGCTCCAAGCCGCCTAGCTATCGATGCCAAGATTGATCTCCTTTTGGCAGAACGAGATGAGCTGCTTCGACGTTCGGAACAGGTTCGCCTTCCGGTTCGAATCCCGGCATCTCGATTCAAAGAATTCGTATACGACTTGCCAAAGATTGTCGACATGTATCAACGTCCAATGCCAGAGCAGCCATACAAACAGACCATGGCGGGAACCCTTTTCCACTCTTGGGTCGAGCAGCGATTTGGTGTTCTGAGCAACTCGGATGAACTTGATGCCGTTGAACTCTCAAAGGAAGACGAGTCGACTCAAAAGACAGTTGAAGAGCTGCGTGAGATTTTTGAAGGTTCACGTTTCGCATCCATGACTCCTCACTCGATTGAGTCGGAGATTCAAGTGACCATCAAGGGCAACACTTTTATTTGCAAACTGGATGCGGTGTTCAAAACCGACAATGGCTACGAAATTGTTGACTGGAAGACCGGGCAACCGCCCGTTGGAGCGAAGGAAATTGCCGATCGTGCCCTTCAGTTAGCCCTCTACCGAATGGCCTTTGCCAGATTGCACAAAGTTAACCCTGGTGCCATCGAGGTTTGCCTTTACTACGTGGCCGATGACTTAGAAATCAAGCCAGAGCAGGTGCCAAGCGAAAGCGAACTAATCGCGCTCTGGGAATCGGTGCTAGAAAACGTGGTCGACTAAAAAAGCTGGTCGTCGGATTTCGACGGAAGTTCAATCGGGCGAGTTTTTAGATCACTAACGTCGACAGGTTCGTCAACTACTTCAGCAACAATTACGTGGCTATCGGTTTCGATAACAACTTCTTCGTCAAAAGCTGGCAAGGCGCTGGTGAATGAAATCGTGCTGAGTGATCTCGCTGATCCGTCTTCAACCGTTGCCGCAATCGACTCGAGCTCAGAAACAGCCCACTCGGCTTCTTCTTGGTTGTTCGTTGAAATGGAACTAACGAGGTAACTTGCCACGACCAGTTCGCTGTAGAGAGTTGCTCGCTGAGCCAAATTGGCATCAACGTCGTCGCGGTGCTCAAAGTAGGCAAACTTTACGGCGTCGAACAGGTCGGAGTCATGTTTGGCAGCAAAACCAATGAAGTCGCTCGCTGGGTCGCCGATTTCAAGATTTGACCATCCGAGTACGCCGCTGATTTCATCGCCGAGCTCTAGAACGTTGGCTCCAACAAAGTTTCCATGAATCACAGTTGGCTGAAAGCGGAACAGGTCGAGATCTTCAAGGGCACTTTCCCAGCGCTGCAAAAGGGTTGCAGGAATTCGCCCAGTTGAAGCGGCTCGGTCAAGTTCGGAGAGTCTAGATTCACGAACATCGGCCGCGGAGTAGGTTGGCATGCCAGCTTGGTTAATCGCCTCTTTGCTTAGCGAGTGAATGCTCGCGAGAGCGGCTCCGATGCTGCGAACAATTGGGCTGGTTTCGCGAAGGGAATCAAAGTTCACGTTTGAGCCGTAAACAAATTCCAAGACTTGAAGGGTGTTTCCAGCCGGACCGGTGCTCTCAGCTACCAGGTTTGGGACGTTGAAAGGCAGGGTTCCAGCGCCTTTTACAGCGCGAACGGCTTGGGTTTCGGTGGCGAGTTCGAGGTTGCCTTTGGCGTTGCGTGATTCACGAACGACGTACTGAATTCCGTCGGCGTCCGTAAGAAGCGCGGAGTTGACTGGACCGCGACCCTCACTAGGAATAAGTCGAGCCTGCTTGAACTTTGCAGAGGGGAGAATCGACTTTGCTAGCGCCGCTAAAATCAAGGGAGAACTTGCCATAAGTTCAGGTTAGAAGAACCAAGCGCTGGTTAGGCGTTACGCCACGCAAAAGCCTCGGGAAGGGTGAACAGATGTCAAACCAAATCACCCTCAATTTACCCTTGGCAGAAGTGGCGCTCGACCGTGATTATTTGAGTCGCACTAGAGAAAACATCTTCGACGAACTCTGGCGAAACCCGCAAACTTTAGTGCTTCCGATGTTTGAGCAGCAGATATTGCTAACCGGTGGCGTTTCCATCAAATTCTTGAGCCCAGAGCAAGTTTCTCTTCTCGGAACACCGGTTTATCTCGGTAAAACTTTGACCGATGGGGCGCCGGTAGTGCTTCTGATTTGCGATAGCGAACAAGCTCAATCGATTGAAGCCGCCGAAAGCGAATGGCATCAGCTGAGACGAAGTGGTATTGGTCTTTCATCCACCGAAGCCGCTATCTTCACGCAAGCTTTGGCGCTGGCAAACTGGCACCAGGCACACCGATTCTGCGCAACCTGTGGTTCATCAACGACATCGGGTGAAGCCGGATGGGTTCGCACCTGTGATTCTGAGGGTCGAGAAACTTATCCTCGAACTGATCCAGCAATCATCGTTGGAGTGATCGACGAGCAAGACCGCATTCTTCTGGGCTCGCAGGGAGTTTGGGAAGAAAATCGTTTCAGCATTCTGGCCGGTTTCGTTGAACCGGGGGAGTCGCTGGAGGCAGCCGTCATCCGTGAGATGCAGGAAGAAGCGGGCATTTTGGTAGAAGACCCAGTTTTCCTAGGATCCCAAGCGTGGCCATTTCCTTATTCGCTGATGCTAGGTTTCACCGCCAAGTTTTCCGGTGGAACGGTAGTTCCAGACGGCGAAGAAATTGTGAAACTTCGTTGGTTCAGCCGTGAAGAGTTGAAGTCGGAATTACCCACGCTTCTGCTCCCTGGCAAGATTTCCATCGCCCGTGCGATCATCGAGCACTGGCTCGGCGAAGAGCTTCAAGAGCAGGAACGCTAATGGATGCGGAAGCTCTGCTCGAAGCGCTCGATCCAGAGCAGCGCGAAGCAGCGATGTCGTTGGTTGGTCCAACCTGCATTTTGGCCGGTGCCGGCACCGGAAAAACACGAACGGTGACCCACCGAATCGCCTACGGCATCGCCAAGGGGCAGTTCGCAGCGAATCGAGTGCTCGCACTGACTTACACCAGCCGTGCTGCTGGTGAGCTTCGAGCGCGGCTTAGGCAACTCGGGATACCTGGAGTAGCCGTAAAGACTTTCCATGCCGCGGCACTTAGCCAACTTGAATACTTCTGGCCCCAGCTTGCTGGAGTTCCTGCACCAAATGTCTTGACCTCGAAATCAAAACTCATCGCTGAGGCTGCGGAGTCTTTGAAGATCCATTTCGATGCCGCGATGCTCCGTGATGTCGCTGCCGAAATCGAGTGGCGCAAATACACCATGCGATCCATAGAGCAGTATGAGGCAGGTCTAGCTAGTCGTCCTGCGGTGGCCGGAATCAAACCGGTTCAGTTGGTGCAACTAATTCGTGCCTACGAAGAACTCAAGATCAAAGCTCAGAAGCTCGACTGGGAAGACGTGCTAATTCTCACTCTGGGAATGCTTCAAGCCGAGCCTCGCATTCTGGCGCACGTGCAACAGCAGTACCGGTTTTTCACCGTCGACGAATACCAGGACATTTCCCCGTTGCAGCAGGCGCTTTTGGAAGCTTGGCTGGGTGATCGAAGCGACATCTGTGTTGTGGGTGACCCAAACCAGACGATTTACACCTTCACCGGAGCTTCGAGCGGCTATCTGCTGGAGTTTGTGAATACCTATCCAGATGCGTCGGTGATCAACCTCACACGCAACTACCGGTCTTCCGGTCGAATCATCTCTCTCGCCAACCGCGTGGTCAGCGGCGAGACCGACATGGACGAGTTGACCTCTCAAAATGGTGTTGGTGCCGAACCCGTGTTCATGCAGGCCGCCGATTCGGTTGATGAAGCAAACCGCATTGCCTCAGACATTTCGAAGCAGTTGGCCCGAGGCGTTAAACCAAATGAGATTGCAATTCTCTATCGCGTGAATTCCCAATCGGAGCTTTTTGAGAAGGCTCTGGCAGATCGAGGTATCGACTACCAGGTTCGAGGCGGTGAGCGTTTCTTCAACCGTCCAGAGATTCTTCATGTGGTGCGTTTGGTTCGCGCCGAAACCATTACGCCAACTGAAAAACCGCTGTATCAAGTTGTTTCCGATGCCTGTCGTGAGCTTGGTTGGAAGGCGAAGGAGCCCGATGTTGGCGGCGCCACCAAAGAGAAATGGGAAGCGCTGAACTCGTTCCTGTCGATCGTCGATGAGATGCCTGAGACTGCCAGCCTCGACGATTTCCTCAAAGAGGTCGATGAGCGAATTCGCTCGCAACACGAGCCGGTGAAAGCTGCCATCACTATTTCCACGATTCACGCAGCCAAGGGTCTCGAATGGGATTCGGTTTTTCTGGCTGGCCTCAACGAGGGTTTACTGCCAATTGGCTATGCCAAGACTGATGCAGCTATTCACGAAGAACGTCGCCTGTTTTATGTTGGCGTTACCCGGGCACGCAAAGAATTGGCATTGAGCTACTCGATGCGCGATGCGGTTAGCGGTCGTGAACGAGTGCGCTCACGTTTCTTTAATCTGCTGGCGTCGTAGAACCGCAGCTACAGCCAGGGTGACCTTGGTGGCTGCTCTCTTTGATTTGGCGACTTCTGATGTCGACTAGATTGCCAATGCCACGATCTTCGAAATCAACAAAGTTGCAAATATTCCTAGCGGTTAGGGCGCAAGCCATCAATACGCTTGCACCATCGTCTAGTTGGTCGTTCCTTGAATTGAGTTGAATGGATTCACTGGGCCAGAGCGGGTCGCTTTCGGCAGCCCATAGCCCACGACAACCGAGGCAAGCCGTTATACCTGGGATGAGCATTCCGCTCACAAACACCGAATCCATCTGATATTCGATTGCCAGATGAGGAACCCGCATATTTTGATAATCCTTGGGCATTATTCGGTGAGTTGCCGAGATGACGCTCAAGGCTGCAGGCTTCTTGGCGGTGGCATGAACTATTTCCACTTGTGAAACCTCTGCGTCCACGATGGCCCGAGCGGCAGCCAATCTGGAAACGCTTCTTAGACTCATCGGATAACCGAGTTCGCCCAGGTCGTTTTCGCAGACCAACCCGTAGTCGTTCGATGCGAATTCCCTGAATCCGAGTTCGCAAAGAATTCTGAGGAGGTTCAAACCGGTTCGATCCAACTGGTCAAGGCAGATCCTGGTTCGAGCGCGTTTTGAGAGCACAGTAGTAGGCGAAAGGTCGGTTTGAAACCCGATACGAATCAGTTCAGCGAACCTCACATCAACTGCTGCCCTGCTTTTTTCAGAGCCAGCGTTTAAAAGCAAACTAGGACGCAGTCTTTCGATGAGGTCTTCGGTTTCGTGTTCCTCAAGCCCAACCGACCTGCCGACCAGCCCAACTTGGGACTCGGCGACGCCTTCGAAAAGCAGGTTGATTAGTCGCTCTTGCGCGTTGGTTACCTGTTGAATTACCTGCGATTCGTCGCTGGTTCCCAAACGAAGGTCAGTGTCAGAGATCCAAATAGGAACTTTTGATGGGTTTATCTGAACTGGCATTCCAGAAGTTTGAACCAATGGAGGTTTTGAAGCCGAAAATTATCCACAGGTTAGCTATCGCCGAGAAGGTCCTTTAGGTCCTGATCGAACTGGTCGCCACCGCTTTCTATTCGATCAATAAAAGCGTCGACGTTGTCGATGTCTTCGGCGGTAGGAAGCAGGTCGGGGTGATCCCAGAGTGCGTCACGTTTTTGAACTCCGAGTCGACTGGTAACCACGCGCCAAAATTCGGCCGCCTCACGGGAGCGTTTCGGCTGTAGGTCGAGTCCAATTAATGTGGAGAACGTGGCTCTGGCTGGTGAGGCAGTCGCACGCCTTCGCGTAACCTCGGCCAGGCTGCTGTTGCTTGGCAGCAGTTTGCTGGAGTTCTCCGAGACCACGGTTACCCAACCCTCCACTAGAGCCAAAAGATGCTCGATTGCCGCAAGCGCGGTCAGTTGCTCTTCACTTCTATCAGCGAGTAACGCACCTGATTCGAGAGCTGCTTTCAAAGCTTCGGCATTCTCTGGAGTTATTTCTTGTGCCAAATCACGCATGGCGTCGCCGTCGATGTTGATGCCTTGAGCGTAGTTGCTCAACTGCGCAATTACCGAGTCGCGTAGCCATCGGCTGTGACGGAACAGGCGACTGTGACTAAGTTCGCGAAGATTGAAATAAATCAGAGCTTGATCCGCCGCCAATTCGTTGTCGCGAATCAAGGCCTCTAGGTTTTGAGGAACTAATGCGGCACGAGATTCTGCATAAAAGGGAAGTCCGATGTCGCCGCCGGAAACCACTTCTTGGCTGAGTTTGCCAAGCGTTTGGCCGAGCTGCATCGCAAACAGCGTGCCGCCAGCAGATCGCATGATTCCGCGTGCACCTTTGGCGAATTCGTCGAGTTCGGCAGGTAGATTCTGTTCAAGATTTTCAGAAAGCGCTTCGGCAACTCGCTCGGCGATAGGTCCGGCCAGTGATTGAAATAGCGGTAGGGCGTCGAGTACCCAAAGTTCTCGGCTGAGCAGTTTTGGCTCAGTTGGAACGGCGCTCAAGTTGGTTGCCTGGTCGAGCCAAAGTTCTGCGATTTTGTTGGCTTCGCGGATTGCTTCGCGCTGCGGATCGGAAACGGCATACCCGCCATCTCGCGCAGCAGTTAGAGCCTGCTGTTCGGCAAGTTTCCAGTTCACGCCAGCCACGGTATTGGTTTGCCCGTCGGTGATTGCTCGTCGAAGTTGCTCCATCAGGGCTTTCAGTGCAATTGGGTCGCTAGGAAGACCGGCAATCTTGGAAAGCTCGGTGGGATCAATTGACCCATTGCCGTTCATCAGTTCGGAGAGGAACTTGGCAAATTCCTCGGGGTCAACACCCTCTGGTTCGTTTTGTTCGGTCAACTTTTCTCCTCAGCCCAAGGGTAACCCTTCACTAGCCTAGGCTGGTGAAGGTGAAGGTTCGGTTGCGCAAAAGACTCGGGTGGGGGCTGATTGCTCTCGCCTCGCTCGCAGTTATCTGGTCGTCAACTCAGCAGCTTCCATTCGTGATCGTGAAGCCAGGTCCGGCCTACAACGTTTTGGATGTAGTCGATGGCAAAGAAGTTTTGTCTATTACCCCCGCGATCGAAGATCAAAGTACCGGAGCTATCGATCTGTTAACCATCTCGGAGTACGGAATGCCGGGTGAGACTCCATACCTGTGGGATCTGATGCTCGCATTCTTCTCTGAAGACAGTGCCGTTTACCCCCTCGAGATGTTTTACCCGGTTGGGGTTGGTCCAAAACAAATGATGGATGAAATCACCAAGGATTTCGCCGACTCCCAGGAAAACTCAATCGCCGCTGCCGGAACCGTGATCGATTCCAAGGTCTTCGATTCCCACAAAGTGACCTTTGGCTTGGAACAAGTTGGCGGACCTTCCGGAGGTCTGGCATTCACTCTCGGAATCATCGACAAGCTGAGCAGCGGATCCCTGACCGGCGGCAAACGTATTGCCGTAACTGGAACCATCGACGACTCCGGTGCGGTTGGTGCCATTGGTGGAATTCGTCAAAAGGTCTTTTCCGCCGTAACAGCTGGTGACAAATTCTTGCTGATCCCTATTGATAACTGCGAAGACCTATCTAGCTCGCATCTCGCCAAAATTCGCGTTGTACCAGTGGCAACGCTGTCAGATGCCATGCAGGTATTGAAAGTAATTTCTTCTGACGGCGAACGCGGCCGTCTCCCTGTCTGTTCTGCCTACTAGATTGGAAACATGAAACTGAAGAAGCTACGCCCTGCGCAAATTTCGATAATTATTTTGGTCGTCCTAGGTGCCGCATTCTTAGCATCCACCTCGTTTTACACCTCGGTACTCTGGTACCGCCAACTAGGTTTCGAAAACGTACTCTTCACCCAGATTTGGGCACAGACTGGGCTCGGCCTAGTAGCCGGTGCTTTCGCACTAGTGGTCTTTGGAGCCAACCTGTGGGCGGCCAACCGAATGAAGCCGCTCTACGCAAAGTTGAGCTCGGCAAATGATCCTCTAGCCGCGGTTCGAGAGCAGTTCGAACAATTCCGCAAACTGGCGATGATCGTCGCACCGATTGCTTTGGCGATTCTCGCCGGACTTGCTGCGGTGCCATTCTGGCAAGACGCACTGCTCTTCCTAAACTCAACCGACACAGGCAAACTTGACCCGCAGTTCAATCTCGACGCCAGCTTCTATCTGTTCCAGTTGCCATTTTTAGGCTCGGCGGTTTCGTTCGTATCGACCCTCCTTTTGATCACGACTCTCGCGATCACCTTCGTGCACATGATCAACCGCAACCTTCGCTTCGCTGGAAAGAACACGCAAATTGGAAAGGGTGCAAGAATTCAGATTTCGATTCTGGCCGCACTTTTCCTTTTGGTTGAATCTGCCTCGATTTGGCTTGACCAGTACAAAACTTTGACCAGCGCCTCTGGTCTCTACACCGGTGCAACCTACGCTGATGTCTTCGCTCAGATTCCGGGTCTTCAAATCGTCGCCGGTATCGGAGTCGTTGTTGCTCTGCTATTCCTAGTTGCTGGGTTCATCGGCAAGTGGCGTCTTCCGCTATTGGCAACCGGACTCATGGTGGTCAGTTCCATGATTCTTGGCGGCGTCTACCCTTGGATGGTTCAGACCTTCCAGGTTGTTCCAAACGAGCGCACTCTGGAGAGTGAATACATTGAGCGCAACCTCGAAGCCACTCGCTATGCCTACGGACTAGACGGTGTTGAGACCATCGAGTACAACGCTAAAACCACGGCTTCTGAGGCAGACCTTCGAAATGACGCTGACACCACGGCCAACATTCGAATCCTTGACCCAATGTTGGTTTCTAGCTCGTTCCGACAGTTGGAACAGTACCGCCAGTACTACAACTTCACCAACGACCTAGACGTTGACCGCTATACCCTTGATGGCAAAATCCAAGACACCGTGATTGCTGCTCGTGAACTAAACCAAAGTGGTCTGGGTTCATCGCAGTCATGGTTCAACAACGTTTTGGTTTACACCCATGGTTATGGATTAGTTGCTGCCTACGGTAACCAGCGCGACAGCGATGGCCAGCCAGTTTTCCTTCAGAAGGGAATTCCAACCGAAGGTCAGTTCGGTGAATACGAACCTCGTATCTACTTCGGTGAAGAATCACCAAGCTACTCCATCGTTGGTGGAACCGGCAAAGACCGCGAAATGGATTATCCAGGTGGCGCCGACAACGCTGAACAGACCTACACCACCTTCTCGGGTAACGGCGGTCCAAAGCTAGACAACTGGTATGTTCGTCTCTCTTACGCCATCAAGTTCTCGAGCGAACAACTTTTGCTGTCAGATGCAATCTCTGACTCTTCGCAGATCCTTTACGACCGAAACCCGCTTGAGCGTGTTGCGGCGGCAGCGCCATACCTAACCCTCGACAGCGACATCTATCCAGCCGTTGTCGATGGTCGAATCAAGTGGATTGTCGATGGCTACACCACATCGTCTCAGTTCCCTTACTCGCGTGCTGAGAACTATGGTGAAGCGGCTTCCGACTCATCGATTAGCGTCGCCGGCCCAGACATCAACTACATTCGCAACTCGGTGAAGGCAACCGTCGACGCCTACGATGGCTCGGTCAAGCTCTACGCCTGGGACACCGAAGACCCAATTCTGAAAACTTGGATGAAGGCCTACCCAGGCAACATCGCTCCGATTTCAGAGATGTCCGGTGCTCTGCTTAGCCACGTTCGTTACCCAGCCGACCTGTTCAAGATTCAGCGCGGAATTCTGGGCCAGTACCACGTAACTGAAGCAGGTGCGTTCTACTCTCAACAGGATGCTTGGATGGTGCCAAACGACCCATCGAGCGACACCAACACCTCGTCGTTCCAGCCGGCTTACTACCTAACTATGCAGGCACCCGGAGCCGACAAGTCTGACTTCTCGCTCTACACCGGCTTCATCCCTAGATCAACTGGTGAAGCAAACCGCAGCGTGCTGACTGGTTATTTAGTCGCCAACTCTGATGCGGGTAACGTCTCTGGAAAAATTGACCCTGAGTACGGAAAACTTCGACTACTAACCTTGCCTAAGAACTCGGTTGTTCCAGGGCCTGGTCAGGTGCAGAACTCATTCACCACCGACCCTGAAGTGTCTCGCCTCCTGAACCTGCTTCAGCAGGGCTCAACCAAGGTGCTTCGTGGAAACCTACTGACTCTCCCTGTCGGTGGAGGTTTGCTCTACGTACAACCGGTCTACATTCAGTCGACTGGTGAGACCAGCTTCCCACTTCTCAAAAAGGTCTTGGTAATGTTCGGCGACAAGATTGCTTTCGAAGACACTCTTGAGGGAGCACTAAACAGTCTGTTTGGTTCAGGTGTAGTCGTTCCTCCAGTTGATGGCGGAACAACACCAGATGTCTCCAACCTGGCCAAGGCGCTAGCCGCCGCACAGCAGGCCCTGAGCGATCAGGATGCGGCAATGCGTGCCGGCGACTGGGCTGCCTACGGTAAGGCTGCGCAGGCTTTGAAGACCGCGATTGAAGCCGCTCAAAAGGCGGCTGGCAAGTAGCGCAGGTTTCGTGCTAAACTGAACTCACACCGCGGGGTGGAGCAGTTCGGTAGCTCGCCGGGCTCATAACCCGGAGGTCGTAGGTTCAAATCCTGCCTCCGCAACCAATAACAAACCCAATCGATTTTCGATTGGGTTTGTTGCTTTAACTGTGAATAACTTTTCACCCGTAAATGTGAATGCGGCTATCGTCGGCGGATGATCAAAGGTTTTGCTTCTGCATTGATTTCGCTAGCACTGGTTTTTCAGAGCGTAAACATCACTCAGCCGGCGCAGGCTGCCAGTTGTTCCAGCGTGGGCGGTCAAGCTGGTCGCCTAAAACACTCCGGTTTGGTTAGCGGAAATGCCGCAAAAGTTTGTGGGCGTGAAATCTGGAAACTGGTGGGTGCGCCTAAACCATTGAAGAAGCCTGTGGTGCATAAATCTCCGGCTAAGAAAGTGCATTGGAAGAATGAGTTCTCGGTTACTCCAGACCGGCCTCGGCTGGCAGTTGCTGGTGAAACAAACCTCTCGGTTGGGCATTCGGTTTTACTAAGTTCTCTTGCTAAGAAACACCAACGAAATCGAATGTTGCTGTGGTACCCAACGCAGGTTCGTTTCAAACCGCTGAAAACAACCTGGAACTTCGGAGATGGTGAATCTTCTGCCGAGCCAGTTGTTGCTCATAGTTGGTCTAAGCCAGGGTTTTATGAAGTAACCCTGGCGGTCGAATATTCGGTGAAGTACCGAATCGTCGGTAAGAGTGATTGGGTGATACTTCCAGGAACGGTTCGTGGTGTCAGCGCTCCAAGGACTTTTCAGGTGGGGGAGACCACTCCCCGAACCGGTGGCGGGACAACGTTGGTTCACTGGAACTGTCTTCAGAAACTAAATGCATTTGGCTGCTAAATCACAGAAACCTTTCAGGATGAGTTCCTAAACTTAGAGACATGTCTGATGAACAAAACCGTCAATTCTTTTTCGATCGCCCGGTAGAACAACTACGAGTTCTTCCAAAAGCTAAAAAAATTAAGAAACCGCTAACCGTTACCGGGGGGCTTCTCATCGGCGCATTAGTTGGTTCACTTCTCGGCGGAGGCATTGCCGTTGGAGGTTATTACCTAGGAACTTATCCAACACCGGTTGTCGTGAACGATTTGAAGGAAGTTAACTGGGTAAGCGGTGCATCCCAGGCAGCATTACCAAGCGTGGTCACCATCAACGTTGGCTCAAGTTCATCTGGCGGCTCTGGTTCGGGCGTATTCCTAACATCAGACGGATACATTCTCACCAACACCCACGTGATTACCTTGGACGGAAAAGTTGAGAACCCAACTGTTGAAGTTCAGACTTTTGACAAAAAAACCTATTCGGCAGAAGTAGTCGGCACCGACCCACTAAACGATCTAGCTGTAATCAAGATCACATCTCCGGTTACTTTCACCCCGATTGCATTCGCCGACTCGGATGCTCTGAATGTGGGTGACCCAGTGGTTGCCATCGGTGCTCCACTCGGGCTAACTGCCTCAGTAACAGTTGGTGTGGTTTCGGCACTCAACCGAACCATTTCCGTTGCTAACTCTGCGGTACCTGGACAAAAGGGGAGCGGTCTTCAGCTTTGGAACGGAAGCGGTACTGCGCCAGTAAGTCTTCGAGTGATTCAAACCGATGCTGCTATCAACCCTGGTAACTCGGGTGGTGCGTTAGTGAACTCCAAGGGTGCGCTGATCGGTATTAACGTTGCGATTGCGTCGACCGGCTCTTCTTCCGGCGCCGGCCAGAGCGGAAACATCGGCGTTGGTTTTTCAATTCCTTCAAATGTTGCCAAGCGAGTAGCCGATGAAATCATCAAAACTGGCCAGGCAAGCCATGCACTTTTGGGAGCCATGGTTACCGACCAGCCGTTCAACGCGAAGTCTTCCTCATCGTTCTCGGTTGGAGCACTAATCAAGCAAGTTACAGCTGGTGGTCCGGCCGAAGCGGCTGGCCTCAAGGCGGGCGACCTGGTGACAAAGTTCAATGGCGAAGCAATTCTGGATGCCGGAGAGCTAACCGCTGCGGTTCGATGGGAAGCTGCCAAGTCTCAGGCAACGCTGGAGTTCGTTCGCGATGGAAAAACTCAAACCATGACGCTAACTCTAGGCACTCTGAAATAATCGAAGCTATGACCTCTCAGGAAACCCTTCCTTCCCCAACCGGCGACTTACTGGTTGAAGAGGAAACCCAGTATCTAGAGCCAGGCGACCACGAGCGTTTCTCGCACTATGTGCGCAAGGAAAAGATCGTGGAGTCGGCGGTCTTGGGAACCCCGGTGCACGCACTTTGCGGAAAAGTTTGGGTGCCAGGCCGTGACCCAGAGAAATTCCCGATTTGCCCTACCTGCAAAGAGATTTACGAAGGTTTACGTCCAGAAGATCCAAAGAGTTCTGGCGACGACAAGGCCTAAATGAATTCGGTTGGAAGCGCCGAATCTCCGCGCTGAAGACGATGTGCCTGAATTGGCAATTCTTGAATCGCCTTAGTGTGGGTTTCGCGAGCCGCGGTGACTGCAGCACTTCCGGTGAATTCAGTGGCGATGTTTCCATCGACAACCAACGGAACCAAAAGTTCTCGTAGATTCTGCCCAACAGCTACTTCGTGACCAGCCGCAAGAAGTTCTTTGGTGGCATAGCCATTCTCAATGAGTCTTAGCGCCTGCTTGCGGCCACCGATGTTGGTCTTGTTGGTTGAGCGCTTGGAAACGCTTACCCAGTTTTCGTTTTCGTCGCGGTGTGCCACCAGTTTGTAAACAAACCCTGCGGTTGGCACTCCTGAGCCGGTGACGACCGAGGTGCCCACGCCATAGTTATCAACCGGCGCTGCTGCCAGGGCGGCAATCGCATGTTCATCGAGATCGTTGGTAACGGTGATCTTCGTTTTCGTCGCACCCAGGCTATCGAGTAGCGCGCGTACGCGAGCCACCTCAACTCCAAGGTCGCCCGAGTCGATTCTCACTGCACCCAATTCGGTGCCGGCAACTTCAATCGCTTTACGAACGCCTTCATCGGTGTTGTAGGTATCTACCAAAAGAGTGGTTCCGGTGCCGAAGGTTTCCACCTGGGCTCGGAAGGCATCGGTTTCGTTGTTATGGAGCAAGGTGAAAGCATGCGCCGCGGTGCCCATGGTTGGGATACCAAAGCTTCGGCCGGCTTCAAGGTTCGATGTTGCATCGAATCCTGCAATGTAGGCGGCTCGAGCAGCGGCAACAGCAGACTGCTCGTTGGTTCGACGTCCGCCCATTTCCGCAAGGTAGCGCGAGCCAGCAGCCGAACGCATGCGTGAAGCAGCCGAAGCAACGGCAGAGTCGTAGTTCATGATTGAAAGAATCATGGTTTCCAGAAGAACGCCCTGTTCAAATGGTGCTTCAACCACAACCACCGGAGAGTACGCGAAATACGCCTCGCCCTCGCGGTAACCCCAAATGTTTCCAGTGAATCTGAAATCGGATAGAAAATCGATTGTGGCAGTGTCGACAACATTGGCTTCCGCTAGCCAGGTGAGTTCGGCTTCGGTGAATCGAAACTTTTGAAGTTCCTCCAGGAGGCGGCCGGTGCCTGAAACTACTCCGTACCGGCGTCCGGCTGGCAGTTGTCGACTGAAAGTCTCAAAGACGCACTCGCGCGAACCCAACCCGGATGAACGGGCAGCTTGAACCATGGTTAGTTCGTAGCGATCGGTTAGAAGCGCGGTTGATTTCTGCACCCAACCAGCCTACCGACTAGCCGTGACCCTGCTAACTAGACTTGAACCGTGAATGATGCACCGATTGGTATTTTCGACTCTGGAGTTGGCGGTCTAACCGTTGCCAGAGCGATTATCGATCAGCTTCCGAATGAGTCGATCATCTATGTTGGTGACACCGCCAACACACCCTATGGCCCGAAGAGCATCGAAGAGGTGCGTCGTTTAGCCCTCGATGTAATGGATCGCTTGGTTGATGAAGGCGTAAAGCTTTTGGTTATTGCCTGTAACTCAGCTTCGGCGGCGGTTCTCCGCGACGCTCGTCAGCGTTACACCGAGGCTCGAGGCATTCCCGTGGTTGAAGTGATTCAGCCCGCAGTTCGTCGCGCGGTTGCCTCAACTCGCAACAATCACGTTGGAGTTATTGGAACTCAGGCAACCGTTTCGTCGAAAGCCTACGAAGACGCATTCGCGGCGGCGGTCGACATCGACATCACCACGGCCGCTTGCCCACGTTTCGTGGACTTTGTTGAACGAGGCATAACCTCTGGTCCGGAACTTTTGAAAGTTGCCGAAGAGTACTTGGCGCCGGTGCGAGATGCCGGCGTCGACACCCTGGTTCTTGGCTGCACTCACTATCCTCTGCTAACCGGTGCCATCAGCTACGTTATGGGTGACGGCGTGACCCTGGTGTCAAGTGCCGAAGAAACTGCCAAAGATGTTTACCGAACTCTGAACGCCAATGATTTACTGCGCACCTCCACCGATTCGCCGGTCTACCGTTTCCAGGCGACCGGCGAAACCAAGTCTTTTGAAAAGTTGGCACGACGCTTCCTCGGTCCCGAGGTTTCCAGCGTCGAGTCTTTATAGGAGAAAAATGGGCAATCGTGCCGACGGTCGCAATAACGACGACCTAAGAGAAGTAACCGTTCACCGTGGTTGGAGCGACCACGCCGAAGGTAGCGCACTGATTTCATTTGGTGGAACCAAGGTGCTCTGTACCGCGTCTTTTACCGCTGGCGTTCCTCGCTGGAAGGTCGGCAAGGGCGAAGGCTGGGTAACTGCCGAATACTCGATGCTCCCACGTGCCACCCACACTCGTTCCGATCGGGAAGCGGTCAAAGGCAAAATCGGTGGACGCACCCACGAGATTTCTCGACTTATCGGCCGCAGTTTGCGCGCCATCGTCGATGTTAAAGCTCTCGGTGAAAACACCATCGTCATCGACTGCGACGTTTTGCAGGCCGATGGTGGAACCCGCACTGCCAGCATTACCGGCGCCTACATCGCGTTGGTTGACGCCATCAACTGGGGTAAGAAGCACGGGCACATTCCGGCTAAATCGAACCCGCTAACCGACAGCGTTGCCGCAATTTCGGTCGGAATCATCGACGGGGAGCCACAGCTCGACTTGGCTTACGTTGAGGATGTTCGTGCCGAGACCGACATGAACGTTGTGGTTACCGGCAGCGGAAAGTTCGTGGAAGTTCAGGGAACCGCCGAGGGCGTTCCATTCGACCGTGACGAACTTAACCGCCTGCTCGACCTTGCGCTGAAGGGTTGCGCCGACCTAACCAAGATCCAGGCAGAGGCTCTGGTCTAAGTGAAGTTAGTTCTGGCCAGCCACAACCAGGGCAAACTTGCCGAGTTGCGAGCGATTCTTGAGCCAGCGGTAGCAAACCTTGAACTGGTTGGCTACGACGGCCCAGAGCCAATCGAAGACGGCGTTAGTTACCTAGAGAACGCGCTGATCAAGGCGCGTGCAGCCAATCGGCACACTGGGCTTCCAGCGATTGCCGATGATTCTGGTTTGGCCGTGGAGATTCTCGGTGGCTCGCCAGGCATCTTTTCCGCTCGCTGGGCCGGCGGTCGTGACAATGTGGAAAACCGTCGTCTACTTCTATCGCAGCTTTCTGATGTGAAAGACGAAAACCGTTCCGCTGCGTTTATTTGCACCATCGCTCTGGTCGATGGCGATAACGAGATTTCGTTTACCGGTTTTTGGTCGGGTTCCATCGCTCGCGAGGAAAAAGGTGAGCACGGTCATGGCTACGACCCGGTGTTCATTCCAGATGGTTTTGAAGTTACCGCAGCTGAACTTGAGCCAGAAATCAAGAATGCCCTCAGCCACCGAGCGGAAGCCGTTGGCCAGCTAATCGAGTATCTGAACGCTTAGCGCTTCTTCCAGTTGCGCAAAACTTCGAGCGCGATTGGAATGAAAGAAATTACAACAAAACCAACTAGCACTAGTTCTAGGTTGTGGCTCACCCATTCGTTGGTTCCGAGTGCGGCGCCAAGAAGGGTAACGCCGATGGCCCAGCCAGCAATTCCGATGAGGTTGAAAAGTGTGTATTTGCGCCATTCCAGCTTGGCGATACCAGCCGATACCGGAATGAAGGTTCGCATGATTGGAACGAAGTGAGCCAAGATCACGGCGCGTGAACCGTAGCGTTCGAAGAAGCTGTGAGCAGCTTCCACATTCTCAGGCTTGAATAGTTTCGACTTTGGCTTATTGAAAACAGCCGGGCCTAGCTTTCTACCAATCCAATAACCGGTTTGGTCTCCGGCAAACGCCGAGATCGCCAGTAGGGTGACCGCAAGCCAAAGTGGAACATCGATCTGCCCGGTTGCGATGAACAACCCCAGCGCGAAGAGTAGCGAGTCGCCAGGTAGGAAGAAGCCAGCAAGAAGTCCGGTCTCAGCAAAAATCATCAGACAGGCAATGGCGAAAAACAACTGCCCAAAAGTTTGTAGCAGGTACTCGGGATTTAGATATTCCAACATGTGCCCCTAGCAGGACTCGAACCTGCGCTTTCGCCTTCGGAGGGCAACGCTCTATCCCCTGAGCTATAGGGGCTCGGGGTGCTTCCAGACTACCATTTGGCTCAGCGGCGGTATGATTGAAGGATTCCCGTATAAGCACAGGCAAGGCTCAACCGTGACCCCAGAAGCACTCTCAAACGCCCTGGTCGCCATCCTTGGCCAGCTTCAAAACGATGGAATTCTGCAGGCTGGGGAAATTCCAACCGAAGTGGTTGTTGAGCGTCCTAGAAACCGTGACCACGGAGATTGGTCAACGAACCTAGCACTCCAGTTCGCCGCTAATTTCGGTATGAAACCGCGCGATCTAGCCGAGCATGTTTCCAAAGCCCTGTTGGTTATTGATGGCGTCGACAAGGTTGACATTGCCGGTCCTGGATTCATCAACGTCACCGTTAGCGCCGGCGCTGCCGGAGAACTAGCCAAGGCGCTGGTTGAACTTGGCGATGCTTATGGCCAAGGCGAAGTTCTCAAGGGGCAGAAGCTAAACCTCGAATTCGTTTCGGCAAACCCAACCGGTCCGATTCACCTGGGTGGAACCCGCTGGGCCGCCGTTGGCGACTCGCTCGCTCGAATCCTGCAGTCGCAGGGCGCAGAAGTTACTCGTGAGTACTACTTCAACGACCATGGCGCGCAGATCGATCGGTTCGCCCGTTCACTTCTGGCTAGCGCTCGCGGAGAGCAAACCCCTGAAGACGGCTATGCCGGCGCCTACATCGACCAGATCGCCAAGCAGGTTCTGGCTGGCACTGCCGTTGACATCCTGAACCTCCCAGAAGCAGAAGCTCAGGAAGCTTTCCGAGCTGCCGGTGTGGAGCTGATGTTCCAAGAGATTCGCCAGTCACTTCACGATTTTGGTGTCGACTTCGACGTTTACTTCCATGAGAATTCGGTTTACGAGTCTGGTGCCGTAGACCGCGCGATCGAGAGACTAAAAGCGGCCGGTCACATGTTTGAGCAAGACGGTGCACTTTGGCTTCGAACCACAACCTTCGGTGACGACCGCGACCGAGTTGTTCTCAAGAGCGATGGCGAAGCTGCTTACATTGCCGGCGACTTGGCTTACTACCTCGACAAGCGTTCACGTGGCTTCTACCGCTGCATCTATATGCTCGGTGCCGACCACCACGGTTATGTTCCTCGCATGATGGCAATGTGCGCTGCTTTCGGCGACGAACCAGGTGTCAACCTTGAGATTTTGATTGGCCAGATGGTCAATTTGGTTCGCGACGGCGAGCCGGTTCGCATGTCGAAGCGTGCCGGAACCGTAGTGACCTTAGAAGACCTAGTTGAACTAGTTGGCGTCGATGCCGCGCGTTACGCCTTGGTTCGTTCCAGCATCAACTCGTCGCTTGACGTTGATCTCTCGATTCTTGAAAAGAAGACCAACGACAACCCGGTTTTCTACGTTCAGTACGCTCACGCTCGCACTCGTCAGGTGGCCGTCAACGCGGCTTCTTTGGGAGTTGAACGAACCGAGTTCGTGCCAGAACTTTTGAGTCACGTCGCTGAAGGAGAACTACTGGCCAAGCTAACGCAGTACCCTGGTGTGCTTGCTCACGCCGCTGAAGAGCGCGCCCCTCACCGAGTTGCTCGTTACCTTGAGGAAGTTGCTGGCTCTTACCACCGCTGGTACGACAACTGCCGGGTCACTCCGCTAGCTGGCGCACAAGTTGAATCGGTTCACCGCACACGTCTTTGGTTGAATGAAGCCACCTCGATTGTCTTGCGCAACGGTCTTGGAATTCTTGGGGTCAGCGCTCCGGAGCGTATGTAATGAACCAAGAATCAATCAAGCCAACCTGGCTCACTGAGCCAAAAGATAACAACCAACTAACTGAGCGAATCTGGCCTGCCAGCTCTACCCGTGATTCCGATGGTGAAGTAGTTTTTGCTGATGTACCAGTTAGCGATCTAACGGCTCAATTTGGCACCCCGCTCTACGTAATCGACCAAACCGAGTTCGAGCGAAATGCCAAGTCGGTTAAGGCAGCTCTTGAGGGCGCTTCAAAAAAGATCGGCTCTGAGGCAACTGTTTACTACGCCGGTAAAGCATTCCTTTCCACCGAGGTGGTTCGATGGATCGACAGTCTCGGATTGAACATCGATGTGGCTAGCGGGGGAGAGCTTGCCATCGCGCTCGCGGCTGGCATCGACCCAAAGCGCATCGGACTTCACGGAAACAATAAGTCGGCAGCTGAAATCGGACGCGCCGTTTCCGCCGGGGTTGGCGCAATCGTCATCGACAGTGAAATCGAGATTGAGCGAATTGCCGCCACCGCTGGCGCACAGGGACGCATTCAACCAGTTCGCATTCGTGTAAACACCGGTGTTCACGCCGACACTCACGAATTTTTGGCGACCGCTCGCGAAGATCAGAAGTTCGGCATTGCCATTGAAGACGTGCCAAACCTCGTTGCCAAGATTCGAGCACTGAACCACCTCGAGTTCCTAGGTTTGCACTCTCACATCGGATCTCAGATTTTTGAGACTGCAGGATTTGCTGAAGCGGCCAAGCGCCTAATCAAGCTCCACGCGGAACTGTTGAAGACCGGTCCGGTTCCACAGCTGAACCTTGGTGGCGGATTCGGCATCGACTACAACGAAGGCGATCATGCGCCTGGCGTCGAAAGCATGGCCAACGAAATTGTTGAAGCCGTTGCGGTTGCCTGCCAGACCGAAGGCATCGCCGTTCCAAAGTTGGCATTTGAACCAGGACGTGCCATTGTTGGCCGTTCCGGTGTGACCCTTTACACGGTTGGAACCATCAAAGACGTTCGCTTAGCCGACGGCCAGGTTCGCAAATACGTTTCGGTTGATGGCGGCATGAGTGACAACTTGCGTGCTGCGCTATACCAAGCCGAATACAGCGCCCGCCTCGTTTCTAGAGTTTCGTCGGCGAAGCCAGCCTTGGTTCGTGTGGTCGGCAAGCACTGCGAGAGCGGCGACATTGTGGTTCGCCACGACTATTTACCGGGAGACGTGACCAACGGCGACATCGTTGCAGTGGCGGCAACCGGTGCATACTGCTTCTCTCTGGGAAGCAACTACAACTATTTACAGCGCCCGCCGGTTGTGGCAGTGGCCGCAGGTAAGGCACGATTGATTGTGCGTGGAGAAACAGAGACAGATCTTCTGTCTCGCGACGCATGTCTCGAGAAGGACTAAGAGTGATTGAATATCGTCCGCTACGTATAGCGCTTTTGGGTGCCGGCACCGTTGGTGGCCAGGTTGCTCGCCTGTTGCTCGAAAACAAGAACGAATTGGCAGCCCGCGTCGGTGCCGAACTAGAACTCATCGGTATCGCGGTTCGCGACCTAAACGGTAAGCGTGATGCAGCAATTCCTACCGAACTGCTAACCACCGACGCTGAAGCACTGATCATGACCGCCGACATCGTCATCGAAGTTATGGGTGGCATCGAGCCGGCTCGCACCCTGATTCGCCAGTCGCTATTGGCCGGCGCCGATGTCATTACCGCCAACAAGGCACTTTTGGCTAACCACTCGACCGAACTGTTCGAGGTTGCCGAGCAGGTCGGCGCCCAGCTTTATTACGAGGCTGCCGTTGCTGCCGCTATCCCAATCATCCGCCCGCTTCGTGAATCCCTAGCCGGCGACAAAGTTACCCGCATCATGGGAATCGTCAACGGTTCAACTAACTACATTCTTGACCGAATGGATTCAGAAGGCCTTTCTTTGGAAGCTGCCATGGTGGAAGCCACCGACCTCGGCTACCTAGAAGCCGACCCAAGCCTGGATGTTGAAGGCTACGACGCCGCGCAGAAGGTTGCGATCTTGGCCTCGCTTGCATTCCACACCGAGGTTGACCTAAACCACGTTCACCGCGAGGGAATCACCGAGATTACTCCGGCTCAAATTGCCAGCGCCCGCGAAAACGGCTATGTCATCAAGCTGCTCGCGGTTTGCGAAAAGATTGAAGCCGATGAGCAAGGCGAGGCCGGAGTTTCGGCTCGCGTTTACCCTGCACTCATTCCGAGGGAGCACCCGCTGGCTTCGGTGCGTAAGGCATTCAACGCGGTATTCGTTGAGGCTGAAGCAGCTGGAGAGCTAATGTTCTATGGCGCTGGTGCCGGTGGCGCACAGACCGCCTCAGCAGTTCTTGGCGACCTAGTTTCTGCTGCCAAGCGCCACGTTATCGGTGGTCCTGGTTTGGCAGACTCCGCTCACGCCAACCTGCCAACCCTGCCAATCTCTCGAATCACCACCAGCTACCAAATTGCACTCGAGGTAAAAGACCAGCCTGGTGTTTTGGCCGAGGTTGCCAACATTTTTGCGAAACACAATGTTTCGGTTGAAACCGTTGAGCAGTCAATTGCCAACAAGCGTTCGAATCCAACGGCACAGTTGCTGATTGGTACACACGATGCAAAAGACTCCGCCCTGACCGCTGTTGTTCAGGCACTATCGACCTCAGACGTGGTCGATTCCATCACCTCGGTTATCAGAGTGGAAGGCAACTAATGGCACACCAGTGGCGCGGAGTTATCCGCGAGTATTTCGATCGTCTCGACGTCGACGCAAACACCACCATCATTACCCTGGGTGAGGGCGGCACCCCACTCGTTGCCGCTCCGGCACTAGCCAAGTTGGTTGGAGCCGATGAGGTCTACCTAAAGGTTGAGGGCATGAACCCAACCGGTTCGTTCAAGGACCGCGGTATGACCATGGCTGTTTCTAAAGCGGTTTCACACGGTGCCAAGGCAGTCATTTGCGCCTCGACCGGTAACACTTCGGCATCGGCAGCAGCTTATGCAGCCGCAGCTGGCATTCAGTCGGTGGTTCTGGTTCCTAAGGGAAAGATTGCTCTTGGCAAACTGGCTCAGGCCGTTGCTCACAAGGCTCAGATCTTGCAGGTTAAAGGTAACTTCGACGACTGCCTAGACCTAGCGCGTGACCTTTCTGAGAACTACGCGGTTCACCTGGTGAACTCGGTGAACCCAGACCGCATCGAGGGTCAGAAGACCGGAGCCTTCGAAGTGTTTGAAGCGCTCGACCGCGCACCTGACATTCACGTTCTTCCAGTTGGTAACGCTGGAAACTACTCGGCTTACTTCAAGGGTTACAGCGAAGACATGGCTATCGGCCGTATCAATCACATCCCGCAGATGTGGGGTTACCAGGCCGACGGCTCGGCGCCGTTCGTTTATGGAACGCCGGTAAAGAACCCAGACACCATCGCCACCGCGATTCGAATTGGAAACCCAGCTTCTTACGATCTAGCTCTAAAGGCTCGTGAAGTATCCGACGGACGTTTTGGTTCGGTAAAAGACCCAGACATCCTTTGGATGCACCGCTTCCTGTCTCAGGAAGTTGGCGTATTTGTTGAGCCTTCTTCAGCTACCGGTGCTGCCGGTCTACTTCAGGCGTCTCGCACCGGCGAAAACCTATCCGGCAAGACCATCGTGGTAACCGTTACCGGTAACGGCCTAAAGGATGCTGCGTGGGCTCTAAAGGACGAACGTGGTCGCGCAATCAAGCCACAGGCAGTTTCGAAGCGTGCTGAAGAAGTTGCCGACCGCTTGGGTCTTTCGTAACTATGAGCGAGCTCATCGGGCGTAAGGTTTCGGTCAAAGTTCCTGCCACCTCGGCAAACTTAGGCCCAGGCTTCGACACGCTCGGTATGGCTCTGTCCTACTACGACGAACTCGAGGTTGAAGCGGTTGCCGGTTCCGGCGCATTCGTAGAAGTCATTGGCGAAGGTGCTGGAGAAGTTCCAACCGATGAAACGAACCTAGTCGTTCGCTCGATCGCCTACGTCTTTGAGCAGGTCGGGCAGAAACTTCCCGGGCTGAAACTAAAGGCGCACAACGTGATTCCTCACGGCCGTGGAATGGGATCGTCGGGCGCTGCCGTGGTTTCAGGAATCGTGGCCGCCCAAGGCATGCTCGACGGGGTGGTTGAGTTCACGCCAGAGCAGCTTTTGCAATTAGCTACAGATCTAGAAGGTCACCCAGACAACGTAGCCCCGGCGCTCTTCGGCGGGCTCACCATTGCTTGGGAAGATGACCACGGTCCGCACCACAAGAAGCTAATCGTTCACCGCGGTGTTTCACCGCTGGAACTAATCCCAAACTTCAAGATGTCTACCGCTACCGCTCGCGCTCTTCAGCCCGAATCGGTTCCGCACGCCGATGCTGTTTTCAATGTTTCGCGTTCGGCTCTATTGGTAGCAGCACTGACCCAGAGTCCTGAACTTTTGATGGCAGCAACCGAAGACCGTCTGCACCAGGACTACCGCTCGGAAGCCATGCCGGAAGCGGGCAAGGTTATTGAACTTATGCGAAAGCATGGCCACGCGGCAGTAGTCTCTGGAGCTGGCCCTTCGGTTCTGGTGCTGGCTTCAGACCCTGCTGAGCGCATGGAAGCTGCCAAGCTTGCCGCGGAAAACTTTCCACAGTGGCGCGCGTTAGTGTTGGCAGTTGACTTCAAAGGTGCTACTGTTATCTCGCACCAGTAAATAGGTGAGAAGCTCTAAAGCCACATTCAATTAGAAGCTCCCACTGGTGAATCAACCGCTAATCAAGCGTTTATGTGCACGTCAAATTCGTGCCCTAGGTGACTAACCCGAAATCGAACCAGTCATCAAAATCTCAAGGAGAAATACAAATACCATGGATGAAATCCAGCAAGACAAGCCAGCGACCAAAGGTCGCCGCGTAGTAGTAGACCCAGCCGCATCGAGCGCAGCTCCGGCCGCAGAATCAACAGCTCCTAAGCGTCGCACTCGCAGCGCTAAGCCAAAAACCGAAGGGGAGTCGGCACCAGCCGAGGCTCCAAAGTCGGAGAACACCGAAGCCAAGTCTGAAGGCGAAAGCCGCCAGAACAACCGCGACAACAACCGCGAGCGTTCAGAGCGTAACGACCAGGGCGACGACCGCAATGGTCGCAACAACCGTAACCGTAACCGTAACCGCGACCGCAACCGCAACCGTGGCCGCGGACGTGGTGGAGACTTCCAGGACGAAGCAGAGCCAGAGATCAGCGAAGACGATGTCTTAGTTTCGGTCGCCGGTATCCTCGACGTTCTCGAGAACTACGCGTTCATTCGCACCTCGGGCTACCTTCCAGGACCAAACGATGTTTACGTTTCACTCGGTCAGGTAAAGAAGTACGGCCTGCGCAAGGGTGACGCAGTTGTTGGCGCAATCCGTCAGCCTCGCGAAGGCGAAGGCCAGGGTCGTCAGAAGTTCAACGCTGTTGTTCGCATCGACTCGGTAAACGGTCAGACCGTTGCCGAAGCTCAGGAGCGTATCGAGTTCGGCAAGCTAACCCCGCTTTACCCACAGACTCGTCTGCGCCTAGAAACCGAAGCCAGCAAGCTAAACACTCGAATCATCGACCTAGTTGCTCCAATCGGTAAGGGCCAGCGCGGACTTATCGTTTCGCCTCCAAAGGCTGGTAAGACTCTGGTTCTTCAGGCAATTGCTAACTCAATCGCTGTCAACAACCCAGAGGTCCACCTCATGGTTGTTCTAGTCGACGAGCGTCCGGAAGAAGTTACCGACATGCAGCGCACCGTGAAGGGTGAAGTTATCGCTTCAACCTTCGACCGCCCTGCTGAAGACCACACCACCGTTGCCGAATTGGCTATCGAGCGCGCCAAGCGTTTGGTTGAACTAGGCCACGACGTGGTTGTACTTCTCGACTCGATCACCCGTCTGGGTCGCGCTTACAACCTGAGCGCTCCAGCTTCAGGCCGTATCCTTTCCGGTGGTGTCGACAGCTCGGCTCTCTACCCGCCAAAGCGCTTCTTCGGTGCCGCTCGTAACATCGAGGATGGCGGTTCGCTAACCATCCTTGCCACCGCACTGGTTGAGACCGGTTCGAAGATGGACGAGGTTATCTTCGAAGAGTTCAAGGGAACTGGAAACATGGAGCTTCGCCTGTCGCGTCAGCTAGCCGACAAGCGTATCTTCCCAGCCGTCGACGTCAACGCTTCGGGTACCCGTCGCGAAGAAATGTTGATGAACCCAGACGAAACCAAGATCATCTGGAAGCTTCGCCGCGCACTTGCCGGGCTGGAGCAGCAGCAGGCTCTTGAGCTTGTTCTAGGTCGCCTAAAGGAGACCCAGAGCAACGTTGAGTTCCTAATGCAGGTTCAGAAGTCGATGCCAGTTCCAGCCTCAGACGGCGAATAAATGCTCGATTCGGTCAAACCACTACTAGCTGAACACCAGGAGCTTCAGACTCAACTGTCTGACTCCTCGGTGCACGCCAACCCTGGTCTGGCCAAAAAGCTCAACCGTCGCTACGCAGAACTTAGCGCGATTGTGAACGCCTTCAATGCGGTCAACTCACTCACCGAGGATTTGGCCGCAGCGAAGGAGCTTGCCAAGGAAGACGACGCATTTGCCGAGGAAGTTACCTCTAACGAGGAGAAACTTCACGAAGCAAATGAAAAACTTCGTCGACTGCTAATTCCTCGTGACCCCGACGACGGACGCGATGTCATCATGGAAATCAAGGCTGGTGAAGGTGGTGCCGAGTCGGCGCTATTCGCAGCCGATCTTCTTCGCATGTACATCCAGTACGCCAACTCAAAGGGTTGGAAGACCGAAATCCTCGACAAGAACGAATCGGATCTTGGCGGTATCAAAGATGTTCAGATGGCGATCAAGTCGAATGCCACCGACCCTAGCCAGGGCGTTTGGGCTCACCTGAAGTATGAGGGCGGTGTGCACCGCGTTCAGCGCGTGCCAGCAACCGAAACTCAAGGGCGTATTCACACCTCGGCTGCCGGTGTTCTCTGCTTCCCAGAAGTAGATGAGCCGGAAGAAGTTGAGATCAGCCAGAACGATCTTCGCATCGATGTTTACCGCTCTTCAGGCCCTGGTGGTCAGTCGGTTAACACCACCGACTCAGCGGTTCGAATCACCCACTTGCCAACCGGTATTACCGTGGCAATGCAGAACGAGAAGAGCCAGCTTCAGAACCGTGAAGCTGCCATGCGCGTGCTTCGTGCCCGTATCCTGGCTGCCCAGCAGGAAGCCATCGAAGCCGAACTTTCGGCTGCCCGCAAATCTCAGGTGAAGTCGGTCGACCGCTCGGAGCGCATTCGAACTTACAACTACCCTGAAAACCGTATCGCCGACCACCGCACCGGGTACAAGTCTTACAACCTCGACCAGGTCATGGACGGCGCACTCGAGCCAGTTATTCAGTCGGCTATCCAAACCGATGAAGAAGCACGTCTAGCAGCTCTGGGCGATAAGTAATGTTGCTGTCCGACCTTTTGGATCGGGGCACCGAATTACTTGCCAAAGCCGGGATTGAATCGGCTGCGGTAGACGCACAGCTTCTGGCGGCTCACGTTTTAGGTTTTTCCCGAGGCGAACTCCAATCAAAGCTAATCACCGATTTTGAGGTCGATGACATTCGAGAAATCGAAGAGTTGTTTCAGAAGCGATCCGAACGAATTCCTCTGCAGCATCTAACCGGAGTTGCTTACTTTAGGAATCTCGCACTTCAGGTGGGGCCAGGAGTTTTCATTCCGAGACCTGAAACCGAAGGTGTTGCTGACTTGGCGATTCAGGCGCTGCGTGCGGTTCCAGGTGAACCTATCGCGGTCGACCTTTGTACCGGATCTGGAGCCATTGCGATTTCCCTTGCCACCGAGGTTCCGCAGGGGAAGGTTTACGCCTGGGAACTAAACCCAGACTCGGAAAAACTGCTTCGACAAAACATTGCCGCCAACGGGGGAGCAGTGGAACTGGTTATGGCCGACATCGCCTCTGATCACCCGCTCTTTACCGAGTTGGCCGGTTCGGTCGACGTGGTCATCTCTAACCCTCCTTACATTCCTACCTGGGCGATTCCTCGAGACATTGAGGTTCAGCTTCATGACCCAGACCTAGCACTTTACGGTGGCGAGGATGGCATGGACATCATGAAGGTGGTCAGCAAGCGAGCACTTCAACTTCTAAAGCCGGGCGGCTTTCTGGTGGTCGAGCACGCTGAATCCCAAGCCAAAATCGTGGCAGACTTATTTGAGGCCGATGGCTGGCGACAGATTCGCTGCCATCAAGACCTAACCGCGAGAGATCGCACAACCACAGCGGTCAAAGCTTTCTAGGAGGGTGAGATGAGATTCGACGCATCGGTCACCACCGAACTGCTTGAGGGCATGCGCCAAGCCAAGCAAACTATCGGCCGCGCCGGACTAATTGTTTTGCCAACCGACACGGTTTATGGAATTGGTTGCGACGCTTTTTCAGCCTTCGCTGTGAATGCTCTTCTAGAAGCCAAAGGCCGCGGACGTCAGTCGCCGCCGCCGGTTCTGATTCCAAGCCTCGATACCCTTCGGGCGCTGACCGACAACCCTCCAGCGGTTGCGTTTACCTTGGCCGAAAAGTTCTGGCCAGGAGCCCTCACCATGATTTTGCGAGCACAGCCATCGCTCAGCTGGGATCTTGGCGAAACCCGCGGCACGGTTGCCTTGCGCATGCCAAACAACGAACTTGCACTTGCGCTTTTGAAGGAAGTTGGCCCTCTGGCTGTTTCCAGCGCGAACCTAACCGCACAGCCGGCGGCCAATAACATCGACGAAGCCGAAGGCTATTTCGGTAGCAAGGTGGGCGTCTATCTAGATGGCGGCCCTTCGACCAGCGCTAAACCTTCGACAATTGTCGACCTCACCGAAGACGGCAAGGTAAAAATAGTTCGACTCGGTGTGCTCACGCTGGCTCAGATCAAAAAAGCGGTTGGCAAAGATGTCGAAGTTTTGGCGGCAGACTAGTGCGCGCCTATTTGCTGATGATTGCGATCACTGCGGTGGTCACTTTTATCGCAACTCACTTCGTGATCAAGCTCACTCGTAAGTACAAAATTTATCCAGAGATTCGCAGCCGTGATTCACACTCGGTTCCAACGCCTCGTTTAGGCGGGCTTGGCATGTTCGCCGGTTTCCTAGTCGCCATGGGAATTGCCGCCAGCCTCGGTTGGTTCAAATCGGTGTTCGTTCAAGGCGGTCCGATTCTCGGAGTGCTAATTGCCGCCAGCATCATTGCCATCCTCGGTGCACTTGATGATGTTTTTGATCTCGACTGGATGTTGAAACTGGGTGGACAGTTTGTAGCAGCCGGTATTTTGGCGTGGAACGGGGTTCAGATTGTTTCGCTGCCAATCGGTGGAATCACCATCGGTTCGTTCGGTATGTCCTTCGTGGTCAGCGTTTTCCTAACGGTCCTCATCATGAACGCTGTGAATTTCATCGACGGACTCGACGGCCTAGTCGCCGGTGTGGTTCTAATCGGCACGTCTACCTTCTTTGTCTACAGCTACCTGCTAGCCCAGAAAACAACGCCGAGCAACTACTTCAGCTTGGCTTCGCTGATCTCAGCAATCGTCATTGGAATGTGCCTAGGCTTCCTGCCTCACAACTGGCGTCCAGCCAAAATCTTTATGGGTGACTCTGGGGCTCTGCTCTTGGCTCTGCTAATGACCACTTCGGCCGTGTCGGTTACCGGCCAACTTGACCCAGCATTTATTGCTCAGTCAAACCTGATGCCGGCGTTCCTGCCGATGATCCTGCCGCTGGCCATTTTGGTTCTGCCGCTTTTGGATTTCACTCTGGCCGTACTCCGTCGCCTTCGCGCTGGTAAGTCGCCATTTGCTGCCGACCGCGGGCACCTTCACCACCGCCTCCAAGACTTTGGCCACGGGCACCTGGGTTCCGTAATCGTTTTCTACGTGTGGACGCTACTTATCTCTGCGACCTGCCTGCTCTTGTTCCTAGCTCCGGTTGAGTGGGCAATCGCGTTTGGCTCGGTGGGAACACTGTTGGCCCTGACCTATACGATTTGGCCAGTTCTAATTCGCAAAGTTCAAGAGCGCAAGGTAGGAAACTAATGCAATTCGACAACACGCAAACGGTCTTTACCAAGGTGCTCAAACTGGGATCGCTGCTGATTGCAACAATCGCAGTCTTGGGTTCCGTTATCGGTTTCTTCGCCGCTGGTTTGCCGGGTCTCTTTGGAGCTCTTGCGGGTGCCGCAATCGCACTAATCTTTGTTAGTCTCACCGCACTTTCGGTGTTGCTCGGCAGCAAACTCAGTCTTGGCGGTTTCTACGGTGTAGTGCTCGGTGGCTGGCTTCTAAAGATGGTCTTGTTCATGGTCGCCATCTCGGTGCTCAAGGGAATCGAAGGCCTCAACGGCGTCGCTGTTTTCGGAACTTTGGTTGCATCAATCCTCGGCTCACTAGCCGTCGACGGCTTTGTCGTAACAAAGTCGAAAATACCTGCCGTTTCTTGACCCAAACAGCCGATTTTGAACAAATCTTGCTGTTAGAATTTAGTCATCTCCCGCTAGACACAAACCCAGGAGTTCATTCTGTTTGCTCTAAACCCTTTGGTTACTTCAACCGAGTCGTCTGGCTCGGATGATGGCTTCCACGCGCCAACCATCGGTGAGTTTTTCCCAGACGCAATCTTCTTTGAGGGAACTCCATTTGAGCTAAACCGAATCATGATGATTCGACTTTTGATTCTCACCGTTTTGGTGGTTCTCTTCTGGCTCTGGTCTGGAACTTTCAAGAAGGCCTACGAAACTGGCAAGGTTGTTCCAAGTCGGTTCCAGCTAATGGGTGAGATCTCACTTAACTTTGTGCGCACCTCGATTGCTCACGAGCAGCTTGGCAAGAAAGACGGCGACCGCTTCTTGCCACTGCTAACCACCATCTTCTTCGTTGTTCTTGGTATGAACATCACCGGAATCATCCCAGCCTTGAATATCGCGGGAACATCGGTCATTGGCTTGCCGCTGGTTTTGGCACTGGCCGCCTACGTAACCTTCATCTACGCCGGAATGAAAAAGCACGGTTTCGGTTTCTTCAAGAACTCGTTGTTCCCAGCCGGCGTTCCGGCAGCCTTCTACCTTCTGGTAACTCCAATCGAGTTCCTGTCAACCTTCATTCTTCGCCCGGTCACCCTGGCTCTACGTTTGATGATGAACATGATCGCCGGGCACTTGTTGCTGGTTCTCTGTTTCTCAGCAACTCACTTCTTCTTCACCTCAACTCAGGTGGAGGGAGCCATGCGCCTCTTCGGTGCTGGAACATTCCTGTTTGCTTTCGCCTTCACTCTCTTCGAGATCTTGGTGGCATTCCTACAGGCTTACGTTTTTACTCTTCTGACCACGGTCTACATTCAGTTGGCCATGGCGGATGAGCACTAGGAACTGACGACCGTCAGTTTCAAACCACGGAAGGGAAATAACAAGTGGACGTTAACAACATCGCCGCACTAACCGGCAACCTAGCAGTAATCGGCTACGGTCTAGCAGCAGTAGGCCCAGGCATCGGTGTAGGTCTAGTAGTTTCAAAGACCATCGAATCGATCGCTCGCCAGCCAGAACTAGCAGCAAAACTACAGGTCACCATGTGGCTTGGTATTGCTTTCACCGAAGCTCTAGCGCTTATCGGTCTAGCAACCCCATTCATCTTCGCTTAGTCCAAGTCAGGAAACTGTAATGACCCCTCTGATCCTTGCGTCGGAAGCTGCTGCTGAGGCAGCTAAGAATCCGCTCATCCCTGAGGTTTATGACCTAGTTTGGTCGTCGGTCGTCTTCGTTATCCTTCTTGCTTTCTTCTGGTTCCGAGTTCTTCCTAATTTCAAGAAGAACCTCGACGCCAGAACCGAGGCCATTGAGGGTCGTTTGGCTGAAGCCGAACGTATCCAGGCTGAGGTTGCTACCAAGACTGCCGACATCGCTAAGGCGCAGGAAAACTCTCGCGCCGAAGCTTCAGCAATTCGCGAACAGGCTCGTGCCGAGGGTGTAGCCATCCTTGCCGAGCTGAAGGAGCAGGCTAACGCTGAGGCAGCCCGCATCACCGCAACTGCGAAGCAGCAGATCGAAGCTGAACGTCAGGCAGCTCTAGTCTCACTACGCGCCGAAGTTGGCTCGCTAGCAATCGACTTGGCTTCGGCCGTGGTCGGTGCCAGCCTGTCTAACGACAAGGTTGCTGGCAAGGTAGTCGACGACTTCCTAGCCGAACTAGAAGCAGGCGACAAGGCAGGCAAGAAGAAGTAATGGCAAGTTCAACCCGTCAGGCATTAGCACAAGCGAAGGAAGCACTCGCTCCCTCGCTAGCTAAAGCCGACCTCAAGTTCGCTGAAGAGATCTTCGGTATCGGTGCGGCCATCGGCTCATCGATTCAGTTGCGCAACATTCTTTCGGACCCTTCCGGAGAGAAAAAGGCTAAGGCCGGCGCTTTGCAAGCCGTTTTCGGTAAAGCAGTCTCTAAAGAAGCACTTGAGTTCGCTAACACCCTGGCAGGTTACCGCTGGTCGAAGGGTGGCGACCTAGTCGCCGCCTTCACCCAGTTGGGCGTATTTACCATTGCTGGAATCGTGGCCAAGGCCAAGAAGCTGGAAGAGTTGGAAGCAGAGCTATTTGCTTTCAACCAGGCTCTAGCCTCAGACCGTGACCTTCAAACCGCTTTCTCATCGCGTCAGGCTAGCCTCGACGCGAAGTTGGCATTGATTGACTCATTGACTGCGAAAAAGGTAAGCGAAGCCACTTCGATTCTTCTTCGCAATGCGGTAATCAATGCGCGCAATGTTCGTTTGGCAGTAATGCTCGACGGATTCATCAAGCAGGTTTCTGCCTACGCCGAACGTCTAGTTGCCAACGTAACCGTGGCTTCGGAACTGAGCAAGAGCCAGCTAGAGCGACTAGAAGCGTCGCTTTCTAAAACTTACGGTCAGGAAATCAACCTGAACGTGGAAATCGACCCAAGCATCCTCGGTGGTGTGAAGGTTCAGGTTTCCGGAGAAATCATCGACGGCAGCGTTGTTGCCCGACTAAACCAAGCCAAGATGCAGCTCGCGTAGAGCCTGTATCCGAAGAAAAAGAGGAACACGAGATGGCAGATCTAAAGATTAGCCCGAACGAGATTCGCGATGCCCTAAAGGGTTTCGTCAACTCTTACGAAGCTGACAAAGCCAGTCGCACCGAGGTCGGTCACGTTATCGACGCCGGTGACGGTATTGCTCACGTCGAAGGCCTGCCAGGTGCAATGGCCAACGAGCTACTGAAGTTTGCCGATGGCACTCTTGGTCTAGCTCTAAACCTCGACGAGCGCGAGATCGGTACCGTAGTTCTCGGTAACTTCGAAGGTATCGAAGAGGGCATGGAAGTTCACCGCACCGGTGAAGTTCTTTCAGTGCCAGTAGGCGACAAGTTCCTAGGACGCGTTGTTGACCCGCTAGGTAACCCAATCGACGGTCAGGGTGACATCAAAGCTGAAGGTCGCCGTGCGCTAGAGCTTCAGGCTCCTGGTGTTATGGCCCGTAAGTCGGTTCACGAGCCACTGCAGACCGGCATCAAGGCCATTGACGCCATGATTCCAGTTGGTCGCGGACAGCGTCAGCTAATCATTGGTGACCGTCAGACCGGTAAGACCGCCATCGCGGTTGACACCATCATCAACCAGAAGGCTAACTGGGCGTCGAACGACCCTAAGAAGCAGGTTCGTTGCATCTACGTTGCAATCGGTCAGAAGGGTTCAACCATTGCTGCTGTTAAGGGCGCTTTGGAAGAAGCCGGAGCCATGGAGTACACCACCATCGTGGCTTCTCCTGCTTCAGACCCAGCTGGTTTCAAGTACCTTGCTCCTTACACCGGTTCGGCCATTGGTCAGCACTGGATGTATGGCGGCAAGCACGTTCTAATCATTTTTGATGACCTTTCGAAGCAGGCCGAGGCTTACCGTGCCGTTTCGCTACTACTACGTCGTCCACCAGGCCGCGAGGCTTACCCAGGTGACGTCTTCTACCTACACTCCCGTCTCCTTGAGCGTTGCGCCAAGCTAAACGACGAGCTCGGTGGCGGTTCGATGACAGGTCTACCAATCATCGAAACCAAGGCAAACGACGTTTCGGCTTACATCCCAACCAACGTGATTTCGATCACCGACGGCCAGATCTTCCTACAGTCAGACCTGTTCAACTCGAACCAGCGTCCAGCTATCGACGTAGGTATCTCGGTTTCTCGTGTTGGTGGTGCGGCTCAGGTTAAGGGCATCAAGGGTGTTTCAGGTACCTTGAAGCTCGAACTAGCTCAGTACCGTTCGCTAGAAGCCTTCGCAATGTTCGCCTCAGACCTGGATGCAGCTTCACGCCAGCAGCTAGCTCGTGGTGCACGTTTGATGGAACTGCTAAAGCAGCCTCAGTACTCTCCTTACCCAGTGGAAGACCAGACCGTTTCGATCTGGGCAGGTACCACTGGCAAGCTAGACGAGGTTCCAGTAGAAGACGTTCTACGTTTCGAGAAGGAGCTTCTAGAGCACCTTCGTCGTAACACCAAGATCCTTGACACCATCCGCGAGACGAACAACCTAACCGACGACACCAAGGCGGAACTTGAGAAGGCTGTAACTACCTTCAAGAAGTCTTTCCAGACCAAGGGTGGCGGCGCACTGCACACTTCAGCAAAAGAGGAAGCACTAGCTTCTGAAGAAGTTGAGCAGGAAAAGATCGTCAAGCAGAAGCGCAAGAAGTAATTCAAGAGAAGTAAGAGACAGGTAACTAATGGGAGCGCAACTTCGCGTCTATAGGCAGAAAATCAAGTCTGCCCAGACGACAAAGAAGATTACTCGCGCCATGGAGCTAATTTCGGCTTCGCGTATTGCGAAGGCGCAGGCTCGTGTGGCAGCGTCGGCGCCATACTCGCGCGCTGTAACCCGTGCGGTTTCTGCTGTTGCAACCTACTCGAACATCGACCACCCGCTAACTACCGAGCCGGCCAAAATTGAGCGTGCTGCGGTAGTTATCTTCACCTCAGACCGTGGTTTGGCAGGTGCTTTCTCTTCCAACGTTCTAAAGGAAGCAGAAGCACTAACCGTCAAGCTGACCGAAGAGGGTAAGTCGGTTGTTTACTTCCTGGTTGGCCGCAAGGCTGTTAGCAACTTCGGTTTCCGTCGTCGTACTGCTGAAAAGCAGTGGATCGGTGGCACCGACCTTCCTCAGGTCGATACCGCAAAGGAAATCGCCGACACCGTTCTCGAGTACTTCAACCGCGATGCCTCCGAAGGCGGCGTGGACGAAATTCACGTGATCTTCAACCGTTTCGTTTCGATGATCTCGCAGGAGCCAGAAACCCTACGTCTCCTTCCTCTAGAGGTTGTTGAAGGCGAAGAGGCTCCAGCATCAGACGACGTTTTCCCGCTTTACGAATTCGAACCAGACGCCGGAAAGGTGCTCGACGCGCTTCTTCCTGTCTACATCGAAAGCAAAATCTTCAACGCCATGCTGCAGTCGGCTGCCTCTGAGCACGCTGCCCGCCAGAAGGCAATGAAGTCGGCAACCGACAACGCCGACAAGCTAATCAAGAACTACACCCGACTATCGAACCAAGCTCGTCAGTCGGAGATTACCCAGCAGATTTCCGAAATCGTGGGTGGCGCAGATGCACTTGCCACCGTCGAAGAAGATTAAGAGAAAGAAAGAGACATGGCCGAGACTAAAAAGAAGTCAGCAGACCCAGGAACCGGGCGTATCGCTCGCGTAAACGGCCCGGTTGTTGACATCGAGTTCCCGCACGATGCCATCCCAGAGATCTACAACGCTCTGCAGACTGTCATCGACCTGAACGGCGAAAAGACCACTCTGACCCTAGAGGTTGCTCAGCACCTTGGCGACGACCTAGTTCGTGCCATTGCGCTAAAGCCAACCGATGGTTTGGTTCGCGGCGGCCTAGTAACCGACTCTGGTGCTCCGATCTCGGTTCCTGTTGGTGATGTCACCAAGGGTAAGGTTTTCAACGTTGTTGGAGAAATCCTCAACGGCAAGCCAGGCGACAAAGTTGAGATCAAGGAAACTTGGCCAATCCACCGCCAGCCACCAGCATTCGACCAGCTTGAGTCAAAGACTCAGATGTTCGAGACCGGTATTAAGTCGATCGACCTTCTAACCCCATAGGTTCGTGGTGGAAAGATTGGTCTATTCGGTGGTGCCGGTGTTGGTAAGACCGTTCTAATCCAGGAAATGATCTACCGTGTGGCAGAAGACCACGACGGTGTATCAGTATTCGCCGGTGTTGGTGAGCGTACCCGTGAAGGTAACGACCTTATCGACGAAATGACCGAGTCTGGTGTTATCGACAAGACCGCTCTCGTGTTCGGTCAGATGGATGAGCCACCAGGCACCCGTCTTC
>JBEGSI010000041.1:0-22115 GCA_041180065.1 Actinomycetota bacterium | reverse complement strand
TGGTGACATCGCCACAGCATCGCTTAAGGCTCTAATCTCGGCGGTAAACCGAAGCCTCAGGTAACCATGCCGGTTTATCGCGAAGAGGCTGTCATCATTCGAACCCACAAACTGGGGGAGGCCGACCGCATCGTCACAATGCTTTCGCGCTATCACGGCCTTATCAGGGCGGTTGCTAAAGGAGTTCGGCGCACCACGTCGAAGTTTGGTTCAAGACTTGAACCGTTTATGGTGGTCGACATTCAACTTCACGAGGGTAAGAACCTTGACACAGTGAATCAGGTTGAAACTCTGAATGCCTATGGTGGACAAATCATTGAAGATTACCCAGCCTTCACGGCAGCCACAGCGATGGTTGAGACCGCTGAGAAACTGGCCGGAGGGGATTCATCACCTCAGCAGTACCTATTGCTAGTTGGCGGTTTGAGAGCTCTGGCAAACAAAGACCACGATTCCAGCCTCATTCTCGATTCCTATCTGCTTCGAGCACTTTCCGTTGCCGGCTGGGCGCCCAACTTCACCGACTGCGCCAGATGCGGCAAGCCTGGAATCCACAAGGATTTCGTTCTCCAGGCCGGAGGAATGGTTTGCACCGATTGCCGCATCCCAGGTTCCGTGAAACTCGACGAGGATAGCGCCAAGCTTTTGGGAGCATTGCTTGCCGGTGACTGGGAGTTTGCCGACCAAACAAAAACTCAAACCAGAGCAACGGCATCTGGCGTTGTTTCGGCTTATTCGCAATGGCACATCGAACGCGGACTAAAATCACTACAACATGTCGAACGTACCTAAATTCTCGAAAGTGCCAGCGCACGTCGCCATCGTGATGGATGGAAATGGTCGCTGGGCAAATGAGCGCGGACTCACTCGTGTCGAAGGTCACAAGGCTGGGGAAGCAGCATTGCTCGACGTGGTCGAAGGGGCAATTCAAGCCGGCGTGAAATACCTAACCGTCTATGCGTTCTCAACAGAGAACTGGAAACGCTCACCCGAGGAAGTTCGGTTCCTTATGGGTTTCAATCGAGAGGTTTTGCAGCGCAGGAGAGATACGCTAAACGGCTGGGGTGTTCGAATTCGTTGGGCTGGTAGACGCCCAAAACTTTGGGCAAGCGTAATCCAAGAACTGCAGGAGGCTGAGAAACTTACCGCCAAAAACAAAACCCTTACCTTGACGATGTGCGTCAATTACGGTGGACGAATTGAACTGGTCGACGCCATCAATCAAATAACCGATGACGTTGCCAGTGGCAAGCTTCGTGCGGGTAGCGTGACCGAGAAGACCGTTCAAAAGTATCTCCAAACTTCTCCTCTCCCCGATGTAGATCTCTTCCTTCGTTCATCTGGTGAACAGCGAACCTCCAATTTCTTACTTTGGCAATCCGCCTATGCTGAATTTTCTTTCGACGAAACTCTTTGGCCTGATTTCCGCCGAGAGCATCTATGGCAGGCAATTGAGGAATTTGGGAATCGTTCTCGCCGTTTCGGCAAAGCAATCGACAGCCCAAAAGGTCCGGCTTCTAAGTAGAATTGAGACTTCGCACACACATTGGTTTACATCCAGTAGACCGATAGAAACATGGAGTTCAAGTGGCCACCCCAAACCGTCTAGATTCGGTAATTTCCCTCGCAAAGCGTCGCGGATTTGTTTTTCAAGCTGGAGAGATCTATGGCGGAAGTCGTTCCGCCTGGGATTACGGGCCACTCGGTGTTGAACTTAAAGAGAACATCAAAAAACAGTGGTGGAGAACCATGGTTCAAAGCCGCGAAGACATCGTTGGCCTTGATTCATCGGTAATCCTTCCTCGCAAGGTTTGGGAGGCTTCAGGCCACGTCCGAGAATTCTCTGACCCATTGATCGAGTGCACCAGCTGCCACAAGCGCTTCCGTCAGGATCACCTTGAAGAGGCCTTTGAAGAGAAGAAGGGTCGCGCCCCAGAAAGTATGGCCGACATCGCCTGCCCAAACTGTGGTGGCAAAGACTCTTGGACCGAGCCAAAGGCCTTCAACGGTCTGCTGCAGACCTTCCTAGGCCCAGTTGCTGCAGAAGAAGGCTTGCACTACCTTCGCCCAGAAACCGCTCAGGGTATCTTCGTGAACTTCGCCAACGTGCTTGGTGCAGCTCGCATGAAGCCGCCTTTTGGTATCGGTCAGATCGGTAAGTCTTTCCGTAACGAAATCACCCCGGGAAACTTTATTTTCCGCACGCGTGAATTCGAACAAATGGAAATGGAATTCTTTGTTGAACCAGGAACCGACGAGCAGTGGCATGACTACTGGATCGAACAGCGCATGAACTGGTACACCGACCTCGGAATCAATCCAGACAATCTAAGACTTTATGAACACGCAAAGGAAAAGCTTTCGCACTATTCCAAGCGAACCGTCGACATCGAGTACAAGTTCGGTTTCCCTGGAAGCGAATTCGGTGAGCTAGAAGGTATTGCAAACCGAACCGACTTCGACCTCACCACTCACTCTCGTGAATCGGGCTCAGACCTGAGCTACTTCGATCAGAACAAGAACGAGCGCTGGACGCCATACGTTATCGAACCGGCCGCCGGCCTAACCCGCTCGCTAATGGCATTCCTCGTCGACGCGTATCACGAGGATGAAGCGCCAAACACCAAGGGTGGGGTAGACGTGCGTACCGTACTTCGCCTTGACTACCGTTTGGCTCCAATCAAGGCAGCGGTTCTTCCACTGAGCCGTAACGAAGAACTATCGCCGGTTGCACGCAATTTGGCACAGGAACTTCGTGGCTATTGGAACATCGATTTCGATGATTCAGGTGCCATCGGACGCCGTTACCGTCGCCAAGACGAAATCGGTACACCGTTCTGTATTACCGTCGACTTCGAAACCCTTGAAGACCAAGCGGTAACTGTGCGCGAGCGAGACACCATGCAGCAGGAGCGCGTTTCTCTCGATAAGCTTCGCGGTTACCTTGCCGAAAGACTTCTCGGCTAAACGTGACCCAGGTCAGCCAGAAGCCAGCACTTACATACGGGAAACTTGCCATTGCAACTCCCGTTGTGCTTGCGCCTATGGCCGGAATCACTAACACTGCTTTTCGTAGGCTTTGCCGAGAGTTCGGTGGTGGGCTGTTCGTATCTGAGATGGTTACATCTCGAGCTCTAGTTGAAAAAACAGAAGAGTCTCTGCGTTTGGTCGGTCATCACGAAAGTGAAGACATTCGTTCGGTGCAGCTTTATGGGGTAGACCCAAAGACTATTGCCGAAGCTGTAACCATGTTGGTTGCTGAAGATCGGGCCGACCACATCGACCTCAACTTCGGCTGCCCAGTGCCGAAAGTAACTCGCAAAGGCGGAGGAGCTGCGCTTCCTTGGAAGTCAGACCTATTTTCAAGCATCGTAACTGCGGCTGTTCGCGCGGCGGGCGACATTCCGCTAACCATCAAGATGCGCAAAGGCATCGATGCCGATCACCTGACCTACCTTGATGCCGGTAAGGCAGCCAGAGATGCTGGGGTCACAGCCATTGCGCTACACGGCAGAACGGCAAGCGATTACTACAGTGGCAACGCAGACTGGGATTCAATCGCCAAATTACGTGAAGCCCTGCCAGACGTTCAGGTGCTCGGAAACGGAGACATTTGGTCGGCCTCCGATGCGATTCGAATGATGCGTGAGACCGGCGTAGACGGCGTTGTGGTTGGAAGGGGTTGCTTGGGTCGTCCATGGCTTTTTGGGGACCTTCAGGCCGCTTTTGATGAGTATTTGGCCAACCCAAACTCCAATGCCGCGGTGAATCCGATTCAACCTAACCTTGGTGAGGTGGCCGACGCCTTCAAACGTCATGCCGAACTTTTGGTTGAATTCTTCGAAGATGAAACCCACGCTTGTCGAGACATTCGAAAGCACGTTGCCTGGTATTTCAAGGGCTATCCGGTTGGCGGCGAATTCCGTGCCTCGCTTGCACAGGTGCAATCCCTAAGCCACATGGACGAAATACTCTCTACTCTTGAACGCTCGGAGCCTTTTCCCGGCGACGAAGCCGAGGGGCCTCGAGGCCGACTCGGTAGCGCTAAGGTCTGTTCCCTTCCGGAAAACTGGCTGCAGTCGCGCACACTGGATACCGCCAGCGCTTCGGTACTCCTTGAAGCGGAAATTGGGGTGAGTGGTGGTTAGTCTCCCTCCAATTGGCTACGGCCTGTTTGATGAAGAGCGAATGCTCACTGAGAATCGAAGTGGTACTCAGCGCCGAAACGAATTCAGCCGCGACCGCGCTAGAGTGCTTCACTCGTCGGCACTTCGTCGATTGGGAGCAAAGACTCAGGTGCTTTCACCATCATCGGGTGACTTTGCTAGAACTCGCCTAACTCATTCGCTTGAAGTGGCTCAAATTGGACGTGAAATGGCATCGACTCTTGGGATTGATCCCGACTTAGTCGACATGGCCTGTCTCGCTCACGATCTCGGACATCCGCCCTTTGGTCACAATGGCGAGAAGGCTCTAAATGAATGGTCGGCTGACTTTGGTGGTTTTGAGGGAAACGCCCAAACACTTCGCCTGCTAACCCGTATCGAGCCAAAGGTTTTCTCAGCGGATGGCTCACCCCTCGGCCTAAACCTAACCAGAGCAGCCCTGGACGCAGCCTGCAAGTACCCTTGGTCTCGAGAGAATGGCGTTTTTGACGATGGCGGGGGAGCACAGTCGAGCAAATTCGGTGTCTACGACGACGATCGCGCGGTTTTCGATTGGATGAGAATCGGTGCGCCTGAGCGCCAAAAGAGCGTTGAAGCTCAAACGATGGATTTCGCCGACGACGTCGCATATTCGGTTCACGATTATGAAGACGCAATTGTCGAGGGCTTCATTAAGCTCGACGAAATTAGTCGTCCGGAATTCCGAAAGCAGCTTATTTCCGATATGGTTTCATGGGCTGGCTCTTCACAGAACGCCGACGACCTGGATGCAGCGCTAAATCGACTTCAACAACTTGATGAGTGGCTTCTGGTGTTCGACGGCACCGATCGCTCACACGGTGATTTGAAAAACCTCACCAGCGCTCTAATCGGCTCTTTTGTTTCGAGGGCAGTTGATGCCACAGTCGAAGAGTATTCTGGCTCTCTTGCACGTTACCGCGCCAATGTGATTGTTCCCAAGGAAGTTGAGTCGGAGATTGCCGTCCTTAAAGGTTTGGTTTCTTCGTTCCTCATGTCGCACGAATCAAGGCGTCCATACTATGAGCGTCAAAGAGAACTACTCACTGAATTAGCTGATGCACTTCTAGCGGCAAACGGAGCCGAACTAGACAGTTATTGCACTCTGGCGTGGTCTAATGCCAGTGACGAACAGAGCAAACATCGGGTGATTGTGGATCAGGTGGCGTGTCTGACCGATCAAGCGGCTGTAAATCTGCACCAACGTCTTGTAGGAGGTGCAAGCTAGTGGCTAAAAGAATTCCTCAGTCAGACATCGATGAAGTCCTCTCTCGAGTCTCAATCGTCGACGTCGTTAGCGATTACGTTGCACTTAAGGCTAGCGGCAACGGTGAGTTCAAGGGTCTGTGTCCCTTTCACGGCGAGAAATCACCTTCGTTTGGAGTTTCTGCCACCAAGAATCTTTGGCACTGCTTCGGTTGCGGCGAGGGCGGGAACCTATTCCAATTCCTAAATCGCATTGATTCCCTAAATTTTGTCGAAGCCGTTGAAAAACTGGCAGCCCGCGTTGGTTACACCCTCAATTACGAAGAGGGCGGCGAGGTAAACCCAAATCACGCCATAAAGGCACGCGTTTTAGAGGCGAACTCTTTTGCGGCTAAATTCTTTGAGGAGCGTCTGGCAGACCCTGAAGCAGAACCCGGTCGGTTGTTCTTGCAGGGCCGAGGATTTGATCAGGCAGCGGCAGCGCACTTTGGGGTTGGCTGGGCGCCCAAGGGTTGGTCGGCTTTGACCGAGCACCTAAAGTCTTTGGGATTCTCTGAAGATGAGCTAGTGACCGCCGCTTTGGCCAGCAAGAAGGAAAAGGGTGCCTACGACCGTTTTCGCGGGCGTCTGATCTGGCCGATTCGAGACAGCACCAATGCGGTCATTGGTTTCGGTGCAAGAAAGATTTTTGACGACGATCAGGGTCCTAAATACCTCAACACCAGTGAAACCCCGGTGTATCACAAGTCGAGTGTTCTCTACGGAATAGACCTAGCCAAACGTGAGATTTCAAAGTCACAACAGGTAGTTGTGGTTGAGGGTTACACCGACGTGATGGCTTGCCACCTAGCCGGCATTACAACCGCGGTAGCTACCTGTGGAACCGCTTTTGGTGACGACCACATAAAGATTTTGAACCGAATCCTGGTCGCCGACGCGGCCAAGCCTGCCGAAGTCATTTTCAATTTCGATCCCGACGAAGCTGGACAAAAAGCCGCTATGCGTGCCTTTGCTTCGGCACAAAAGTTCAACGCACTTACCTTTATCGCCATTGGCCCCGACGGACTTGATCCTTGCGATCTCCGTAAGGCTCGCGGTGATATTGCCATCGTCGACCTGATTGCAGCTAAGCGTCCTCTTCTTGAATTTGCAATCGAGCGGTCTATTGCGAAATTTGATTTGGCTAGCCGAGAGGGCCAGGTAGCTGCGGTTCGCGCTGCCGCTCCGATTCTTGCTGAGATTCAAGACAGTGTTTTGCGATCCAGTTACGAAAAGCATCTTTCCGAACTAACCCTGGTTGATCGAGCCGCAGTGAACCAGATGGTGAGCGAAGCCGCCAGGGGAGTGCGTCGGGAAACGATCGTTCCTCGAAACATCGCACCTGATCTTGCACCATCTAATGTGGGGTCACTTCCGCCGGTCAACCTGGCAGATCCAATAAATCGTCGCGAGCGCTGGTTACTTGAAGTCGTGGCTCAAATTCCTAATGCACTCGATGAAAAAACCATGAAGCGAATCTTCCGTTCGTTCTTCTCGGCGCCTCGTCACGCGGTGATTGCAAAAGTAATTGCAAAGTTTTTCGCCGAACCTAACTTCACTCAAAAAGTTGCCGAAGAGTTGGAACCGGAAATGGCTTCACTTTGGCGTGAATTGATTCTCACTCCACTGCCAGTGATGCCTGGCGGTGACGTCACTGGTTACGCGGCTGGTGTTGTTAGAAGTTCACTAATCGCCACGATTGAGTTTGAGAAACAGGTGCTTATTCAAGGGCTAGGGCAGTCTAAAGCCGCTAAGAATGAGGAACAGTCAGAGCTCATTGCAAGGAAATTGGTCGAACTTGATACCGAGCTGATCGACTTGCGAGCGAAACGCTAGAAAATTTGGTAATGTTAGAGGCTGCGAAAGCAACTTTCCTCGGTAGCTCAATTGGCAGAGCAATCGGCTGTTAACCGATAGGTTCTTGGTTCGAGTCCAAGCCGGGGAGCCAAGGTCCAGAAAACGGAGGCCAGCACATGATTCGTTGGATTCTCGACCGCAATTGGCTTCCCATAATTCTCTTTTCCGCAATGATTTCGCTTTTTTCTGCGGGATCGGAACTACTCAGTAATCAATTCACGGGGCTGTATTTCACAGCAGCGATTTCTGTCGGTTTAGTCTTCAGTCGAAAGTACGCGTGGGTTTCGATAGCTATCCTGCCAATTGCCAGCTTTTTACTTTGCACCGTTACCGCTAGTCCGGTTTTACAAATCTTGTTCCTTGCCGTTTTGATTTATTTGATTGGCGTTTTCGGAACTAAAGCAGTGCGAAAACTAAACCTAGTGTCATTAGCAATTTCCGCAGGAATTCTAGGCTGGTTCCTTGGATATGAAGGAACACTAGTTCAGGATTTAGTGGCGAGTTCCGCTACTACTGAACTCGTAAGAGTGAATGCTTTAGTTGTCGTGCTAGTTGTTGCGCTGTTGCTTTTCGCAATTGCTGCAACAACCGGCCGGCTTACTTTCTTGAAGATCGAACACATTGGCTCTCCGCTTGATCAAGCGGTTACTCGTATTAGCGGAGACCGACTCCGCCTTGAAGTGGCAAAGCAAAATGAACGTTTGGAAATCGCCAAAGACTTGAGCGAGCTGTTGGTTCAGAAAGTTTCCGCTGCGGTGAGTGTGACCGAAGGTGGGGTTTACGCCATTAAGGCAGACCCATTAGCTGCAGACCGAGCCTTGGTTCGGGCATTGGAAGCTTCCAGAGACGCTCAAAGCGAACTCAGAAGGCTTTACGACTATCTAAATTCGAGCATCTTTTCAGAGCTTGCAACATTTAAAATTTCTGATCTACACGAGCTGTCTATCGCGTACCGCGAACTCGGATACAACACCGTGATTGAGGAGCAGGGGACAAGCTTTGCGTTGAACGCCGGAATGGAACTGTGCGTTTACAAGATTGTTTTTGAATCGCTTCAGAATGTTCGCAAGCACGCGCCAGTTGGCACTGAAATTAGTGTCAATTTCTTATGGGTTGAGGATGGTTTGCAAGTGCTGGTCAAGGACAACGGCATTGAGTTGATCAATCGGGCAAAACAGTCGCTTGGTGAGCTTGTCGATGGATACACGGTTCAAGACGATTTAGAGGCTTTGGTCTCAGAATTTGATGGGGCAACATTGGCGGCATTGAGAGACCGTGCAGCAATCTACAGCGGCCGGATTGAAGCCACCAAGGTGCCTGGTGTCGGATTCACCCTTTCGGCCATCTTCCCAAACTTGAAATCCCTTGCAAACACTCGATAACGAACATGAGTGAGATACGAATCGGGCTAATCGACAGCAATGAGCTAGTTCGAGCTGGTAGGTCGATGCTCTTTGGCTCTCAACCAAATTTGAAAGTCGTATTCGAAGAATCTGATCCAAACCAGGCGATCCTCAGAACTTCCGATTACCTTGTAGATGTTCTTATCGTTGCCGGAGTGCAGCATGGTTTCGCTGGATTTAGTTACGTCACGAAGCTAGTCGAAACCCTCAGAGAATCAAGAAATAGCGCCAAAGTATTAGTAAGTGGTGCTTTCTACTCCAATCAGGCTAGAGCCCACGCTCTACTTGCCGGAGCAACTGATTTTGTCGGGCAAGACACGCCAGCTAAGGATCTCTTGGCCCTTTTGAAAGTCATTTCCAGGCACGACTACTTAGTTGAGTCTGAGTTTCGGGAGTTCTGCAAGGAGTCAGCCGAGCTTCCCGTTGCAAATGCCAAGTTAATGCTGATCTTGGAAGAAATAACAGAGCAGCAGAGAACTATTTTGAAAGCTTTCTTGAGTGGTGTGACAGATTTTCAAAACGCCCGAGTTCTCGACATTGCTAAATCTAGAGTGATTTCACAAATCAATGAACTTTTGGAGGCGGGAGATTTTCTAACTCGCAATCAACTCGCTGTCGCGCTTAGTAGGGTAAACCTGTGAGTTTAGGTGAAGGAAAAGTTGCCAACGTAGCTGTGAGTGTTGGTATCGCTACCGGTGTATACGGTATCTCTTTTGGAGCCCTGTCGATAACAGCCGGTTTTGACATTTGGCAAACAATTGCTCTGAGCGCCTTGATGTTTAGTGGCGGCTCGCAATTTGCATTCGTGGCTGTTGGGCTTTCGGATCTCTCCACCGCAATAACATCGGCCTGGCTTGTTGGAATCAGAAACGGTTTCTACGCACTTAGTCTTGCGAGTAATCTGGGCCCGCGCGGGTTTCACAAAGTGCTTGCCGCTCAATTGACTATTGATGAGAGCGCAGCGGTTTCTACATCGCGGCAGACGCTTACTGAGCAGAAGAAAGGCTTTTGGCTAACGGGTATTTCGGTCTTCGTGTTTTGGAATACAGCCACCATCCTGGGTGCATTTCTCGGGCAACAGATTGGTGACCCGAAGACCTTCGGGCTCGACGCGGCTGCGGCGGCTGCTTTATTCGCACTCGTTTGGCCACGCATCCAGAAATCTGTTGGAGCCGCAATCGCTGCAACGGCGATCCTGGGGAGTCTGATTTTCTCAATGGTTCTTCCCTCCGGCCCACCAGTGCTACTTGGAGCCGGCTTAGCTGTAGTAGTTGGGTTCTGGCTGGAGCGGAGTAAGCCATGACCAGTTGGTTTGCGGTCATCGCAGCATCGTTTGCAGTATTTTCTTGGAAAATGCTTGGCTATCTATTGCCGAAGAGACTTCTGGAGTCTAAGTCGCTCAGTAAGCTGGCCGGTTATTTAACTATTGGTTTGTTAGCCGGTCTTGTGGGGGTTCAAACGTTCACGGCAGCGGCAAAGTCTGGTGAAGCTCAGCTACTGGTTCTGGATGAGCGTCTTGTGGCGTTATTGGTTGCAGTAGGGCTTCTTAAACTCAAAACACCATTCATTGTTGTAGTTTTCGCCGCCGCCGCTGTTGCCGCTGGATTGCGTCTAGTCTTCTAGGTTGTCTTTACCTGGAAGCCAGCTGATTCCTGCCTTACCCCAACCGCGTTCTCGAATCATCATTGCTCGTTCCGCATGCCACTCTTTGGCTAGGCGATCTAAGTAAAGGAAACCATCGAGGTGGTCGTACTCGTGTTGCATGATTCTGGCAAACCAGCCGGTTGCTTTGAACGCAATCTTGTTTTGATCTAAATCGACCCCCGTGATGAAAACCTCTTCGGCTCGCTTTAGTGGAAAGCGTTCGCCGGGGGCGGAAAGGCAACCCTCAATCTCTGTATCTTCATCCGCCGGACCAGATTCAATTGGTCCGAGAGTAAGTACCGGATTGATGATTTCGCCACGACGCGGGTTGCCCTCGTCATCGTCATAGTCGTAAACGAAAACCCTAAGCCCGACGCCAATTTGAGGTGCTGCGAGCCCAACTCCAGGCGCTTTGTCCATGGTCTCGTACATGTCTCGAACTAGTTCGCGAAGCTTGTCATCGAAGGTAGTTACTTCGGCGGCACGAACATGCAAAACAGGCTCACCTGTGATCACGATGGGTCTAATGGTCATTCAAAAATGATACCGAGCCGAAGCATGTCCAGGGGTTCAAAATGGTTAGGCTTAAGTGTTCATCTGTTAGGGGTTCAATGTTTCGAGCGATAGCAATTTCGCTGTCAGTTCTGGCTGCGGTGGCTCTGGCATTCGGGGCTCAATTCCAAAATGACTCGGTAACGAAAAACGCTGATAAAAAACTTGGCGAAAAGAACGGCGTTGGATTCAAGGGTCTGATCATGTTAATTCGAAACCCAAGATGGTTAGCCGGAATGTCGTTCCTCAGCGGGGGAGCAGTGCTTCAAATTGCAGCTCTCACTATGGCGCCACTGATCGTAGTTCAACCAATCGGTGCGCTAGCGCTTGTGATTACCGCTCTATTGAACGCTCGCGCGACAAAAACTCCAATTAATCGAGCAACCTGGATCGCAATCGGCGTTTGCACGGCAGGCATTGCTGTCTTCGTTTCCTTGGCCACGACTATTGGCGATGACGAACGAGCGCTAACCGATGGTGACCTAGTGACGCTTTTGGGTGTAATTGGCGTGGTGCTGAGCGGTTTCACCATTCTGTTTTTTCTAACCAGACGCAAAGCGACTGCCCTGAATTTCATTCTTGGAGCTGGAATCCTATACGGCTTTGGCATCACCTTCATCAAAGCGGTGATCCAGCGCATCGCACAGGGGCACGTTGAGTGGTTGACCATCATGTGTGTATTCGCAGCAATCGGCGCGATAGTTTTCGGAGCGTGGTTCGTTCAAAATGCCTACGCTTCTGGCCCACCTGACTTAGTGATCGCTGGCCTCACGGTAATTGATCCGATGGTTGCAATCTCTATAGGTATGTTGATTCTTGGGGAAGCTGCGAATGCGTCGCTAGCCAACATGGTTGTGTTTATTGCAAGTGGAGCCACCGCCGCAATGGGCGTTTGGATGTTGTCGAAGGTTCACCCAGAACTCCAAGGTGCCAAATGACCCAAAGTACGGTTGTAATCGCCTGTGACACCTTCGCACCCGATCACAACGGAACCGCTACCTTCGCGAAGAATCTAGCCTGTGGTCTTCAGTTGCAGGGCTTTGAAGTTCACGTCATTGCACCTGCTACTTCAAGGCTTTACGGCACCTTCAGAGAGAGTCACGACGGAGTTCCACTGGTTGTTCACCGTTTGAAAAGTTACCGACTTCCTTTCCAGCCAACCCAAAGGTTTGTAAGTCCTGCCGGGCTAACCAAGAGAATTTCTGGTCTGGTCCAGGCAATCAATCCGCAGGTAATTCATGTTCAGTCGCATATCAATGTTGGCTTCCACGCTGCCAAGGCAGCTCTCGCCAACAAGGTGCGACTCGTGGCTACAAATCACGTCGATGCCGAGAGTTTGGTGGAGAACGTCCTCCTGATTCCTGAGTTCCTAAAACGGTTCATTTCTGACCAACTAATCAAAAGTGCGTCGAGTGTTTTTCGATCGGCAGATACGGTGATCGCACCAACGCTTAGGTCTGCGCAGCTGCTGAAGTCAGTAATCGCCGACGTTGAAGTTTCTTCAATTTCTGGCGGGGTTGATGTTTCTAAATACATTCAATTGCCCGGCGGATCTCAAACTCGTAAAACCATCACTTATTTAGGTCGTCTCGACCGCGAGAAACACGTGTATGTGCTCCTTGAGGCTTTGGCTAAACTCCCAAAGGAATATCGCCTGGAACTCCTTGGCTCTGGTTCCCAAGAAAGCGAACTCTCAAAACTTGCAAATGAGCTTGGAGTAAGTATCAGAGTTGACTTCCACGACGACCTAGACGACGATCAGGTCATCGAGCGCTTGGGTAATTCGTCAGTGTTTGTGATGCCGTCGACTCAAGAACTGCAATCCATGGCAACTCTCGAGGCTATGGCTGCTGGTTTGCCGATCGTTGCTGCCGACTCGATGGCATTGCCTAATTTGGTTGAAAATGGTGTCAATGGTTTTCTATTCAAGCCGGACTCTCCGATAGATCTCGCTGAAAAGCTTCAGGCGATTTTTAGTCTCACTGCTGATGAATATTCTCGATTCGTCAAGTCTTCGAGAATGAAGGCCGCCGAGCACGATCTGTCGAAGACAGTTGAAAACTACATTCGGGTATACGAGGGTAAGCCGCTCTTGAAGAGCTCGATTTCAGGTGACCCGGAGTATGCCCCAGAGCCTACGGTTACTGAGCGGATTGGTAATTTAGTTCGAAAGAGTTCAAAAAGCCTTGAGCGCGGCGCAAATGGCGTTTTAGAGCGCTTAGACGGTGCCAGAGGAAGTGTTATTGAAACTTTCAATGACGTTCGCTTCACAATTGAACGCCGCGGCAAGCGCGTGTCAAAGAAACTTAGCTCTTCTCTTCGTAAGGCTTTGGAGCGAATCAGAAGAGACGACTAGGCTAGTTACTTGTGACTAGGGGAGTTAGCTCAGCCGGTTAGAGCAGCGGACTCATAATCCGTCGGTCACGGGTTCAAGTCCCGTACTCCCCACATGATGATTCTCAGGGCACCAAGTCCAGCGGATGAGCTTGTTTTACGACTTGCTCATGAGGAACTTGCTGTAGACGGGTCAAACTTCTTACTTGATGGGTTTCAATCGAGTGAATCATTCGATGGTTATTTGGCGAGGGTTCAAGACAGTTTGTACGGAAAGAATCTTTTGCCAGGGCGGGTTGCCTCTACTTTTCTGCTGGCCGAAGTTGATGGTGTCATCGTGGGTCGAAGCTCAATCAGGCACGAACTGAATGATTGGCTCTCTGAATTTGGTGGACATATTGGTTATGCCGTCAGGCCAGATTTTAGGCGTCGAGGCTATGCATCTGAAATTCTTCGACAGTCTCTAGTTCTCGCCAGAGACCTGGGGCTTGAGCGGATTCTAATCACCTGCAACGACGACAACATAGGTTCCATCAAAGTTATTGAAAAACACGGGGGAGTCTTGGAGAACAGGGTCGATGAAAACGGTCGTTTGCTGCGTCGCTATTGGATTGACAACGCTTAGTCGTTGAACTTCGCCTCTAGGTTTCTTACCCCCGGCACCAACAGAGCACCGACAACTGCGAGCACTGAGAGCCCAGCGCCAATCAAAAGTGTGTTCTGAATCCCGATTGCCACGGCCAATGGGCCGGCTACCATGATGCCAATAGGGCCGAAAACGAACGAACCGAATGAGTCGTATGAGTTCACACGAGATAGAGATTCTGCAGGAACGTTTTGCTGGATGGTGGTAGCCCAGACGACATAGAAGATGTCCATCGCGATACCCACGGCGATTGCTGAAACTAGAAGGGCAACAAGTGGTTGAGCAGTTCCGAACGTGAATAAGAAAAGCGGATCTGCAACCATCAAGATCATCACCATTCGGAGCGGGTATTTTGGTCTGACTTTGTTTGCAATGATCGTTCCAAGTAAAAAGCCCAAACTCATAAATCCGAGGACTAGGCCCCAGGTTGCAGCTCCATCGTACTTTTCAAGAGTCTGAAGAGCACCGAGAACAGCCCAAACAGCTTCGAAGCTCATGTTTAGTATGGCAAAGGCGATAACAATAGTTACCAGCCAAGAGCGGGTTTTGAACTCGGTCCAACCCAATTTGAGTTCGAGGATGAAGTTAACCTTTTCTCCTGATTCCGCCTGGCCCTTCTGAGGAAGTTTTGACAACGGATAAACCAAGGCGCCGGCAATGAGGAAGGTAATTGCATCAATCGCAAGTGCCCAGCCAACTCCCCAGTAGAGCACCACGACTCCACCGCTTGCCGTTCCCAGCATGAAGGCAATGTTAGAGCCAAAACCAATTGCCGCATTCGCGCTCTGGAGTTTCTCTTCGGGCACAATGATTGGCGTTAGTCCCGCAAAAGCTGGATACCAAATTCCGTTCAGAAGTCCGGCGAGTAACCCGACAATAACTAGAAGCCAAACACTTGGATTTCCAGTTATAAATGACCAAGCGGCGATCAAAATGAGAACGCTGAGCCACATGTCGGTTAGGCCCATAACGCGGGCTCTGCCGTACTTATCGGCGATTGTACCTCCGACAATTAGCAGGAGAAGAATCGGTAATGTTCTTGCGCCTTGGACCAAACTTAGGGAGCCACCGTTGGCACCATCAATGCCTAAAACACCAAATGCCAATGCCACCGGAGAAATACCATTGCCAAAATTGGAGATGGTTCTAGCGGTGAAGAACTGATAAAACTTAGGAACTCCGGAAAGTTCTCGCAGTGTTTTGATCACTCCTACTGACCGAGTCTTTCAAAGTAGCAGTTTGGGCAAAGGGACTCGTAGGTCACCTGGTCGCCATCGATCGCCACCTGGTCGCCATCGAAAACGAAGACACCGTTCTTTAATCTGGCGTTGAACATGGCCTTCTTGCCACAGCGGCAGATTGTTTTTAGTTCTTCAAGGCTATGAGCGATTTCTAGTAGGCGAATACTGCCGGGGAAGCCTTTGGTGAGAAAGTCTGTTCGGATTCCATACGCTAAGACCGGCACGCCGTCGAGTACCGCGATCTTCATGGCTTCATCAACTTGGGCGGGGGTGAGAAATTGGGCTTCGTCAATCAGTAGACAGTCTATTTTTTGACCCAGGTTCGCTGCAAAATCGTTGAACTTTATTCTCAGATCTTCATTCGGAAGAACTAGGAAATCAACCTCGCGAACCATTCCAAGTCGGCTCATAACCTTGTTATCGCCTTTGGTATCAACCGCTGGCTTGACCAACAAGACTTTTTGCCCACGTTCCTCGTAGTTGAAAGCAACTTGTAGTAGGGCGGTGCTCTTTCCGCTGTTCATGGCGCCGTGCCGGAAATATAGCTTGCCCATCTAGGTACCTTTGCTCGAGTCTTTTCTGGTTCTTTGGGAACCTCACGAGTCTACCAATCGACCCTTAAACGGCTTCACGGCACTCGGGAGAACCCAAATGCCGTGAAGTTTTTTTTAATAAGTGCTTAGTGCAGCTCTTTATGGTGCTTTGCTGCCTCTAGTTCGGTTGAACCAACAGGGCTCACTCGGTCTTCGAAGAACCACTTTGACATGGCTGAGCGAATACGAGCACGCACTGTGATGACACCCTTGGCGTTTGGACGAGCCAGAGTAGGGGAGTACTCCTTGAAGTCGGTCAACTTCCAGATCTGGTATTCGTCTGCCTGGTCGTGAACTTCAACGTATTCGCCATGAGGTAGACGAATAATGCGGCCACTCTCATGTCCGTGAAGCACGATTTCGCGATCCTTGCGCTGAAGCGACAAGCAAAGACGCTTGGTCACCCAGTATGCGACAACCGGACCAACCAGAAGCAAGATCTGCATCGAAGTTAGAACGTGGTTAAGTGACATCTTGAAGTTGGTAGCGATTAGGTCGGTGCTAGCTCCTGCCCATAGAACTGCGTAGAAAGTTACACCAGCGGCACCGATTGCGGTACGAGTTGGTGCGTTTCTTGGGCGGTCGAGAACGTGGTGCTCGCGCTTGTCACCGGTTACCCAAGCTTCGATGAACGGGTACACGGCAACTACACCGAGAAGACCCACACCAGCAAGCATTGGTAGCAAGATGTTGAACGACCAGGTGTTTCCACCTAGAACGAATTCGAGGTTTGACGGGGTCAAACGAAGTGCACCATCAAGGAATCCGATGTACCAGTCTGGCTGGGTTCCAGCCGAAACAGGGGATGGGTCGTAGCCACCGTAGTTCCAGACCGGGTTGATGGTGAATAGGGTACCCGAGAGCATGATTACACCGAACACGATGAAGAAGAATCCACCGGCCTTGGCAACGTAAACAGGCATTAGTGGGTAACCAACAACGTTGGTGTCCTTCTTACCGCCACCTGAATAGTGGGTGTGCTTGTGGATGACCACCATGAAGAGGTGCACAACCAAGAACACCAAGATAAGTGCTGGCACGATCATGATGTGGAGGCTGTAGAGACGCTGGATGATCTCGTCACCAGGGAACTCGCCACCGAACAAAAGCGATGAAGTGTAGGCGCCGATAAACGGTAGACCCTTGATCATTCCATCGATGATTCGAAGACCGTTACCTGAAAGAAGGTCGTCAGGAAGTGAGTAACCGGTGAAGCCTCCGGCCATGCCCAAAATGAAGAGCATGAATCCGACAACCCAGTTGATCTCGCGCGGCTTACGGAATGCGCCGGTGAAGAATACGCGAAGCATGTGTAGACCAGCTGCGGCAACAAACAGCAGGGCTGACCAGTGGTGTACCTGACGCATTAGCAAACCACCACGAACCTCGAACGAAATGTCGAGGGTCGACTGATAAGCAACCGACATCGGAGCACCCTTTAGCGGTCCGTAGACGCCGTCGTAGTGAACTTCAGCCATCGACGGGTCGAAGAAGAAAGTTAGGAAAGTTCCCGAAAGAAGGAGCACTAGGAAGCTGTAAAGTGCAACTTCACCGAGCATGAATGACCAGTGGTCTGGGAAGATTTTGCGGCCGAATTCCTTCAGGATGCCAGCAACACCAACACGCTCATCAAGGTAGTTTGCGGTTCCCGCTAGGAATCCACCCTTTTTCTTAGTGTCTACTGCGTTACTCATGCCTTACGCTCCCAAAAGCTTGGACCAACAGGTTCTTCAAAATCGCCAGGTGCCACTAGGTAGCCCTCTGCGTCTACTTCAATCTTCAACTGAGGAAGAGGTCGGCTCGCCGGTCCAAAAACAACCGCACAGTCGTTTGCTAGGTCGAAGGTCGACTGGTGGCAAGGGCAGAGTAGGTGGTGAGTGTGCTGCTCGTAAAGAGCAACCGGGCAGCCAACGTGGGTGCAAATCTTCGAGTAGGCGACGATGCCGTCGTAACCCCAGTCGCGCTGCTTCTGGGTGATTTCACTTGGGTCAAGACGCACCAAAAGTACGGCGGCCTTAGCCTTCTCGTTTAGTAGGTCTGGAGCCTCTAGGTCTACCAGTCCTTCAGGGATTACGTGGAAAACCGAACCGATCTGCACGTCAGAAGCCTTGATAGCAGTGCCGTCTGGGTCGCGGGTCAGCCTTAGCTTGCCTTTACCCCACATGGTGTGACGAAGCGAGTCTTTAGGGTTTGGGCCTAGATCTGAGAACAACACAATGGCTGGAATTGGGAAAAGCGCCAATGCTCCGTAAAGAGTTCTACGAATTAGCTTGCGACGGGAGAAACCAGACTCTTCGTCGGCGAGACGAATGATTTCGACAGCAGCAGCACGAACCTCTTCTGAACCACGGGTTAGGTGACGTTCCTCGGCAACTTCCGCATCAGGCATCAGAGTCTTGGCCCAGTGAACTGCACCAATACCGATACCAAAGAGACCGAGAGTGATACCTAGGCCTAGGAATATCGTGTTCAGGCGCAGCGAACCTGCTACTTCAGCCTCAAAAGGGAAAGCGTAGTAAGCCCAGATGGCAAATGCGCTTCCAAGAATCGAAACTAGGAAAAGTGCAGCAACCTGACGTGCGGCAGCCTTCTCGTGCTTCACGCTCTTATCGGTCATGCGAACGCGGTGTGGTTCGATGCCTGGGTCTGCGATCTTGTCTGGTGCGATTACTGCCAAACCAGCTGAGTAGTCGTGCTCAGGTGCACTTTCAACTACTGCTAGATCTTTCGGGTTTTTAGCCACGATATTCTCTTTCCTGAACCTAGTTCGACTTGGCGCCGAGCCAAATGGTGATAACGATGATGAGACCGAGCATGCCTAGCCAAACCCAGAGGCCTTCAACAACTGGACCTAGGTTTCCGAGCTCGTCACCACCGATTGATGGGTTCTCCTGAACGTACTGAAGGTAGGTAATGATGTCAGTCTTTTGTTCAGGGGAGAGGTTGGTGTTCGAGAACACAGGCATGTTCTGCGGGCCGGTAACCATTGCCTGGTAGATGTTTTTTGCGCTGGTTTCGCGCAGTGCAGGTGCGTACTTACCTTCGGTTAGTGCTCCACCAGCACCAACGGCGTTGTGACACATTGCGCAGTTGATACGGAACAGCTCTCCACCCTTGGTGGCGTCGCCCTTGCGAGCTAGATACTCTTCGGTTGGTGACTCAGGACCCGGGGCCAGTGAAGCTACATACGCAGCAAGTGCGTCGATGTCTTCCTGCTTGAACTGAACTGGCTTAACTTCTGCCTGTGGGCCTGAAGCCTGCATTGGCATACGGCCGGTGCCAACCTGGAAATCAACAGAAGCCGAACCAACGCCAATTAGTGAAGGTGCGTTCTGAGTGCCTTCGGCATTTTTACCGTGGCAACTAGCACAGTTTGCGAGGAAGATACGCTTTCCAGTGTCTACCTGGGCCTGGTCTACTTCAGACTTTGGAGCGGCGTTTGAAACCGCAGCACTGGCTGCGACATAGCTTCCACCGCTGACGATCAAACCAGCGAGCAGTACTAGAGCCGCGGCGAACGGGCTTCTACGCGAGAACTTCTTGTTTTTGTTTGCCATGATTTTTACTCTCGTCGCTTACTTCAGTACGTAAATGATTAGGAATAGTGCAACCCAAACCACGTCAACAAAGTGCCAGTAGTAAGAGACCACAATCGAGCTAGTTGCTTCCGCGTGACCGAACTTGCGTGCTGCAAAGGTGCGACCAACCACGATAAGCATCGCGATAAGCCCGCCGGTAACGTGGAGTGCGTGGAAACCGGTGGTTAGGTAGAACGCGCTTGAGTACGAGTTGGAGTCGAAAGCGACGTTTTCAGAGATCAAAGTTGCGTATTCCCATACCTGACCCGATACGAAGATTGCACCCAAAACATATGAGATTAGGAACCACTCAGCCACACCCCATTTGAGCGGAGAAGCACCGGTTGCTCTTGGCTGCATGCGCTCTGCTGCGAAGACACCGAATTGCGCAGTGAACGAAGAGGCAACGAGGATCAAAGTGTTGGTAAGGGCAAACGGAACGTTCAACTTGCCAGTTTCGGCTGCCCAGAGTTCAGGTGAAGCAGTTCGCAGGCTGAAATACATTGCGAAAAGGGCCGCGAAGAACATTACTTCGCTGCCAAGCCACACAATTGTTCCAACCGAGGTTGGACTAGGGCGATTGATTTGCTTTGAACTTGCTATGGTCGCAGACATACTTCAATCATAATCCTCAGGCATCAGTCAGGGAGTGATTTTGGTGTGATTTTCGCCCTTAAACTTGTGTTTATGAACCTTGCAAATAGCTGGCCAGAAATTCTTGGCAAATTGCTCAATAAGGATGCTCTAATTCGCGGCGAAGCCGACTGGGCGATGAGTCAAATAATGGGCGGGGAAGCGACCGAAGCCCAAGTGGGCGCCTTCATGTTGGCGTTGCGTTCTAAGGGTGAAACAGTCGATGAATTGGCTGGTTTAGTCGACGTTATGCTCCGCAATGCGGTAATTCTTGACACAGGCAATGAAGCTGTTGACATTGTTGGCACTGGGGGAGACATGGTTGGCACGGTTAACATCTCATCCATGGCTGCAATTTTGACTTCTGCGGCCGGTATTCCAGTGATGAAACACGGTTCCAGGTCGGCCAGCGGTAAAACCGGATCTTCCGAAATGCTTGAGGTTCTGGGCATTCGCCTAGATCTCTCGCCAGACCGAGTTGCCGATGTGTTTCGTGAAGTGGGGCTAACGTTCTTCTTCGCACCAGTTTTCCATCCTGCGATGCGCTACGTGGCTCCCATCAGAAGGGAATTGGGCATCCCAACGACGTTCAACTTCCTCGGGCCGCTTGCTAACCCGGCTCAGCCAATCGCCACCTCACTGGGAGTTGCTAACGGTTCGATTGCTCCTTTGATGGCCGAAGAAGTTGCTGCTCGCGGGCGTTCCGCCCTGGTCTTCAGGGGCTCAGACGGCCTTGACGAGCTCACCACGACGGGAACAAGCGAAATTTGGGAGGTTGCTGGGGGAGAGGTGCGCAAATCCACATTTGACCCATCGCGCCTAGGCCTTGCGAAAGTAGAACTTGCAGATCTCGTTGGTGGCGACGCTCAGCACAACGCTCACGTTGCGAAATCGCTCTTTGAAGGTAACTACATCGGACCGGTGGCAGATATCGTTCGTCTCAACGCCGCCGCAGGCTTGGTTGCCTTTGAGCTTGCCAAGGATCCAAGTCGCATCGATGAGCCGTTACTAGAACGCTTTGATCTAGCTTTGCAGAAAGCAACCGATGCTCTAGTTGATGGAAGAGCGGCAGAAAAGTTATCAGAATGGATGGCAGCGACTCAAGCCTAGGGAAGTGACCCTGGGTAGTAGAAAAACACTACTTTACATAATGTTCATTATCGGTTCAATATGTATGAGATCAGCCCAGGCGGGCTAATAGCTTCCTGGGTGTCCTTTAGCTCCTGAAGACTCCACCATTTGATCTCTAAAACATCTCTGTGTTCGTCTTCAGTCCAATTCGTTTTATCGAGAACCAGACCATCTGCTTCGTATTCAAAGATGTGATCAGTGAACGTGTGATGGTTTAGTCCATCGGCCCAATCCCATCGACCTGAAAATTCGCCGACTTGGAATCCCAGTTCGTTTTCATCTATGAGCAAGCCGGTTTCTTCATAAAGTTCACGTGCAGCAGCTTTTCGCGGTGATTCGCCAGTATCGATGCCTCCGCCTGGCGTAAGCCATCTTGGCGGCAATCCAACCTCAGGGTCGAAATGAGTCAACAGGAGCAGAATTTCGCCGGTTCGGTTGGTCAGAAGAACTCGTCCGGTGGCTCTGTGCTCGCCGGGCTGGGTCATTTGTCCTTCTTCTTAGTCGGAACGCCGAAAAGCCTCATCGATGTCTGCATTAGATAACCGATGCACACGGCGAAGATAATTGTTCCCTCGCCGAATCGACCACCCATAAAGATTCCGATGGTGAGAACGGTAACCTCAAACATAGTTCGAACGATCCAGAACGGCCAGCCTAGAACCTCAGCCGTTCCCACCATGATGCCGTCGCGAGGTCCTTTACCGAAATTAGTGCTTATGTACATTCCGGTGGCCGTTGCCACAATCAACATGGCAATGATGAATTCCGCGAGTCTCATCCAATAAACGTCGATGGTTGGCAGGAACGGTGTCCAAACGTCACACCAAACGCCAATCAAAAGTCCATTCAGGACGGTTCCGATTCCATACTTTTGACGCAGGGGTAACCAGCAAATAAGAACGATTACGCTAACGACAACCGTCGACCAACCAAAAGTCAAACCGGTTTGAATGGAGATACCCTGAGCGAACACATCCCATGGCGGAATGCCAATGTTAGCGTGCACCCACAGCGCACTACCCAAACCCTAAATGAACAGCCCGAGGTTCAGGGGTGAGACCCAGATCGGCCGCG
>JBEGSI010000040.1:0-12723 GCA_041180065.1 Actinomycetota bacterium | reverse complement strand
GCGAAACGAGAGTCTTGGCGCCCCAAGACTTTGCCAGCCAAGGGAGCCTGATGAGTCAAATCACCGTCAAAGGTGGCAAGCCGCTAGTTGGACGTGTCGATGTTCGCGGAGCTAAGAACCTAGTTACCAAGGCAATGGTTGCCGCGCTACTTGGCGACACCGCCAGCGAGTTGCGTCAGGTGCCACACATCAGCGACGTAGAGGTGGTTTCGAGCCTGCTTCAGCTGCACGGGGTCAAGATCACCCACGACGACCACGGCGTAATGACTCTCGACCCAACTTACGTGAAGTCGGCTCGCATGGTCGACATCGATGCCCACGCCGGTTCGTCGCGAATTCCAATCTTGTTCTGTGGCCCGCTGCTGCACCAGCTCGGTGAAGCGTTCATTCCAGACCTCGGTGGTTGCCACATTGGTGACCGCCCAATCGACTACCACCTAGAAGTGCTTCGCAACTTCGGTGCCGTAATCGAAAAGCAGCCAAACGGCATTCGCCTGAGCGCCCCAGAAGGCCTCAAGGGTGCCAAGATTTCGCTGCCTTACCCGAGCGTCGGCGCAACCGAGCAGGTTTTGCTCACCTCGGTGCGTGCCGAGGGTCTAACCGAACTCACCGGTGCTGCCGTTGAGCCAGAGATTATGGACCTCATCGCCATCTTGCAGAAGATGGGCGCAATCATTTCCGTCGACACCGACCGCGTGATTCGCATCGAGGGAGTGAAAGAACTCCACGGCTACACTCACCGCGCACTGTTCGACCGCAATGAAGCTGCTAGTTGGGCCTGCGCCGCGTTGGCAACCGAGGGCGACATTTTTGTCGGTGGCGCTCGTCAGCCAGAGATGATGGCCTTCCTAAACGTTTTCCGCAAGGTCGGTGGAGCGTTCGACATCAAGGATGACGGCATCCGCTTCTTTCACCCTGGTGGGGAGCTGAACCCGGTCGTTTTGGAAACCGATGTTCACCCTGGCTTCATGACCGACTGGCAGCAACCGCTGGTTGTGGCGCTCACCCAGGCAACCGGATTGTCAATCATTCACGAAACTGTCTATGAAAACCGTTTTGGATTCACCGATGCACTGGTACAGATGGGTGCGCAGATTCAGATTTACCGTGAGTGTCTGGGCGGAACTCCTTGCCGGTTCGGTCAGCGAAACTTCAACCACTCGGCAGTAATCAACGGACCAACCAAGCTAACCGGCGCCGACATCCGCGTTCCAGACCTCCGTGGCGGATTCAGCCACATGGTGGCAGCTCTGGCGGCCGAAGGCGTTTCGAACGTCACCAATGTTCAGCTGATTTCGCGAGGATACGAACACTTCCTCGACAAACTGGCTGCTCTCGGCGCCGATTTCGAGTACAGCGAATAATCATGGCTCGCGATGAGTTCAAAATGCCTAAGGTCAATAAGGCCAACCGTCCGTTTGTAATGAGCTTTGTCGCCTACATTTTGGGCGGCCTACTTCACCTCTTGTTCCGAGTGCAGGTGATTGGAAAAGAAAAACTTCCCAAGACCGGCGCCTACATTTTGGTGTTCAACCACGTGACTCACCTAGACCCGCTAGCCGTTGCCTACGCAACCTTCTTCGGCCTAAAGCGCGGCCCGCACTTCTTAGCCAAGGGTGGCCTCTTCAAGGTTCCCGTGCTCGGCGCTATCCTTACTGCTGCCGGTCAGGTTCCGGTATACCGCAACGGTCGCCGCAACGTTGAGCCGATGGACGCCGCCTACAAGTTTCTCGAAGCTGGCCACGTGATCACCATCTTCCCTGAAGGCACTTTGACCCGTGAACCAAACGGCTGGCCAATGCGCGGCAAGACCGGCTCGGTTCGCATGGCGATTCAGGCTGGCGTGCCAATCTACGCGGTGGGGCAGTGGGGTAGCGAAATCGTTCTCCCGACCTACACCAAGAACCTACGCCCAAAGCCTTGGCACAAGGTGCGAGTTTTGATCGGCGACCAAATCGATCTTTCCAAATTCCACGGACGTGCACTCACCACCGAAGAATTAAAAGAGGCAACCAAGATTGTGATGAAGGCAATCACCAAGCAGGTTGAGATTCTTCGCGATGCCAAAGCACCGAAAGATCTTTATGACCCAGCCGAGCACGGCCAGAGCCAGTTCGGCAATTTCAACAAGAACGGTAAGAAGTAATGGCAAAAGTTGCAGTTATGGGAGCCGGTTCCTGGGGAACCACGTTTGCCAAAATCTTGGCTGATGCCGGAAACGATGTGGTCATCTGGGCCCGTCGCGAAGACGTCGTTGATGAAATCAACTCGCAGCACCGCAACGGTGACTACCTGCCGGGCATCCGCCTGCCAAAGTCTCTGAGTGCCACCACCGACGCCAGTGCCGCCATGAAAGGCGCCGAACAGATCTACCTAGCAGTTCCATCCCAGAGCCTTAGATCAAACCTAGAGGCCTGGGGAGCCACCATCCCAGATGCCTCTATCTTGGTGAGCCTTATGAAGGGTGTTGAGAAGGAAACTGGCCTTCGCATGAGCGAGGTCATCACCGATGCCATCGGCGTTGGCGAAGATCGCATCGTGGTTGTTTCCGGCCCAAACCTAAGTCTGGAAATTGCTCAGGAGCAGCCAACCGCCTCGGTAGCTGCCAGCACCAACCCTGAAGCAGCCAACGCTGTTGCCACGGCATCGAGCAACTCTTACTTCACTACTTTCACCAACAAAGATGTAATCGGAACCGAGTTTGGCGGAATCCTCAAAAACCTCATCGCGGTCGCGATCGGTATCGTCAACGGCGTTGGCTACGGCGAAAACACCAAGGCATCGATCATGACCCGCGGCCTTGCCGAAATCTCACGTTTCGCCCGTGCTTACGGCGCTAAGAAGAAGACCATGGTTGGACTAGCCGGCCTCGGCGACCTTATTGCCACCTCCGAGTCTCCGCTAAGCCGTAACCACAAGGCCGGTGAAATGCTCGGCAAGGGTTACACCCTTCGCGAAGTTACCAAGCGCCTGAGCCAAACCGCCGAAGGTTTAGCCTCGGTTGCCCCGATCTTGAAACTGGCCGCCGACAAAGACGTGAAGATGCCGATCGTTGAGCAGGTGCTCGCGGTAATGGAGGGTCGCATGGAACCTCGCGACATCGCGCCAACCCTGACCCACGAAACGGACGAACCAACCAGTGAGTAAAAAACTTCGCGTAGCTCTCGTTTTCGGTGGTCGCTCAAGTGAGCACCCGATCTCTTGCGTTACCGCGGGTGGCGTCCTAGGCGCCATCGACCGCGACAAATACGAAGTTGTTCCAATTGGCATTACCCGTGGCGGAGTCTTCGTTCCTGCAGATGATGACCCAATGAAATGGGCGCTCACCCCAAACGAACTACCTGAAGTTATCTTCGAAGGCCAGACCATTCAGTGGCCTGCTGCCGGCACCAAAGAACTCCGCTACACCGACCCTTCAGGCGTGGCTCACAGCCTAGGCGACATCGACGTGGTCTTCCCAGTGCTTCACGGCCCTTACGGCGAAGATGGCACCATCCAGGGCTTCTTTGAACTGATTGGCATGCCTTATGTTGGCAACGGCGTTCTTGCCTCAGCAGCCGGCATGGATAAAGAATTCACCAAGGCACTATTTATCGCAGCCGGCGTTCCAGTAACCCCTCACGTGGTCATTCGTAAGCACGAGTGGGAGCAGAGCAAAGCAGCCAAACTACAAGAAGTTGAGCAACTCGGCGGCCTCCCGCTATTCGTGAAACCAGCTCGAGCCGGATCTTCCGTTGGGGTCTCCAAAGTCAAAGTCATGAGCGATTTCGACAAGGCTGTCAAAGACGCTCTCAAGGAAGACACCAAGGTTGTGGTCGAGCACGGCATCGACGGCCGCGAGGTTGAGTGCGCAGTTCTCCAAGGACGAAACGGTTCAGCCCCACGAGTCAGCCTCGCTGGCGAAATCGTGGTCACCGGTCGCGAGTTCTACGACTTCGAAGCCAAGTACCTCGACACCGGCGCAGTCGACCTCAAGATCCCAACCGAGCTGCCGTCAGAACAGCTCAAAGTGATGCAGGAACTTTCGGCCAAGGCTTTCAACGCACTAGGCTGCGAAGGTCTAGCTCGAGTCGACTTCTTCCTCACCAAAGACGGCTTCCTAGTCAACGAAGTAAACACCATGCCTGGCTTCACGCCGGTATCGATGTTCCCACTGGTTTGGAAAGCCTCAGGCATCGGCTATAAAGAGCTCATTACCGAGCTAATCGAATTGGCGCTCGAGCGAGACTAACCGCAGTTCGCAGTTGCGTCCTGGAACTTTAGAGTCGCGCCAATCTGATCTAGAACATTCACGCCTACCGCTTTAGTTGAATCCACGATGACCTCGGATGCCGGGTTTCGTCCAAAGGTGATGAATCGGTATGAAGGCGCCTTCGAATCATCAACCAACCAGTCGATTCCCTCTTCGGTGATGCACTTGAATTCGGAAACCTTCACCTCTGGCAGACCGCATCGAAAAATAACCGCCGCTGGTTCACCCCAAGCAGCAGTGCTCTGGGCGTCGGTTGCGCGCAGTGAATAGCCGTCAACTGTATCTGGCAATCTCACCTGCAGATTGGCGCAGGTAACCGAGTTCGCTTCTTCGGCCGGCGACAGGTGCACGGTTGCCGCGCAACCGGTTAGTAATAGAGGAAGAACCATCAGGCTCAGTTTCAAAAACTTCATCAAATACAGGCTACCTTTGGTTTGTGACCAATCCTGAAACCCTAGCCAGTCTTGGCGAAAACGAAGCCTTGAAACGAACCGTTTCCCGCCTCAAAAAGAGCGAAAACACCATCGTGGGTTCCGGCGACGACGCCGCCGTGGTGAGAACATCAAACGATCAATTCGTGGTCACCACCGACACCATGATCGAAGGCAACGACTTCAAAACCGAATGGTCATCCGCGTTCGATCTCGGCTGGAAGGCTGTTGCCACCAACATCTCCGACGTCGCTGCGATGGGAGCAAAACCAACAGCACTAGTGGTCGCTCTCGCCGTTCCCAAAGAAACCGAAATCACCTGGCTCGAACAATTCGCCGACGGCCTTCAAGCTGCCGTCAATCACTTCTGCCCTAATGCCGAAATCGTTGGGGGAGACCTAGCGCAGGCCGAGCAAATAGTCATCGCTGTCACCGCCCACGGCGACCTCGAAGGCCGCGAACCAATACTCAGAACTGGTGCCAAGCCTGGCGACATCCTGGCAGTTGCCGGAACCCTAGGTCAAGCTGCCTGCGGCCTAAGCCTTCTCCAAAGTGGCAACCAAGATGCAATCTCCGCCTACGACGACTGGGTCAACATCCAGAAGCGCCCAATGCCGCCAATCCAATCCGGAATCGAAGCCACCACAGCCACCTCAATGCTCGACATCTCCGACGGCCTCGCTAAAGACGCCCACCGAATCGCAAAGGCCAGCGGCGTAAAACTTGTAATTTCAAAACAATCCCTCGACGGCTATTGCGCGAGATTAGACGACGTCGCCGATCGCCTGGATGTTTCCTCACTCGATTGGGTTCTTTTCGGGGGAGAAGACCACAGCCTCCTCGCCACCTTCCCAGAAGGAGTAACTATCCCACGCTCGTTCAAGCCAATCGGCAATGTCGAATCAGGTGAAGGTGTCTATCTTGACACTAGAGAATTGCCTGAGCGCGGTTGGGATTCGGCGATTTCCCAATAATTTCTATACCTCTGGTCCAAAGTTTCGATTTGGTAAATTCCAGCATGTTCGCCAATTTGTGTTCGGTTTTGCGAATACCTTTAAGAAATGAATGTAGGGGTTCGACAGTTACTTGGGCTTGTTGCCATAGTCTTGGCTACTCTTTCGATTTCTGCTACCCAGGCCACTGCTGACCCGACGACTCAGACCGTTACGATCCTCGGCGGGGTTATCGATGAGCAGCACGTTCTCGGAAGTCAAGATCCTTATACCGAGGCTTCAACCGACAATGGCGAGACTTGGAATCCTGCCTACTTGGTGGGAGAGCACCCGTGGGGGTTTGTTGAAGGGACCAATTCATGGCTCAACTGCGGACCAACCGTCTACGATTGCCTGGGTCAAACATCTCTCTACCGCTACCGGTTTTTTGTCCCGGAAAATTATTCAAACCCAACTCTGAATGCAGCGTTCATAGTTGACAACCTAGGCGTCATAAGCCTAAATGGAATAGAAATATCACCGGGACAGGTTGCGGGAAATTGGGATACAGGCGGCCCAATTGATGTGGCGGCAATGATGCGGTCAGGCTGGAACGAACTGCAGGTGACACTGGTTGATCAGGGCGGTTTAGCTGGAATCAACTACCGACTTGTCATTTCTTTGCAATCAGAAGAAGAAGTGATTGTTGCTCCGCCTGGCTCAGAGCCGATTGAGATAAGTTACAACGCAAATGGTGGAACACTGAGCAAGTTGTTTGACCGTTACAAAATTGGCGACCCTGGATTCGATCTCCCTATTCCAGAACGTGCTGGTTGGCTGTTCATCGGCTGGTTCACGGACCCTACCCAGGGAATTCAGGTTCCGGAAGCAAATTATGTTCCAGCTTCAACTTCAACTCTTCACGCCCGTTGGGTTCGGGCACAACAAGAAGTAGTTTCGCTTGCCAACACGGGCGGCGACATGGCATCGCTGTTGATTGCTGGACTTGTGATGTCGGTTCTAGGAATTTCGTTGAGGCAGCTAGCTCGCAAGATTTAACGTACGGTTGCGATAGGAGCTACTGCAACCTTGCCAGGAGGTAGATCTTTGACCACGATGGCTCCGGCGCCGATCTTGCAGTTGTCGCCGATGGTGATGTCGCCGAGGATGATGCAGTTGGCGCCGAGGATTACGTTGTTGCCGATGGTTGGGTGGCGTTTTACGGCTGCGTTGACTACTCCGCCTAATGTGACTCCGTGGTACATCATTACGTCGTCGCCGATAATGGCGGTTTCGCCAATGACGACACCAACGCCGTGATCGATTACGAAGCGGCGGCCGATGGTTGCACCAGGGTGAATTTCAATGCCGGTGGTGATGCGGGCGATGTTGGCAAACATGCGTGAGAGCGTGCGAAGTTTTAGTTTCCAGAGGAAATGGGCAACGCGATAGTTCCAGATTGCGTGTAATCCGGGAGAAGTGAAGAACAGTTCGAAACTGCTCTTGGTGGCTGGGTCTCGCTCAATCCCCGCTTTGAAGTCTTCGAGGAAGTGAGCCACGTGCCATCCTTAGTTCTCTTCGAGTAGGTCCTTATAAAGGATAGTCGAAAGGTAACGCTCACCGAATGACGGAATGATGACCACGATCTTCTTGCCGGCGAATTCTGGGCGCTGCGAGATGATGTTCGCACCCCAGATTGCGGCCCCTGACGAGATTCCGCCGAGGATGCCCTCTTCAGCACCGAGGCGACGTGACCAGGCCACGGCGTCGTCGGCGGTTGCGTCGAGCACTTCGTCGTAGATGGTGGTGTCTAGTACGTCTGGAATGAAGTTGGCACCAATACCCTGAATTGGGTGGCCCGCTGGGCTACCGCCGTTTAGTAGTGGTGAAGCAGCTGGCTCAACCGCGAAGATCTTGATGTCTGGGTTTAGCTTCTTTAGGGTCTGGCCAACACCGGTGATGGTTCCACCGGTTCCAACGCCGGCAACTACTGCGGCAACTTCACCGTTGGTGTCGTTCCAGATTTCCTGGGCAGTGGTGTTGCGGTGAATTTCTGGGTTGGCTGGGTTAGCGAACTGGCGAACTGCAAGGGCTCCCTGAGTTGCGGCGATTTCCTCGGCCTTGGCAACTGCTCCGCGCATGCCTTCGGCTGCTGGAGTAAGAACTAGCTCGGCACCGTAGGCGCGAAGTAGGGTGCGACGCTCGCGGCTCATTGAGTCTGGCATGGTGAGGATCACCTTGTAACCGCGAGCGGCTCCGGCCATGGCCAGTGCGATACCGGTGTTACCCGAGGTTGCCTCGACGATTGCGCCACCAGGCTTTAGTTCGCCACTCGCTTCCGCTGCGTCGATCATGGCGATACCGATGCGGTCTTTTACGGTTGCACTCGGGTTGTAGAACTCAAGCTTGGCGAGAATCTCTGCCTTGCCTTCGTTGATGCGGTTGATGCGCACTAGAGGAGTGTTTCCAACTACCTGGGTGATGTTGTCGTAAATGGCCATGATCGTCCTTGTCTTTGAAAGAATCTGGTTTAAGACTAGGACTTTTGTGATTCGGTTTTCATTTGGTTACCAAGTGTTACGAGAGGGTTTGTTAATACATTTGACGGCAAGGGTCTATAGTCAAAATATGAGTTCATTGGCACCGCTTCACCCAGACCGAAATCTTGCCCTCGAGTTGGTGAGAGCCACCGAGGCTGCCGCTATTAGAGCAACCCCATTCATTGGCAAGGGCGACAAACTTGGAGCCGACGGCGCTGCGGTCGACGCAATGCGCGCATTCCTTTCCACTGTTGAATTCGACGGCACCGTGGTGATTGGTGAGGGCGAAAAGGATAACGCTCCGATGCTATTCAACGGCGAGCGAGTTGGAACTGGGCGAGGTAACGCTTGCGACATCGCAGTTGATCCGATTGATGGAACTTCGCTGGCTGCCGCCGGGCGCCAGAATGCCATCTCGGTGATTGCTGCCTCCGACCGAGGTTCAATGCTAGATGCCTCATCGGTTTATTACATGAACAAGTTGGTGGCAGGGCCTGAGGGTCTTGGTGTGGTCGACATTCGACAGTCGATCGGCGAGAACATACGAGGAATTGCAAAGGCTAAGGGCAAGAGCGTTTCCGATGTGATTGTGGCGGTTCTAGATCGTCCGCGTCACGCAGAGCTCATTGAACAGATTCGAGCCGCTGGCGCTGGTACCAGGTTGTTGCTTGATGGCGATGTTGCCGGTGGTATTCACGCCGCACGCTATGGTTCTCGTATCGATCTCTGTGTTGGTATCGGTGGTTCACCTGAAGGAGTGGTTACCACCTGCGCAGTGAAGGGGCTGGGCGGAATTGTCCAAGGTATTTTGCACCCGATGAGCGAAGAAGAGCGCGCTCGCGGTTTGGCTGCCGGGCTTAAGTTTGATCACGTTTACGAGATGGACGAACTCGTGGCTTCCGATAACACGTTCTTTGTGGCGACCGGAGTTACCGATGGGGGATTCCTCGACGGCGTGCGTCGTAAGGGGCCGATTATCAAGACGCACTCGATTGCTATTCGCTCTCGATCAGGAACAATTCGAGAGGTTTACGCGGAGCACAACGCCGACCGCTGGTTCTAGCTTCTTGCACTTTGTTAGGTGTAATGTTAGTTTGTAATAACAAAGTATTTGGACGGAGTTGAAATGAGTCAATTCGATGTGATCACCATCGGTCGCGTTGGCATCGACGTTTACCCGCTGCAGGTCGGCGTTGGGCTTGAAGACGTCACCTCCTTTGGTAAATTCCTTGGCGGAAGTGCCACCAATGTGGCTGTTGCCGCAGCTAAATACGGACTTTCGTCGGCGGTCATCACCCGCACTGGCAACGACCCATTCGGCAAATACATTCACAACGAGCTAGTTCGCCTAGGCGTCAGCGATGAATTCGTTTCTGGAGTAACCGGATTGAACACCCCGGTCGTGTTCTGCGAGATTTTCCCACCAGACGATTTCCCACTTTACTTTTACCGCGAACCAAAGGCTCCAGATTTGGAAATCAAGGCCTCTGAACTTGATCTTTCGGCCATTCGCGATGCCAAGATCTACTGGTCGACCGTTACCGGGCTTTCGCAGGAACCAAGCCGAAGCGCTCACTTTGCCGCTTGGGAAGCACGAGGTCGAAAAGAAAACACCATTCTCGACCTCGACTACCGGACCATGTTCTGGAATTCGCCGGAAGAGGCAACAGCGCAGGTAACTCGCGCTTTGGAGCACGTGACCGTTGCTATTGGAAACAAGGAAGAGTGCCAGGTTGCGGTTGGTGAGACCGAGCCGATGCGCGCTGCCGATGCCTTGCTAGAACGCGGTGTTGAGTTGGCAATCGTGAAGCAGGGACCTAAAGGCGTGCTCGCCAAGACCAAGGATGAAACCGTTGAGGTTCCGCCATACTTCGTCGACGTGGTCAACGGCCTCGGAGCCGGCGACAGCTTCGGCGGAGCAATCTGCTTCGGGCTTTTGCAGGGCTGGGGTCTTGAGCAGATGTTGAAGTTCGCCAACGTTGCCGGAGCTTTAGTTGCCAGCCGTTTGGAATGTTCAACGGCAATGCCAACTCGCGAAGAAGTTGAAGAAGTTTTGAAGGGACTATAGGTAATGTCTTTAGATTTCGAAACCTTGCGCGAGACTCGCGCAGCCAATCCTGAAGCGATCGCTAAGGCTTACCAAGGCCGAAAGCGTCGCGACATCATTCAGGGCGACGGCCGACTATTCATCGTTGCCGCCGACCACACGGCACGAGGGGCACTGGGCGTGCGCGGCGATGAAACCGCTATGGCAGATCGCTATGAACTTCTGAACCGTTTGGCAACTGCACTTTCGAACCCTGGTGTCGACGGAGTTTTGGCAACCCCGGATATCCTTGACGACCTAGCTCTTTTGGGCTTGCTAGATGGCAAAATCGCGGTTGCGTCGATGAACCGAGTTGGTTTGAAGGGTGCTTCGTTTGAAATGGACGACCGCTTCGCCTCTCACAATTTCGCAGCTATCAAACGCGAAGGCCTAGACATGGCGAAAACACTGACGCGAATCAACTTCGAAGATCAGAACACCGCCAAGACCTTGGAATACACCGCCAACGCCATCAACGATGCGGTTGAAGCCAAGACCCCAATTCTGGTTGAACCGTTCATCTCTAAATGGGTTGACGGCAAGATCGTGAATGACCTCTCAACCGATGCCACCGTACTCTCGGTGACCATTGCGAGTGGTCTCGGTGCTTCCAGTCAGTACACCTGGCTGAAACTGCCGGTTGTGCCAAACATGGAAAAAGTGATGGCTTCAACCACCCTGCCAACCCTGTTGCTTGGCGGTGACCCGGTTGGAGACCCAGCCGAGACCTACAAGCTCTGGGAAGACGCACTAAAACTTCCAGGTGTTCGCGGCCTAATGGTCGGGCGCAGCCTGCTATACCCACAAGACGGCGATGTTGCCGGAGCAATTGCAACCGCAGTTGCCCTGGTTCACGGAAAGTAGAAGGAACAAATGACTCAGGTAGTAAACCACTGGATTCACGGTGAAGAAGTTGTTAGCAAGTCTGGTCGCACCTCCTCGGTCTACGACCCAGCTCTTGGTGTTGTTACCAAGGAGGTTGCACTAGCCAACGAGGCCGAGATTCAAGCAGCGATTGAATCGGCGAAAGCAGCATTCCCAGCCTGGCGAGACATGTCTCAGGCTCGCAAGCAGCCGATTCTGTTCAAGTTCCGCGAGCTACTAAACGCCAAGAAGGGCGAGCTGGCCGAAATCATCACCGCCGAACACGGCAAGGTTTTGTCTGACGCACTTGGTGAAATTTCCCGCGGTCAGGAAGTAGTGGAGTTCGCCTGCGGCATGCCTCACCTACTGAAGGGCTTTTATACCGAGAACGCATCGACCGGAGTCGACGTTTACTCAACTCGTCAGGCACTCGGTGTGGTTGGCGTGATTAGCCCGTTCAATTTCCCAGCGATGGTTCCAATGTGGTTCTTCCCGATTGCAATCGCAACCGGCAACACTGTCATCCTGAAGCCTTCTGAGAAAGACCCAAGCGCCGCACTTTGGATTGCCAAGCTTTGGAAAGAGGCGGGACTTCCTGATGGAGTGTTCAACGTGCTTCAGGGCGACAAGCTTTCGGTCGACGGTCTTTTGGAGAGCCCAGATGTGGCTGCGATCTCGTTCGTGGGTTCAACTCCAATTGCCAAGTATGTATACGAGCAGGGAGCCAAGCACGGTAAGCGTGTACAGGCCCTTGGTGGAGCCAAGAACCACATGCTCGTGCTTCCAGACGCAGACCTAGACCTAGTTGCCGACTCGGCAATCAACGCCGGTTTCGGTTCTGCTGGTGAGCGTTGCATGGCCATCTCGGTGGTTGTAGCAGTTGAGCCAGTTGCTGACCCACTGATCGAAAAGATCGTGGACCGCATGAACAAGCTAACCATCGGTGACGGACGTCGAAACTGCGACATGGGACCTCTGGTTACCCGCGAACACCGCGACAAGGTGGCTTCATACATCGAGATTGCGAACCAAGATGGCGCCAAGGTTGTTGTGGACGGGCGTGGAATTAACGTCGATGGCGATGCCAATGGTTTCTGGCTCGGGCCAACCCTGATCGACCAGGTTCCAACCACTTCGAAGGTTTACACCGAAGAAATCTTCGGTCCGGTGCTGTCGATTGTCCGTGTGAAGACCTACGAAGAAGGCGTGAAGCTAATCAACGAGGGTGCTTTCGGAAACGGAACCGCAATCTTCACCAATGACGGCGGTGCCGCTCGCCGTTTCCAGAACGAAATTGAAGTTGGAATGATCGGTATCAACGTGCCAATCCCAGTTCCAGTTGCTTACTACTCGTTCGGTGGTTGGAAGAACTCTGCGTTCGGCGACACCAAGGCCCACGGCGTTGAAGGAGTTCACTTCTTTACTCGTGGCAAGGCGATCACGAGTCGCTGGCTGGACCCAAGCCACGGTGGAATCAACCTAGGTTTCCCACAGAACTAGCATTGACACCATGACCTGGTTTTACCCAAAGGGAACGCTTGCAAAATCCGGTTGGGATGTTGTTGTAGACAACACCCTGCCGGGTTGGCAGCACACCGGCCTACGAGTCGGAACCCTT
>JBEGSI010000039.1:0-54619 GCA_041180065.1 Actinomycetota bacterium | reverse complement strand
GAAGCCAGTAGCCCTTCCCAGGTCTTCTTTGGGCTCACGCCTGGAGCCATCTTGTGCTTACCGAGCTTTCGACCAACTAGGTAACCCGAGGTGTCGATCAGCGCAACCGGAACTACAAAGGCCAGCACCCAGGCCGGACCATCAGTTGAACGTTGAAGAAGCAGTAGCGAAAACGAGATCGTGAGCGGCAGGTAAGTAACTACGAAAGCTGCGGCGGCTAAGTCTTTGATGGTTTCGCCAAAGGTCTGTGAAACGCTACGACGCTTTTCCCACAGAATGTGAACCAAACGCCAAGCCATAAGTGCCACCGAGGTTGCCAATGCAAAGCCCCACTGCCCAATGACGCCCCAAAAGTAGGTAGCCGGGATAATTAGCACCGAACCGATTACCGCCGGCACGCGAGGCACGTACCAACCTTTTAGGCGAAGTGCCGATGACAGTTCCCAAACTGCGAAACCGATTGCGGTGCCAACGAGCACCAAAAAAAGTTCTTTGACAATCAGGATGGAGAGCAGAAAAGCGGCACCAAGAAGGATTCCGTAGAAAACCGACTTGGAGAGGCTTCGTCCGCCTTCAGGAACCTGTTGCGTAGCCACTAGACCTCGAGAAGCTCGGCTTCTTTGCGCTTCAAAGCGTCGTCGATGGCGTCGACGTGAGTCTTGGTGAGTGCGTCCAGTTCTTTTTCAGCACGACCAAGGTCATCTTCGCCGGCAGCGCCGTCTTTCTTCAAAGCGGCTAGGTCATCGTTACCCTTGCGACGGATGTTGCGAATCGCCACTCGAGCGTCTTCAGCCTTGGCCTTGACCAACTTCACGTATTCCTTGCGGCGTTCCTCAGTTAGGTCTGGAAGCGAGGCACGGATGCTGTTGCCGTCGTTGTTTACAGTGGCGCCAAGATTAGGTTCGTCGCGGATGGCCTTTTCGATAGCGATCAATGCGCTCTTGTCGTATGGCGTGATGTTTAGAGTGCGAGCCTCAAGATTCTGCATCGAACAAAGCTGACCGAGCGGAGTTCCGGTGCCGTAGTAGTCAACCACAATCTTCTGGAACATGGCTGGGTTGGCGCGGCCGGTGCGAACCGACGAGAAGTCGTCTTTCGCAGCCTCAACGGCTTTACCCATCTTGTCTTTGATGCTGGTCATGATTTCCGAAATCAATTGATTCTCCTTGTTTCTAAAGTTCTTTACGCGGAAACGTAGGTTCCGATAGCTTTACCCTTGATGGCATCGGTGATGTTGCCCTTACCCTGCATGCCGAAAACACGCATCGGCATTTTGTTGTCCATGCAGAGGCTGAACGCGGTCGCGTCGACGACCTTCAGACCCTGCACCAGGGCTTCCTGGTAGCTGATTTTTTCTAGACGCTTAGCCTTAGGGTCTTTCTTCGGGTCGGCCGAGTACACACCGTCGACGCCGTTCTTGGCAACCAAAACTTCATCTGCCTTGATTTCCAATGCACGTTGAGCGGCCACGGTATCGGTCGAGAAGTAAGGCATACCGGCACCAGCACCAAAGATTACAACGCGACCCTTTTCGAGGTGGCGAATGGCGCGAAGCGGAATGTAGGGCTCGGTGACCTGGGCCATGGTGATAGCCGACTGCACACGGGTGTCAACGCCAGCCTGCTCGAGGAAGTCTTGAAGTGCGAGTGCGTTCATAACGGTGCCGAGCATACCCATGTAGTCGGCTCGTGAGCGGTCCATGCCGCGCTGCGAAAGCTCTGCTCCGCGGAAAAAGTTTCCACCGCCAACAACGATGGCGATCTCGGTGGTCTTGGCACCTTCGGCAATCTCTTTAGCGAAGGCTGCAACGAAGTCGGGGTTCACTCCGAGAGTGCCTCCACCGAACGCTTCACCCGAAAGTTTTAGTAAAACTCGACGCTTCTGTGCCATTGCATCCTCCTACCATCCATCCTAGGCGGGCAAGCGAAAAGGCCCGACCGTTTCGGTCGAGCCTTTTCAACATTTTTAGGGTTTAGGCACCAACGCGGAAGCGTACGAATGCAGAAACCTTCAGACCAGCGTTGTCTAGAACCTTAGCTACCGACAACTTGTTGTCCTTAGCGAAGTCCTGCTCTAGCAAAACGTTCTCCTTGAAGAATCCGGTTACACGGCCTTCAACGATCTTCTCGAGGGCAGCTTCTGGCTTGCCTTCGTTACGAGCGGTCTCTTCAGCAATACGACGCTCGGTTGCAACAACGTCAGCTGCTACATCTTCGCGAGTTAGGTGGTTTGGCGAGAACGCTGCGATGTGCACTGCAACATCGTGTGCGGTCTCGTCGTTGTCACCCGAGTAAGCAACAAGAACGCCAACCTGTGGAGGTAGGTCCTTGCTGGTGCGGTGAAGGTAAGCGTCAACCTTGGCATCTTCAACCGAAGCCACGCGACGAAGTTCTACCTTCTCGCCCATGATTGCTGCCTCGTCATTGATTGCATCGGCAACCGACTTGCCACCTAGGTCGGCAGCCAAAGCAGCCTCTAGGTTCTTAGCGCCGGCAGCAACAATTGCATCAGCGATCGACTCGGCAAGTGAAACAAACTTCTCTGCCTTAGCAACGAAGTCGGTCTCGCAAGCAAGTTCGATTAGGTAACCGGTTCCGCCGCTAACACGAGCAACGATCAGACCGTTTGAGGTGGTGCGACCTTCACGCTTGGTAACACCCTTTAGACCCTTGAGGCGCAGAACCTCCATGGCCTTTTCGCCGTCGCCATTGGCTTCGTCGAGAGCGTTCTTGCAGTCCATCATGCCAGCGCCTGAACGCTCGCGTAGGGCCTTTACGTCTGCTGCGGTGTAGTTCGCCATTACTCTGCGTCCTTCTCTGCTGGTGCTTCTTCAGAAACAACTGGTGCTTCTTCAACTGCCACTGGTGCGGCTGCTGGTGCGTCGGTGCTAAGTAGTTCCTGCTCCCACTCGGCTAGCGGCTCTGCCTCTTCAGGCTTCGAGTGCTTTGCCTTTAGACCTTCGGCAACTGCATCTGCAATTACGCGGGTCAAAAGTGCGATCGAACGGATGGCGTCGTCGTTTCCAGGGATACCGATAGTGACCTCATCTGGGTCACAGTTGGTGTCGAGGATACCGATAACTGGAATACCTAGCTTCTTAGCTTCGGTGATTGCTAGGTGTTCCTTGTTGGTGTCAACAACCCAGAGAGCCGAAGGCTGACGGGAAACGTTGCGGATACCACCAAGTGACTTCTCTAGCTTGTCTTTCTCGCGGCGAAGGATCAAAAGTTCCTTCTTGGTTAGACCGGTCTTGGTCGCACCTGAGAAGTCCATGACTTCAAGTTCCTTGAGGCGGGTTAGTCGCTTCTGAATGGTCTGGAAGTTGGTCAGTAGACCACCCAACCAGCGCTCGTTGATGTATGGCTGGCCTACGCGCTGTGCCTGCGAAGCAATGGCTTCCTGAGCCTGCTTCTTGGTACCAACGAACATAACTGAACCACCGGCAGCAACGAGGTCTTTTACGAATGCGTAAGCCTGGTCGATGCTGGTTAGCGACTTCTGTAGGTCGATGATGTAGATGCCAGAGCGGTCGGTTAAGATGAAGCGCTTCATCTTTGGGTTCCAACGACGGGTCTGGTGCCCGAAGTGCACGCCGCTGTCAAGCATCTCGCGCATTGTTACTACTGCCATGGCAGTTTCTCCTTTTGGCACAAAAGTGCCACTCAGTTGTTTGCTCCCGACGGTTGTCGGTCACACCTGGTGTCGCACCAAAACCAACCAGCAAGCTGGACCGAGTGGATTCGATGGGGTTCGACACGCGAAAGTCAACGCCGAAACGTTGCTCCTAAAAGACTACCAGCCAAAGTAGGCACTTTTCCACAGATTCTTGGCTACTATGACGATTTCAGCCAAGCAATTTGATGATGGTGTGATGAAGCCAAATCGCTGGGCACTAACCCTTCTGCTAATAGCCACAGGAATGCTGCTGAGTTTCATTCCGAAGCCAGTTTCCGCGAGCGCTTCTGATCTCTGGGAAGTACCGGTCGCTAATCCGCAATTGGTTCGCCAGTTTCTTCAACCAAATACCGACTGGTCGGCCGGCCACCGAGGAGTCGACTATCTGGTCACCGTTGGCGATGAGGTATTTGCCCCGCACCAAGGAGTGATTTCCTTTGCTGGAACCGTGGTAAATCGGTCGGTGGTGTCGATTAGGCACTCGAATGGTTTAGTTAGTTCTATCGAACCGCTATGTGTGTTCGTGAAGGCAGGAGATCGCGTGGAAACCGGGCAAAAAATTGGTTCGGTTTGCTTCCCAGACACTTATCAATCACATTGCGGAATTGATACCTGCCTGCATTTCTCGCTGCGTTCGGACTACGGCTACCTTTCACCGCTAGTGAAACTTGGCGGCCTATCCCCTAGTCGGCTCAAGCCCTGGGATGGGCTGAACTGTAACCTTCCTTCAAGCGCTCAATGCTGACGTGCGTGTAAATCTGGGTTGTACCCAGACTCGCGTGTCCAAGTAACTCCTGTACCGCCCTCAGATCGGCCCCACCGTCAAGCAAGTGAGTGGCAGCCGTATGGCGCAGAGCATGCGGACCAGCAGCCCCCACAGTGGTTTCAGATAGCGCATGGGCTACCAGCTCATAGATGGCTCTAGGGCCAATTCGTTTGCCTTTGGTGTTGAGTAACAACTCGAATGAGGTTTGTGGGGCTACCAGCATCGGCCTAGCCAAGTTGAGCCAACGTTCCAGGGCAGCCTCGCATGGAGTCCCATATGGAATCACCCGCTGCTTATTGCCCTTACCGGTCACCTGAATCAAACGTCTGGCAGCATCCACATCCCCCAGATTCAACCCAACAATCTCGCTAACACGAGCTCCGGTGGCATAAAGCAGCTCAACTATGAGCAGATTGCGAATGGCAATTGGATCGTTCTCGGCGGCAGACTGCTCCAAGGAAGCAAAAACCTCATTCATCGCCTCGCGAGTGGCTACCGTTGGCAGAGTTTTATTGGCTTTGGGCGTTCTTAGTCGAAGCCCGGGATCTCCGGCGATTTCACCCTGCTCCAAAAGCCAAGCGGTGAAAGACCTCACCGAAGCCGTTTTCCTTGCCATCGAAGATTTGGCGATCCCGCGTTCACTCAGGCTAAACAACCAAGACCGTAATGACTCAAGGTCGATTTCCGCTGGGGATTTGATGCCGAACACCTCAAGGAAATCGGCTAAATCAGCAAGGTCGGTCAGATAGCCCTTCACGGTGTGCTTGGAATAACCGCGACCAGCTTCAAGATGGGTGCGGTATCGATCAAGAGCAGATTCGAAAGCCGTGAGCACCTAAACAGGTTATGGCTTATTCGGGGAAATGGCAGGCAACCTCGGCCTGACCAACCTTCTGCAGGATTGGTTCGACCGAGAAACACTTCGCCTGGGCCTTCCAGCAGCGAGTGCTAAACACACAACCGGCTGGAGGGTTCATTGGTGAAGGCAGATCACCGCTGAGCACAATCTGCTCACGCTTGCGTTCCAGTTTCGGATCTGGAATCGGCACGGCCGAAAGCAAAGCCTTTGTGTATGGGTGGTGAGGCGTTGAGTAAATCGACGCAGTTGGAGCAATCTCCATCATTTTGCCGAGGTACATAACCCCAACGCGGTCGGAGATGTGCTGAACTACCGATAGGTCGTGAGCGATGAAAAGGTATGACATCGCGAATTCGTCGCGAATGTCGGTGAGTAGGTTCACAACCTGCGCCTGAATCGAAACGTCTAGTGCTGAAACAGGCTCATCACAAACGATGAACTTTGGTTTCAAAGCGATAGCGCGAGCGATACCGATTCGCTGACGCTGACCACCGGAGAATTCGTGCGGGTAACGGTCATAATGCTCAGCGTTCAGACCAACTCGTTCCAGCAGATCCTGCACAGCGCGCTTAACGCCTTCTTCTGGATTGATCTTGTGAACTTCAAAAGAGGCACCGATGATGGCACCAACCGACTGACGAGGGTTCAATGAAGATTGTGGGTCCTGGAAGATCATCTGCATTTTGGTGCGAAGTGGCTTCATCTTGGCACTCGAGTAGCCAGATATTTCTTCACCCTGGAACTTGATCGATCCACCGGTTGGCTCGTAAAGCTTCAAAATGGTTCGGCCAGCGGTCGACTTGCCACAGCCAGACTCGCCGACGAGCCCTAGAGTTTCGCCCTCTTTGAGCGAGAAGCTGAGACCGTTGACAGCCTTGTTGGTTCCTCGTTCGCGAGAGAAGATACCTGGGCCAGAAACTGGGAAGAACTTCTGCAGGTCGGTTACTTCGAGAAGTGGCTCGTTCACTTGGTCATTTCCTTGCTGTCGTAAAGGTGGCAGCGAACCAAGTGTCCGGTCTTAACCGCCTTGAGTTCAGGCGAGGTTTCGCACTTGCCTTTCGGAAGTTCAGATTTACGTTCGCAACGTGCCGCAAATGCGCAACCGTCTCCCAGCTTGATAAGCGAAGGAGGTTGACCTGGAATAGCGCGAAGACGCTTGCCGTGGTCTTGGTCCATGCGAGGAATTGAGTCGAGTAGGCCAACGGTGTAAGGCATCATCGGGTTCTCGTAAAGCTCGTTTACATCGGCGCTCTCAACCAAACGACCGCCGTACATAACGTTTACGCGATCAGCGGCTCCCGCCACAACCCCGAGGTCGTGGGTGATCAAAATCACGGCCATCTTGAACTGCTTCTGGATGTCGCGAAGAAGTTTCAAAATCTGAGCCTGAACGGTTACGTCGAGTGCGGTGGTTGGCTCGTCGGCAATGAGAACCTTTGGGTTGTTCATCAGCGCCATGGCAATCATCACGCGCTGGCGCATACCACCGGAGAACTGGTGTGGGAACGAGCGCATGCGCTCGTCAGGGTTGGCCACACCAACCAGGGTCAGAAGCTCAATAGCGCGCTCACGACTTACGTCTTTAGGAACGTCGTTGTGAACCTGGTGGGCTTCAATTAACTGGTCGCCGACACTGTAGTAAGGGTGCAGTGCCGACATCGGGTCTTGGAAGATCATGGCGATGTCGCGACCACGGATCTTGCGAAGGTCGTCGTTCTCCATGCCGATTAGGTCAACAACGCCGTTCTCGGTTTCTAGTAGCACCGAACCGGTGATTGTGGTGCGTGTCTTCGGTAGCAGCCCCATGTAGGCAAGGTTGCTGACAGACTTACCAGAACCTGATTCACCGACGAGGGCTAGTGTCTCCCCCTGGTTTAGGTCGAAAGAAACACCGGCGACGGCCTTTACAACGCCATCAGGAGTTTTGAATTCAACGCGAAGGTCGCGAACAGACAATAGAGGCATCAGACCCTCACTCTCGGGTCGATGAACGCGTAAACAATGTCTAGAACCATGTTCATTACAACCACAATCGCAGCGGCCAAAATCGTGGTTGCAACGATTACCGGAAGGTCGATGTCAACCACAGCGCCCAGAGATAGGCGGCCCATACCCGGCAGGTTGAACACTGCCTCGGTAAGGATGGCTCCACCGAGCAAACCGGCAAAGTCGAGCCCGGCCATGGTCACGATTGGAGCCAGAGCGGCACGCATGGTGTGCTTGCCAAGAATCACTCCATCGCTCAAGCCCTTAGCTCGTGCGGTACGGATGTAATCCTCGGTCGAAATTTCTAGGATTTGGCTACGAACAAATCGGGTGTAAATTGCCGCGTAGGCAAAGGCCAAAGTAACCCATGGCAGGAACATGCTTAGGAACCAGCCCACGATGTCTTCATCTGGGGCGGTGTAGCCTCCAGCTGGGAACGGTGACCAATCGACCTTGATCACCAGGAAAACGATCAACATCAAACCGGTTAGGAAGGTTGGAAGAGAAGTTCCAATCAGAACAAAAGCGGTTGACAGGGTGTCCCAGATTTTGCCGCGGAACTTGGCCGCCACGATTCCGAGACCGACACCAACAATCAGCCAGAGCACCAAAGCTCCGATTGCTAGAGAAAGAGTTACTGGAAGTGCATCGAAGATTAGGTCGCTAACACAAGCGTGCTGCAAGAAAGAGTAGCCGAACGATGGTGCGGCACAGAAAATTTCGGCGGCACCTTCACCAAAGGTACGTCCGGCAAAGAGGCCAACTAGGAATACCCAGTACTGTTCGAAGAATGGCTTGTCATAGCCGAGGCGCTTGGCGTTGGCTTCGATAATGCCGGGGTCGTTACAGTTCTTGCCACAGGTGAGCGACGCTGGGTCGTAAGGCAATAGAGCAAAAATTACAAATACGGTAAAGCTAACCGCAAGGAGGATCAGCACTGTTACGCCGAGCCTGCGTGAGATGTAGGCCAATAGACCGTTCATCATTTCCTTTCAAAACTTGCGGATGGTTTGTGAATGCCCGTGGTGCTGAGGCGAACCCCAGCACCACGGAACAATCAACTAGTTACTACTTCTTGATGTAAAGGTCACCGAATGATAGTGAACCCTGTGGCTCCCAGAAGAAGGCACCACCGATCTTTGAACCCCAGATTTCCTGAGTCTTCGAGAAGACACCAGGGATAACCCACATCTGGTCCATTGCGTACTTGTTTAGAGCAGCCCATTCCTTACCCTGCTTCTCACGGTTTGGTTCGCTCAAGTTAGCGTCTGAACGCTTCTTGAACTCCGCGTAAGCTGGGTCGTCCCAGTTCTGAGACATTGGGAATCCACCCTCGGCAGTGAACAACTCAGGGATAACGGTTGAAGCGTTAGCCCAGTCTGGAGCCCAACCACCGGACGATAGGTCGCCCTGCTTGGTTGCGTCTAGAACGATCGAGTAGTACTTACCTGGCTCGATGAAGTTGAACTTCATGGTTACGCCAATCGCTGCCATCGACTCAATCCAGATGGCAGAAGCCTTCTTGTTGGTCTCGGTGTCAGGAATGTCGTAGAAGATACCCTGGTTAGGGTCGGTTGCACGAGCGTATAGGTCTGGACATTCGGTCTTTGCCTGCTCCATTAGAGCCTTAGCCTTCTCGATGTTACCTTCTGGCTTCCAGTCCTTGTCGTCAGTTGCGTAACCAGTCTTTGCGTAGTCAAGACCCATTAGAGGCTTGATAACACCGTCGGCTGGGTCACCGTTGAACGCCTGACCACCGGCAAGGGTGATCAAAGAATCGAAGTTCTTTGCGTAGTAGATGGCCTGGCGAACAGGTAGACAGTTCAGCTTCTTGACGTTAACAGCTGCGTAACGAACGTATGGGTCGTAAACGTTTAGAGCGCGGTCCTTGTACTTAGCAAGAACTTCACCCTGGTCGTCAAACACGGCCGATAGGTTGGTTGGCAATAGTGCGTCTAGAGAAACGGCAGTCTTGTCCTTGTCAGAAAGCATGATCTGGTCAAGAACTTCTTGAGCCTGACCGAACTTCACAACGATCTTGTCTGGGAACGCACGGTTTGCGCGTAGTGGGTCAGAAGAACCACTCCACTTGTCGTTGCGAACTAGAACCATCGAGTCGTTGATCTTGTATGACTTGATCTTGTAAGGACCGGTTGACACTGGGTGCATGTCGTACTGGTCGCCGTCATCCTTAGCCTTTGGTACTGGGCTGAATGATAGGTAGGTAACGGTGTAGTTGAAGTCACCGACCGCACGCTTCAAGTTGAAGGTGATGGTCTTGTGGTCAGCTGAACAGGTTACTGCCTTGTCAAACGACGCTGTGTCGTTTGCAGCGTCAGTGCTGTATGGGCCCTTGTAAGCCGAAGAACCGTCTTCAGCCGAAGGAACGTCTAGCATGCTGATTGCATAGGTAGGTCCGTCGGTGATTACGTCGGTTGCGAAGGTACGTGAAACACCATACTTGATGTCTTCACAGGTGATTGGGGTACCGTCTTCGAAGGTTGAGCCGTCGCGTAGGGTGAACTCCCAGGTCTTGTTACCGTTCGAAGCACGACCGGTGTCGGTAGCTAGGTCAGGTACAACTGCTGAACCGGCTGCTTCTGGAGCACGGTCGTATGCAGTCAGCGTGCGCTGAAGGTACGAACCGAACCATGCGATGTGCATACCGGTGTAGTTACGCTGTGGATCCGCGTGGGTCCAAGCTTCTGCGTTGGTGAGGTACGTGATGGTACCTCCGGCGTTTGCAGGAGCACAGCCAGTTAGCAGTGTTCCGGCCATAGCCGCAGCCGAAAGAGTAGCTAGCGCTACCTTCAGGCTTTTCTTGCCTTTCAACATTTCACCCTCCTAGGTTGATGTTTTGTTTATTACTCCGGTTGGAGTAAGTCTTATGTCTCGCTCTTTGGATCTAACGCATCTCTCAATGCATCACCGAGCAAGTTGAATGTGAGCACCAAAAGGATCAGTGCCAACGATGGGATGAAGAAGTAAACCGAGTTGTTCATCATGTACTTCGTTGAGTCGGCGATGATGGTACCCAGCGTTGGCATTGGAGGCTGGACTCCGATACCGAGGTACGAGAACACCGCTTCAGCGCTTAGATAACCTGGCAGCGCAAGCGACACGTAGATGATGATTGGCGTCCATACGTTTGGAAGGACTTCCTTCACCAAAATTCGGAAGTTTGATGCGCCGAGCGCCTGAGCTGAAAGAACAAAGTCACGTTCGCGAATTGAAATTACCTGAGAACGAATGATTCGGCTGAGGTATGGCCAACCGAAGATCGCGAAAATCAAGATTAGGTAAAGGATTCGCGCTTCGTTGCCGTGGATAAGACCCGACTTCTCCATGCGCTCGATGGTTGGTGCGCTCAGAGCAATGATCATGAAGAAGGTTGGGAAAGCTAGTAGGAAGTCGGTGAAACGGCCAATGATGCCATCGATACGACCACGGAAGTATCCGCCAACGATGCCCATGAAGAGACCCAAGAAAACGGTGATCAGAGTTGAGGCAAGTGCGATTAGGAATGAAACTCTGGCGCCGAACAACATACGTGCCATCAGGTCATAGCCGATACCTGGAATTACACCTAGAGGGTGCTCCGCGCTGATTCCGTTCCAGTCGCCAGGCACTTCACCGCGGTCATCGAGAGCGTTTTCATCGCGTGCCTCTGGATCGATTCCAAGAACTCCGTAAATTACCGGCGCGAGAACGACTGAAAGAATCGCTAGTAACGCGACAACCAAGGATGGGATTGCCACCTTGTTGCTCTTGAATCTGCGCCATGCCAGTTCACGAGGGCTGTGCCCTTGTATCTTCTGTTCGGCTTCCTTGCTAAACACTCCCCTAATCTACTCTGTAAGCGGTTTCAATGTAGACCGAAAGTCGGTTACAAAGTAACGAATTGGTAAAACCTAGATTTCCCAATCATTTTGTGCGTTTCCAGCTACCTTTTTCGCCCCGCTCTGCTCTACCTGCAAGTTGAAGACCCCCGAGACCAAGCTTTGACTCCTGTTCGGTCAGACCTGCTTTTGCTGAAATGATGGCTAAATCCTGCTCTTTCGTCGTTAAGACATCGAGAACTCGCAGTTCCAGAGAACCAAAGGCCGCATTAATTGGAAAGTTTGCGTTGCTCCAACCAAGTTCTTGGGAAAGATCTTCGACATCCAGAAGGAGTTCTGCCATTTGGTCACGGATTAGGCGATTACAGCCTGCCGAACTCGGGTTACTTATCGCTCCTGGAATCGCAAACACACGCTTGCCTAACTCGTTGGCATGGGAAGCGGTGTTAATTGAGCCAGATCTCCAGCCAGCTTCGGTGACCACTACCGCTTCGGAAAGCGCAGCGATTAGTCGATTGCGCTGCAGGAATCTCCATCTCGTTGGTTTTGACCCCGGAGGCAGCTCACTTATGAGCAGACCCTGGTGAGCAATTTCTTCAAATAACTGCCAATTGCCGGAAGGATAAAGATTGTCGAGTGAACCAGCCATAACGGATACCGTCAAACCTTTTTGGGCAAGAGACACTCGATGCGCCACTGCATCGACACCAAGCGCTCCTCCTGAAATTACTGCCGCGCTCTCGCGAGCCAAGGCGGATACCAAATCCGCCGTAACTCTTTGCCCATAGTTTGTGATGGTCCTGGAACCCACGATTCCTATGGCTCGGTTGAGCGATTGAAAGTGTTGGATGTTTCCGCGATACCAAATGAGCGTTGGCCCAAAACTTTCAAGCCCGCTCAGACTTTCTGGCCACTGCGGGTCGGTGGGAAGAAGTAGCTTCATGTCATTTCTAGCAGCTTGAGCCAAAATTACCTCGAGTAAATCCTCCCTATATCTTGGAAGCCAGCGCTCATAGGCGGACGCTAAGTCATCACTGGAAAGTTCAGAAAATGTCAAATGGTCTCGAGTGAGTACTTTTTCCAAAGCCTTCCGGTTTCCAAACTCTGATCGCAATTTTCCTGAAACACGATCGCCTGGCTCTACCAAGCAATTCCAAATAATCGCAGCTTCGAGATCATCGGTATCGGTTTCCGCGAAGTCTCTGCGAATTGCCCCGTGATTCAAGCCTCCACCCCGCGGTAATAGCTAGCCATAGCGATCTCGTTGGCGCCTGGACTTGCTGTTCCGGCAAGGTCGGAAAGGCTCCAAGCAATTCGCAGGCATCGGTCATAGCCGCGCATTGAAATTAGGCGGTTATCCAGAGCATTGTCGATTTGTTTAGTGATCGAAGGTGCGAGCTTAAGTTCCCTACGCAAATAGGAGCCCGGAACTTCCGCGTTTAGAGACCATGGGGTGTTTTTCAGTCTCAGCATGGTTTGCTCCCGAGCTTTCGCGACCTGGCGTTTGATGACGGCTGAAGTTTCGCCCAAAGAGGGTGTGATACCGGTCACCAGATTGGCGTTGACGGCATTTAGAGTGAGCTGAAGGTCGATTCGATCGCTCAGCGGGCCCGATAGCTTAGCGAGATACCTGGCTCTTGCCGAAGCATTGCAGGAACATTCCTTACCCGCACCGACTGCGAATCCGCAGGGGCATGGGTTGGCGGCAAGTAGCAGTTGGAATCGGGCCGGAAAACTGGCCTGGCCACTGGCACGGCTGATGGTGATAACCCCAGACTCCAGCGGTTGCCGAAGTGCCTCCAAAACCGCCGACTGGAATTCCGGTGCTTCGTCGAGAAATAGCACTCCTCGATGAGCCAAAGAAATAAGGCCTGGCCGAGGTTGGGCCGAACCCCCACCAACCATTGCTGCGAGTGACGCGGTGTGATGCGGTGACTGCAATGGGGGAATGTCACTCAGTTGAAAATCGGTTTGTTTTGCGAGTGACCGAATTGAACCCACTTCTATCGATTGATCTTCGGTAAGTGCGGGCAAGATACTTGGGAGACGCGATGCCAACATGGTCTTACCCGCACCAGGCGGACCGACCATCTTGAGATGGTGTCCGCCAACAGCGGCAACCTTCATTGCCGAAATGGCATCTTCTTGACCCACGACCTCGGAGAAGCAAGTTACTATCTCGATTGGTTTGTCGACAACCTGCTTGATCGGTTTTGGTGGAACTACGGCAACATCGACTCCGAGGTCGTGAGCTAGTTGGGTTAGGTGATCGTAAGCCAAGACCTGAATTCCACTTACCCGGCTCACCTCGTTTAGGTTGGAGGCTGGAATAACAATAGTTTCGATGCCAAGTTGTTTGGCAGCAACCACAGCGGCCAGAACACCAATCACCGGCTTGATTCGGCCATCGAGTGCTAGCTCGCCATGAAACACTGTTCCCTCGATGCGCGAGTTCGGGAAATAGCCAGAGGCTGACAGAACCGATACCGCTATGGCCAGGTCGAAACTAGAGCCCTGCTTAGGCACCGAGGCCGGAGACAGATTAACGGTGATTCTTCGCCCAGGTAGAGGCAACTTTGAATTCGTGGCAGCGGCTCTGACTCTTGCGGCAGCCTCGTTCACCGAGGCATCTGGAAGCCCTACCAAAACAAACGCCGGCAAATTACTGGAGATGTCAGTTTCCACTTCGATGATTCGCCCGGTTAGTCCAAAGAGGCTGATCGATAAGGTTTTCGCAAGCAATTCAAAACACCTGCTGAAGGTGTTCGAGCTCGACCTTGCCTCGATTGACAAGAACCGAGACGGCATCGATTCGAACATCGATTCCAGAAAGTTGGCGGGAGCGACACCACTCACCAACCAGCCGCCTTAGGCGCCCAAGTTTGATTTCGGTAATCGCTTCGAGCGGGTGACCGAACCCAGCCCCGTTTCGAGTTTTCACCTCGACAAAAACGTAGCGTGATTTGTCGCGTGCGATGAGATCGATTTCTCCGATTGAGCAACGCCAATTTCGCTCGAGAATTTCATAACCGAGTGACTGTAGGTATTGGCCAGCTACCCGCTCTCCGTAGATTCCTAGAACGTGCTTTCGGTTCGGTGCTGTTGGCATTGAATAACAATGCGACAAGAATTGCCCCCAAAACGAGGCAGATGCAAATTGTGGAGAACTATTCGCCTACGGCGAGTTCCTTAGGAATCTCGTAGGCTTTTCCACTGAGCTCTTCAACGTTAACGTCTTTAAAAGTTAGAACGCGAACCGACGACACAAATCGGTCGGTTCGATAGATGTCCCAAACCCAGACATCCTTCATTTCGAGTTCAAAGTAGAAGTCGTTTCCGGCATCGACGCGGTTTAGGGAAACCTCGTTTGCTAGATAGAAACGTCGCTCGGTTTCGATCACGTATTTGAAAGTGTCGACCAAGTCGCGGTATTCGCGGTAAAGCGCCAACTCGGCATTGCGCTCGTAGTCTTCGAAATCGTTCTCGTCCATTGCCCTGATTCTATTCGCTTGTAGTTACTACTATTCACCGCTGAGTATTTTTGTGAGCCACGACACGCGATGAATCTCGCTCGGACCTAGTCTGCGAACCGCTTCGATATGGGCGGCCGATGCGTAACCCTTGTGACCTTCGAGAAGATAGCCGGGCACTGTTTCTGAAAGCTGAACCATGTGTCGGTCGCGGGTTACTTTGGCAAGGCAAGCCGCTGCGGAAACGGAAACACAATCGCGGTCGGCTTTTGCCCGAACAGTAACCGGAATTCTGGTGACCACTGACTCCAGCCAGTTGTGAGTTCCATCGAGCAGAAGGTGTACTTGCTGGTTGGCAATCGCATCGCGAACGATTGGAACCTGGTTCAGTTGTTCTAGAGCGTTCACGGCAGCCTGCGCCAATGACCAGACAATTCCCTTTTCATCTATCTGAGCCGCTTCAACGAATCCAACCGCGTACCCAGGTTCCCAAGCACTAAGTTCAGCGAAAACAAATTCTCGATTGCGCTCGGTCATTATTTTAGAATCTTGAAGCTTTGCTGGAATTCTGGATTCGTCCAGGGAATGTAGGTCGAGCACAAAGGCACCAACTGCCACGGGTCCAGCTATCGCTCCACGACCGACTTCGTCTATGCCAATTACATAGCGAGCAGAGCCGAGGCTTCGCTCAACCTCAGTTGTTGGGAACAGACTTGAAGACATCGGGATAGTTGTCTAGCCACTTCCAGTGACTCTGTGGCCAGCTGACCACAAAGGCGCGGCCGACGATGAATTTTTTGTTTACGAAACCCTTGTTTGGCAGATCTCCGTGGAAACGTGAATCTTCGGAGTTACCGCGATTGTCTCCCATTACCCAGTAAGAATCGGCGGGGATGATCACATCAAACTTTTTGGTGGAAGGCTTCGAGTCTGGAGAAATGTATGGTTCAACAATCTCCACGCCGTTGATGGTGATTCGTTCATTGAGCGAACAACAGACCACGTGGTCGCCAGGCTTTCCGATGATTCGCTTCACTAGGTGCTGCGATGAATCTGGAGCAATCAAACCAAACGCGGACAGGAAGAAATCGATACCCTGGTCGATGATTGGCTTTTTGTTCTCGGCTTCAACCGTTCCCAGCCAACCTCCTGGGTCTTTGAACACCACGACGTCGCCGCGCTCTGGCGCGATTACGTTTGGTACAAGTTCGTTCACAAAGATGCGGTCGTTGATCTGAAGAGTTTCCAACATCGAACCGGACGGAATAAAGAACGAGCGAAGCAGAAAAGTTTTAATAAGCAAGCTGAGAATTAGTGCTGCACCGACCACCGAAATTACGTCGATGAAGAAGGCTAGGAAAACGTTCTTCTGGGCACGGCGCAAAAAACGCCCCAAAGCCGTTTTCGGCTCGGGACGTTCTTTGGTCATAAAACTTAGTTCTTGCCAGGCACGTTGCCGCGCTTTTCGCGGATCTTTGCCTTCTTGCCGCGAAGATCGCGCATGTAGTAAAGCTTCGCACGACGAACGTCACCGCGCTGGATAACTTCAATCGACTCAATAACTGGTGAGTGAAGTGGGAAGGTACGCTCTACGCCGAAGCCTCCCGAGTCTTTACGAACGGTGAAAGTTTCGCGGATACCGTGGCCTGAGCGACGGATTGCGTAACCCTGGAAAGCCTGAACACGGCTACGGTTACCTTCGGTGATGTTTACGTTTACCTTTACGGTGTCACCAACGCGGAATTCAGGAATGTCTGAACGTAGGTTTGGTGCATCTACAACGTCGAGAATGTGCATTTTAGATCGCTCTCTGTTTTCGCACGCAGGTCAAAAACGAATGTGGTTTGATATTTCGCTCATTCGCTCCCCTGCGGCAGAGACTACAAGGAATGAGCAACCTCTCTATTCTGCCATACGGGCAGCTGCTATTGCTAGTCGCTGAGTAAATCAGGTCGAACTGCTTTGGTGCGCTCAACTTGTTGCGCATGGCGCCAGGCAGCGATTGCCGCATGATTCCCGCTGGTGAGAACCTCTGGCACATCAAAACCGCGCCAGGACGCTGGCTTCGTGTAACTTGGGTATTCCAGCAGGCCAGACTCGTTATGCGATTCTTCTGCCAGAGACTCGGCGTTTCCGATAACCCCAGGAATCAAGCGTGCAATCGATTCGATCATCGCGATCGCGGCAACTTCACCGCCGTTGAGAATGTAATCGCCAATACTGACCAGACGAACCTGAGCTTTGGTGCTCGCGTAATCAATCACTCGCTGGTCGATGCCCTCGTATCGCCCGCAGGCGAACACGATGTGTTTTGCGTTTGAGAGTTCTTGTGCGGTTGCCTGCTTGAAAACCTCGCCAGCAGGGTTGGTGAAAATAACAATGGTTTCGCCATCAGTGTCTAGTAGGTCGTCAAACGCCAAACCCCAGGGTTCCGGTTTCATGAGCATGCCAGCGCCACCGCCATATGGCGAATCGTCGACGGTCTTGTGTTTATCGCTCGTCCAGTTTCGAAGATCGTGCGCCTCAAACTGGATTAGATTCTTGTCGCGGGCTTTGCCGAGCAGAGACAGATTTAGCGCGTCGAAGTAATCAGGGAAGATCGTTACGGCATCAATGCGCATGATTACTCTTCAATTTCTTCGAAAAGGCCAAGCGGCGGAGTAACAATCACCTTGCCGGCTTTGATGTCGACCTCAGGAACGATTGCTTTTACGAATGGGACCAGAATTTCGTTCTCGCCCGAGCGAACAATGAGCATGTCTTGGGATGGCAGGTGATCAACTCGGATGACCTCGCCGACTTCGGTGTCGTTGCGATAAACCTTCAGGCCAACCAACTGGTGGTCGTACCACGCATCAGACTCGGTTGGGAGAACCGTGGTGTCGGCGTGAACCAGCAAAATCGCCTTGATAAGAGATTCGGCTTTGTTTCGGTCGTCGATGCCTTCAAGGAAAATTACCGGAGCCTGGTTGTACCAGCGAAGCTCGGTTACGGTTACGGTCTTGCCGAACCAAGGGGATTCTTGAGGTACTTGCAACTCCAGAACTGCACCAGGAACAAACCGCTCATTTGGGCTGTCGGTGTAAAGCTCGAGTTTGATTGCTCCCTTTAGGCCATGCGCTTTGAGTAGGCGGCCAACTCGGAGCTGAGTTTTATTAGAAATCTGTATCCACCACGTCGACACGGATCTTTTTGCCGTCGGCTAGAGCCTTAACGACGGTTCGCAGTGCCTTAGCAGTGCGGCCGCCGCGCCCGATTACTCGGCCAAGGTCCTCCGGGTGCACGTTGATCTCCAGTAGTTCTTCACCACGGTTGGTCTTACGTGCAGTTACGGTGGCGTCTTCCGGGTGGTCGACGATTCCCTTGACTAGGTGTTCGAGAGCGGCGGCTAGCACTTTTTACTAAGCCTCTTCTGCTGGAGCTTCGGCAGCTGCTTCTTCAGCAACTACTTCTTCTGCAACAACTTCAGCCTCGGCTGCAGGCGCTTCTTCAGCAACTACTTCCTCAACTGCAGCTTCTGCTGCTACTTCTTCAACAACTTCAGCTGACGCTTCTTCAGAAGCTACTGGAGCTTCTTCTGCAACAACTTCAGCCTTAGCCTTCTTCTCTTCCTTTGGAAGTAGAACTGGCTTCTTCTTAGCGTCGATTACGAACTCAACCTTGGCTTCCTTGACCTGAACCTTGTTCACGGCCTTTTCACCCTTAGATGCCTGGAAGTCACCGGTTAGCTTCAGTAGCGCTGCTACCTGCTCGGTTGGCTGTGCGCCAACACTTAGCCAGTACTGAGCGCGCTCAGAGTTGACTTCGATGATTGAAGGGTGCTCGGTTGGTACGTAACGACCAATTTCTTCGATTGCACGGCCATCACGCTTGGTGCGTGAGTCGGCAACGACGATACGGTAGTGAGGCGAACGGGTCTTGCCCAAACGCTTTAGGCGGATTTTTACAGCCACAATGCTCCTGTTATTTGTATTGGGGCGAACGTTCCACCGTGAGCGTGGGGTGCACACTCGGTAGAGAAGCTCTATGGGTAGCCAGAAAGTTTGGTTAGAGGGTCAAACTCTTGGCAACCTCTCTATTTTAGGGGTAAAGACCGCCGTTTTCAAAGCCCTAGAGCCCGAAAGATGAACCAGAACTTGATCCGCCGAAGGGATTTCCGCTGTTTTCAGCAGCTCGCTTGGCCGGATTGCCTGATTTGGAACCCTTTTTCTTGTCGTTCTTTTTCGATTTCCCGCCAATATAGCCGCCGCCGAGCTGAGGCATGCCTGGCATTCCCCCACCCATCTGCGGCATTGCGCCCTTGGCCATGGTCTTCATCATTTTTGCGGCTTGCTCAAAGCGATTCACCAACGAATTCACTTCGGTCACGGTTGTACCGGATCCCTTGGCGATACGAAGTCGGCGAGAGCCGTTGAGAACCTTTGGCTGTCGACGCTCGACCGGAGTCATGGAGCGAATAATCGCCTCGGTGCGGTCGATCTCTTTTTCGTCAAAGTTCTCTAGCTGGTTCTTCATCTGACCGGCCCCTGGCAACTTGGCCAGTAGGTCTTTCATCGAACCCATTTTCTTCAGCTGTTGCATCTGCTCGAGGAAGTCTTCGAGCGTGAACTCTGATTTGGCAATCTTCTCGGCCATCTTGGCCGCTTCAACCTCATCGAACTGCTTTTGAGCCTGCTCGATAAGTGTGAGGATGTCACCCATGTCGAGAATGCGGCTTGCCATGCGGTCTGGATAGAACGGTTCGAAGGCGTCTAGGCCTTCACCGGTCGAAGCGAAGATGATTGGCTTTCCGGTGACCGATGAGACCGAAAGTGCTGCACCACCGCGGGCATCGCCATCGAGTTTGGTTAGCACGACACCGGTGATTCCAACGCCGTCTTCGAACGCCTTAGCCACGTTGACGGCATCCTGGCCGATCATCGAGTCGATTACAAAAAGAACTTCGTCTGGGTCAACCGCTTTGCGAATGTCTCGCGCTTGGGTCATCAATTCTTCATCGATACCAAGGCGACCGGCGGTGTCGACGATGACTACAGAAAACTGTTTCTTGGCTGCGTGCTTGATCGACTCTTTGGCGACCTTGACCGGGTCACCCCTGCCGTTGCCCGGCTCCGGTGCAAATACCTCGACGCCGGCGCGCTCACCAACCACCTGAAGTTGGTTTACCGCGTTCGGGCGTTGTAGGTCGGCAGCCACAAGGATTGGTGTCTGCCCCTGGTCCTTCAACCACTTGGCAAGTTTTCCAGCCAAGGTGGTTTTACCTGAACCCTGCAGACCAGCCAGCATGATTACGGTTGGACCGGTTTTAGCAAAAGACAGTTTGCGCTGCTGGCCACCGAGAATGGTCACCAACTCTTCGTTCACAATTTGAACTACCTGCTGGGCCGGGTTTAGTGCCTTGTTAACCTCATCGCCCAAAGCGCGTTCGCGAATGGCATTGATGAAAGTCTTTACGACCTCGAGAGCCACATCGGCTTCGAGCAGTGCCCTGCGGATCTCGCGAAGTGTGGCATCGATATCGGCGGCACTCAACTTGCCCTTCGTGCGAAGGTTTTTGAATGTCTCGACCAACCGGTCGGATAGATTGCCGAACAAGGCCACTCCTAACTAACTAGCCCGCGAGCAAACTCGCTTGCTTCAAAGAATGCAAAGTCGGAGATTCCCTCACCGACACCTACAAGTTTCACAGGGATGCCAAGTTCACGCTGGATTGAATAAACAATTCCACCCTTGGCCGAGCCATCTAACTTAGTTAGTGCAACTCCGGTCACCTTGGCAACTTCTGCAAATGCCTTTGCCTGAACCATTCCGTTTTGACCGGTGGTGGCATCGATGACCAAAAGAACTTCTGCGATCACACAGTTTTTCTCAACCACGCGTCGGATCTTTTCAAGTTCGTTCATGAGGTCTACCTTGTTTTGGAGTCGGCCGGCGGTGTCGATGATCAAAACATCGGCCTGGTTGGCCAGTGCCACTTCGGTGCCTTCAAAAGCAACCGAAGCCGGATCTTGACCTTCGGTCTTTGGTCGAACGAGCGTGGCCCCAGAACGTTCTGCCCAGGTAGCAATCTGCTCAACCGCTGCCGCGCGAAAGGTGTCGGCTGCCGCAATCACCACACTGGAGCCAGCTTCCGAGAGGTACTTAGAAAGTTTGCCGATTGTGGTTGTTTTACCAACGCCGTTTACCCCAACGACTAGAACAACGTAAGGAAGTTGCCCCGATGCGAGATTGAGTTCTTTATCGCTGCGTTCGAGATGCTCGGTGATCAGGTCAGCCAAAATGTTCTTCAGCTCCGCTTCGGTGGAAGCGCCAGTTTTCTTGGCTCTTACCTTCACCTCGGTCACAATTGCTTCGGACGCATCCACGCCAAAGTCGGCTTGAATTAGAACGTCTTCGAGTTCATCGAGGTTTTCTGGATCAAATTTGACTCTGGTGAAAAGACTCTTGATTCCCTTGGCAAAGCTGCGTTTCGGAAGAACTACCTCTACCTTTTCTGGCTCTGGTAAAACTTCAGGAACAACTTCAGAAACAACCTCTGGCTCAGGTTCAACGATTGCTTGTGGAATTACCTCAGGTGCTGGTTCTGGCTTAGGTTTTGGCTTGGTAAAAAGCGTGCGCTTTGGCTTTTCTTCTTCGACAACGGGAACAACAACCTCTACCTCTGGAGTAGGAACATCCTTGTCCTTCTTTTTCCAGAACAGGAAGCCCACGTTACGCCTGCTCCCCTAGACGCTGACCGACCACGGCCGAAACACCGTCTTGGCGCATCGAAACGCCGTAGAGTGCATCGGCAATTTCCATGGTGCGCTTTTGGTGAGTCACAATAATCAGCTGTGAGCTGGTACGAAGGTCTTGGAAGATCTGAAGCAAACGACCGAGGTTGGCGTCGTCGAGTGCTGCCTCAACTTCGTCCATGACGTAGAACGGCGAAGGGCGAGCCTTGAAGATGGCGATAAGAAGCGCCACTGCGGCCAGTGATCGCTCACCACCGGATAGTAGCGAAAGGCGCTCGATGCGCTTTCCAACTGGCTTCACAGTTACTTCGATGCCGGTAGTCAGCATGTTCTCCGGGTCGGTTAGGAAAATCGAACCGGTACCGCCAGGGAACAGCACAGGGAAAACCTTCTCGAATGCAGCCTTGGTATCGGCGAAGGCCTCAGCGAAAATGGTTTGCATCTTCTCGTCGAGCTCTTCAATGATCTGCATGAGGTCTTTGCGAGTTTGAGTGAGGTCGGTCAGCTGCTCGGTAAGGAACTTGTGACGCTGCTCGAGTGCTGCGAATTCCTCTAGCGCTAGAGGGTTCACGCGACCTAAACGTTCTAACAGGCGCTCGGCGTCTTTTAGTCTCTTCTGCTGCTCTTCTCGGTTGTAAACCTTAAATCCGGTTTCAGAGTTTTCATCTGGAATTTGGTTGTTGGGGCCGTACTCGGAAACGAGAACGCTTTGTTCCAGACCAAGCTCATCGTAGGCGCGGCTAACGAGGTTCGCCAGGTTGAGTTTCTTTTCGTGATTCACAAGTTCAATGTCGTGAACGCTCTGGGTGAGAGTTGAAAGGCGCATCTGAATCTCGGCGGTTTCACCGCGAAGCTTCACAAGCTCAGCGTGCTGACCGCTTCGAGCGTTTTCGAGCTCGCCGAGCTTTACCTTCACGCTTGCAGTGGCATCGGCAATACGATTCATGATGTTTGGAAGTACATCGAGAACTAATTGAGCGGACCGAAGTTGCTTCGATTGAGCCTCGGCTGCAATGCGAGCACGTTCGAGCGCTTCCTTTGCTTCGGCCACCTGCGAACGTAGTGTTTCCGAGCGCATCTTTTCAACACGCAAACGCTCAACAGCCGCGCCAAGATCGACACGAACTTCAAGTTCACTCTGACGTTCCTGCTCGAGGTTGTCGACCAGCATCGGACGCTCTGATGAATCAACCGACGGGCGCTCTTGAGATGCGAAATCGTCGTGAATCTTGATCGCGGCGGCCAGACCATTTTCGGCATCGGCAATCTTCTCGGAAGCCTGGCCGGCAACCGTTGCCAATCGGTCCACTTCGCTGGTGGCAGCTTCAACCGCTACGCGCAAACGACCGAGAGCTTCAGCGTTTTGAGCTCGCTGGGAGTCGTGTTCGCTAAGCGCTCGGTGCGCTTCCTTGGCAGACGCCTTGGCGGCCTCCTCGGTGGCGCGAGCTTGAACGAGGTCACCCTTGGTGTTTTCGATCGAATCTTGAACCTTGGCGAGACGCTTCTCGGCGGCATCGCGCTCGGCAACCAACTCAACCTTGGATGGCTTCTTACCTGAACCACCGCGAATGACGGTTTCGGTTAGCACGTCGCCGTCTAATGTGATCAACGTCTTTGAAGCCGCAGATTTGTCGGCTCGGTAAAGGTCTTTCGCAGCGGCGAGATCGTCGACGATCACAACCCCGGCGAGAAGATTCAGGATGCCAGCGGCGGCCGAAACAACTTCGGTTGCGTTTCGAACTCCCCCAACTTTTATGTCACCGGTGGCGGCAGTTTTGGTGTCGACATCGGCAACTACCAACTCAACTCGTCCGCCGTCTTGACTCTTGAGATGCGCAATGGCCTCTAAGCCAGCATCACGGTTGTCGGCGACTAGAGCATCGGCTAGCGGGCCGAGGGCAGCCGCAATGGCCGCTTCGAAACCTGGTGCGATTTGCATGTGAGACGCGACAAGGCCACGAATTCCTCGCAAACCAGCTGAAGCAAGAACCGATGCTCCGTCTTTTTGCTCGAGTGTCAGGTTGAGTGCAGAACGCTTGGCTGAAAGTGAATCGCGTTCACGCTCTGCCTCGTGAAGTTGCTCTCGCAAACTTTCAATCTTGGCGCCGGAATCGGAAACTGCTTTTTGAGCCGCTTCATAACGCTGTTCCAGCGCGTTGTCGCCCTGCGAACCTTCGCCCTGCAACTGTGCCTCAAGCGCCGTGTAATCGCTCTGGGAGTTAGCTAGACGTGCCTTGGCTTCTTCCAAAGCCGAAACGTGACGAACCAGTTCCTCACGGAACGACGCCAAACGTGATTCGGCAACCGCAGCTTCGTTGGCAAGGCGAGATTTTTCAAGGTCGAATGCTGAAATCAGAGAGTTCTGTTCGGCGAGCTGGTTGTCGAATGCTTCAAGGGCATCTCGTGCGGTGTTTCGCTTGGCTTCTGCCTCAGACAATTTGGTCTTTAGTTCTTCAACCGATAGAGCCAATTCGGCAGCTGATTTATCCGCGGCGTCGGCGTCGGCATCGATCTGCGCCGGGTCAACCACGGCACCGTTGACTTCGGCTTGCTGGGCCAGCATGGCGACTCGCTGATTTGCCATCGAAAGCAAGCTGCGGAAACGCTCGCCAACCGAATCGAACTCATATCCCAGTGCGCGGGTTTGGTCTAGTTCGGTTGAAACCTGAGCGGCTTCTAGAACACCGAGGCGAGCTGTATTTTCGCTAAGAACCTCAGCCAGAATGTTGCGTTCCGCTTTGCGATCGGATTCGTTTTTGGCGGTTTCTTCCAGGGTGGTGTGAAGAGTGTGAATGTCGTCGGCCAGCAAACGCGCCTTCGCATCACGAAGAACTTGGGCAATTCCTTGGGCTTCGCGGGCTACCTCGGCCTGCTGACCCAGGGGCTTAAGCTGTCGACGAACTTCCCCGGCCAAGTCGTTTAGGCGAGTCAGGTTGGCCTGCATAGCCTCGAGCTTGCGTACCGTCTTTTCTTTGCGGCGACGGTGTTTCAAAATACCGGCAGCTTCTTCGATGAATCCGCGACGCTCCTCAGGGGTTGCCTTGAGAACTCCGTCTAGTTGACCTTGACCCACAATGACGTGCATCTCACGGCCGAGACCGGAGTCGGAAAGCAATTCTTGAACGTCTAGCAAACGGCAAGGGTCGCCATTGATCGCGTATTCGCTACCGCCGTTGCGGAACAGGGTTCGGCTAATGGTTACTTCGGTGTACTCGATTGGCAAGGCGCCATCGGTGTTGTCGATGGTTAGCTGAACCTCGGCACGACCTAGCGGCCCCTTGGTTGAGGTTCCAGCGAAGATAACGTCTTCCATCTTTCCGCCGCGAAGAGTCTTAGCTCCCTGCTCACCCATTACCCAGGCGAGGGCGTCGACGACGTTTGACTTGCCGGAGCCGTTTGGGCCAACGACAGCGGTTACGCCAGGTTCAAAGTTGAAAGTGGTTGGTTGCGCGAACGATTTAAAACCCTTGAGCGTGAGGCTTTTCAGATACAAAACAACTCACTCTCCTTCAAGATTTTGCGGCGTTTGGCGAAAGATTCCCAAACACCAAAAATACCCTATGGTTTGCGGAGTTTTTGACAGTTTGGGCAGAAGTGAGAGCCACGATTCATCCAGCTCTCGCGCTTGATTGGTTTGCCGCAACGATTACAAGGACGACCGGTCATTCCATAGGCGTTGAGTGAAATTTCAAAGTAGCCGGATTCACCATTCACGTTCTTGTATTGCTCGTCGAAACTTGTGCCACCGACCTTAACCGCGGCCGCCAAAATCTCGGTGACGTGGGCAATGAGTTCCCTGGCCTTAGCTACCGACAGTGAATTCGCCGGCTGGTCGTAGTGAAGTTTGGCGCGCCATAGGGCTTCGTCGGCATAGATGTTGCCAACGCCGCTCATAAGTTGCTGATCGAGCAAAATCTTTTTAATGCCGGCCGAGCGGGCGCGAAGTTTTGAAACCACCACCGCTTCATCGAAATGCGGATCAAGCGGGTCGCGGGCGATGTGTGCTGCGGTCACCGGAATCGTCTCGCCGGTTTCGTCGGCGGTAGTAACTAGATTGTCGATCGCCAGTGATCCAAAAATTCGCTGGTCGACAAAACGCATTTGATATTTTTTGCCCGACTTTGAGGTGAAATGAAGAATTACTCTGGTGAGCTTGTCTGGTTCAAAGTCAGGAGTGCGAACCAGCATTTGCCCACTCATTCCAAGGTGCCCAACCAGAGCCAGCGGTTCGGTATCGAGAGGCATCCACAAAAACTTGCCTCGTCGAACCACCGAGCGGATTTTTGATCCGCTGAGGGTGTTCACAAAATCAGTTGGGCCAGGATGGTGTCGCTTGAGGCTTCTGGCATCAAATATTTCAACGTCGTCGATGGTGGCGGCGGTAATAAATTCGGCAAGTCCTGCTCGAACCGTTTCGACTTCGGGTAATTCTGGCATTAGGAGAGTTTGGCTAGTGCTGCGAGAGCGGCTTCGGTTTCGGCGTCGCGTTTACTTCGTGCAGAGCCTACGAAAATGCGACCGTTCATCATCAGACTCGCGGTAAAGGTGCGATCGTGATCTGGACCGTCGTGAGTCATCGTGTACTCGGGCGCAGGCAGACCAAGCTTTGATGCAAGTTCCTGCAACTTAGTTTTTGGTTCTGAAGCGTTGAGCAGACCAGCTGGGTCGGCCAACAGCGGAAACACGTGAGCGCGAACAAACTCGGTAGCCGCATCGATTCCGGCCGAAACATAGATGGCTCCAAGTACGGCTTCGAAAGAGTCGGCTAATAGATTCGGTTTGGTTCGACCGCCGGTGCGTTCTTCTCCAACACCCAAACGCAACGCTTCACCCAGGCCGAGTGCACCCGCAATTGGCGCCAGAGCTTTAGCCGAAACCACAGCATTCTTGAGTCGGCTGAGTTCGCCTTCAGAAAGGTCGGTGAACTTTTGGGTGATATGCGCGGAAACAACAAAACCCAGCACCGAGTCGCCTAGAAACTCTAGACGTTCGTTACTGGGTTGATTGCCGTTCTCGTAGGAGAACGAAGTGTGAGTAAGTGCAAGTTCAAGCAACTCTGGTTCGATTTTTACACCGAGCCGAGCCTGAAGCTCGCCAAGACTCATTTAAGCGTCTGCGACCTTACGGCCCTTGTACTCCATGAATAGTGCGTTGCCTGCAGAGTCTTCTACAACCTTGGCGCGGTGAGGCAGGCTGTAAACGGTCTTACCGTTCACAACGGTCTTCACTAGGGTCATCTCAGCGGCCTTCCACTGCGAACGACGTGCGTGGGTACGGGCGCGGGATAGGCGTCGTTTTGGTACTGGCATTTCTACTCCATCAAGTTCTTCAGGGCGTTCCACCTCGGGTCAACCGGGGCTTCGTGCGCATGTTGCGGATTTTCTTTTAGCTTCGTTCCACATTCGACGCATAGACCTTCACAGTCGCTGCTACAAATTGGTTGGAACGGAAGTGAAAGCACTACCGCATCTCGGACAACCTGTTCCAGATCAATTGATTCATCTGAAATGACTAGGTCATCTTCGTCTGTTAAAGAATAGGCGAAAAGTTCCTGAAATTCCACATCAACCTCTAGTTCAAGTGGATCTAAACATCTAGAACACTCGGTTTTTGCCTCAGATTGAACGTTTGCAGTTACCAAAATTCCTTCGTGGACGGATTCGAGGCGTCCGTCGATGTCGATTTCGCCACCTAGTGGAATCGCTGCAAAGCCATTATCCAAAGCCTCAGGAGCTGGGAATGTTAGTTCGACTCGACGAAGCGAACCCGCCTTATGCATGAGATCGTGAACTTGAACAACGTATGGATTTGACACATTAAGCCTTTGCCTTGAATCCGCGAATTACCGCGGCTGGAACGTATTTGGTGATGTCGCCGTGAAGCGCTGCAACCTGCTTGACCAAGCTCGACGAAATGTGGGTGTTGGCTGGATCTGATGGCAGGAACACGGTTTCAATTCCGGATAGGTCGCGATTGACACGAGCCATCGGCAACTCATATTCAATGTCGACGCCGGTTCTAAAACCCTTGATAAGAACGTTTGCGCCAAGCTGCTTCGCATAATCGGTGAGCAGGCCGGTTTCTAGAGACGAAACGGTTACGCGGCCAAACAGATTTCTCTCGATTAGCGAATCGGTCACCATTTGAACTCGCTCAGCGAGGCTGAAAAATGGTTTCTTGCCAGGATTGTGAACCACAACCACCTCAAGGTGCGCAAAAACCTCAAGGGTCCGCTCGATGATATCGAGGTGTCCTAGGGTGATTGGATCGAATGAGCCGGGGTAAACGGCAAGCTTGCTCATGTATCTAGGTTAGTTGGTTACTAGCTCTTGCTGATATTTTCTTTGGCTGCTTGATCGAGACGGTCTAAAGTTTCGGCAAGCGTAGGATGCTTTTCGAGCGTTGGGTCACTTGTTAGCAACTCCCCTGCGACCACTCGCATTCGACCGATCAGATCGGCGTCACGAATAACACGCAAGAGTTTCAAACTCGAGCGAGTACCCGATTGATTCGCACCAAGCACGTCGCCTTCGCCGCGCAACTCGAGGTCAATTTCACTCAGGCGGAAGCCGTCGAGGGTGCCGGCAACGGCGTTCACGCGCTCTAGTGCGAGAGTTCCTTCCTCGGCGGTGGTGAGCAGGAGGCAGAGTCCCGCGTGCCCGCCTCGACCAACACGTCCTCGGAGTTGGTGAAGCTGTGACACTCCAAATCGATCGGCATCCAGAACCACCATGACCGTGGCGTTTGGCACGTCGACGCCAACCTCAATAACGGTCGTGGAAACCAACACGTCGAGCTCTTTCGCACTGAACGCAGCCATCGTCGAAGCCTTGTCTTCGCTAGACATTCGACCGTGCAATAAACCGATGCGCACTTTAGAAAAAACCGGCATTGCGGAAAGATTTTTTGCAATCGTAACTGCGGCGGCCATCGGGATTCCTGGCTCGCTTTCTAGTTCGTCGCCTTCCTCGATTTCGGTTTCATCGATGCGTGGGCAAACCACAAAAGCTTGGTGTCCTGCCGCCACTTCCTCAGCAATCCTTTCCCATGTTCTCGCCACAAGTGCCGCCTGATTGAACCGCACCACGTGACTTTGAATCTCTTTACGACCTGCAGGCAGTTGGTCGAGCGTGGATATATCCAAATCCCCAAAAACGGTGACGGCGACGGTTCGCGGAATTGGCGTTGCCGTCATGGTTAGAACGTGAGGCGGAGTCTTTCCTTTGAGTCGAAGAGTTTCGCGCTGGTCAACTCCAAAGCGGTGTTGTTCGTCGACAACTACCAAGCCGAGATCGTAAAACTCAACCTTGTCTCCGAGAAGTGCGTGAGTGCCAACCACGATCCTCGCCTTTCCAGAAACAATTTGAAGTAGGGCTCGCTTTCGGTCGGCAGTGTTTTGCTGACCGGTGAGCAGAGTCAGCCCAAGTTCATTCGCTAGGTCGTGCCCAAGTGTTTTTGCAATCGACTCGTAATGTTGTGAAGCCAAAACCTCGGTCGGTGCCAGCATCGCCGATTGGCCGCCGCTATCGGCTACGGCCAACATCGCCCTAAGCGCCACGAGAGTCTTTCCAGAGCCAACCTCACCCTGAAGCAATCGATTCATCGGGTGGGCATTTCCCAAGTCTTCGGAAATCTCATTCCCGACCTTGATCTGTCCGTCGGTGAGCGTGAATGGAAGTGACTTGTCGAATTTGACCAAGGCTCCGTTTGCCTGAGCGATTCGAGGGGTGGAAATTTGGTGAGCATTCTCTGCTCGTCTTTTCAGAAGGGATGCCTGAAGCACGAAGGCTTCGTGAACGCGCAAGGTTTCTCTGGCCGCTTCCCATTCGGCCGTCACTTTGGGCACGTGAATCTGCCGGATGGCTTGGCTTAGGGAAAGCAACTCTTCCGATTCCACAACGGATGCCGGCAACTCATCGTCAAGCTCACCCAAGGTGTCTAGCACAACTCCGATTGCGCGACCAATGGCCCAGGTGGTCGCCGATGACGAAGCAGGATAAATCGGTATTGGTAGGTCGGCCCACGCCTTCGCCGCCTCGCCAGATAGTTCTTCTTCGAAGAGTTCATAGTCGGGATGAGCCAGCTGAATCTTGTTTTGGAACAGCGAGGTTTTGCCCGCAAAGAGACCTCTCATGCCCGGCTTCAAATCTTTTTGACGCCAGCCCTGATTAAAGAAACTCAGACTCATTGAGGCGACGCCGTCGGTGATCCGGATGTCGAGAATCGAACCTTTGCGGCCGGTCATGAACCGCTCACGCACTTCTTTGATCTCGGCGACCACGGTAACCGACTCTCCGATTGGCAACTCGGCGATTGGCGTTAGCTCTCCGCGCGTGTAGTACCTCCTCGGGTAATGCTGAAGCAGATCTGAAACGGTTTTAAGCCCAAGGTGTTTGTTAAATGCCTTAGCCGTGCGATCGCCGAGAAGGCGATCTAACGGGGTAAGTGGCAAAAGCATGATTCAATGCTAAGCATGACCCGTATCATCGCAGGGCTAGCCGGCTCACTAAAACTGACCAGCCCAGCCAAAGTAACCCGCCCAACTTCCGACCGTATCCGTGAAAGCATCTTCTCCAGACTTGAGGCACGAGACCTCATCGACGGCGCTAAGGTTCTAGATCTCTACGCTGGCACCGGGGCCTTGGCCCTGGAATCGGCTAGCCGCGGAGCCGCACTGACCTGGATGGTAGAGCGCGATGGCAAGGCTGCAGCCGTTTGCGTGGCGAACCTGAAAGTTGTAGCCAAGGCACTTTTGAAAGAAGAAATCGAGTTCGATGGAAAAGTTGTGAACAAATCGGTCACATCGTTTCTGGCGGCTCCTGGCGAAGCCGAATTCAACCTGGTTTTCATCGACCCGCCATACGAAATCACCAACGAAGAAATCGTCGCTGATTTGGAATCGCTAAAGCCTATTTTGAAAGAGGCAACGATTGTTGTGGAGCGTTCGAGCAGAACCGATGCACCAACTTGGCCCAAGGGCTACACGCTAGACGACGAGAAGTCGTATGGCGACACAGTCGTTTACTGGCTCAGCGCCTAGATGTGACGTTCGGCTGGGCCGGTGTATAGCTGCTGAGGGCGACCGATCTTGGTGGCAGTATCTAGGTTTAGTTCGCGCCAGTGAGCGATCCAACCAGGTAGACGGCCGAGAGCGAACAACACGGTAAACATACGAGGTGGGAATCCCATTGCCTTGTAGATAACTCCGGTGTAGAAGTCGACGTTTGGGTATAGCTTGCGCTCGGTGAAGTAGTCATCGGAAAGCGCTGCGGCTTCCAACTCCTTAGCGATGTCGAGCAGCGGGTCACTTACGCCCAACTCGGCAAGAACGCGGTCGGCTGTTGCCTTGACGATCTTGGCTCGAGGATCAAAACTCTTGTAAACGCGGTGACCGAATCCCATCAGACGGATTCCATCTTCCTTGTTCTTTACTCGCTCAACGTATCGCTGAACCGAGTCGCCGGATTCGCGAATGTTGGTAAGCATTTCCAAAACAGCTTCGTTTGCTCCGCCGTGTAGCGGGCCGAAAAGTGCGTTGACTCCAGCAGAGATCGACGCAAAGAGGTTTGCCTGGCTTGAACCAACCAAACGAACGGTCGAGGTGGAGCAATTCTGTTCGTGGTCGGCGTGAAGAGTGAAAAGTGTGTCTAGAGCCTTTACGATTACCGGGTTCTGGGTGTATTCCTCAGCCATGGTTCCGAAGGTTAGGCGAAGGAAATTCTCCACCATGCTCAGTGAGTTGTCTGGGTACAACAGCGCCTGACCCTGCGAATTCTTGTGCGCATAGGCAGCTAGAACCGGCATTTTGGCAAGCAAACGGATGGTTGAAAGCTCAACCTGCTCCTGGTCGTGAACATTCAAGGAGTCTTGGTAGAAGGTAGATAGTGCCGAAACACCTGCCGCCAAAACTGGCATCGGGTGAGCGTTGGTTGGCATTGCGTGGAACAGGTTTTTGAGATCTTCGTGGATTAGCGTGTGACGACGAATTCGGTCGTCGAAAGAAGAAAGTTCTGATTCGCTAGGAAGGTTTCCGTAGATCAAAAGGTAGGCAACTTCTAGGAAGCTTTTACCGCCGGCGAGTTCTTCAATTGGGTAACCGCGGTAGCGAAGAATTCCCTGTTCACCGTCGATGTAGGTGATCGAAGAGCGAGTGGCCGCGGTATTCACAAACCCTTGGTCAAACGCGTTAAAGCCGGTCGAGGCGTTTAGCTTCGAGAAGTCGATAACACTGGCGCCGTCAACTGCTGGCAGCACTGGAAACTCAGCTGAGCCTCCAGGATAGTTGAGCGTGACTTTTTCGTCGGACAACTTTTCTCCCTGATTTTTTCTACTTGGTAAAGCCTATGGCATCACGCAGGCGGCGAGCACCCTCGGCTACATCTTCGTCGGTGGCGGTGATTGAGAATCGAACAAATTTGCTCTCGCCCAAAACGTAAAACGCTCCAGGCACAACCACAATGCCGATTTCGGCCATGCGTTCAACTGTTGCCCAGCAGTCTTCGCCGAGAGTTGCCCAGAGGTACAGCCCTGCCTGACTTTCTGCTACATCAAAGCCGTAAGCCCTAACCGCGGCCAACAGTTCCTCACGGCGAGCGCGGTAAATAGCTTTTTGGGAGAACACGTGCTCTTCGTCTCCGAGAGCCGCAATCATTGCCCGCTGTGCGGGCTCTGGGGTGTTCAAACCGGAGTGCATGCGCAAGTTGACTAGACCGCGAATAAGGTCGGCTGAGCCTGCTGCAAATGCCGCGCGGTAACCCGCCATGTTGCTCTGCTTAGACAGCGAGTAAACCGCGAGAACGCCGTCGGTGTTTGAACCGCAAACTTCTGGATCAAGAATGCAGGGAGTGGTTTTCCCTTCCCAATCTCCCCAGCCAAGCTCCGCATAGCATTCGTCGGATGCCACCAGCGCACCTAGCTCACGGCCTCGGTCTACGGCAACTTTCATTTCGGATCTGGAGAGTACTCTGCCATCTGGGTTCCCAGGTGAATTCAGCCACACCAGTTTGGTGTTCGATGGCCACTTGGCAGGGTCGTCCTCGGAAATAATTTCAGCACCACAAAGGGCAGCCCCAACTACGTAGGCGGTGTATGCAACGGTTGGCTGGATTACCACATCGCCGGGTCCGAGACCCATCATCAGTGGCAGCCAGCTTATTAGCTCTTTCGAGCCAATGGTTGGCATAACCTGCGACACATCTAATCCGGCCACTCCCCTGCGACGAGCAAACCACTCGACAACCGCAGTGCGGAATTCGAGGGAACCAGCGGTGGAAGGATAACCTGGGGCATTCGATGCGGAGTCGAGGGCCTCTTGAATGATTTTGGGGGTTGGGTCTACCGGGGAACCAACCGAGAAGTCGATTTTGCCTCCGGGAAATTGGGAAGCTTTAGCCGCAAATGGCTTCAGGCTTTCCCAGGGATATTCCGGCAGGCGATCGAACACGACTTAAGAAGCCTGTGGCGGGAGGACGGTGATTACCGAGTGGTCGCCGTCGACCTTGCCAAGCTTGGCCGCCCCACCTGGAGAACCCAGTTCGTTGAAGAACTCTACGTTTGCTTTGTAGTACTCAGACCACTGTGAAGGCAGGTCGTCCTCGTAGTAGATCGCTTCAACCGGGCAAACCGGCTCGCAGGCACCGCAGTCAACGCACTCGTCAGGGTGAATGTAAAGCATCCGGTCACCCTCATAAATACAGTCGACCGGGCACTCTTCAATGCAAGCTTTGTCCTTCACATCTACACATGGCAGAGCGATTACGTAGGTCACTGTTTCTCCTTTGGGCTTTTCTAAATTTTAACGGTGACCCGACGCACTTTTACGCCAAACACCAGGACGAATTCTCGGGAACATGATTACGACCGCACATCCGATTACCGATCCATAGGCCCACCAGTTGCCCACGAAGTTATCGAGGATAGCTACCGAGCCACCGCTTTGCCGCTGCGAAAGCCAGAAGAGGGTGCCCCAGAGACTCAGGGTCATCAAATATAGAGCTCCCCTTGAATTTCGTAGCAGGCGAAGCGCGAGAGCGAGAGACCAAACAATGGTGAGCGAAATCCAGAGCCCAATTGGCCAGTGCTCAGGGTTAGATGCTCGGATCGAATGAATCATGGTTCCGGCAATGGCCGCTAATACACCGAGCGGTAGTGACCATATGGCAATAAGTGCTGGCTTCAGCCAACGAAGCGGGCGAATCGACGATTTCCGAAGACGTTCCTGCTGGTCGTATCGAACATCTTTGCCAGGAGCAATTGAATACGTTTCTGGCCCAACTGCTACCTGACTCGCGTGAGCCGACAGCGCTTCTTTTTTAACCAGTGCAGTCTTGGCGCTACCAATTGAAACATCGGCGCGTTCTCCGCGCTCGGCAATAACCCAAAATTCCGGCGCCTTGCGCTTGTTCTCTTTTGCAACACGTCGAAGCGCCATTGCAGTGCCTTCGTGAGCCATTCGGTGATCTGGATGTCCAAAACCGCCTTTGCGGTTATAGGTAACCACTGCGTCTGGTTTGAAATCGTTGATGACCGAGTAAATGTCATCTGCGATTACAGCTACGTGCACCGCGGCCAACGAAAGTTCGTCGACTCGTTTTAGCTTTGTTGGCTTGCCAAACGGACTGATACGGAAACCCGAATCATGGTAGGCACGGGTTCCGGCGAATCGATGTTGCTTGACCCCGAGAGCTTGGAGAGCGTTCTTGAGCTCACCGGTTCGGAATGCTCCCATCGAGGGCAAGTTACCCTCCAACGATTTCAGTTCTTCAAGTTTCATTCGACCGCGTTCACCGCGGGTAAGAGTGAGGACCAACACTTCGGCCTTCGATGCGATCGCATCGGCGATGACGTGGCCGGTAAACAAGCTCTCATCGTCCGGGTGCGCGTGCACAACCAGAAGTCGCTTTGGGTTGAAGGTTGCCTTTGCCATAAATACAACCTTACTTACTTCATTTCCAACTCGGGTTATGTTCGATATCGCGCATAAATATTTGATAAAGAATGCGAAGTTATTAACTTTGGTCTGGTAAAAAAGGCTTAACCGTTTTTCATTAGGCAGGGGGGCCAAATGTTCGGAACACCATTTTGCGCGCACGAATTTACCGGCGAGCAACTAGACAACTTCGACAAAGTCACCTGTCCGTGTGGCAATCAATTTGAATCGAAGAATCTTCGCGAATTCAATCGCCTACGATTTTTGATCGCGGACAGCACCAAGCAACTTAACAAAACCGTGCAAGCCATGGCTAGTTTCAACTCTTACGCACGAGAAGCCCGCGCTACCGCGGAAGCGGCTGCCGTTGTGGCACCCGTCTTGCCCAAGATAGAGAAGCCAAAGAAAATCAAGCCAAAGCGCGAACGACCAAAGCTTTCGGTGACCCAGTGGCTCATTGTGACCGCTGGATTCATGGTGCTGGTTGCCGCTTCGGTATTCGTTTCTCAAAACTTAGAGAAATGGAATGTCTATGGCTGGTCAACGCTCGAACTGTCTCTGGGACTTATAGCTGGCTTTGGTGCCTTCAAACTCAAGCGGTTCTCAATCTTGCTGAGCAACTTCTTGGCAGTATTTTCCAGCGCGATGCTGCTGACGCTAATCATGTCGTTCAGCACCACTTTCGGCTGGGGTTTCACAGATTGGAACCAAGAGCCAGCCTGGTTCTGGGCTTTGAACCTTGGAACCGTTGCCTTGGTATCGCTAGGTCTTGGCATGTGGTCCAAAAACTTCGGTTGGCGAGCCATCGCACCCCTATCGCTAAGTGCATCGGCAATCGTTTTAGTTATCAATTCCGCTGGGGCCTTTGAGGATCGCTGGCGCATCGCGGTACTGAGTATCGCCCTGTTCGCCGTGCTCATCTTTGTGAGACTCTCCCGAAACGCAAAATGGGCAATCGAAGACAATAAGGACAAGGCCTATCTCAAAGATCTGCAGGAGCGCGAAGACAATTCGCTCAAGCGTTTTGGAGTCGCCATTTCGATACTGCTCGCATCGTTTTCAGTTATCGACGTTCTGCAGCAATTTGCCTTGGAAGCAACCAAACCTCTCGACGGAATGGCAACCCTAACCGCAGCCGTGGTTTGGCTGGTCGGAGCCAGAATAAACCGAAGTTGGGTTAGCGCTGTCGTTGATAAGGATGCAACCATCCTGACGCTTCGTGACACTGCTTCGGCAATCGGCTTGACTTACCTGGGGCTCGGTGTGCTTTCGGTAATCTACCCAGCGCAATTTACGGTAGGCCTAGCAGTGGCGATTGCGCTGTTGCTTTTGGTTTTCATCCTGGAACGATTTGCCAAAGTGCTGCTTCTTCCTACTTTGGCCGTAACCATCGGCGCTTGGGTTACCGCAACGTTTGGTGCAATTTGGTACCTGGTTCCGGGCGAATTCGACAAACTTGAACCGCTCGGTTACTACATGCTGGCGCTTGGCTTAGTTTTGGCAGCTCGTGAATACTTGTCATTCAAACCACGTCGAGTTGTACCGATTTATGTCTTGGGGCTAGCCGGAACGGTGATTGCGTTCTCAAACTTCAGAACCAATGTAGACCCAAACTCGGTTGGCTTTGCCTTTGCGTTCGCACTTTCCCTGATCGTCGTAAATGTTTATCCATTGCTGGTGAACTTCCTTCAAGAGCGGGCTAAAGCCGAACCTTTCCCAAACTCCAAGTGGATACCAGTTGCCCAGTCGGTTATCGTATCGCTAGTCGCCTTTCCAGCTTTCACCCAAGCTGATACCAAGATTTATCTTTTGAGTGTCGGCTCAGGCTACTTGGCGCTCGCTCTTGCCTCAATGATCGTATTCAAGGGCAAGGAACTTGCAAATCGATTCAGCGAGCAAGCCTATGTAGCAATCGGATTCTCAGTAATTCTGGCGATGTTCTTTACAGGCTTTGACGCGCTAAAGATTCAAAGCGCATTTTTACTTCTAGACGGCCTTTTGATTTTGGGATATTCACTACTCGCTAAGAATATCCGCTGGGCTTATGTTGGCTATGGGCTGACTTCATTGAGCATCGTGGTCACGAGTTACGCTTGGGGCACAAAAACCGACTCGGCAATCTTCGCCAGCATTGCAATCGTGCTTGGAGCCTTGGTAAACCTCGGACTTCTCTGGGCCAACCGACAATTCGGCGAAAACGGCAACAGAACCTCATGGATTACGAGAGCCACCACCGCTCTGTCGCTTGTGCTAGTCATCACGACGGCCGAACGATTTGTTCCACTTCAGTCAAGTGAATATTGGTTATTGACCATCGTTCCTCTGGCAATTGTCCTCGCGATTGAACTACGGAAGGCAAATAGCTTCGCATTCATTTATGCCGGTGCAGCACTTTTAGCGACCTCACCGGTTTACGTTGGGCAATCAGAACTCGACCTGAGCCTCCGGCTTGCACTGGTTCTAGGTTCTCTTAGTTTCGTATTGATTCGTCGAAGTAGAGCAGACCAGCAGCCGGGTTGGATTGTTGGAGCGCAAATTTCGGCTGCAGCGCTGGCCTACTTCATTAGTCGAATTGAAATGCTTCAATTCGAGATCAGTTGGACCGGGCCCGAGGTACTCAGCATCACCACGGCAATTCTTTTGGCTGTTGCAGCCTGGTTGAGCCGGAGTGAACTGGTGCCACTCGGCCGCTTCCTCAGGCTAGACCTGCCGGTTCTCGTGGCAACGGTTCCAAGCATCTTTTTCGCTCTTGTGCCAAATTCGGTCGAAAACGCTCAAGAAAATGCCACTCGCCTACTGCTGGCCTCGGGCATCATTTGGGCACACAACGTGTGGAGAAGTACACAAAGAAAACAAGTTCCTTGGCTGGTTGCTGCCTACATCAGCGGCTTGGTTTTGGCTCTAGCCTCCGGATGGGAACTATATTTTTCAACCGAACTCGATTGGACCGGACCGGAGGTGTACACGCTTCTCATTGCCGCGGTGTTCGCTGCAAATGCTTTGTTCAACCGAAGACTTCTGGCAGGTGCAGCGACCTACCTTGTGCTCGACTTGCCGGTCCTGGTGGCAACCGTTCCAAGCATCATCTATGCGCTGCCAAACCTGAGCGACGAAGAAAACATTCTTCGATTGCTCATAGCTTCAGCGATTGTTTGGGCACACAACCTGATTCGAACCAAACAACGTGAACAGTCAGCTTGGCTGGCAGCTTCATACGTGAGCGGTTTGGCTTTGGCATTTGCTGTGGGACGCGAGTTTTACCAGGTCACAAAGTTTGACTGGGATGGGCCTGAGGTTTACTCGCTTCTTATTGGAGTCGCTTTTGCGGTTAACGCATGGCTGGGCCGCTCGCTCACCGGCAAGCTTCAGTCATTCCTGTCGTTAGACCTGCCGGTACTAATTGCTACCTTGCCAAGCTTGGTTTTTGCTCTTCTTCCAAACAGCGCAACACCTGGCGAAAACGCCAACCGCCTACTTCTTGCAACTGGCATAATCTGGGTTCACAACATATGGCGCACGCACCAACGTAAACAGCAAGGCTGGCTCATTGCTCAAGGCATCACCGGTTTGATTTTTGCTGTAGCACTGGTGCGAGATGTTTATGTAAATGTCAAACTTGTATGGGATGGCCCGGAACTTTATTCCATCGCTGTGCTTGCAACGGTAGTAGTTGGCCTGAGGCTCGCATCAGAACAGAAGTTGCTTGAAGGTACGCTGTATCGATTTGGTTTGCCAATCGCGGTAGCAATCACTCCGAGCGTTTTCTATTCCTGGACTAGCGTTACCAAGCAATTTGGCGAATTGGATGCCACAGAGATCAGCAGAACACTCTTCGTTTTGGCAATTTCCATCGCCGCAATGGTTATTGGCATCTTGAAGGGCAACCGTGGTCTAAACCTTGTGGGCACCGTTGAGCTTTGGCTCATCGGAGTGCCAGGACTCTGGTTCAGAACCTCGTCGATTGATAACGGTTCGGCAGACCTAGAACTACGCGGGCTAATCATTGCCGCAGTTATCTACTGGGCTATGTCGTTGCTTCGCAAGTACACCGAGTTGAAACTCAAGAGCATCGTTTTCATCGGAATTCCAGTCACGATTGCCTTAGCTCCCGCGATCTTCCACACCCTTTCGACGCTCGGCGGCACGGAAATTCGCAACCTCGACTGGTGGCGGTTCTCAATTGTGCTCACGGCTTCACTTGCGCTCTTGGTGGTGGGTTCACTTCGAGAACTTGGCGGAACTTTCTTCCCGGGTCTAATCGGTGTCATCGTTACTGTGCTCCCCTATGGTTTCCACCCGCTGAGCAATAAGGAGTGGTTCCTTTGGGCGATTCTGCTTGGAGTTGCTGGGCTGCTCGTGTGGCTTGCAGTGCGCCTGGAAAATATGCGAAAGGCCGGTCGCGAACCTTCGGCTTGGCTAAAAGAGCTCAAGTAGTACTTGCTTAACTTAGGGTTACCTAACTAAAGTCGTTAAAGTAAGGTAACCCTAAGTTAAGGATTGTTTTGTTCGCAAACTTCATGATCGGCCTCCGCGAAGGACTCGAAGCAGCACTCATCATCGGCATCCTGATTGCCTACTTGAAAAAGACTGACCGCTTACAACATGTTCCAAAAATCGTCTATGGCGTCGTTGCTGCAATTGGAACCGCCCTGTTGGCCGGACTTGGGCTATCTCTAATTGAAGAGCACGCCAGTGAAACAGCAGAAATTGCCATTACCGGCATCACCTCCCTGCTGGCCGTAATCTTTGTGACCTGGATGGTTTTCTGGATGGCAAAGACCGCTCGCCATCTGAGCAAAGAACTCCAGAGCAAGGTTGACGCAGCCATCGAGACCAGCGGCGTGGCACTATTCTTCATCGCCTACTTCACTGTGGTGCGCGAGGGTATCGAAACCTCGATCTTCCTCTGGACCGCAGCGAAGACCACTGGCGAAGGCCAATACGCATGGGTTGGCGCATTCGCCGGTCTTGCCGCTGCCGCAATTCTCGGCTACTGGATCTACAAGGGAATGCTGAAGATTAACCTCGGACGCTTCTTCAAATACACCGGAAGTTACCTTCTGGTCCTGACCGCCGGCATTCTTGAGTACTCCATCGGCGAATTCACCGAGCTCGGATGGCTGCCAGAAACGGCAACCGCATTCGACTTGAGCTTCATCACTCCCCCAGATTCATTCATTGAGATCTTCCTGAGCACCACGATCGCCTACAACGCAGCGCCGTCGATGATTCAGGCTGCCGCTTGGTTCTCGTTCCTTGTGATTTCGCTAACGATTTACCTACGCCAGTACCGTTTACCCTGGGCAGCGAAAAAGTAGCCATAGACTTAGCCAATGAAGGCTAAGACAATGAAGTGGACAGCTAGAGCAACAGCGTTGTTCTTGGCTCTTAGCGCAATTGTGACTTTGCCTACTCAGGCCAATGCAGCCGCACTAAGCCAGGCAAACCTCTTCAACCCAAACGCCATTACCTCGATTGAGTTGGAAATCCCCGACGCCAGCGCCAGTTCGCTAAATACCACGTCGACGGCCAAGAATTACGTTGCCGCAACCTTCAAGTTCACGGCGAATGGTCAATCCATCGGCCCTCTCGATATTGGTCTTCGCCTCAAGGGAAGCACTTCGCTCGAACGTTTGAACGCTCACCCATCGTTTAAAGTTGCTTTCAACTGGAAGCTACTCAAAGGCAATCGCTTCCTTGGTCTCAAGAACCTTACTCTCAACGCAATGACCCAAGACGGTTCCAAACTTCATGAGTTTGGCGCCTACAAGCTATTCAACCTAATGGGCGTTCCTGCACCAAGAACTGGCTGGACCGACCTCAAGATCAACGGCGCCTCACGTGGGCTCTATATCTCGATTGAATCGGTCGACGACATATTCCTTGGCGCGAAGTACAAAGATGTGACCCAGCACCTCTACGAAGGTATCGCCCTAAACGACCTGAAGCCTGGCTACAACGACGGCGCTAAAGAAACCGGTCGATACCTAGTGAAAGAGGGTTGGACAGCCACCCCGAATAAGAATGATCTTGGCAAGTTGATTTCGGCCGCCAACTATTCATCTGGATCCAAGTGGTGGGCAAAGTTGGGCACTGTTGCCGACCGAACCGAGATGTTAAAGATGTTTGCCACCGAAAACTTCCTCGGCCACTGGGACGGCTATACCGGCCCGCTTCAAAACAACCACTTCTTCAGAAGCAATGTTTTGGGCAAGTTCACCATCCTGCCTTGGGGAACCGACCAAACCTTTGGCGAGAATCGACAAACCAGAACTCTGCTCGACGACTACTTCATGCCTCTAGATAAGCCAACCGCAGGCTTCCCATGGATCCAACAGTCTTTCAGAAAAGAAACCATGCCCCGCGGGCTCCTCTTTGCTAAGTGTCTCGCCTACTCGGTCTGCAAGAAGGAATACCTTCTTCAGCTAAAGGCTGTTTCTGCCAAGGTCACGAGCACCAAATTTGTAACCGCACTGAAGACCGCGTCGACAGTTATTAGTTCTTACAGTGCACAGGACGTAAAGGACGAACAGGTTCGCGTTCAAAAGTGGGTAGTAAAGCAACAGGGTCGAGTTTCCTCGACCCTGCGCTCAAACGGTATTCGCTAGCTATTAGCCCTTTGTAGCACCGGCGGTTAGACCCGAGGTGATGAACTTCTGTAGGAACAGGAAGAGGATCACGGTTGGGAGCGCTGCCAGGATGGCTCCAGCGGTAAACATCGACCAGTCCTTTGAGTAAGGGTCGTTGATTAGGCTCTGAAGACCCGTAGCCAAAGTTAGCTTCTCTGGGTCGCTTAGCAAGATAGACGCCAAAACATAGTCACTGGTGACACCGATGTAGCTGAGCAGCATCTGCACCGCTAGAACCGGAGCAACCAGGCGCAAAGTGATGGTGAAGAAGATTCGAGCGTGGCTCGCGCCATCGATCTTGGCTGCTTCGTCAATTTCCTTTGGCACGGTGTTGAAGAATCCGTACATTAGGTAGGTTCCTCCACCGAGGGCTCCACCCATGTAAACCATAACTAGACCGAGCTGGCTGTTAAGGCCGAGCTGCGGGAAGACCTGGCCGATGTCACTCATCAGCGAGAAGATTGCCACCAAGCCGAGGATCGATGGGAACATCTGCATCAGGATTAGCGACATCAATCCACCGCGACGACCCTTGAAGCGAAGACGCGAGAAGGAATACGCCGCAAGTGCGGAAAGGAAAACCGAACCGATTGCGGTCAGAACACCGATGATGACGGTGTTGATGTACCAAGCAATGAAGGGGCGGTTGCCATCTTCATTAGCCAACAGAGCATCGTAGTTGTCCCACGCAATTTCAGCGAACAGGTTTGTGGTGTCGTTGATGTCGTTGTTTGGGTAAAGCGAGGTTGAGAGGATGTACAAAATCGGGAAGATTGAGTAGACCACTACAACCATGCCGAGCATGTGGCGCCATCCGGTGGTGAGTAACCACTTCAGAGGGCCACGACGGCGTTGCTTGAACTTGAATTTGGACATGTCTTGGGGTGCTAGAGCAGTCATTAGTTAATGTCCTCCAAAGTCCTGGTGCGGCGGAAGCTGATTAGCGAAAGGGTTCCGATAACGATGAAGATCAGGATCGAGAAGGCGCTGGCCAAACCGTAGTTCTGACCGGTACCAGAGAACGCGATCTTGTAAACGAAGGTAATCAGAATGTCTGTACCACCCACGTCATAGTCGGTCACACCGGAGTCATTCGGCCCACCTTTGGTGAGCAGGTAAATGATGGTGAAGTTATTGAAGTTGAACGCAAATGACGCGATCAGTAGCGGCGCAATCGAAACCAAAAGCAACGGCATCTTGATCAAACGGAAGCTCTGCCAAGGGCTAGCTCCGTCGATTCGTGCTGCTTCGGTAAGTTCAGCCGGAATCGATTGCAGTGCACCGGTAACGATTAGGAACATGTACGGGAAGCCCAACCAGAGGTTCACTAACAGAACGGCCCAGCGCGCAGGTCCTTCTTCTAACAACCAAGGGATGTTATTTTCACCATCGGCCGGTTGCCCAAGTAGAACGGTGTTGACAAAACCGTGTTCCTTGTTAAGCAGACCAACCCAAACGTATGCCGAGAGGAAGGCTGGGAAGGCGTATGGCAAAATCATGACCGAACGATAGAAACGCTTGCCCTTGAGCTTCTCGTGGTTGAAAAGGAAGGCAATTGCCATACCGAGCAGGAAGGTGCTGCCAACGGTGGCGAAGGCAAAGACGAAGGTCCAGATAATGACCTTTAGAAGCGGAGCACGAAGCTGCTCATCGGTGAAGATGGTCTCGAAGTTCTTCAAGCCCACCTCCACACGCCAACCGGCGTCTAGGTGGGCATTCTTGATCTTTCCGTCAACGTGGTAGTAACCATTTTCTGCTGGTTTGAACACGTCGCCGGCAACGAATTTACCGTTCTCATCATCCTCAAGGGCGGTGAAGAACTTGGTCTTCTCGTCGAATGACAGAGTTGCCTGAATTTCTGAGGCAATTGCCAGGTCAGCCGTCTTGATGCCCAAGTTTTGGTTTGAAGGGTCAATGACGATTCGAAGCGAGTAATACTTGCGAAGCTGGAACGGCGTAAGCTCAGACACATTTGCCGGAGTGAAACCAACCGCGGTAGCCGCTGCGTGAGCACAAGTGGTGGTGTCTTCAGCGTATGGGTCGGCACATGCCTCGCTGAGGGTGTACTTACCCTCAGGAATTTCTACTTTCTCCTGGCCGTCTTTACCAAGGTAAACCTTGTTGTCTACGTTGCTGGTTAGTAGCAGCGCTGGCTTGCCATCCTTGTTGTCGGTTCCAGCAACTACTACGAAGTCTTCTCCCCCATCGACAACGCGGTATGCGGCATTCTTGATGGTTTGAATGGCTAGGTTCTGGTCGCCGTTGTGGGCCGAACCGTAGTTAGTGAATGCGGTGTAACCGCTAAATACAAGAACATAAACCTGGAAGACGATTAGGAAAAGCACGCCCGGCGCCAGGTATTTGGCTGGAAGTCCGCCTCGACGAAGGTAAATCCAGTTGATGATCAGAGCAACGATCACGGCAACGATCGACTCGGTGATGCGCTCCTGAGCCACCATCACCATAATCATGAAGAAGACAACAGCATCAACGATGCCGAGAGTTGCCATCTTCCAAATGATGCCTGAAAGACTAACCGGGTATACCGGCTTTACTTTCTTTTCCTTGTTCTTTGATACTTCTTTACCAGCAGCCATTTCTGCCTTTCAATAACGCTTCTGACAGCCAACGAGCGCTACCAAAGGTAGCGCTCGTTGGTCACCAAACTTACTAGTTGAGCTTGTTGATTGCGGTCTGTAGCGCCTTGACCATGTTGGCCCAGGCTACGTCAGGCTTCGACTCTTTACCCTGAATGATGCGGGTCTGAGCCTTGCCCCAGATCACCCAAGCGGCGTCCATTGCTGGGCTGTTAGGCATTGGTACAGTGTTTGCTGCGTCAGCGAAGCCCTTGATGACTGGGTTATCCTTGGCGCGGTTTAGAGCTGCCTTGTTTGCAGGAGTCTTGTTGAAGTTGTCGTACAAGCTGAACTGAGTAGCCTCAGAAGACATGTAGCGCATTAGCAAGGTTGCTCCGGCAACGTTGGTGGTGTTTCCCGGACCAGAGGCAACCATTAGGTAGCCACGGATACCCAAGAACTGCTTAGGGGTGATTCCGGTTGGACCCTTAGGGAATGGGTCGATTGAATAGCCGGTACCAATCTTTAGGCCGGTCTTACATCCAGAAGCACCAGACTCAATTGCGTTAATGTTCCAGGCACCGGTTACCCAGTACTTGATCTTTCCGTTTAGGAAGTTACAAAGAATCTTGGCGTCGGCAGGCTTGCCGAAGAATGCGGTTCCCTTGCTCTTCATCCACTTGGCGTATGCAGCACCAGCGCTTCCACCCATGCCAACAGTGTCAGTCCAGTCGCCGCCCGAGTCCATCTTGAATACCGGGGCGTTGAACATGGTCTGGAATGGGTAGAAGTGGTAAGGGTCAGAGGTCGTGGCAGAGTAGTTGATGCCAATCTCGCCGTTCTTAACCTGGTTGATGCTGGTAATGCGAGTCTTCTGCTTCTTTACGTTACGAAGGAAGGCGATGTTCTCGGTCCATCCAGGAACGCCGTAGTAGTGGCCGTTGTACTTCATTGCCTGAAGTGCACCGTTCACGAAGTCGTCCTTGAAGTTTGCAGGAAGCTGTGCGTCGATCGGAAGAAGAACGTTGGCCTTAACTAGGTTTCCTACCCAGTCGTGTGCTGCACCGGCAAGGATGTCTGGTCCCTGGCCCTTAGGTACGGCAACCTTTAGTGCATCACGAACGGTTGAGAAGTCTTTCTGAACCAATGAAACGGTGTACGCGCTTTCCGCGGTGTCCCAGGCCTGAACCTTGGTCTTGATGGTGTCGATGGTGCCCTTGTCGGCCCAAACAACGATGTTCTGAACTGCCACAGCTGGGCTAGCAACCGTAAGGGTTGACATTAGAAGTGCTGCTGTCGCAACTCCAGTTGCAATCTTTCCTAGTTTCATTTCTTTCCTTCGCACATAGGTTGATGATGCTAATTACTATCTTCCACCCGAACCGTTGGTAAAAATTGGCTTAACTTCTACCAAACGATAACGGATTGGTTACTTTTACTTGTGGATTACTAAGGTGCTGTGAGCTGCTACGGTAACGGTCTTGGTGTTCTTGTAAGTTGCCAAGGTTGCGGTGCCGGCTTTGCTGCCCAAAACGGAAGCAATCCAGTTGCCCTTAGCAGGAAGGTTGACCTTCTTTGCCGAGCCGTTAGGGTTGCTGATTACTACGATCGATGACCAGCTGTCGCCAGCGGCCTTTCCGTTGATCGAGTAAGCGAGAACATCGTTCGGCGCGCTCAAGAACTTTAGGTTCGAGTTGATTGCAGCCGGAGTGTTCATGCGGAATGCCTTGTGAGCCTTACGAAGAGCAATTAGGCCCTTGTAGTACGCAACGGTGGTCGCCTGCGATACGCGGGCACCCCACTTTAGGTTGTTCACGCTGTCAGATAGGTTGTAGCTGTTCGGCTCTCCATCCTTGGTGCGCAGGAATTCCTGACCAGCCTGGATGAATGGAGTTCCCTGAGCCAAAATGATCAACGACGCAATCTGTCGCGACTGTGAAGCAACCGTAGACATCGAAGTGCCTCCGTTTACAGCCCATAGCTTGTCGAACAGAGTCATGTTGTCGTGAGCCTCGGCATAGTTGACCGACTGGCCAGCATCCAGGGTGAACCATGGAACGGTTAGTGTGCTGCTGGTGTTACCAGTGGTTCCGGCCTTTACCGCGTTTAGGGTTCCGGCAGGGTTTCCGTTTACGTAACCACCATCAGATGAACCATCTGGGCTTCCCTTTACGGCGTTACGGATTCCGTCGTTGAACGCACCTAGACCTGGCATGTTTACCAGCTGGCCCTGGATTCCCTGAGGAACACCAATAGCTGGGCCCATGCTCCAAGCTTCACCAAGAATGGTGGCAGTTGGCTCAACAGAGGAAACCCCGGCACGAACAGCGTTAAGTGTGGTGACATCCCAAAGACCCATTTGGTCGATTCGGAAGCCATCAAGCTTGTACTCGCTGGTCCAGTACTTCATCGAGTCAACGATGAACTTGCGAACCATTGGACGTTCGGTTGCAACGTCGTTACCACAGCCAGAACCGTTGGTTAGAACGCCCGCGCCATCACGACGGAACCAGTAACCAGGAACAATGAGCTGCTGGCTGAACTCGGTTGCCGAGGCAACGTGACCGTAAACCACGTCCATTGTTACTCGAAGGCCATTCTTGTGCATAGCCATTACCGCGGTCTTGAGCTCAGAAACGCGCTTTACCGGGTTGGTTGGGTCTGACGAGTACTGACCTTCAGGAGCATTGAAGTTCTTAGGGTCGTAACCCCAGTTGAACGTTGGGTTTTCCTCTAAACCACCAGAAGCGTAGTCATAGAAAGGAAGAAGCTGCACGTGAGTGACGCCTAGGTCCTTGATGGCACTTAGAGCGGTAGGTGCAGTAACTTTACCGACCTTGATCTTGGTGCCGAGCTCGGCTAGACCAAGGAACTTACCTCGGTTGGCTTCAGTTACACCAGAAGATGCATCCTTAGTCGCGTCGCGAACGTGAAGTTCATACATAACCGAGTCGGTTAGCTTGCCACTGAAGGCTGGCTTGGTGTGGGTCGCCCAACCGGTTGGGTTGGTCTGAGCCAGGTCGAGAACCACGCCTCGGTTACCGTTGATAGCAACTGAGCGGGCGTAAGGGTCTACTGCTTCTTCGGTGTTGCCACCTACAGTTACACGGTAGTTGTAGATCAAACCGTGCTTGTCTCCGTTGATTGAAGCAACCCAGGTTCCCTTGACGTCTGAGGTCATTGGAATAACGGTTGCGTCAGCAGCCAGCTGAGTAGCTGACGTATAGGTTACTAAGTTCACTTCTGAAGCAGTTGGAGCCCACACACGGAAGTCGGTCTTGGCTGAGGTGTAAGTCGCGCCAAGATCGTCGCCAGTGTAGGTGAAGTTGTTCACGAAGTCGGTGCTAGTAAATACTCCGGTCGGAACCGCTAGGTGACTACCAAAGGTTCGAGACGGAGTCGTCGGGTGGGTGTGCGTCAACGTGATCGCACTTCCGAGAGGAATGTCTGCGTCGGTGGTGATGAGCCACTGCTTGTAGCTGTAGCTGGCGCCGCCGGCTACGTCATAGATCTTGGTGACCGAAGCGATCCCAGGAGCACCGAGACCCGATAGGGTCAGGCTGGAAGCGCTAATAGAGCTTTCCGCCTTACTCAGCACTAGTTTGATGGTGCGCATCGTTTCGATGTTGGCCGACCAGATTTCAGCAGGCAATGTGAAAGTGGAGTTGTTGTAAATGTAGGCGTCGCCCTGCTGGATCCAGATTTCAGCATTTTTGTTGGCGTCAAGCTTTACAACACGGTCTTGGTCCATGTCTTTGGTCCAGCCGCTTTGAAGGCGAGGAATTAGACCAAGTTCGGTAACTCCGGCGCTAATTGGAACGTAAGTGTCGATAAGGCCAAACCCATTACTGTCGCGGGTAGCGGTGAACGGAGTGACTGAAGTTTCTGGAAGACCAGAACCCTTTAGAGCCCAAAGCCATAGTCCCCAGTCATTAATGTTGCCGCTAGTGCGCTTGTAGTGAACCACCAGGTGAGCACACTGTGCGGTAGGGCAAGTACCAGCTGCTTCAGCAGGTGGAGTGAAGGTAATCATCGAGAAAGTGATGCCTACAGCAGCAATAAGAGCGGTTAGTTTGCTACGCAATTTCAGACTTCGCACAAAGATCTTCTTTCAGTTGATTTATCTTTCAAATCTACATTTCGGTTTAATTTGGGGATTACAAAGGAAGTCCTTTGTTACCAAAAAGAGATAAAAGAAAGTGGGTCCCGGCCGAAGCCGGAACCCACTTTGCCTGTTCAGTTACTTATAGAACTGGAACGTTGATCTTCTTGGCAGGTGATGGGCCAAGTAGAGCGGTTCCAACACCAGTTGCAGAGCCACGAACGAATACTTCCCAAGGCTGAACTTCAGCGCCCTGAGCTACATCCATGTCACAGCTTGAGGCAAGGCCCCATGATGGTGAAACGGTTGCAAGTGCAGTGTTCGAGATGGTGCAAGTCTTGGTGGTAGCGCCCTTCTTGGCGGTAACAACAATCTTGTCTGCGTACATACCCTGCAGTGAAACGTGTGCTGGGCGAACTGGGGTTACGGTTAGCTTGCCTGCAGCGTAGGTTGCAGTTGCGCCGTAGCGACCAACGAAGGTTGGCTTTGCGGTTAGCATGTCGCCTGAACCTAGTGACTGCCAGTACTCAAGAGCGCCTAGCTTGAAACCGTTGGTGAAGCCATCGGTGTTCTTGAAGTCACCCGACTGTGGGCCACCCCAACCGTTAGCAGGAATGGTGCCGGCACCGATCTTGCCCGAACGGCGAAGAACTAGGCCAACGTTTCCAGCGTAAATACGAGCAGTCTTGATGATTGCGTATGAACCGTAGCTGTCTGAACCTGAGAATCCCCAACCGGTTAGGTTAGCGTCTACCTTGCCCTTGTAAGCCTTGATGGTGGTCGAAAGCTTTGGAGGGGTAACGCTGGTGTTCCAGCTGTAGTAGTTCCAGCCCTGGCTCTGAAGGGTAGCTAGCTTTGCGTTCAAGTGAACCTTGATGCTAACGATGTCCTTTAGTGGGTACTCGCGCTTACCAGTGTTAACGTTCCACCAGCTTTCACCAGCTGGGAAGATGTTGTCACCACCGAAAGGCTTGTCTGATGCTGGGATTGCAACCTTTGCAGGAATTGCAGGAACAGCAGGAACAGCAGGAATTGCTGCAGCGGTCTCGTCGACATCAGTGGTAGCTGGGTCGTCAACTACAGCAGGAACTTCAGGAACTTCTGGCACAGCTGGAACTTCAGCGGCAGCTTCCTGGCCATCCCATGACTCGGTGGTGCGCATTACGTTGTTCAATGCGGTCACGGTACAAGGAACGGTGAACTCGGCGTATGAGCCGTAGGCGTCATCGTTCGAGAAGTTTGGGGTCCAGTCCTGGGTAACGATGTTTGGTGCAGCATCGGTTCCCAAGTTGCGAGACGAAGCACCAATGGTGTTGTCGTTCGCTCCGTTGCAGTCGCCCCATGACCAAATGTTCCATTGGGCAGCAACTTCAGCAGGTACGTTCAAGTGGATCTTGAAACTGGTGGTTGGGTTCTCTGCAGCCTGAGCTGGGGCGGCTACGCCGACCAAGCCCGCGAATGCTAGACCAACACCAGCAGTAGCGGCAACAGCGCGCGCTAGCTTCTTGTTAATCATTTATTCCTCCGTAGTGGGTTTACATTCACCAGCGAATGTTAGTGAAATGTAGATTCAAAGTAACACCACCGAGGCTCGCAAGAACCGAAAATCTTCCCAAATCAGGTCGCAAATTGGTAACGATTCATTTTCCCATCGTTAAACAAAGACGGGCTCCCCATTTCTGGGAAACCCGCCTCTAGTTTTTTGTCTTAGACCTTCGATGCGTTCTTTCGAGCAGATACCGCACGAGCGCGAACGTTCGGGTCGAGTTCGACCTTGCGAATGCGAACGGCCTCTGGCGTTACCTCAACACACTCGTCTTCACGGGCAAATTCGAGGCACTCTTCGAGGCTGAGCTTCTTTGGTGGGGTTAGTGACTGGAATTCATCGGAAGACGAAGCACGCATGTTGGTGAGCTTCTTTTCCTTGGTGATGTTAACTTCCATGTCGTCGGCGCGAGAGTTCTCGCCCACAACCATTCCGCCGTAAACCTCGGTGGTTGGCTCAACGAAGAACGAACCGCGCTCTTGCAGAGCAATCATGGCGAACGGAGTTGCCACACCGGCACGGTCGGCAACCATAGAACCATTCTGACGGGTGACGATTTCGCCAGCCCAAGGCTCATAGCCAGCCGAGATGGCATTGGCGATACCGGTTCCCTTGGTGGTGGTTAGGAACTCGGTACGGAAACCGATTAGACCACGTGAAGGAACTAGGAACTCCATGCGGGTCCAGCCGGCAGCGTTTGACTGCATGTTCTTCATGCGGCCCTTACGCGCTGCCATTAGCTGCGTGATCGAACCTAGGAATTCTTCTGGAACATCGATGGTGATGTCTTCAACCGGCTCGTGTAGCTTGCCGTCAACTCGCTTGGTAACTACCTGAGGCTTACCAACGGTTAGTTCGTAGCCTTCACGACGCATCTGCTCAACCAAGATGGCTAGAGCAAGCTCGCCACGACCCTGAACTTCCCAAGCGTCTGGACGCTCGGTTGGAAGAACGCGAATCGAAACGTTACCGATAAGTTCTTTATCCAAACGGTCCTTCACCAAACGTGCGGTGACCTTGGCGCCCTTGACGCGGCCGGCCATTGGCGAGGTGTTGATACCGATAGTCATCGAGATGGCTGGGTCGTCAACGGTGATCATTGGAAGTGGACGCACGTCGTTTGGATCAGCCAAAGTTTCACCAATGGTGATCTCGTCGATACCGGCCACCGCCACGATGTCGCCAGGGTTGGCTTCCTCGGTTGGGAAACGCTCAAGCGCTTTTGTCTTTAGCAGTTCGGTAATCTTTACGGTCTGAGTGGTGCCGTCCTGGCGAACCCAAGCAACCTGCTGACCCTTGCGAAGGGTGCCGTTGAAGATACGAAGCAGAGCCAAACGACCAAGGAATGGGCTGGCGTCGAGGTTGGTAACGTGCGCCTGTAGCGGAGCTTCGTCGTCGTAGGTAGGAGCAGGAATGTGCTTCATGATTGCACCGAATAGTGGCTCAAGGTTGTCACCCTCAGGCATGGTGCCGTCTTGAGGCTTGGTTAGCGAGGCGATACCCGCACGACCAGAAGCGTAAATGATTGGAAGCTCTAGGATGCCATCGATGTCTAGATCTGGCACGATGTCGTGAAGGTCAGAAGCCAAACCTAGAAGTAGGTCGTGGGTCTCTTCAACAACCTCGTCGATGCGAGCATCTGGACGGTCGGTCTTGTTTACCAGAAGAATAACTGGAAGCTTCGACTCAAGTGCCTTACGAAGTACGAAGCGAGTCTGAGGAAGTGGACCTTCAGAAGCGTCGACCAGCAGAACAACACCGTCGACCATTGAAAGACCGCGCTCAACCTCGCCACCGAAGTCGGCGTGGCCTGGGGTGTCGATCACGTTGATAGTGATTTCCTTGCCGCCGGAGTGCTCACCCTTGTAAGCAATTGCGGTGTTCTTGGCAAGGATGGTGATTCCCTTTTCCTTTTCCAAGTCGCCCGAGTCCATGACGCGCTCGTTGACGTCACCGTGTGAGGTGAACGAACCGGTCTGTCGGAGCATGGCATCAACCAGAGTGGTCTTGCCGTGGTCTACGTGCGCAACAATGGCGACGTTTCTTAATTCTTCGCGTTTGGCCTGAGCCATAGGGAACATCCTTGAGATTGGGCGCGACAATACGCGCTCATGAAAAAGTAGATTTACTCAAGTCTAACCGCTGAAACGGCTATTTGTCTGAAGAAACTTGCCAGGTCCAGTAACCCCAGGTTGCGGTGGCAGCGGTTGGATCCGGAACCAAACCCTTGATTCGCTGGTTGTGAACCAAAAGCGTTGGCACCTGATACATCGGCAGACCCAGCCCTAGCTCAAACAACTTCTTGTCGAGCTCTTGCAATTTGGCATCAAGAGTTTTGTCACTAGCAGACCTAACGTCGGCGGTTAGCCCGAGGAACTGCTCCTGTGGCATACGGTTTGGACCGCTAACCAGTTGCTGAACCGAACCGAACCCAACTCCCATTAGTGGAGCCTTGCCAAGGTAAACGTCGTAGGCGTTGTTGTTGTATCGCTGGCTCGGGTCGTCTGACGATATGTTCATCAACCGGAAACCGGCTGAACTGGCGTGGTCTGAAAGCAGGGTCCATTCGGCAACCGCAGCTGGGTCGTCGGTGTCGAACAAAACCTTAACCACTGGAGTGAACGACAGTTTTGCACTGGCAACCAGCTCGCTTGCCTTCTCAACATCTTGAAGCAGGTAGTTGCCGCTTCCATTGGAAGCCGAGACCGCCGAATAATTCTTCGACGCACTCGAGTAAACGAAAGAATCGGAGCGGGTTATTACTTGAGTTAGTGAAGCAAAGTCATTTGCCCGAGCCTTAGGAACCATGTTCATAAACGCCTGACGAAGAATGCCGCCGGTCTTAGGAGAGTTGTAGGTGGCATCGGAGAAAGTGAAACCGCTGAGGTTAATGAGGAACTGCTCAGATTGAGCCGAGGTAGGTGCCAGCACTTTTACCTTCTTGGTGTCCAAAGCTTGGGATTGAGTTACTAGGTCTGACTGCGGTTCGTTGAGCGACACCAGCGGCGCGAAAAGATCTGCTTTGCCTGAACCAACGGCTTTGAACGCGCTCGCGTTGTCGGCAAAAAGATTCACATAAACGGTTTCGGCAATAGCCGAATGGGTTCCAGCAAAGTCGCGAACAGCTTTGAGTTCCAAAGCTTGGTCAGACACTTTGTTGATTGTGTAGGCGCCGGTGGTGGCGAAATTTGTGATTTCGGCCGCAGGCGCAAATGCCGATGAGTAAGCCGATCCCAATTTGGTTAACTTCTCTAGGTCTTTGGCGGCAATTGCCGAAATAATTCCAGCACGAACCGTTGCCACGTTGCCGCTGAATCCGGCAACCTTACCGACCACGTGCGCCGGTGCTGAAATCTTGAGAGCAGTGCGCCAATCCGCCACCGGGTTTGGGTAAGTAATTACCAGCTCGGTGCCGCCTGGCTTCGGCGTGCCAACAATGGTTGCGGTCGATAGTGTCGATGCGAAGTGAGTCGAGTCAAAAGCTTCGTATTTCGCGGCAGCCACCGCGAGCGCTAGGTCGGTTGAATCAACCGATGAGCCATCGCTCCAGAGTGCAGTCTCGGCCAATGTGTAGCCGACCGTGAACGGTTCTTCCTTGATGATCTGCACCTTGCCGAAAGATTTGTTGGCCACAAGTTTTCCGTCTTGCGCTATCTCGTAGAAGTTCTGCATGGTTAAACCAGCAACATCGCTGGCAATCTTGTTAGCGGCCGACTCAGAAACGTCTGAGTTCAAAGTGGTTAGTGTTCCCACCTCGGCGATGGTGACATGGGTGTTTGGGATAACCGAACTTGGTGTGGTGCAACCGGTGAGGGTTGCCGCAATCAGCGAAAAACCAGCGGCTAACGAAATAAAACGCTTCAAAGCACTCCCTAAAGACAACTGGTTCAAGGTTACCTTGCCCATGCTGGTAGTTGGCTGTTAGAGAATGGACCTATGTGGGAACTCTTCACGATTGGCTTTCTAGCGGGTTTGGCGTTGGCTATACCGGTAGGCCCAATGGCGATCATGCTGGTGAACACCACTATTTCTCGCGGACTTCGTCATGGTGTGGTCGGTGCACTTGGAATGGCAACCGTTGATGGCACTTACGCGCTAGCGGTTTTTGTAATTGGCGGTTTGATTGCTTCGGTGCTGACCACGCTAAAACTTGCCCTGGGTTTGGTGGGTGCTGCCATTCTCCTGGTGCTTGGAATTCAAACTCTGGTTAAGAACCTGAAACTAATTGGGCAAAAGGACATTGATTCACTGGCTCTTGGCGGGAGCGGTTCGGTTGCTAAAACCTTTGGAACGTTTGTAGCCGCCACCGTGGTCAATCCCCCAACCGCCCTCTACTTCCTCGCGATCGCACCAAACGTGGCCAACATGGGTTACGAACTGACTCTCACCAACGTATTAGTTTTCGCCTTCGCCGTTCTAGTGGGTTCGCTAATTTGGCAGGAGGCACTGGTGTTCGTTGGTCTGGCTGTTCGAGGAATCACAACAAACCGCTTCCGCGTTTGGCTGGGTCTTCTCGGCGGCCTACTCATCATCGCGTTGGCTCTCTCAATCGGATACCGAGCACTATGGAGCTAAAGCGTCGTCTGGATTTAGAGCTCTGGTTGGTCTTTGGCCTAAGTCTCGGTAAATCAGCAATCTACTCGGTGTTGGCCCTGCTTGCCGCACTAACCGCGGAGCAAGGACTTGGCGGAAGCACGACCACGATCAACCGAAGCGAAGCGGCTCAACAGTGGCTTGACTTTGGTTACCAGCTTGCGGGCAATGTTTTCCCCCTAGTGCCGGTAGCCCTAGTGCTTTTCTTGCTCGGAGCTGGCGCCTTGAAACGAATCGGTGTGATTCGAGACCAACTGACAAGACAGCTGCTGGTTGGTCTGGCACTTGCTGCTGCCATTGGAATCCCAGGCTTAGGTCTTTACCTCGGTGCTCGAGTAATTGGGGCGGCCGCAAAAGTTGTTGCGACAGACGTCATCGAATACTGGTGGACAATTCCGATGTTGATGCTGAGTGCGATCGGTGCCAGCATGCTTGAAGAAGTAATCATGATTGGTTACCTCTTTACCCGACTGCGCGAACGCGGGATGAGCGACACCAAGATCATCTGGCTCAGCGCGATTATTCGCGGCACCTACCACCTCTACCAAGGCTTCGGTGGTTTCGTGGGCAACGCCATCATGGGGCTGGTCTTTGGTTACATCTATAAGCGCACTGGGAAACTGGTGCCGTTGCTGTTCGCTCACTTCCTACTCGACGCGGCCATCTTCGTTGGCTACGCGTGGGCTGCCACCTGGTTGCCGTTAAACTAGAACCACTCAACTCTTTGCAGGGAAAGCCGGTGTGAATCCGGCGCTGACCCGCAACCGTGACTAAGTCTCTTAGAAGTCGGATTGCCTGCCTCGAGCTAGTAACTCTCATCTACCGTCGTGGACTGCGGTCGAAAGTTTGGGCGTCGCTCGCACTGAGCGCGTTCTTGCCTTCGCCATTGTCTCGGCAGAACAGGCATCATGAAATT
>JBEGSI010000038.1:0-49533 GCA_041180065.1 Actinomycetota bacterium | reverse complement strand
TCCCCCGCTGAAAAGCCAGTCACCGACGCCAAACGCGCCAGCTGGATTGATGGCGCCTGCAGCCAGGACGTTCCAGGTGTCACGCTGTCGGTTGATTTCAAAGGCGACGTCACTACTCACTGCGCCATAAGCTACGCCGGCAACGGCTGGGATCTATTCGGTGCTGCTGGTTTCGAAGTTAGAGGAACAAACAAATACCCAACTGCATTTGCCTGCCAGATCAACCAGCAGCCAGAAGCTGCCAAGTGCGACGATTCAGACACTTCTGGCGCTTACTGGGGCTACTACCTGCCGACCAACGACGTTTGGGGTTACGCAACAACCGGCGCCTCGGATCATGAGTCAGTTTGCGGAAGCTGGGAAGGTTGGGTCTATATGGAAACCGAGTCCACCGAGTTGAAGCTGCCAAATCCAACCGAGTTTGCCTGCGAATAACGCTTGCTCAAATCGCGCCTAATCATCTTCAAGCAGTACCTCTGGTTGGCACTGCTGGTTGTTTTGGCGCGCGTTGTGTTCAGGCTGGTCTTCGACAAATTTAGTTTTGACAACTTTGTCGTCAGTGCCGTCGACGGTTTGAAACTCGCAACCTGGGTGTTGGGATTTGGGCTGATAAACGCCCTTGTCGACTTTCGGAAACTTCTACCCAAAAGTCCGAGGTTCCTGAAGACCATTACAACGGCATTGAATATCTCGCTCAGCGTCACGCCAGAGATTGTGCGTTCAATCGATCGCGTGAAGGCCGCAGCAAACCTTCGAGCCCATCGCCGCGGGATTCACCTGATTCGGTCGCTGGTAGTGCCCGTAGTTTCAAATGCCATCGACCAAGCCATCAATCTGGGTGATTCAATGTCGTCGCGTGGGTTTGGAAGTTCTCGGTTTCAGGAAAAAAAGAGCGGTGCACTCGAACTCAGAGACATCACTTTCGCCTATCAAGGGGCGAACCCGGTTCTCAAAAACGTGAGCCTTTCGATTCCTAGCGGTTCGCTAACTGTCCTTAGCGGCAACACCGGCTCCGGTAAGAGCACACTTCTCAAAGTGATTCAGGGTCGCCATCCAGGCTGCGCTTATGTAAATCAATTCCCCCGCGACGGATTCGTTGCCGACAAGGTCTTCGATGAGCTTGCGTTTGCACTAATTCAGCGAAGCGTAAGTCGGCCAGAAATCACGAGCAGAGTTACCGAAATCGCGCACGTTTTCGAATTACAAGATTTTCTCTACACAAACCCTCACGAACTTTCGGCCGGCTTTCAACAACGGCTAGCCATTGCCGCAGCATTGATTGCGAACGATAAAGTTCTCCTACTAGATGAGCCATTCTCGGCACTCGACGAACCCAGTTCACGAAGTCTTCTAAACACTTTGGAAACCTTGAAAAACCTAGGGGTGACGATTGTCATTGCCGAGCATCGAGTTGAGCTCTTGAACAAACTTGCCGATCTAAAGTTCACGGTGGAAATCGGAGGTTTGACATGCGGTCAGCCAACGACTCGAAAACTAGTTCGTGAGGAAACTTCAGCGGGTTCGATTACCGCCTTGTTCGGGCCAAACGGTTCAGGTAAGACTACTCACCTTCGCAAACTGGCTAGCGAACGCGGAGTGCTAGTTCCCCAGCCAGCCTCTGACCTGCTCTTTCTAAACACTGTCGGCGAAGAACTTGCGATGGCCGATTTGGATTCCAAAAGTGAAAAAGGAACCGCAGCCGGAATTTTCCAGAGCCTGGTTGGCGAAGTTGCCCTAATCCAAAATCCTCGAGACCTTTCTCAAGGACAGAAATTGGCCCTCGCCATAAGCATTCAACTTTCCAAGACCACCAACTTACTGATGCTCGACGAACCAACCCTAGGTTTCGATTTCGACGCAAAAGCCTCTTTGGTAAACCATCTAAGAGGGTTGTCAGAATCAGGTGTCGAGATTATCGTTGCCACCCACGATCTCGAATTCGCCAAAGCGATTGCCACCAAAACCGAGTACCTTCAGGGCGGTGTGGTCAACAATGTTTGATGCGAAGAATGTTGCCCTTCTTGGTGTTCTGGCAGGAGTGAACACTGTGGTTCGCCTGCTTGGTGCGGGTGTTGCCGGCATGGAAACAGCCTTCGCGTTGATCATCCTGGCAGGTTACGTTCTTGGTTCGAGATTTGGCTTTCTGCTCGGGCTAACCAGCATCTTGTCGAGTGCTCTAATTTCAGGTGGCGTTGGTCCATGGCTGCCATTCCAACTCATTGCCGCTGCGCTAGTTGGCGCTGGGGCCGGTTTAGTTCCGAAGCACAACTCCCCCAAAATAAGGCTCGTCTGGCTTTCGGGATTTGCAGTGTTGGCTTCGTTCTTCTACGGAATTTTCCTCACTGCCTTTACCTGGCCGCTATTCGTTGGACCCAACACGTCATTGTCTTTCTTGGAAGGCGGTTCGCTCGGAGAAAACGTAATCCGTTTCGTTCAGTTTGAGCTGGTGTCTGGTGGATTCATTTGGGACACCGGACGGGCTGTCACCACGGCGACTTTGATTGTGTTAACTGGAAAAGCTCTGATGGCCACCCTCGAGAGAGCAGCCACCAGAGCCGATTTTTCTAAAGGCTAGGCAACGCTTGGAAGCGCGGCTAGAACAACGGTTAGAACTGCTGCAAAAGCGAACAGGCTTACATTGTTCTTCCAGGTGTATTTGAACTCTCCGCGAACGATGTGCATTAGAGCAGCTACCAACATAGTTAGAGCAAGTCCGGCTGCGGCTAGAACACCCCAGATGGCGGCCCATGCCAAGCCCAAGAACTGGTCGGCTGCAGGAGCTAGGATGATGCCGGCAACACCAGCGATTTCTAGAAGCGCGATTAGTCGAACGAGGAAAACAGGAATTTCTTTGGTCCAGGTAAGTCCTGCTGCAACTAGTGCCTCGATTGGGGTGGTTAGCTTCCAGAGTCCGGCTTTTCCTAGGCCTAGAACTAGTGGAATGGCTAGTGCCCAGCCAACGATCTGTAGTGCAATGTGCATGATTCTCTTTCCTTGTATTTCCGATGTTTGAGGTTTACAGTTGTAAGTAAAGCACGGCTTTACTAAATAAGTCAAGTGCCTCTTTACTAATAGATCGGAGTGTCGCATGGAAGTCAAGGCTCTTTGCGAACGCGAAGCCGACGGCTGGACCGTTGAAGTACCCGATTTCAAAAACCTTCACCTGAGCGCTAAGCGCCTCGACAAAGTTGAGGCACTGGTAAAAGAGGCCGCCAAAAACTACGGCATTACCGACAATTGTGATGTGGTGATCAAGGTCATCGCCAGCATGCCAGGTCTAATCTGCGACATGGAAGCCGCTCAGGAAAAGATGAAGCAGGCTGCGAAATTGCAAGAAGAAGCATCAGCAGAAATTCGCGAAGTGGTTCGTCAGATGCGCAGCCAGGGATTAACCATGCGCGACATCGCTGTGCTACTGGGAGTTACTCCCCAGAGAATCGCCCAGCTAACCAGCCAGGACTAATCGGCCTTAGCCTTAGGCGACTTGGCGTACACAGCAATAAAGTCACGCTCACTAGGCAACCAAAAACGCTCCGGTGATCTGGTGCTTGCCGGGTCCAACTTCAAACCGCCTCGATATGGCCCGTAAAGAAAACCGTTGGCATACGCTGAATTCATGTCGAGCAAAATAGCTCGTTCAGCGCCAGCGCGAACCAATACATCCCCCAAAGATTTAGCGCTCATAGCCGCCCCGATTACATAAACCAAGGTTCCATCGGCACGAACACCCACAGCGCTTCGCCAAACCAGGTTCTTACCCGAACCAACGCCTTGCCAAACCCAGCCCCACTTCGACTGATCTTCGCTCTCAACCTGACTTTTTCCGCCGTCAACGATCAGTTCCATGTTCTGACGAAGCGATTGGATGTCTTGCCGCACCGAATCGCGACCCCACTGAACCACGTCGATGGATCCGTCGTTATAGGTTACTAGCGAGGCCTTACCGCCAATCAACCGCTTATAAACCTTGCCGCCAAATTGGTACCCACCCTGGCTGTCTCGCATCAAGAAACCGCCGTTGAGCCCTGCCACGTAGAACCGCTTTAGGTTTGCTGGAACCTGTCCGGTTCGATCCTCTAGGCCGGTAACTTCTGGGATCTTCGTGCCAGGAACCTGAGCAAACGCAACCAGTTTTGGATCAAACCAGGTAACAGTTGCCCAATAGCTGGTGTGAACTTCATCAGGACGAATCTGAGCAATCCAAATCGCTGTATTGCCATTCACCTGAATCTTGGTTGGCGTCCACTCCCCTTCTCCGGCTAGCGGAGAAACCGGCGAAACCAAACGTTCCGGAAGTTTGCTGGGAACCTTAGCCACACCCCAAGCCGGGTTATTGGCAACCAGGGCATCAGTAGCAATGTTCAACTTCGGCAAATCACCCACGATGTCTGAATTCGGCTTGGCAGTAGGCTCCCCTCCAACCTTGGCCGGATTTAGATAGCTGTAGTAGATGTCCTCAGCAAATGCCACGGCAACACCAAAGCCGTTTTCTCGCAACACCGTTGCCGAAGCGGTAAGCATGTCCTCGTTCTTCCGCACCACCCGATCAAGAGTTAGTGAGGAAACGAATACAGCGAAGACAACAGAAACCGACAAAAGCGAAAGTCCGATTCGCCGGTTTAGCAGCTGAGTTTTAGTGAAGTACTTCTTGATGAGGTAGTTTTCTGCACCACCCAGATTCCGTGCAGCAACCAATGCGGTGTGAAAGTAAGCCCGAAGCATTGCCGTTTCCCGACGCGAGAACTTTCCGTAAACCGAATTTTCCAGGAACTCTGTGAGATCGGAAACTTCGATGGTTTTGAGGTCTCTGCGCCCGAACGGATTGCCCTTCAAGATAGTTTGAACCGTAGTCCGGAACCATTTCTTGCGCTCTTCACCAAGCGACTCAACCGGCAGATATTCAACCCAATAGCTGAACCACGGTCCAACGGTTTTGGGAAGCGCAGCTGGCTTAATCCTCGGCAAGGTAACTCGTGAATCCTTATGCTGATGAGCGATAACCGGAGAATCTCCCCAGATACCTAAATCCTAATCTCAGCGTTTGTTTGTGGGGTGATTGAAATACCCATCACCGTAAGAACCGGTAACCTCGCTGACCACAATTTGATAACCCAAGTACCACTTCTTGTAGTTCTCTTTTGCCACCAAGTGCTCTGGGTATCGAGATAACTGCTTCACCGAATCCATGCCATCGAAATAGTAAATCGAGTTTCGCGACTTTCCATCATCCGAGACCCAACGATCAACGCCGACAAAACCTTCCAGCGACGAAGCAAAATCCTCAATCTTTCCATCCAATTCATGGAACTCGGAATCGTATTCGCCAGGGCTAAATATGAACGAACAGCTAATCACTTGAACACCTTTTCGAAAATGATGTACTCACTCAAACTCGCCACCTTGTAATAAAGCTTCTGAGCCGACTCGTTGGTGCGTTGTGTTTGCCAGTAGAGACGCCTAGCACCGGACTCCTCAGCAAACTTGGCGCAGCCTTCAATTAAAAACTCGCCCAACCCTTGCCTGCGAAATTCCGGAGACACAAAAAGGTCTTCAAGATACAAGTCTGGTTTCTCCAGCCAAGTGGAGTTTGTAAACGAGCAATGAGCAAAACCAGCCACATGTCCGTCGACTTCCACCACAAATCCATGAAGGTTGAACTCGGTGAAAAACCGCGACCAAGTGAGCTCGGTTTGCGCGTCCGTCAAAGTCTCTTTATAGAACTCGAGATAGCCCGCCCATAGCGGATTCCAAGCTTCGCGATCAGATTGGCGAATGGGTCGAAAAGTCGGCAACGACAATTAGTTGAACTTCAATTCGGAAGTGGCAATTGCGCGAGTGAAACGGCCCGGTAATTCTGTCCCGCCAAAATTGTCATTGAACTCGTCGACGACATCCTTAGCAACCACGGTGTGGCCATCCCAGTCGTAGCCGGTCGTGCTGTGGGCGTCGGCTAGAACCGTAACGTCGTATCCACGCTCCTGCGCCGAGTGAGTGGTGTGGCGAACACAGTTGTTGGTTTGCATGCCAGTGATGTAAACGTGGCCAACCCCGAAATCGGCGAGGATCTGCTCAAGATCGGTTGCCTCGAAAGAACTGCGATGAACCTTGCGCACCTTGCGCTCCCCCGAAGCCGGTTGAAGCTGCGGAACAATCTGCCAATCTTGAGACTCAAGCACTAGTTCTTCGTCGGAGTGCTGTACCCAGACCACTGGAACGCCAGCAGCCCGCGCCTTGTCGATTGCCGCGTTGATATTCTTCAAAACGTTCTCAAGGTCATACGCCCCTTCAACAACGCCGTTTTGAACATCGATAACCAAGAGTGCCGACTTATCGCGGCCAGTGAGAGTAGTCATAACTGAATGCTACCCAACCAAAAGAAAATGCCCCCTGTTTCCAGGAGGCATCTCACTAAATCAAATTACTTTACCGAGTCACCAAAAACGTTGGCGCCAGGTGCACTGTCTTTGACCAGCTGAATCACAAGCATGATCACTCCAGCAATCGGAATGAAAACATAGAAGAAATACGGGCCAGGCTTTCCAGCGTCGTGAAGTCGACGCCAGGTCACGGCTAGAGAAGGAACCAGCGTTGCGAGTGACCAAAGACTCACAATCGGTGAATTCTGCTGAATTTCCAAGCCGTTAACTTCCATTACGGTACCTGGAAAGAGAATTGACAACCCTGCACTCACTAGGAAAGTGAAAAGCACCGTGTACCAAAACTCGCTACGGCGTGCACGACCGGTAAAGGTTGCATAGTTCTTGAAATAAGACTTGATTGCGTCTACGAATGACATGTTTCCCCTAGGAATAAAAAGAACTCGACTGAATTCTCTTTCAGTCTAGCTACGGAAGAAGTCAAGTCGTGGTTTAGTAGGCGTAACCTCTAACCTCGACGAGCTCTGTGGTCAAATTAGACCTTCAACAGCATCGGCCAACTTACCTCCGATGAGTCTCTGCATCAATTTCCAACGAGATTCCAAACTTAAATCAACAATCAACAAACTGTCCGCAACGGAATTAAGGGAGCCGGCAGCCCCTGACACGATAATCGCACCCTCACCCACGACCACTGCATACTGCCTCGCTAGCGACGACACAGCCTGAAAACCCTTTTCCGAAATGTTGGCCAACTGTTCCCGTGACACTGGTCTATCCGGGCTGAAATACTGCAATTGTTGATTTAGCCCATCAGCTTCGACTCGAACAAATAGAAGGCTTTCGACGTCGGCATTGGGATCGACGCTGTACCCGTGCATCCGGGTAGGTGGCTTGTGATCTTTATCAAACCATCCGTTAATTCGTCCGAATGAAAAACATTTTCCAGCACTATCAAATCCCGTGAACGCTGCATCAGTGCCGAAACCATCGCGCAAGTCGCCGGAGTAAGAAGTTCCCGAAGGAACTTGAATCAGTGAATTGGCTTTGCAGAACAATGCCAGACGCCGTTCATCGTATTTTGCTCCCAACGTTAGGAGTTTGAAAAAAGCAGCCAGCACCCCTAAGAACACGACCCACAACAGCAAGTAATTGTCCGTGATGAATTCAGGAATATCGAATGCCGTCGAGGTCAAAATTTCAAATAAGACGAATCCCAAAATAGCGAGAACTGCCAAACCAAAGGTTTGCAGAGGAGGCCTATGTAGAAGCTTCTTCTGCTGCTCGTCCATGTTGCGACTTGAGCCTGAGAAGAATCCCAAAGAAATTTTTTGTTTCGAAAAATCTCGCATAGCCGCGACAATTTCCTGATTGCTCGGTTTTGCGTTCCCCAAGTTAGACATAGTTGAGAGTCTATAAAAAGAAAAACCCCCTATTGCTAGGGGGCTTCTTTCATATGGGATATATCTTGTGGAGATGGGGGGAATTGAACCCCCGTCCAGAACAAAGATTCTGACTCTTCTACGGGTGTAGTTTCAGTATCGCGTTACTCGGTCTTGGCCATACCCTGAAACAAGTTGACCAACAAACCCAGCCTGAGTAAAAGTCCCGAGAAGCCCTAAGGCGTAACTTCACAGCAAGATCTCAAGATAACGACAGGACCCGGAACGAGATCAAATCCGGACTGACGGACTTCAGGCTAGTTGCGCTTAGGCAGCTAGGGCGAAGTCGGTGCGAGTAGCTTTAGCACCTATAGTTTGCAGCGGACATTTACGTGTTGACGCTACATTCACGACCCGCTTCATTCAGGCACTGCTGCACTGTCGAAACCGATCATCCCCATATGTAGTTTTCAAATCACTGATTGCTCAGTAGTTCAATAGTAGCCCGTGGCCCCGACAAAAACCCTTGGAGTTACCTGTGAACTACCAGTCTTTACCCTTGGTAGACATTGCCCTTGCGGCCTCACGCTTGTCCTGAGCTTCTTTCAGGGCATGGCGCTTGTCGTAATCCTTCTTACCGCGAGCTAACGCGATTTCAACTTTTGCTCGTCCGTCTTTGAAATAGATTTTCAGCGGAACGATGGTGTAGCCAGACTCTTTGATCTTTTGGTAGAGCTTTCCGATTTCAACGCGATTTAGGAGAAGCTTGCGCTTTCGGCGAGACGAGTGGTTGTTCCAGGTGCCCTGAGTGTATTCAGGAATGTGAACGTTTTCGAGCCAGGCTTCGCCGCCGTCGATAGTTGCGTAGCCATCAATCAGGGATGCGTGACCGGCCCGCAGCGACTTCACTTCGGTTCCCGAGAGAACCATTCCGGCCTCAAAGGTATCTTCGATGTGGTAGTCGTGACGGGCTTTGCGATTGCTGGCAACCAGCTTTTCGCCTTTTTCCCTGGGCACGATTCACTCCAATGTTTTGACCGATCTGGTCAGCCAATCAGTTTACCAACGAGCGTTGGCTAAATACTAGGCGCGAAGGTAGCGGCGGATCGCAATGATTGACGCAAACGCGGCCAAGAGAACGCCGAGACCGAAGATTATTGGCACCAAAGTCAATGCGGTTGCGAGACTCACAAAGTTGGTAAATGGAAGGCTCTGAGCGAGGTAACCCTGAACGAAGAACTGCACGATTGCTACTACGGTTCCTCCGGCCAGAATCGATCCGATCGCTGCCGCCACTACTCCTTCGATGATGAACGGGAGCTGGATGTAGAAGTTGGAGGCACCAACCAAGCGCATAATTCCAATTTCTCGTCGACGGGAGAATGCCGACTGTCGGATTGTGGTTGAAATAAGCAAGATGGCTGAGAAGAGCATGACAAGCGCGATGCTGATGGCGGCCAAACTGGCTGCGTTCAAGATGCTGAAGATTTGGTCGAGATACGAACGCTGATCGCGAACTTCTTCAACGCCAGCGACACCGGTGAAGCTCTGGGTGATGATTGCGCCGTCGGAAGGGTTCTTCAACTTCACCCAGAAGGTTTCATTTAGTTGATCGGCGGTTACATAGTTGGTGATGGTGTTGTCTTTGAACTCTTCTTGGAACTGGGCTAGAGCCTGGTTGTGGTCAAGGAAGTAGTACTTATCAACGTATGGGGAAAGCGTTGAGTCTTGCAATTTGGCTTCGATAGCGGTTTTCACGTCGGCTGAAGCCTCGCCTTGGGGGCATGCCTCAGCTGGTGAGAATTCAGAGCAAAGGTAAACCGCCACCTGAGCACGGTCGTACCAATAGTTCTTCATCTGGCCGATTTGCAGTTGGAGCAGAGCTGCGGTGCCGACGAAACTAAGGGAAAGGAACGTCACGAGCACAATCGACACAACCATGCTCAGGTTGCGCTTAAGACCTTGGCCAACTTCACCGAAAACGTAACCGAGTTTCATCGCGCTTCCTCGGCTTTCTCGTAGCCAACACCGCGATCGTCACTAACAATCTGACCGTCTTTTAGAACCACCACACGACGCTTGAGTCGGTCAACGATTCCACGGTCATGTGTTGCCATAACTATGGTGGTGCCGGCAGCACTGATGCGCTCGAGAAGGTTCACAATCTCTTGGCTGGTGGCTGGGTCAAGGTTTCCGGTTGGTTCATCGGCAAGTAGCAGCTGAGGCTTGTTCACGATCGCGCGAGCGAGGGCAACTCGCTGTTGTTCGCCGCCGGAAAGTTCGTTTGGGTAGCGATCCTGTTTGCCATCTAGACCAACCAACTTCAAAACGCTTGGCACCGCATCGGCCACGAATGCTGGAGATTTTCCGATTACCTCGAGGCAAAAAGCAACGTTTTGAAAGACGGTCTTGTTGGGAAGAAGGCGGAAGTCTTGGAACACCATGCCGATGTTGCGGCGGAAGTAAGGCACGCGTCGGGCAGGGATGCTGATTAGGTTCTCCCCTAGAACGAAAATGCTTCCCTTGCTTGGAACATCTTCGCGGAGCATCATTCGCAATAGCGACGATTTACCTGAGCCAGAAGCACCTACGAGAAATACGAAGTCGCCTTTTTCAATTTCAATCGACACCGAATCAAGAGCAGCACGAGTGGCGCCCTTATAGGTCTTAGAAACTTTTTCGATAGAAATCATTGCTTTTCCAGCCTAGGCGGAAAGGTGCTTTAAGCCTGTTTACGCCACCGAATGCCAGCCGAAATAAATCCGTCGAGGTCGCCATCAAAAACCGCAGAAGGGTTGTTCACCTCATACTCGGTCCGAAGGTCTTTCACCATTTGGTAGGGAGCCATGACGTAGGAGCGCATCTGCTCTCCCCAGCTCGCCTTTACGTCGCCGGCAAGCTGCTTTTTCTGTGCTTCTTCTTCGCGACGCTTGATTTCCAGCAGACGCGACTGCAGAACTCGCATAGCTGCAGCCTTATTTTGAATCTGAGACTTTTCATTCTGGCAACTCACCACGGTGCCAGTTGGAATGTGGGTTATGCGAACCGCCGAGTCGGTGGTGTTCACCGATTGACCACCAGGACCAGATGAGCGGAACACATCGATGCGAATGTCACTTTCTGGAATTTCGACTACATCGGTTTGCTCAATTAGTGGAACCACTTCAACGGCTGCAAACGACGTTTGACGTTTGCCAGCAGAGTTGAACGGACTCATGCGAACCAAGCGGTGAGTTCCGCCCTCAACCGAAAGCGTTCCAAAAGCAAACGGGGTATCGATCTCAAAAGTAGCCGACTTGATTCCAGCCCCTTCGGAATAGCTGATGTCTAGAACCTGGGCCGGCATTTTGTGTTTTTCGGCGTAACGCAAATACATACGCATCAACATTTCGGCGAAGTCGGTGGCGTCGTCGCCGCCGGCTCCCGCACGAATAGTTACCACAGCTCCGCGGGCGTCGTATTCGCCATTTAGCAGAGTCTGAATTTCAAGCTCACCAATGTCTTTCGAAAGTCCCTCTAGCTCAGCCTTGGCCTCGCTCTGGCTTTCGGAATCATTTGCGTCATTCGCAAGATCAACTAATACTTCAAGGTCGTCGAGCCTTGAGGCGATGGATTCAAGTTTCGCCAGTTGCGCCTGAGCTCGGCTCAGTTTGCTGGTTACCTTCTGCGCGTTCGCGGTGTCGTCCCAGAGATTAGGGTTGGCAGCCTGTTCTTTCAGTATCGCAACTTCCGCGGAAAGCTTCGCAGGGTCAACGACCACGCGAATACTCGAAAACGTATCTTTGAGTTCGCTGATTTCTTTGGAAAGGTCTAGGTCTGCCATCTGCTTCTAGTTTAGGTAACCGATAATTGGCAGGTGGCCAAAACTAATCGCAAACTCATAGGTGGGCTTGTTGTTCCGGTTTTCATGCCGTCACTTCTTTTTTCAATAGGCGAAAACGCTCTCATTCCGCTGATTCCCGCGAGCGCCGAGCGACTTGGCGCCGACCTAGCTACTGCCTCGATCGTCGCAGGTTTACTAATGTTCGGGGTTTTGTTCGCCGACCTGCCCGCAGCGAAGTTTCTAGCGATAGTTGGTGAGCGACGAGGAATGATGTGGGCGGCTTATAGCGCTGCAGTCGGCGTAGTTTGCGTTGGACTAGCCGACAGCCTCATAACGATGTCTATCGGTGTTTTCTTGATTGGTGCTTGTGCCGCCGTGTTTGGTCTAGCGCGGCACACCTACATCGCCGAACATGTTCCTTTCGGGGTGAGAGCCCGGGCTCTTTCAATCCTCGGCGGAATGTTTAGAGCCGGTGGTGTTTTCGGTCCGCTTCTGGCCGCAGGATTGATTGCCATCGGCGACGTTCAAGCCGTTTACTGGGTGGCAATCGCACTCTGCGTTGGCGCCGGAGCGCTGGTGTTCACAACCAAATCGGATCGCACGGCCGACCAAGCGAACCAAATGCGTCACAGCACCTGGCACATCACCAAGCGCGAGTGGAAGAAGCTATCCACTCTGGGTGTTGCGTCATCTTTCCTTTCTATTGTTCGAACAGCACGCATCCTGGGTCTTCCGCTGTGGGCGCTCTATCTAGATGTCTCAGTTGCAACCGCCACACTTTTTATTGGCATTTCGGCAAGCCTTGATCTGGTTCTCTTCTACACATCGGGACAGGTCATGGACAAGTGGGGTCGACGAGCAGCCGCCGTGCCAACTATGTTCCTGCTCGGTGTGACCATGTTCTTCTTGCCGCTCACAACCGATGAGTGGGGCATTCTCTGGATTGGCTTAGCAATGTCGATTGCCAATGGCTTGGGTTCCGGACTGATCATGGTTCTAGGGGCCGACTTAGCTCCTGCCGATGCCAGAGGCGAGTTCTTGGCAGCTTTCCGGCTCATGATCGACGGTTCAACTGCACTCACCGCTCCGATCCTTTCGCTAGCCGCCGTAACGGTTGGGCTTGGCTTCGGGTTCGTGTTCTTTGGCATTCTGTCGCTGGCGGGATCTTGGTTGATGTGGAAGCACATCCCAATTCACATTCAAGCGCCTAAGAAATCGCTCTAGCTTTACTCTTGGCGCAGACTTCGCCGCTGTTTCCTAGGGTGATACCACTGATCGACAACCAGTAACTACAGACGGTGGCTTCGATTGTCTTTCCGTCAAAGCTAACTACGGACGCGTGGCTGGGTCGGATTTTCAAATGTTCAATCGCTACTCCAAATACCATTTGGGTTGCCGGCAGATATTCGAGACCAACAATCGGCGAAATTCCGTCATGCAGTAAATCTGCTGATACTTTCAGAGAAAGAACGTCGGCAACCTGCTTGTTGCGAAGAGTTTGCAACTGAACTCCCACGAGTTCCAAGAAAACCAGACTGACCATCAATGACACCGCTATACCAGCAAGACCAATAGGCAGGATTGAACCCCGCTCACTAGCCACTGACAATGCTCACTCCATTAGCCCTGCTCTCACCGAGACTAGCAACTAGGCAAACAAACTTCTCTGGACATGGAACCGCAGACACCGAGACGCCTTCAAGGTTGTAGTCCTGCGTGAGAACCTCCTGCAAAGCCTCTGGCTTTCCCAGTGCAGTAGCCCTAGCCATCTGGCTGGCAAATAACTCCAACCGAACTTTTTGATCAAGCGACTGCGCTGTTACCATTGCGCCGGAAAAGATTAGAAGTTGGCCAACTAGGACGAAGACGATGAATTCCAAAATCGCTGAACCCGATTCATCTTTCAAACTCCATAACTTCATGAGATGTCACCGCCAATTCAGGGAATGAAAGACCAGAGAACCCTGCGAGCGCCTGCGATGAGGAGGTGATTCGAATTTCAGAGAGGCTCCCGATAACCTCGGCGGCCACTCGCACGTTTGCCATGCCCAACCGGGATGAAAAATCAGACAAAGTTCTAATGCTCACCTCATTCGGATCACCGTCTGGTTGGCTGAGGTGAAAGGCAGACTTGGCGGCGATCACTCGGGCTTGGGTTTTTACGTAGGCATACCAGGACACGCTGGCTGTTGACGAGATTAGAAACAACATCGGAATAACGAGTAGAAGAAATTCGACAACGGCCGAGCCTTTTTCAGAAGTTCGCAACTTTATTCAATGATTGATTCAAAATTCCACTCAGGGCTGGTGTTGCGACCGACCAAAGAACTACAACTAAACCTGCGGTCATTAGTGTGATCAGAACCCATCCGGGAACATCGCCCCGCTCGGCTCGTATTGTATTTCTCATTTCTTCTCCTTTTCAGTAATCCAGATTTAGGTATTGGGTCGAGGGATAAATGGCAAAAAGCACTGTTACAGGGAGAATCAGGAACACCAACGGTAGAAGCATCAGATTTTCCTGTTTTGCGGCTTGCGTAATTTTGATTTGAGCCACAATTGCCCGATTACTTCTGGCTAGTGCCATTAGTTGGGTTGCGATCGGAGTTCCGAACTGAAGAGAAGCTTGAAGCTTTAGAACCAACTCGTCGAGGGCAGGGTGTTTCTCTCCGACTCTTAGTAGGTCGAGTTCTTCGTATAGGTTTCCCCCGTATCTAAGCGAGCCCAACAGGCGCTGGAGCTTCCTCGCGCTCGGTCCGCTTGCTCTCGGGATGACTTCTTCAAGGGCAGCCACCACTCCGAGACCGGAATCAAAAGCGACGGCGAGCAAGCTTGCCATTTGAGCAATTTCATTTCGCTCCATGATTTCTCGTTCAACTCGCATCGACTAAACCAAAAACTCTTGGGGCAGGTTTTTTCTGACCAGCCATTACCACCAGACGAAAAGCGATGAACGAAATAGCAAACCCTCCAACCAGCAAGAAGCCACCGGAACCGCTGTTGAAACTTTCTCTATTTCGCTCGTTAAAACACAAAACCGCTAAAAGCACCCAAGGCGAAAGCAAGCCAAGCTTTGCCACTGTGAGGATTGCGCTCGTTCGAGAAGCTACTTCACCCGTGGCAACAACTTCTTGCCTGACCTCGAATGCGTGTTCTTTCAGTGCTGAAATCAGATTTTGTGAACCGGTTCGGTGAGCTAGGTCAACGATTTCCACGAAAAGATCGGCAAACCCCAGTTTCAGTGTTTTACCGAAAGCCCTCAACGAAACTTGAACCCGCTCCCCTCGATCGAGTTGTGCAACCAATTCATCAATTGCAGGTTTCAGGTCCCCCAGTCCAAAATCCTGAGAAAATCTAAACGCCTCCGGAATTGAAACTCCAGATTCCAAAGCAGAAATGTAGAGTTCTTCGAATTTTGGCCACGCCGACGAAAGCCGCTGCCGCTTTCGCCTCAATCGGACTGCCTTGAATTCAAAGCTCAGTAAGACGAGAAAAAACAGCACAATAAATGGCAGCGCCCAACTCAAAACAAAACCTCTTCCAAGGTGAGCGGATCGCCAGGAACGATTCTCTTCACAGATGAAATTCGCCGGGTTCCATCGGTTGCCCGCTCACAATGGACCAAAAGTTCGAGAGATCCGCCGATGAGTGATTCGAGAAATCGGCTAGAGATATTTCCACCTGCTAGAAGTGGCAAAGTCTTTATCTTCGTTAGAGCTTCATCAGCCGAATTGGCGTGAATCGTGCACATTGCAGGAATGCCGGAATTCATCGCAATCAACATGTCTAGAGCTTCCGCGCCGCGAACCTCACCCACCACAAGCCTCGTGGGACGCATGCGCAAGGACTCTCTAACCAACCTCCTGAGATCAACTTCGAACTTGCCATCGGTAGTTGGCGGCCTAGTTTGCATGGCAACCCAGTCGGGTAGCAAGCAGCGCAACTCGAAGGTGTCTTCGACCGAAATAACCCGTTCGATAGGAGCGAGGGAACTAAGCAACGCTGAGAGCAACGTGGTCTTCCCAGCTTGGGTAGCGCCTGAGATTAGGACGTTTGAACCATTCTTAAGGTGCTGTATCAAGAAATTTGCTTGCTCGACCGTGACTACCCCACGCTCTTGGAGATTTGGCATGGTCAGAACATCCTTGGTGAACTTGCGAATGTTCAGACTCAAGTGATTTCGCGTGACATCCGGAATCACCGCGTGCAATCTATAGCCCACGCCCAACTGGGCGTCGATGAAAGGTGACGAGCGGTCAAGCCTTCTGCCACTTTCGCGAATCATCCGTTCGAGTTGAGTTTGCAGCTCCTCTCTTGTGAAAGCCAGTTCCTCGCGGAAGTGAACGCCCTGCCTGGCGAAGCAAATTTCACCCGGCTGATTGATCCAAATCTCCTCGATGGATTCATCGTCGAGGAACGGTTGCAGGAACGCAAAACCAGTGAGCGATTGCTTCACTTCGGTAAGTAATTTCTCTTCGTTCAACTCACGATTGTGCGAATTTTCGACATGTTCATCAACGACGTCAAGAATCGAAGAAACTAGGGGTGCACCATTCAATGCCCGATTTCTAGCCAATCGTGAGAGTGTTGACACTTCTGAACTCATGAAAATCGAGATTATTAGCGAGAAATTTTGAAGTGACCAAGTTTTCCACAGTCAAGTGTTGCTAAGATTATCTAGTCACGCGGGAGTGGCGAAATTGGCAGACGCACTAGATTTAGGTTCTAGCGCTTAATAGGCGTGTGGGTTCAAGTCCCACCTTCCGCACCAAGACAAGTAAAGACCGAAGGAAACTTCGGTCTTTTGCTTTTAACTAACCAAGGATTGCGTCGAGCGCCGCTTTGGCGTTCAAGATACCAACACCGTAGCCGCCGTAGGCGCCGCCATCCTGGATGCTGGTTTTGCCGGTTGATGCACAGTTCATAGGTGAGGTTGAAGCGAACGGTGTAGAAGTGGTTGAAAGTGCATTCCAAACTGAATCAACGAATGCCCCATTCAGAGTCACGTTGGAATTCTGGCGAAGCTTTGCCGAATACATTAGGGCAACCGTTCCACTTACAACCGGAGCTGCCATTGAGGTTCCAATCTCGTAGGCGTAGGTCGCGGCTAGTGGCCCCTTGGTTCCGGTGTTCAGAGTTGAGTAAATCTGAGCAGAAGATCCGCCCTGGCAGTAGTCGCCGCCAGGTGCAGAGATGTCGACGCCGTATGGATTCGCGTTGAACTGGTTTGGAGCGTTACTGAAGTTTGAGTAGAAGGCAGGTTTGCCTGATTTTCCCGAAGCTCCAACGTTGATGGTTGGGTAACAGTTACCTGGGTAACTTAGTGACGCGTAGGCAAGGTGATCCGCAGAAGGATTGTCATTTCCTGCGGCAGTGATCACGGTGATTCCAGCCGCCTTGGCAGCCGCGAGCGCAGCTTCGGTTCCGTTATCGCAACCGTCGCTGTAACCACCAATTGAGAGGTTGATAACCTTGGCCTTGTTTGGGTTGTCGGGAACACCTGCTCGGTGAATGCCGGCAGCCCAGTAGATTCCAGAAATGATGTCGGCTGTAGTTCCACCATCGGCGCCGAGCACTCGTACTGGAAGAATCTTCACGTTCGGGGCGATACCCAAGATGCCTTGGTCGTTATCAGCCGCAGCGATAATTCCAGCCACGTGCGTGCCATGCCAAGACGAACTGTCTTTCACGCTTTGATCCACGTTCAAAATGTAGTCACCGGCATCGTGAGCATCAGCGTCTCGCCCATCGCCGTCATTCGCGCTCGATGACGATGAAATCATGTCATAGCCAGGCAAAACCTTAGACGATGGAAGGTCGGGGTGATCGGTGTAACCGGTGTCCAGAACTGCCACGGTGACGCTATCTAGGCCCGATTCGATAGCCCAGGCGTCGCTGACTTTGGCCGAGTAAGTTTCCGATGACTTTAGGTACCACTGATTCGTGTATTTGATGTCGTCGGTGGTGATGGCAGCCGCGAGCAAATATGCAATCGACTTGGTTATGGTCACGGAGCCTCTGGAGTTAGTGACCGTGAGTTTGGCGGTGTAGTTGGTTCCAGCAATCGTTCCGCTGGTGTTGCAAGCGTATGGGGCTGCAACCGCGCAAGTAACCGCGCTGTTATCGGAAGTTTTTACCACCTGAACCGAGTAGGTCACGGCTAATCCGCCGCGATCTACTGCCGATGAGTAGGGAGCCCAAGAAACCTGCAAGTGATTTTGGTTATTTACAATTTCCAAAACATCGACCGAGCGAGGTGCGGTGGTTGGTGTTGCGGTGGCAGCTTGATAAAAACCTAGATAGGTCTTTGAGTACACCTTGGTAATCGGTGCTACTCGAAACTGGCTGGCGGTACCCGCCTTTAGGTAACTACTAGAGGTGGTGTAGCTTCTGGTCGTTGACGAGGTTTGACTCTTAAGAGTCACCCAACTGCTTCCAACCTTGATCTGAACTCGATAGCCAACAATGCTGCCGGAATAGCGAGTGGTTGGCTTGCTCCAGGAAACGGTGATTCGAGGGGTGGTTCCTGCCATCCAGGCGTCGGTTGCCCTGATCGGTTTTAGTGAAGCCCTGGTAATGGCAGTTTTCAAAACTATCGGCAGTTCGATGACGCCATCGCCAGGCAGAATTTGACCCGCGATCGGACGAGCGGTTGACCCAGCCAGTTCGATGAATCGATTGAACTGAACCGACTCAACGCGAGGGTCATTTTGCAAGTTCTCGAACGCCGTTTGAGCTTCCGAAGCGCTCAATGAGTCGGCAAAATCAACGGATGCCAAGCCATCGCCGAGCTGAACCGAATTTTCCAAGTCAACCGAAGCAAAATTTTCACCGGTTGGTTCGCCATTTGGAGCGATAAGGTCGATGCCCTTTTTGTAGGTAACGATAAGACCAACGACGTTAGTTGAATCATCGCTGTTTGGGGTGTCTACAGTTAGCGCTTGCGCGGGCATCGCCAGTTGCATCGGCAACACCAGTGAGCCAACCAGAATCGTGGCGAGGCGCGCAAGTTTCATAACTAAAGGCTAAGTCTGTTTTCTGTGAAGTTTCTGTGTTTACAGGTGCTTCTGGAGAATCACAGTTCCGAGCCACTTGTTCATTTTGAATCCGACCTTGGCAAGGCGTCCCTGTTCTTCAAAACCGAACTTTTGGTGCAGTGCAATCGAAGCCTCGGCGCCCTTATCTGAAATAACTGCGACGACTTCGCGAATGCCAGCTTTTTTCCCGGCAGCCAATAACTCACTGAGCAGCTTGGTGCCGATGCGCTTGCCCATCGCGGAAGGCTTCAGATAGATGGTGTCTTCGACCGTGCGACGGAAGGCAGCCTTCTGACGCCATGGAGCGAAGTAGCCGAAACCGAGGAGTTGGTTCGAGGGGCTAACCGCAACTTTGAACGGCATTTCCAAGCCCTGGAGGTATTTGAGCTTCGATTTCCAATCGGTCAGAGTTTGCTCTTCGATGTCAAAGGTGATCACACTGTTGAGCACGTAGAAGTTGTAAATTTCGGCGATTTCTCGCAGGTCGCCAGGCTCAACATCTCGAATGGTGATTTCACCTTCCGGCTTTACTTGCTGCTCTTTTGCCTTGCGTACTAAACGCCAACGGGCTTCTGAATCGAGTGCCATTAACTATCCCATCTCACTGGTTTGCGGCCAACGCTTTTGAGTGCTGCATTTGCCTTACTGAACGGTTTGGAGCCAAAGAATCCGCGGGCTGCCGAGAGCGGGCTTGGGTGAGCCGACTTAATGATTTGCGATGCACCTAAAAGTGGTTCAACCTCGGCTGCGTGCTTACCCCAGAGAATGCTGACCAGCTTTTCGCCGTGAAGCTTGGCAAGCTCTTCGACCACGCGGTTGGTGAATCTCGACCAACCCAGGTTTTCGTGCCCAGCGGCTTCGCCGACCGGAGTGGTTAGGTGGCGGTTGAGCAGGAGAACTCCCTGAGCCGACCAATAACTTAGGTCTCCCCCAACGCGCACTTTTGATCCAAGGTCATCGCGAACTTCCTTCAAGATGTTTTGAAGGCTTCGAGGTAGCTTTGGTTCAACCTGCAGGTCGACTGCAAAAGCTAGTCCGATGGCAACATTCTTGGTTGGATAGGGATCTTGTCCAATGATCAAGACCTTCACATCGTGCATGCTCATTTCAAGGGCACGCATGACTCTCTGGTCGATTGGTGTGTACTCGCGAGAATCACAAGCAAGGTTCACTTCCATGAGCAAAAGCAGGTCGCGGCAATCGCCCAGGGCATACTGCCAGGTGGGGTGCATTTGCTCGAAGAACACAGCCTAAGCCTAACCAGTTACGCCTGTATGCTGGCTCAAGAAGGGCAGGTTTAACCTTGAATTTACAAGAATTAACAGCGCAGGCGGGCGCTCTTTCCGAAGAGCTTCGAAACATACGTCGAGAGCTACATCAGAATCCGGAGTTTGGCCTCGATCTTCCAAAAACTTTAGATCGAGTACTGTCAGAGGTAAGTGACTTGGGGGATGTTTTCTTAGGTTCGGGAATCACTGCCGCCGCCGTATTAATTCGGGGCGAAAAACCTGGCCCAACCGTTCTACTGCGAGCCGACATGGACGCGCTCGCGGTTATCGAAGACACCGGCCTTGAATATGCCTCGACCAATGGCTACATGCACGCTTGTGGTCATGACCTGCACATTGCCATGGGCATTGGTGCAGCGAAACTGCTTCACCAGCACCGCAGCGAACTGAACGGCGATGTTGTGGTTTGGTTCCAGCCTGGCGAAGAAGGTTTGGCTGGAGCCGACCGAATGCTTGAGCAAGAAATGCACCTGGTTTCCGGCTCTAAGCCAGTTGCAGCCTACGGCGTTCACGTATTCAGCGTGTACCCGAAGGGTATGTTCGGCGCTCGTCCTGGCCCGTTGATGGCCGCTGCCGGCGGTTTCATCGCCACCTTCAAAGGCTCTGGTGGCCACGGTTCAATGCCTTGGCTTTCGCGTGATCCAATTTCACCGATGGCCCAGTCGATTGCCACTTTGCAAACCGCGATCAATAAGCGTCTCGATGTGTTCGATGACGTCGTGGTGAATGTTGGTTGGGTTAAGGCCGGCGACGACCACACCGAAAACGTGATTCCTGAAATTGCCAGCTTCGGTGCAACCGTTCGAACCTTCAGCGAAAACCACAGTGAGCTAATCAGAGCAGTCGTTGGCGATGTTCTTGAAGGTAATGCCAAAGCTTTTGGCGTCGAGGTAGCAATCGAATGGCTCCCGGCTAGCAAGGTTCTGATGAACGACGCCGATTCGGTACTTCGTAGCCGCAAGGTGATTGCCGAACTCTTTGGCGAGGGGCGCTATTTAGACATGCCAAACCCGATTCCTGGCGGCGAAGACTTTGCGTCCGTTCTGGATGAAATCCCTGGCGCATTTATCTTCATGGGAGCGGCACCCGATGGAGTTGACCCTCGCACCGCTCCGAGCAACCACAGCAATAAGGCGGTCTTCGACGACGACGTGCTACCGCTCGGAGCTGCTTTCCTAGCAGCGATGGCAATCGACACCCTGACTAGCTAACTAGTTTGTTACGAACCATTTCAGGCGATGTTGCCGAGATGGTTTCTTACTCATACCTTTGTATAAACCTGCACACCTTAGAGAGAGATCAACAACATGAGCAACGATCCAGCAAAGTGGGGCTTTGAGACCGCGCAGATTCACGCCGGTGCCGCCCCAGACCCAACCACCAACGCACGCGCCACTCCGATTTATCAGACCACCGCGTACACCTTCAACTCAAGCGAGCACGCCGCAAAACTTTTCGGTCTGGCAGAGTTTGGAAACATCTACACCCGCATCATGAACCCAACTCAGGACGTTGCCGAGAAGCGCATCGCCGCCCTCGAAGGCGGAACCGCTGCTTTGCTGGTGGCTTCAGGCCAGGCAGCTGAGACCCTCGCTATCTTGAACATCGCAGAGGCTGGCGACCACATTGTGGCTTCGTCGACCATCTATGGCGGAACCTACAACCTGTTCAAGTACACCCTGCCAAAGCTTGGCATTGAAACCACCTTCGTTGAAGACCAAGACGACCTAAAGGAATGGGCTGCCGCGGTTCGCCCAAACACCAAGTTGTTCTTCGCCGAAACCATTGGCAACCCGAAGGTCAGCATCCTCGACATCGAAGGTGTTGCAGACGTGGCTCACAAGAACGGCGTTCCACTTATCGTGGACAACACCGTTGCCACCCCTTACCTAGTACAACCACTAAAGCACGGCGCCGACATCGTTATTCACTCGGCCACCAAGTTCCTAGGTGGTCATGGAACCGTGGTTGCTGGAGCAATCGTCGACGGCGGTAAGTTCGAGTGGTCGAAGAGCGACAAGTTCCCTGGACTCACCGAACCAGACCCTTCGTACCACGGCGTTGTTTACACCGCAGCTCTTGGCGATGCTATTGCCTACATCATCAAGGCTCGAGTTCAGGGTCTTCGCGACCTTGGTGCAGCTATTGCCCCAGCCAGCGCCTGGCAGCTGATTCAGGGAATCGAAACCCTTAGCCTTCGCATCGAGCGTCACGTGGAAAACGCTCAGAAGTTGGCAGAGTGGCTAGACAAGCACCCACAGGTTGAATCGGTTAACTACGCCGGACTCAAGGGTTCGAAGTGGCACAAGGCAGCTAAGAAGTATGCACCAAAGGGCGCTGGAGCTATTGTGTCGTTCGAGATCAAGGGTGGTGTAACCGCAGGAGCTAAGTTCGTTGATTCACTCGAACTGTTCAGCCACGTTGCTAACATCGGAGATGTGCGTTCACTCGTCATCCACCCAGCTAGCACCACTCACTCGCAGCTCACCCCTGAGCAGCAGCTGACTACCGGTGTAACTCCAGGTCTCGTCCGTTTGTCGGTCGGTCTTGAGTCGGTGGACGACCTTATTGCCGATCTAAAGACCGGTTTCGAGGCGGCTAAGAAGTAGTTGGAATTTCAATCCTCTGAGGACTCCGTCCCGTCTGCGTTCATCACCGATGAACAAAGTCGACAACTCGTCGGTAGACCACCAGCCTCTGGTGCCTGGCGTGACGGAGACCCAGCGGGTGACCGCGAATTTGCGCCCCTACCATCATTTAGGACGGGAAGCGGGAGCGAACTCTCGAACGCGAAAATCGCCTACGAATCCTGGGGCCAACTAAACGAAGAGGCCTCAAACGCCGTGCTGATTATGCACGCGCTAACTGGCGACTCACACGCAACCGGGTCGGCTTCCAAACAGCACCCAACCGAAGGTTGGTGGAACGGCATCATCGGACCTGGTTTGGCAATCGACACCGATCGCTTTTACGTGGTCGCACCAAACATGCTCGGCGGATGCCAGGGTTCAACCGGTCCGGCCACTCTCGATAAAAATGGGCGAGAATACGGTCCGAGATTCCCTTACCTGACCATTCGTGACCAGGTTCAAGCTCTTCGCCACTTCACCGATGTCATCAACGTGAAGAAATGGCACAGCATCATTGGCGGTTCGATGGGTGGAATGCACACCATGGAATTCGCAATCATGTTTCCCGAAGCGGTTGACAGGGTTGCCGTTATTGCGGCTCCCCCGGTTACCACTGCCGACCAAATTGCTCTGAACTCAGTGCAGGTTGAGGCCATCAAGACCGACCCTGCTTTTGCCGAAGGTGACTACTACGATGCCAAGGCTGGTTTTGGTCCGCACCGAGGACTCGCACTGGCTCGTCGCATGGCACTGCTGAACTACCGAAGCCCATTCGAATTGAATGAACGTTTCGAGCGCACTTGGCAAAGCGGTAAAAGCCCCCTCGGCGATGGCGGTCGTTTCGCTGTGGAAAGTTACCTCGACTTCCATGGCAACAAATTCACAAGGCGCTTCGACGCCAACAGTTATATCACTCTCGTGAACGCAATGAATTCACACGACGTGGGTCGCGACCGAGGAAGCGTTGAACAAGCCTTACAGCAAATCAAGGCGAAGTCTTTGGTAGTTGGCATCTCAACCGACCGCCTCTTCCCGCTGAGCGGCCAGCAGCTTATTGCCGAGCACATTGGCGGCGAACTAATCGGTGGCAAGATTCACGTGATCGATAGCGAGTTTGGTCACGATGGTTTCCTAATCGAAATGGAAATCGTTGGACCTTTGCTTGAAAAGCTACTGAACTCTTAGGTTCGCCATTCGGCGACTACTTGCCTAACCTGTTCGGCTAAATCCAGCGCGGCAATCGGCCCTTGCTCGGAAAGCCTTCGGGCGGCTTCGGCGTGAATCAACACCGCGGTTTGGGCCACGTCTAGTGAATCGAAATCATCTTGGTTGGCCGCCAGAATGGAGCCCATGATTCCTGCCAGAACATCGCCGGTACCCGCTGTGGCAAGGTCGGCTGGGTTCGGGCCAACCGAAACCGTTTCAAAATCCGGGTTCGCAATCACGGTGATGTTGCCTTTAAGACAAACCGTTTGACCGGTGAGCATTGCCAACTGGCGAGCCACCACTTCCGGCTCGGCTTCAACTCCGGCACGATCGATCGGGGAATCAAGTCTCGAAATAAGTGCGGCTGCTTCACCAGCGTGCGGAGTCAAAATCGCTCGACCTTCTAGCGTTTCGAAATTACAAATTGCTAGCGCCCCGGCGTCGATGATTTTTGGTTCCGAGCTTTCAAAACTTTGAGTGAGGCGTTCGGCATCGGATTCGGTGAGCCCTGAACCGAGCACCCAAGCCGAGACTCGCCCGGGTTCGCAAACGACCTCAGGTCTGGCTTCCAAAACCAGGCGTTCGACGACTTCTGGACCGAAAAATCGAACCATTCCAATCCCAGTTCTCAGCGCTGCCGTAACACCCAAAATTGCCGCGCCTGGATAGGAGTCTGAACCAGTGATAAATCCAACCACGCCGCGCGAATATTTGTCATCGGTAGTGTTTGGTTTACGCAGGTACTTCTGCAAGCGATTTGGTAGCACAGACCTAGGCTATTGGTATGAGCAAGCTTTTCGAACCAATCTCCGTGCGCAACCTCACCACTCGCAACCGAATTTGGATTCCGCCGATGTGCCAATACTCTTGCGAGGAGCAAGACGGCGTGGTTGGTAACTGGGCACTGGTACATTACACATCGTTCGCGAAGGGCGGTGCCGGTCTGATCATTGCGGAAGCCTCGGGAGTTAGCGATATCGGTCGGATCAGTCCTTGGTGCGCTGGAATTTGGAACGATGAACACACAATCGCCTGGGAGGCGGTTGTCGATTCGGTACACCTAAACGGTGGCAAAATCGGAATCCAGTTGGCGCATGCCGGGCGCAAAGGCTCCACCCATCGCGAGTGGTCTGGTTCTGGGTCGGTTGATGTTCGCGAGGGCGGTTGGGAAACTGTGGCACCAAGTGCCATAGCTTTCGAAGGCTACGAAGTTCCGCGAGCTCTAGAAATGAGCGAACTGGATGAGATCAAGGCACAGTTTGTGGCTGCCGCAAATCGTGCGGTTACCGCGGGCTTCGACCTGATTGAACTTCACGCCGCCCACGGTTACCTTCTTCACCAGTTCCTCTCACCGCTCAGCAACCAACGAACCGACATCTACGGAGGTTCATTGGAAAACAGAGCACGTCTGCTGATTGAAATTGTGATCGCGGTTAGGGCCGCTATCGGCGACGATTTGCCACTGGCCGTTCGCTTCTCGGCAACCGACTGGATCGAAGGCGGTTGGACCGAAGAAGACACTGCCACGGTCACGCAGTGGTGCCTAGACGCTGGAGCCGACCTCTTCGACATCTCTTCTGCCGGCCTTTCGACTGCGCAAAAGCTCACACTTGGCCCTGGCTATCAGGTTCCATTTGCCGAGTACGTTGGTTCAAGAGTCGATGCTCCGGTTTCCGCCGTGGGTTCAATTACCTCGGGAACCCAGGCGGAGGAAATCCTGCAACACGGAATCGTCGACGTAGTGATGGTTGGTCGAGCGGCACTGGGTGACCCATTTTGGCCAATTCGAGCAGCGCAAGAACTTGGCGAAACTATCGACTATGTTCCGAAACGCTACAAGCGAGCGATTTTTTAGTCACGCTTGGTGGCGTCTTGAACTTCGCCAACTAGTTCTTCGAGAATGTCTTCCAAGAAAAGAACTCCGGTCACTTTTCCGCCACGGTTGAATACACGCGCGAGGTGAGCCCCAACGCGTCGCATGCTGGCAAGTGCGTCTTCGAGCTCCATCGAGTCTGGGACCGAAATCAAAGAACGGATTCGCTTGGTTGGCACCGCCTCGTCCATCTCGTCGAGGTCGAGATCCAAAACGTCTTTCAGGTGCAGGTAACCGATTAGGTCGTTATCTTCATCGGTTAGCGGGTAGCGCGAGAAGCCAACCTTAGAAACGGCCACCTCAATCTCTCGAGGCGTCACCGACTCGGGGAAAGAAACCACTTCGCTGAGCTTCACGGCAACGTCGCGAACCTTCTTTTCGGTGAATTCAAAAGTGTTGCTAATGGTTCCGGAGGCATCACTCAAAACACCCTCGCGGGTTGAGTGTTCAACGATGTCTTCAACCTGATCCAAGGTGAACGCACTGTTGGCTTCGTCTTTTGCACGAACTCCAAACAGGCGCAAGATTCCATTTGCTGTTGCGTTAAGCGCAATCACAATCGGCTTGACCAGAAGCGCCAGACCATAAAGCAGCGGCACTAGAACTAACGCGGCGCGCTCCGGAATTGAGAACGAAATGTTCTTCGGAACCATTTCACCAACCACAACGTGCAGGAATGAAACCAATATCAAAGTGATAGTGAAGGCAACCGATGAAACTCCGCCATCGCTCAGCCCGGTGGAGAGCAAAACGGGTTCGAGCAGGTGGTGAATGCTCGGTTCAACAATGAGCAGGATCAGCAGGCTACAAATGGTCACGCCAAGCTGAGCGGTAGCAAGCAGTAGCGAAACGCGTTCCATGCCCTTGATGGTTAGCTGAGCCGGCCTTGAACCAGCCTCGGCGCGCGGTTCAATCTGTGCGCGCTTTGCCGAAATTAGTGCGAACTCGGCACCCACGAAGAACCCGTTACCTAGAAGTAGGAATAGAAAAGCCCAAAGGCCTCCAACTGGATCACTCATCGCTCACCTCCAGTTCGTCTGGTGTGAATCGCACTCGGTCAACGCGTCGTCCGTCCATGCGTTCAACGCGGAGCACGCCGTTTTCAATTTTCACTTCATCGCCGCGAGTTGGGATTCGTCCGAGCGCACTCATCACAAAGCCACCGACGGTTTCGTAGGCGCCATCGTCGGGAACCTTGATAGCCATTTCGGCAAGCTCATCCGGACGAGTCATTCCAGGGAAAATTACCGACTCGTTGAGACCGCGAATGATTCCGGCTCTCGCTCGGTCGTGTTCATCGGCGAGTTCGCCAACCAATTCTTCAACCAAATCTTCCAAGGTAACCAAACCGGCAGTTCCACCGTATTCGTCAACTACGATCGCCAACTGCAACCCTTTGGCGCGCAGTTCAACCATCAGTGCTTCGAGACCCATGGTTTCCGGAACGCGAATCGCTTCGACGAGAATCGCACCAACTGGCACCTCGTCACGCTTTTCGCGTGGAACAGCCGCCGCCTGCTTTACGTGGGCAATACCAACTACCGAGTCACTATCGCCGTCGATGATCGGAAAGCGTGAGTGCCCTGACTTATTGGTAAGCGCAACCACATCAGCCACCGTTTGATCACGGTCAACCGTGAACATGCGTGGACGTGGGGTCATGACATCGGCTGCGGTAAGTTGGCTAAGCGCCAAAGTTTTGGTGAGTAACGTTGCGGTTTGCGCATCGAGTGCACCCATCATCGCTGAACGACGAACCAGCGACGAAAGTTCGTCGGCGGTTCGTGAAGAGCTCAACTCCTCTTTCGGTTCGATTCCAAAGAGGCGAACGATCGAATTGCCGACACTGTTGAGTGCAACCAGCATCCAGCCGGTTATCCAAGTGAAAACCAGCTGAAATCCAACCACGAATTTGTTGGTTGCGAGTGGCAACGTAAGTGCAAGCTTCTTCGGAACCAACTCACCGATCAGGGTGGAGAACAAAGTGGCAATGAACATGCCCAGGGTTAGGGCAACTCCCTCCCGAATAGTTTCGGAAAAACCAAAACCTTCGAGAGTTGGTGAGAGCAATGCAGAAAGTGCGGGTTCCGCGAGAAAACCGGTAAGCATTGTAGTTAGCGTGATACCCAGCTGAGCGCCGGAAAGGTGGGTGCTGGTCTTTTTTAGTGCGCGAATGGTTGGACCGAGGTTCTTTTCCCCGCGGGCTGCGCGAGCTTCAAGCTCGTTGCGCTCGAGGTTGATCATAGAAAACTCGCTGGCAACGAAAAGCCCGGTACCGAGGGTAAGTAAAAACCCCAACCCGAGCATCAACCAGTCATTCATATGTAAGGACAGCATACCCTTTGGCACTAGGCTAGACATGGTCAAACATCACGACGAAGAGGTGGTTACGCTGTCTGAATCCAGCGAGAACTTAGCTGACGAAGGCGAATTCGGCGCCAATAAATGGCTTGTCGAAGAAATGTTCGAGAAGTACAAAGAAAATCCCGACTCCGTTGATAAGGCATGGTGGCCAATCTTGGAGCGCATGCAGCACGGTCTTCCCGGCGGTGACGCAGCCGCTACCACTGCACCTGCCGCCGAATCAATCGCACCGGCAGCAACCACTTCTGCTCCAATAAACCCGGTAGTCGCGAAGACCACACGGGTGGAAGCCAGACCAGCACCGATTCCAGCACAGGCTCCTGTTACCGCTGCCATCGACACCATCTCGGAGGCAAGCGAAGAACCTCAGGCAGTAGTTACCGCGCTCAAGGGGATGAGCAAGGCAATCGCTGCCAACATGGATGCATCGCTTTTGATCCCGACCGCCACTTCGGTTCGAACCGTACCGGCGAAGCTTTTGATCGACAACCGTATCGTCATCAACTCTCACCTCGGTCGCACTCGCGGCGGCAAGATTTCGTTCACCCACATCTTGGCTTGGGCCATCATCAAGACTCTGAAAGAGTTCCCTAGCCAGAACGTTTACTACGACATCATCGACGACAAGCCATCGGTAGTTGTGCCTCCGCACATTAACCTCGGTATCGCCATTGACCTCCCAAAGGAAGACGGCACTCGAGCACTCGTTGTTCCAAACATCAAGCGCACCGAGAAGATGAACTTTGCCGAATTCGTTGCAGCATACGAAGCCGTAGTCAAGAAAGCTCGAGACAACAAACTTGAGGGCTCTGACTACGCTGGCACCACCGTGTCTCTAACCAACCCTGGTGGCATTGGTACCGTTCACTCCGTTCCTCGACTCACCAAGGGCCAGGGTTGCATCGTTGGTGCGGGAGCACTCGACTACCCTGCCGAGTTCCAGGGCATGAGCGAAGAGCACCTAACCAAGGTTGGCGTTAGCAAGGTAATCAACCTGACCTCGACCTACGACCACCGCGTAATTCAAGGCGCTGGTTCTGGTGAGTTCCTTAAGAAGATTCACGAGTTCCTGCTTGGCGCTCGCGGTTTCTACGACGAAATCTTCGCCGACCTTCGCATTCCTTACGAGCCAGTTCGCTGGGTTGTCGACTTCAACACCGACGACTCCGACGACCGCAGCAAGGCAACGCGCATCCAGGAACTGATCAACGCTTACCGCGTTCGCGGCCACCTAATGGCCGACATCGACCCTCTGGAATACCGTCAGCGCACTCACCCAGACCTAGACATCTTGAACCACGGACTAAGCCTTTGGGATCTAGACCGCACCTTCAAGACCGGTGGTTTTGGTGGCAAGTCGAAGGCTCAGTTCCGTGACATCTACAAGATTTTGCGCGACTCATATTGCCGAACCGTTGGCGTGGAGTACATGCACATTCAGAACCCGGCCGAACGCCAGTGGTTCCAGAACAAGCTTGAACACCCTTACGCCAAGCCAGAAAAGGGCGAGCAACAGCGAATTTTGGAGAAGCTAAACGAAGCCGAGGCTTTCGAAACCTTCCTCCAAACCAAGTTCGTTGGCCAGAAGCGTTTCTCGCTTGAAGGTGGAGAATCGGTAATTCCTGCACTCGATGCAATTCTTCGCAGCGCGGCTACCGCTGGGCTGAAAGAAGTGGCCATTGGCATGGCACACCGTGGTCGTCTAAACGTTCTAACCAACGTTGCTGGCAAGGCCTACGGCCAGGTCTTCAAGGAGTTCGAAGGTAACACCGACACCTCAACCGTTCAGGGTTCTGGTGACGTGAAGTACCACCTCGGTACCGAGAGTTTATTCACCGGTCCAGACGGAGCTCAGATTCAGGTTTCGCTTGCCGCTAACCCTTCGCACCTAGAAGCGGTTAACCCGGTTCTCGAAGGTATCGTTCGCGCCAAGGTTGACTCGGTCAACGGTTCGGCTGAGAACTACTTCCCATTCCTTCCCATCGTGATTCACGGTGACGCCGCATTTGCCGGCCAGGGAGTGGTTCCTGAAGTTCTAAACATGTCTCAGCTTCGCGGTTACAAAGTTGGTGGAACGATCAACATCGTGATCAACAACCAGGTTGGCTTCACCACTCCGCCGAGCGAATCTCGTTCGATGGTTTACTCAACCGACATCGCCAAGGGTATCCAAGCGCCAATTTTCCACGTGAACGGCGACGACCCTGAAGCAGTGGTTCGTGTCGCGCAGTTGGCATTTGAGTTCCGCGAAGAATTCAAAAAGGACGTTGTCATCGACATGGTTTGCTACCGTCGTCGCGGACACAACGAAGGTGATGACCCTTCGATGACCCAGCCACTGATGTACAACTTGATTGAAGCCAAGCGCTCGGTTCGCACTCTTTACCTAGAGTCTTTGGTTGGTCGAGGCGACATCACTCGCGAAGAGTTCGAGGCGGCGAATGCCGGCTTCCAAGCCAAGCTTGAGAACACCTTCGCCGAAGTGCACGAAGCCATGAGCAAGCCAGTTGAGCTAGTTCCTCGCCCGGTTGGCATTGGAACTACCGCTAGCGAGAAGTCGACGATTTCACATCAGACCGCTATCAGCAAGGAAGTTGTTGAGCTGATCGGTGATGCTCACCTAAACCAGCCAGAAGGTTTCTCGGTTCACCCGAAGCTTCAGCAGTTACTAACCAAACGTCACGAGATGAGCCGCCAAGGCGGAATCGACTGGGGTTTTGGAGAGTTGCTAGCTTTTGGTTCGCTACTTCTAGAGGGCAAGCCAGTTCGTATGGCCGGCCAAGACAGCCGTCGCGGAACCTTCGTTCAGCGTCACGCAGTTTTCCACGACCGCGTAAACGGTCAGGAGTGGATGCCGCTTCGCAACCTAGGTGCCGGACAGGCGAAGTTTTACATCTACGACTCGCTTCTCAGCGAGTACGCAGCAATGGGCTTCGAATACGGTTACTCGGTTGAGGCGAAAGACTCGCTGGTTCTCTGGGAAGCTCAGTTCGGCGACTTCGCCAACGGCGCTCAGACCATCATCGACGAATTCATTTCATCGGCAGAACAGAAGTGGGGCCAGTACTCTGGCGTAGTTCTCCTACTTCCTCACGGTTACGAAGGTCAGGGACCAGACCACTCGTCGGCTCGTATCGAGCGTTACCTTCAGCTCTGTGCTCAGAACAACATGACCGTGGCTCAGCCGTCAACACCGGCTTCGCACTTCCACCTCCTACGTCGCCAGGCTTATTCATCGCCTCGACGTCCGCTAGTGGTGTTCTCCCCTAAGTCGATGCTTCGCCTAAAGGCTGCTTCGTCATCGGTTGAAGCATTCACCAACGGTACGTTCATGCCGGTTATCGGTGACGAACGTGGCTTGGATGCGTCGCAGGTTAATCGCGTTATCTTCTGTTCGGGCAAGGTCTACTGGGATCTACTGGCCGAGGCAGAAAAGCGCAACGACCGCACCACCGCAATCGTTCGCGTTGAGCAGCTCTACCCAACCCCGGTCGATGAGATCAAGGCAGCATATGCCCAGTATCCAAACGCCGAACTGGTTTGGGTTCAAGATGAGCCTGCCAACCAGGGACCTTGGACCTACATCGGCCTGTTCCTTCCGAAATACATGGACGGAAAGGTTGCCAAGCTTGTTTCTCGCCCAGCGAGCGCTAGCCCGGCTACCGGTTCGAGCAAGGCTCACGCTGCTGAACAAGCTGACCTCGTTCAACGCGCGTTCGACGCCTAAGGAATCCTTTGCAACTACTTGAGTCATCACTTCGCGTAATCGTTTTGGGCGACCAACTCGTTACCGCGAGTGGTGACCCAAAGGGCATGGGTTGGGTTGGTCGAGTTCAGGCCAGAACTCCACAGGTTGACCCGACCATCGAACTAATCACTTTGGCTAACCCCGATGACACTTCGCTAACACTTTCAAAACGTTGGCAAGCCGAAGTTGGTTCACGGGTGAATACCCTGGGTCAAACCAAGGTTGCGATTGCCCTAACCCACCACGACATTCGTGCCGGGCTATCCACATCGCGCAGCCGACTAAACCTTGCCACGGTTTTGGATGATGCTCTCAAGCACGGCTTCGAACCATTTGTGATCGGCCCAACGCCTCACAAGGAAGCGGCACTTAATCCCGATGTCGAGCAATTGTCTTGGGGTTTCGAAGATGTATGCTCTCGTCGCAACATTCCATTCGTCGATTGTTTCCACCCATTACTTGGCCACGAAGGCTGGAACACCGAACTTCAGAACTCCCCTTCAGGACTTCCTGGGCAGGTCGGTTACGGCCTCATCGCCTGGTTGGTTCTAAACCGCGGCTGGACCGACTGGTTAGGCGTTCAAGAGGCCTAAATTAGGCAGCCAGTGCCCACTGCTCATCGAGATACACGATTTTTGCACCAATGGTGAAATAGCTGTGGTGCACGTGCTTGCGGCGAGCCACAATGGTTACCTTCACCCCAGCTGCAATTAGTTTCTTGGCGGCTGGCTGAATCTTGTGATCGCCTGAGCCAATGAATACGTGGGTGTAACGTTTAGCGATGTGTTCGATGTCTAGGAACTCAACGATGGCATCATCTGCCCCGTCTTTTCCTGGGCGAAAAACCGGACGTGCATCCTGCCAGCCGAAGGCTAGCTCCTGCTTGGTGCGATCGCCGGTTGCGAGGAAATACTGATCGCCAACATGTGGCTTTACTGTGGCATCCCAAGCGTTGTGTAAGCGAACCACATCTTGCAATGCAAAGGTTCCACTCATGATTTCGTTTTCAACATCAACCACGTGAAGTGCGCGGTAGGTTTTGTTTTTAGCCATTTGTGAATCCTTTCGTCGGTTTGGAAGAACAAGTTATAACGAGCCTGTGACATTTTGGTCGCCCTTGTGATTTACTGACGAAATGGAACGAATCGAACTCAAACTTGCCGACGGTCGCAAACTAGAACTTCTCGTGGCTGGAACGCCACAGGAAAAGGCAGTGGTTTTTCACCACGGCACGCCAGGTGGAACAACAACCTGGGAGTCTTGGCTCACCGAGGTTGAGAAGCAGGGTGGTTTTGCCTTCTCCTACTCGCGCCCAGGTTACGGTCAGAGCGATCGACACGTTGGTCGAACCGTTATCGATAACGCAGCCGACATCGAAGAGGTTTTGCGGCACTTTGGGATAAGCAAAACGGTTTCGATCGGTTGGTCGGGCGGAGGCCCTCACTGCCTTGCTGACACCACCCTGTTCCAAAACGTTGCCGCCATTAGCATTGCCGGAGTTGGGCCATTCGGAGCCAGCGACCTCGACTTCCTCGAAGGTATGGGGGAAGAGAACCACGACGAGTTTGGCGAGGCTGTAAAAGGCCCTGCTGCCATCGAAGACTGGATGAAGCGCAATGCCTCTGGATTGGCTCAGGTCACTGCAGATGAAATCATCGAAGCATTCGGTGGACTAATCGGAGAGGCCGACAAGAAAGCCCTAAATGATGGTGCGGCCGAAGGTGTTGCTAAGAGTTACCGTCAGTCAATTGAAGCCGGTTATTACGGCTGGATGGACGATGACCTAGCTTTTGTTGAGCCTTGGGGCTTCGATATCGCTTCAATCACCAAGCCGGTGGAACTCTGGCAGGGAAACGACGACTTCATGGTTCCTCACGCTCACGGTTACTGGCTGGAAAAGAACATTCCTACGGCCAAACTACATTTCGTGGCAGGTGAAGGTCACATTTCTTTGGGTGAGAATCAGCGCGCGGCGATTATCGCCAACGCTTTGGGTTATTTGAACTAACCGAGTTCAGCGATGTGCTGACGAATCTTGGCGATTACCTGTTCCGGAGTTTCGGTTTCGCACGATTCGCGAATGACTTTGTTTAGCTTGTCTTCGGTTGAGTAAAGGTCGTCGCAGTGATCACAGTTAGCAACGTGAGCGGTAATGGCAGCGGCAATGTCGTCGTTTACTTCGCGAAGCAGGTACTCGTGGACCTGTTCCTGGCACTCGGCGCAGTCAATCGGTTCGATGCTCACTTTTTGGCGCCTTTCTTAGCTTCGCGTGCTACAGCCTCTTTTGCTGCGGACTCTACGTTGTAACCCTCGTCTTGGGCATAGTTATAAAGCACTTCTCGCAAGGTTTTCTTCCCGCGATGTAGTCGGGACATTACGGTGCCAATTTTGATTCCGAGAATATCGGCGATTTCTTGGTACGAATACCCGTCGACGATTGCCATTCGAACCACGTCGCGGAACTCTGGCTTCAGGTTGTCAACGGCGTCCTGAACGTCGTTTGATGCGAGCTTCTCGAGAACTTCCGACTCAGCCGACTTCGAAGCGCGAGCGGTTACCGAGTGGGCTTCATCGCCTAGCTGGTAATCGGCCATGCCGTCGAGCACCGAAACCTGTTGGTGTTTCGACTCTTTGACACTGCGGTTGATTGAGGTGTGCTTGAGGATGGTCTTGAGCCAACCGTAAACGTTGGTGCCCTGCTCGAAGCTTCCCCAGTAGCGGTAAGCCTTGGCGAAGGTGTCTTGAAGAAGATCTTCGGCTTCGGTTCGGTTGTTGAATGTGTATTCCATTGCCTTACGCATTAGCTTTGGCATCAGTGGAATCGCTTGCTGCTCGAATTGCATAAGCTTCAGCGCTTCAGCCTTCTCGGCTGGTGATTTGGAGGTCATCGTCTGCAAGTTTAGACGGTGATTTGATGCTGGTGAAGAAAAAGTCATTACTGCCATAAGTCCCCTTCTTTGTTAGCCGCTTTGGGCGGTGGTAACTTAGTAACAGATGACAGAAGCGAATTATTCCCAGTGGCCAGCGCCGCTTGCTAGCCACGCGCTGAATGCAACGGTTCCGCTTCCAGGCTCGAAATCTCTGACCAACCGCGAACTAGTTTTGGCCGCGATAGCCGAGGAACCTACCGAATTTGCAGGGGCATTGGTTTCCCGCGACAGCAAGCTAATGATCGAGGCTCTAGGTGCTCTTGGCTCGGAGATTTCAGGCGCAGAATCAACCATGCCAACCGTGTCACCGGCGAAGCTAAACAGCAATGCCGAAATCGACTGCGGTTTAGCCGGAACCGTGATGCGTTTCGTTCCCCCACTTTCCCTTCTGAATCACGGACGGGTAACCTTCGACGGCGACGAAGGTGCGCGCCGTAGACCGATGGGCACCACGATTCTTTCGCTCAGGGCGCTCGGGGTTTCGGTTGAAGCCGAAGGTCTCTCCCTTCCATTTACCGTCGACGGCACCGGCCAGGTCGAGGGAGGCGAACTAACCATCGACGCATCGTCTTCGTCGCAGTTTGTTTCTGGCTTGCTGTTGGTTGCTCCCCGTTTCAAAAACGGTCTAACTTTGCGACACCGTGGCGAGCACCTGCCGAGCATGCCTCACATCGAAATGACTTTGCAATGCCTTCGCGAGCGCGGGGTTTCCGTGAGTCAGCCAGAAGCCGCAGTTTGGCGAGTTGAACCAGGGCCGGTCTCCGGTGGCTTCAAGCAGATCGAACCAGATCTTTCCAATGCTGGTCCATTCCTGGCCGCCGCTATGGTGTGCGGAGGCTCGGTGACCATCCCCGACTGGCCGAACGTTACCACTCAGGTTGGAAATGAATTCGACGGAATTCTGCAGCAAATGGGTGCCGCAATCGTTCGCGACGAACGCGGGCTAACCATCACGGGCAACGGTCACATCCGAGGTATCGACATTGATCTTTCAATCGGTGGTGAGCTGGCTCAGGTGGTTGCAGCTCTCGCCGTTTTGGCCGATTCCCCGTCGACGATTTCTGGCATCGCTCACATTCGCGGACACGAGACCGATCGTCTGGCAGCTATGGCCACCGAGATCAATCGGATAGGTGGCGACTGCAGGGAAACTTCCGATGGCTGGGTCATTACCCCAACCGAAACTCTGCATGGCGGCCTTTGGCACAGTTACGAGGATCACCGCATGGCTACTGCCGGCGCGATCATTGGGCTGCGCGTTCCAGGGCTTTTGGTTGAGAACATCGAAACCACATCGAAGACCATGCCGAACTTCGCTCGAATGTGGACCCAGATGCTAGGAAAAATTTAGTGAGCTGGCTCTACGAACCAGAACCGGGCCAAAACGATTTGGATGAAAGCGACATTCGCATTCGCCCGAACCCTAAGGGCAACAAGCCTCGAACCAAGAACCGCCCAGAATACAAAAACGCGCCAATCGGCATGGTCACCGGCGTCGACAAGAGTCGCTACCACGTGCTTCTCGAGGGCGACAACCGTATCGTCATGGCAACCATGGGTAAAGAGATTCGCAAGACCGGAGCGGTTGTTGGCGACCGCGTGGCTCTAAGCGGCGACACCTCGGAAACGGTTGGTGCTCTGGCTCGAATCGTGCGCGTTGAAGAACGCACCAGCTTGCTACGACGAAGTGCCGATGACACCGATGTGGTCGAACGCGTGATTGTTGCCAACGCCGACCAGATGGCAATTGTGATTGCTGCAGCCAACCCGGAACCTAGAACTCGTTTAGTAGACCGCTACCTCGCTGCCGCCTATGACGCCGGTCTTTCCCCAATTTTGGTAATTACAAAAACCGATCTACAAGACCCGGCTGAGTTCCTCTCAAATTTCGATTCGCTCGACATTCCGGTGATTCAGACTCGCTCGGATTCACCCAAGCTCGATGAACTTCGCACACTGTTATCCGGTCACGTAACCGTTACCGTTGGTCACTCTGGTGTAGGAAAGTCGACATTGGTAAACGAACTTTCGCCAAAGGCGGATCGTGCTGTTGGTGTGGTTAACGAGGTCACCGGTCGCGGTCGACACACCTCCTCTTCGGCCAGAGCCATCGACCTTGGCAACGGTTGGATCATCGACACCCCCGGCGTTCGCTCGTTCGGTCTTGGCCACATCGACCCAGACAATCTGGTCAAGAGCTTTGCCGATCTTTGGGAAGTTGCCAAGAATTGTCCTCGCGATTGCAGCCACGAAGCTGGCGCCCCCGACTGCGACCTCGACGAAGCTGTTGCTGCAGGAAGTCTCAATGCTGGTCGCGTTGACTCGCTTCGCCGCCTAATCGCTTCTCTGGCGGGTTAACCTTTTATCGTGACCTACCAAGAAGACCTCGCACTAGCACTCGAACTAGCCGAAATCGCCGACGTTATTTCCCTTGCTCGATTTCACGCCCTAGACCTTCACGTTGAGACCAAACCTGACCGCAGCCCGGTAACCGATGCCGACCGCGCAGTTGAACTTGCCATCAAGGACGTTCTGGCAGCCAAGCGCCCCAATGACGGCATTGTGGGAGAAGAGTTTGGTAACTCGGGTTCGACCACCCGCAAATGGATCATCGACCCGATCGATGGAACGGCAAACTACATGCGAGGCGTTCCGGTTTGGGCGACCTTGATTGCGCTGTCGATTGATGGCAAGGCCGTTGTTTCAGTAGTGTCTTCACCCGCACTCGGACGCCGCTGGTGGGCAGCACCCGGGATCGCAAAGACTTCAGACATCGACGGCTCGGTTCGAGACCTCAAGGTGAGCGCAATTGCCGACCTCGAGAATGCGTCCCTAAGTTACAACAACCTTCAGCTCTGGGATTCCTACGGATACCTGGATCAGCTCATGAACCTAAGCCGCAAAGTTTGGCGAACTCGTGCCTACGGTGACTTCTATAGCTACATGCTTCTGGCAGAAGGGTCAGTCGACATCGTTGCCGAACACGACTTGAAACTCTATGACATCGCTGCCCTCGTTCCAATCGTGGAACAGGCAGGCGGTCGATTCTCAGCAATCAACGGGCCTCTCACCGAAGACACCGCCAGCGTCTTGGCCACTAATGGAGCTCTTCACGACACGGTTGCAGTCAACTTACATAGTGACTAATTGTCACTCTGGTGATAATGTCATAACAAAGAATCAAACCTTTGTCCGTGTAAGTAACCGTGGAGTTTTCCTTGAACCAAGAAGAGACCGTTTTGCCGCTGAGCGAGTTCATCGACCTCGACCGCTCTGGCCCGATTCCCCTTTACTTCCAGCTCTCGCAGCGCATTGAGAAGGCCATAACCGAAGGTCGTTTGGCCGCCGGTTCGCGCTTGGAAAATGAAGTTTCACTTGGTGAGCGTTTGGGGCTCAGTCGCCCTACCGTTCGACGTGCCATCCAGGAACTTGTCGACAAGGGTTTGCTGGTTCGTCGCCGTGGCATTGGAACTCAGGTCGTTCACGGGCAGATCAATCGCAAGGTTGAACTCACGTCACTATTTGACGATCTGGTTAACTCCGGACAAACCCCCACTTCTAAGGTTTTGGAGGTTCGCCGAACCACCGCCGACAAGACAATCGCCGGTCACCTCGGTGTACGCGTCGGTTCGCCAGTGCTGCTAATTCGTCGACTCCGCTTCGCCGAGAACGTGCCGGTTTCGATCCTAGAAAACTGGTTGCCGGAGGACTACACCGACCTTGCCGAAGAGAACTTCTCGACCCACGGCCTCTACCAACTGCTCAAGGCTCGCGGTGTGACCATGAAGGTTGCCAAGCAGCGCATCGGTGCGCGCAAAGCAAACCAGAGCGAGAGCGATCTTCTGATGGTGGAGAAGGGTTCCGCCCTGCTAACTATGGAGCGCACCGCCTTCGACTCGAATGGTAAAGCCGTCGAGTGGGGACACCACTGCTACCGTCCAGATCTCTACTCTTTCGAAATTACTCTCGTCGAAAAGTAACGAATCGGCTTTTTTGGGAACGTTCCAAGAAAGTTTGTCCTAACATTAGTTTTAATCTAATGGAGGAAACATGTCAGAAAAAATTCGCGTTGGTCTCATCGGAGCCGGACGCATTGGCCAAGTTCACGCGGCTAGCATCGCTGAAAACCACGACGTTGAATTCACCTACATCGCCGACGTTTTTGTTGACGGCGCCCAGAAGCTAGCTGATCGCTACGGCACCGCAGTTACCGCCGACCCTCTAGAACTCATCAACGCCGACAACGTCGACGCAGTAGTTGTCTGCTCCCCTACCTCAACTCACGTTGACCTCATCTCCGCCTCCATCGATGCCGGCGTTCACGTGATGTGCGAAAAGCCAATCGACCTTGACATCCAGCGTGTGAACGCTCTTCTGGAGAAAGTAAAGGCATCCAAAACCCAAATTGCTCTCGGATTCAACCGACGCTTCGACCCAAACTTCGCCTCGATCAACTCGCGAGTTAAGTCAGGCGAGATCGGTAACCTAGAGCAACTAATCATCATCAGCCGCGACCCAGCGCCAGCGCCAAAGGAATACATCGAGGTTTCTGGTGGAATCTTCCGCGACATGACGATCCATGACTTCGACATGGCCCGATTCTTCGTTCCGGAAATCGTTGAAGTAACAGCCCGCGGAGCCAATAGCTTCAGCGATTACATCAAAGAAGTGGGCGACTTCGACTCGGTTAACGTTGTAATGCGCGGATCAAATAACGAACTAATCACCATCGTGAACTCGCGCCACGCCTCCTACGGTTACGACCAACGCATCGAGGCGTTTGGAAGCCTTGGCATGCTGACCGCAAGCAACCAGCTACCGACCACAGTGCGCGCCTACAGCGCAACGCAAACAGAGGTTGCCGATCCCTACCTCAACTTCTTCCTCGAGCGCTACTCGGTTGCTTACCGTCAAGAATTGGCCGACTTCATCGCCGGAATCAAGAATGGCACTAACACCAACCCAACTTACGAAGACGGACGCCAAGCACTAATTTTGGCCGATGCCGCGCTCGAGTCGGCGCTGACTGGTAAGTCGATATCGCTCTAAGTACTTCACAACTAAACCCCGCCACCAATCCAGGTAGCGGGGTTTAGTTTTTAATGCAGGAAGTTTAGATCTCTGCGATAACTGCGCGGAGAAATTCCACGCTTATTTTGGCATCTTCGTAAGGGCCAGATCCGTCAGCAGGTTCTCCCCCGATTACGTTGTCTTGCTCAAGCACGAACCAGCCCTGGTAGCCAGAAGTGAGTAGGTTACGAACAATCGCGCGGATGTCGACGTCACCTCTACCTAATGGGCGATACATCCCCTGGACAACGGCGTCGTAGTAGGTTACATCGCCACTCTGAACCTTCCTTGCCCAGGAGAGGTCAACATCTTTCAGATGCGAGTGAGCAACGCGTGGAGCGTGAGCCTCGGAGAACCAAACTGGGTCGGCTCCGCCAATTACCATGTGACCGGTGTCGAGGCAGAACGAAATGTCACTGCCGTTTACCACTCGTACCACGTCATCGTGGGTTTCAATGATGGTCCCAACGTGAGGATGAAGCACAGCTTTCACCCCAACCGAACTCGCCAGTGCCGAGATTTCGTTTAGATTCTTGAATACGGTGGCCCACTGCTCGTCGGTAAGTTCAGCGCGCTTCTCGTCATAGCCAGCTTTTCCACTGTCTGCTGCCAGAACCAAAGTTGTGGCACCGGTAGCAACGTAACTCTCGAGTTCCTTTTGAACATTGGGAATTGGGTCGTGCGTTGCGTCGTGAAGTAGCACTGGGAAGAACCCACCCGTGGCATGCATGTTCAGATCGTTCAAAACTTTGGCGCGCTGCTCGGCTTCAACCGGCAGGAAACCAAGTGGTCCGAATTCGGTGGCTTTGAGACCCAGGCTCGCCATCTCGCGAAGAACTCGCTCTGGACCCATCTGGTGGCCCCATCCGGGCACTTCACAAACACCCCATGAAATCGGGGCTCCGGCGATTTTGTCGTACTGCATCTAACTGCCTCTCAAATATTGGAACGTTCCCAATAGTAGCAACTGAAGTGTATTGTTAGAACAATTAGCAAACAACGGAAGAAGTCGCCGAAGGCGGGTTTATCCCAATGAAACTAACAAAGTTGCAGTAAATAAACGATTCATTGCGAATTGGTAACGACCTGAAGTTTCGTGGAACGTTCCGTTTTTGTTAAGACATACTTACGTTGTTGGGCAAAGCTGCTCAGCTAAATGATGAGAGGAAACAAATGTCGCTAAAGATGAAGGCTCTGGCCCTCGTTGCGGTTTCAGCTATTGCACTTTCGGGTTGCTCGGCTGCTGCCCCAGCAGATGACACCAAGGCACTAAAGATCTGTGTTTACACCCACGGAGACGGCGGTTCTTTCTGGACCGTAGCTCAGAAGGGTGCCGAGGCTGCAGCTGCAGACCTAGGTATCACTCTTGACTACCAGGGTTCAAACAACGACTCAGCAAAGCAGGCTTCAACCATTGACGCCGGTATCGCAGCTGGATGTCAGGGAATCGCAGCATCAGCACCAGACGCAGGCGCCATCAAGGACGCAATGCTAAAGGCACACGATGCAGGCATCCCAACCGTAACCATGAACTCAGGTTCTTCGGTTTACGCAGAACTAGGTGCATTCACCCACGTTGGTCAGGATGAAATCATCGCTGGTCAGCAGGCTGGCCTAAAGTTCAACGCAATGGGCGTAAAGCACGTTCTATGCCCAATTCAGGAAGCCGGTAACTCGGGCCTTGCAGACCGTTGCAAGGGTCTAGCTCAGACCTTCACCGGTAAGGCAACCAACTTCAACCTTGATGGTGGACTAGCAGACCTAACCGCTGCCAGCGCCAAGATCAAGGCTGCTCTTCAGGCAGACACCAGCATCGACGCAGTATTCGCTTTGAACGCTGACATCGCTGCTAAGGCTGTTCTACCTGCAGCTGAAGAACTAGGCCTATCGCTGAAGATCGGTACCGTAGACATGTCACCTGAGGCTCTAACCGCTATCGCTGACGGAAAGATGGAATTTGCCATCGACCAGCAGCAGTACGCACAGGGTTACCTCTCGGTTGTCTTGTTGTACCTAAACCTAACCAACGGACACGAGCTTGGTGGCGGACAGCCAATCTACTCGGGCCCTGGTTTCGTAACCGCGGACAACGTAGCTAAGGTCCAGGACCTAGTAACTGCGGGAACTCGCTAAAAACTAGCTCCAAGGTTTGGGGGTGGGTTGTTTCTCAGCCCACCCCCAAATTTCATTAAAAACTTTTGCACCATTTTTTGAAAGGCAGTTGAATGTCGACACCTACGACAACTGACGAAAGAGTAAAAAAAGCTTCTTTCTTAACTAAGGCACTTCGCCGAACTGAGGTGGGAGCTCTACTAGGCGCCATCGCAATCTTTATCCTGTTCACTTCAACCGACACCACTGGAAACTTTGCACAGCTTCCTGGTATCGCCGGTTGGACCGACATCGCAGCCCCGATCGGCATCGTAGCCATCGCTGTGGCTCTGTTGATGATCGCCGGCGAATTCGACCTATCTTCGGGTGTCATGGTTGGCACCACCGGCCTTCTGGTCGGTATGTTGGTTTCCAAACTTGGAATGAACATTTGGCTAGCCATCGTTGTAGGCCTAATCTTCGCTGCTGGTATTGGCTTTGTAAACGGTTACCTTGTCGTCAAAACCAAGCTGCCTTCGTTCATCATCACCCTGGCCACTTTCTTCATCCTGAAGGGTGCCAACTTCGCTCTAACCATGATCCTCACCGGTTCAGTTCGCGTTACCGGAGTTGACAAGGCAGACGGCTATGAAGGCGCCAAGGCAGTATTCGCAAGCACTTTCAAGGTAGGCGACCAAAACTTCCAGATCTCGCTCGCCTGGTGGCTCTTCATTACCATTGCGGCAACTTTCCTTCTAACTCGAACCAAGTTTGGTAACTGGATTTTTGCAGCCGGTGGAGACCAGAATGCAGCTCGTAACGCCGGTGTTCCAGTGGCTCGCACCAAGATTGCTCTATTCATGGCAACTTCGGTAGCCGCAGCTCTAGTTGGAATCATCTTCGTGCTTCGCTTGCAGGGAATGCAGGCTGGTCAGGGTGTTGGCCAGGAGTTCTACTACATCATCGCTGCTGCCGTAGGTGGAACCCTACTTACCGGTGGTGCTGGTTCGGCAATCGGCGCCTCAATCGGTGCAGTAATCATGGGTATGGCCTACATCGGCATCCCGTTCTCACTTTGGAACTCAGACTGGACCTCGACCTTCCTAGGCGTGATCCTGTTCTCAGCAGTAATGATCAATACCTACATTGGTCGCAAGGCAGCAGGAGGTAAGCGCTAATGGCAAACACTACGCTTGAACTAATCGACGTTGAAAAGAGCTTCGGAAGCGTTATCGCTAACTCGGGCATCAGCGTAAAGGTTGACGCTTCAACCGTTACCTGCATCCTCGGCGACAACGGTGCCGGAAAGTCAACTCTGATCAAAACCCTGTCTGGTGTTCACAAGCCAACCAAGGGTAAGTACCTGGTCGAAGGAACGGAAGTTAACTTCAACTCCCCTCGCGACGCCCTCGACGCTGGTATTGCCACGGTGTTCCAGGACCTGGCCACAATCCCGCTGATGTCGATCTGGAGAAACTTTTTCATCGGCAACGAGATTGAAAAGGGCTTCGGTCCTTTCAAGTGGCTAGACGTGAAGAAGATGAAGGACATCACCAAGCAAGAACTTCTTGCCATGGGAATCGACCTTCGCGACCCAAACCAGCCGATCGGAACTCTGTCGGGCGGTGAGCGTCAGGCTGTTGCCATTGCTCGTGCCGTTTACTTCGGAGCCAAGGTGCTGATTCTCGATGAGCCAACTTCGGCTCTGGGTGTTCGCCAGTCTGGAATCGTACTGAAGTATGTTCTGGCTGCGAAGGAGCGCGGAATCGCGGTTATCTTCATCACTCACAACCCAAACCATGCGTTCCTAGTTGGCGACCGCTTCTACCTATTGAACCGCGGAAAGCTAGTTCAGAGCATGGAACGTTCAAACGCCAACATCGACGAACTAACCAAGGCCATGGCCGGAGGTAAGGACCTAGAACTCCTCACCACCGAGATCGAGTCGGTTCGCAAGAAGTAATGAATTCTTAGAAGTAAAAGGCCCCGGGAGCAATCGCGGGGCCTTTTACCTTTACCTTTACCTAGGAGAAGCTACTTTAGGGAAGCCACTAATTCTTGAATCTTGTTTAACTGGAACTTGGCAACTTCTGTGGCGCGCTCATTTTCCGCAAACACGCTTGAGCAAATGATGCTATGCGGGTTGTCAATGAAACCATTGGCTTTGAGAGCCTTGAACATGCGATTGAAATCTACGTCTCCATCGCCGATAGCAAGGTGTTGGTGCACGCGAACGGCGTTACCCGGAGGGTTCGTAATGTAACGAAGTCCGTGCGATGCGGTGTGGTCCATAGTGTCGGACATGTGAATGATTCCCACACGACCCTTGGCCGCTTCAAGAATTGCCTCTGGCTGATTTCCCATGTGGAATGAGTGCGAAGCTACGTAGACCATGCCGAAATTCGACGAATTGATTCCTCGGATGACTCGCCAGGCAGCTAGACCGTTCTCCACGAAATCATCAGGGTGCGGGTCGATGAAGACCTTCACACCTTCTTTTTCGATAAGTGGAACTAGCTCTTCCATGGAGCGGTAGAACGCACGCTCAGATTCCTCAGCCTTCTCTGGTCGTCCCGAGAACTCGGTGCCGATAGTGTCAACGTCAAGTTCAACCGTTAGTTGAAGCACTCTCTTGAAATAGCGAACCGCAGCTTCTCGCGCGTCAGGATCCGGGCTAGACCAACGCAAGACCGGAAGGGTCGAGGCAATTTTGATTCCGGCATCCTTGACAGCCTTTTTTAGCTCTTTCACTAGCTGATCGTCGGCCTTCGGGTGATTGAAGAACGGGATAAAGTCGGGGTGTGGCGTTAGCTGGAGGTATTCGTAGCCAAGGTCGGCAGCGACTTTAGGGAATTCGAGCAAACTGTGAGTGCTGTGGAACGGAGTTGGATCCAGTGCGATCTTGACCATGAGGGCTTCCTAAGCTAAGAGTAAAACGAAGGCTTTGATTTGTAACTAACTTCAACTTTATTACCATTTTGGAGCGCTCCCAAACCAGCCTCAACCGCGGCAGCCGCGAGATAACCGTCCCACGCATTTGGTCCATCAATCTTGCCGAGCTTGGTGGCATCAACCCAACGCTGAATCTGGGTGTCGTAAGCGGCGGCGAAGCGAGTCTTGAATGACATGTGCTCTTCGGTAGCAATCTGTCCGTCGAAGAAGGTGTTCATTCCAGCGGAGCGGCCGATTTCGGCAATTCCCCTCTGGAACACGGCCTCCGTCTTTACCTGGTAGCCGAATTGAACCGAGACGTTCATCTCCACAGTGGCCAGCACGCCGTCCTCGGTTTCCAGAAGAGCCAGAATCGGTTCGTTTAGTTTCTCAGGGGAAAGTTTGTTGCGTTTCATGTGTTTCACTTCAACCGACTTGATTGGGGAATCGGTTAGGAAGCGAACTACGTCGATCTCGTGAACAACTGAATCAAAGATCAACATGTCGTTGTGATAAGTGTCAGGAACTGCAGGGTTGCGGTGAGCGCAGTGCAAGCCAAGGAGTTCACCTTGCTTGCCGGAGGCAATAAGCTCGCGCAGGTTTATGTACCCCTGGTCGAATCGACGCATGAAGCCCACCTGGATGAGTTGCTTACCCTTAGCCACTTCAAGTTCAACAATCTTGTACGAAGATTCGGCATCGGGAGTCAGAGGCTTCTCGCAGAGAATCGGCAGACCCGCTTCAATCGCAGGAACAAGCACCGGTTCGTGGAACTGGCCGGGGGTTGCGATTAGGACCGCGTCCATGGCTTTGGCGGCAATGGCTTCCTCGATGTTTGGGAACCACTTGGCATTTGGTGCAGTCTCAAGAGCTGCCTTCGCACGACCCTCATCTGGTTCCACAACCGCTGTTACTTCAGCGCCAACGATTCGCTTTTGGATGCGGATGATGTGGTCGGCGCCCATTAGACCGGCACCAACAACTGCAATTCTTAGTTCTGACATTTACTGTTTCTCTCTAGATGAATCTTGCTGCGTGGGTACACGAAGCAATGTGGTCTCGGGTGCGCTTGGCGATTGGTCCTGGGAAGTCAACGTCGCAGCCGTACATGTCTTGCTCAACGATGGCAAACATGTCGGCGTCAATCTTGGCCGCAAGCTCAAGAATTGGTGCGAATTCGGGAACTCCAACGCCACCTGGTTCGGTCATAACACCCATGGCAACAGCCTCCACAAATGGAAGATCGTTCTTCAGGGTCTCGGCCAGAATGTCTGGGTGAACCTGCTTGAGGTGTAGATACCCGATACGGTCTGGGTACTGCTCCATCAGCTTTACGTTATCGCCTAGGTAATAGGCGAAGTGGCCAGTGTCCAAGCAGAGGTTGGTGAATTCTTTTGATGTTTCGGCAAGGAAGCGCTCGACTTCTTGGTAGGTGCCAATGTGGCTGTCAGCGTGAGAGTGGAACTGCTGCTTAATTCCGTATTCTTCCCAGAGCGCCTTACCCAATCGATCATGGCCGGCTGCTAGTTTCTTCCACTGTTCGTCGCTCAAGGTGCGAGGCTCTAGAACTGCGGCAGTGGCGTCTGAGCGCCAAAGATCTGGAATTACAACTAGGTGTTCGACCCCAAGCTTTGAAACCAAACCAGCCACATCTAGCGCCTGGTCCCAGGCACGCTTCCACTGTTCATCCCCCTTGTGGAACCCGGTGAAAACTGTGCCCGCCGAAAGTTTCAGGTCGTGCTCCGCCAAAACATCGGCAAGCTCGTTCGGGTCGGTTGGCAGATAGCCGTAGGGACCTAATTCAATCCAGTGATAACCAGAAGCCTGAACCTCGTCGAGAAAGCGCTCCCATGGAACTTGGTTTGGGTCGTTTGGAAACCAAACACCCCATGAATCTGGTGCGGTACCTACGCGAATCTGGTCTGACATCGAACTACTTCCTGAATGTTAATACAAATGCTCTAAGTTGAATTTACTCGCACGTGCTAGTGCTATTCGAACCTATTCGGTAACGAAACGATAAAGATTTAGCACGTGCTAGTTTGGGACTCGAAAAAGCGGGGACATCGGAAGGTATCCCCGCTAAATCTCGATAGATTATTGCTTCTCTGATGCGCCCTTACCTAGCAATGGCTTCTGCAACTTCCGTGCCTCGGCGTAGCTTTGGTATGCCTTTTGGGTGCTCTCGACGGTTGAAATAGGTGACACCGGTACATCCCACCAGCCTTCCCCATCTGGAGCATAGATCGTTGGGTTGTTGTTGATGTGAATTAACACCGGCCCGCCCTCGTGAGCTTTTGCCTCAACCATGGCTGCCTTCAGGTCGCTAATAGAGTTTGGCCCTGGGTGTACGCGAATTACCTTCACGCCGTAGCTCTCAGCATTGGCTGCGAGATCCACGGGCAAGAACTCGCCCGACTCGTGGGAATTGGTTTTAGCGTCGCGGTATCGGTATTTGGTGCCGTAGCGCTGAGACCCGACGTCTTCCGAGAGGTGACCAATCGAAGCGTATCCGTGGTTCTGAATTAGCACCGTGATGAACTTAATGCGCTCTGCCACAGCAGTGACAAGCTCGGTGTTCATCATCAGGTAAGAACCGTCACCGACCATAACGATCGAATCGCCCTTGGCCTTAGCTCGAGCCACACCCAAGCCGGCAGCAATTTCATAACCCATGCAGGAGAAGGCATATTCAACGTGATAGCCAAGCTCCGACTTCACTCGCCAAAGTTTGTGAAGGTCACCAGGAAGTGACCCGGCAGCACAAATTACGGTGTCGAATTCGTCTGACGCTTCATTGACGGCGCCAATGATTTCAGGCTGCCCGGGCAATTCGAATTTTTGGTCTTCAAACGCTTTGTCAACAGCGGTATCCCAGAGCTTCTTCTGGTTTCCGTACTCCTCGCGGTATTCATCGGCAACCTGATAGCCGTCAAGTGCTTCAATCAACTCGAGAATAGCCTCGCGGGCGTCGGCTACAACCGGAAGACTTGAGCCGTGCTTGAAGGCGTCGAAACTGGCGATGTTGATATTTATGAACCTCACATTTGGGTTCTGGAAGGCGGTTCTCGAAGCGGTGGTGAAATCTGAATAGCGCGTTCCGATACCGATAATTACATCAGCCTTGGCCGCGATTCGGTTGGCCGCGGTGGTTCCAGTGGCACCCACGGCGCCAAGGTTCTGTGCGTGATCCCAAATCAGCGAACCAACCCCAGCCTGAGACATACCAACCGGGATTCCGGTGGCTTCAACGAGATCTTTAAGCTCTGAATTTGCATCCGAATAAATAACTCCACCGCCGGCAACGATGAGCGGGTTCTTGGCGCTCTTGATAACCTCAGCAATTTGAGCCACGATTCCGGCATCCGGACGTGGACGGCGAATTACCCACTCGCGCGGAGCCAAGAATTCTTCAGGCACGTCGATAATTTCGGCTTGAACATCTTCAGGCAGGGAGATGGTTACGGCACCGGTTTCAACCGGGTCGGTTAGTACTCGCATTGCGCCCAAAAGTGCCGAGTAGAGCTGCTCCGGTCTCTGAACGCGGTCGAAGAAGCGACTAAGTGGCTTGAAGGCGTCATTCACAGTCATGCTGGCGTCGTGAGGTAGTTCCAACTGCTGAAGTACCGGATCGGCCACACGATTGGCGAAGGTGTCTGAAGGAAGAAGCAGAACCGGCAGGCGGTTAGTGGTTGCCACAGCAGCCGCGGTTAGCAGGTTGGCAGCGCCGGGACCAACCGAAGCTGCGCAAGCAAAGGTTGAACGGCGACGGGTCATGCGCGAGTAGGCAATCGACTCGTGGCCCATGGCCTGTTCGTTTCGTGCCTGGTGGAACGGCATCGCCGCTGGGTCGGTTTCAGCTTTCTGCAGAAGAGCTTGAGCAATTCCGGCAACGTTACCGTGGCCAAAGATTCCATACATTCCTTCGATGATGCGAACGCGAATGTCACCATCAACGGTGTACTGGTTCGAAAGGAACTCAACGATTGCCTGACTGACAGTCATTCTGCGAGTGGTCATTTTCTTCTCCTAGTTATGCCTGGTAAGGAAGTCTTGGGTCTGGGTCTTGGTGGTGCCAGGTGTCGCGGATCCAAGCATGGTTTGGGTCATCGGTAATGTTCCAACTGCGGTCTGGGTCTGGTCCGGCCATGATGTTGAAGAAATAAAGGTCAGCACCTGGAGCCGCCGAAACTGGGCCGTGCCATCCGTAAGGAACCAAACCAACATCGCCAGAGCGAACCTCCTCAAGAACGTCGATTTCTCGCTCATCGGACGCGTAAACGCGAAGCAGACCGTAAGGGTCGTTGTTGGCCGTTTCCGACCCTCTAGTTTGAGCGGCTTCGAAGTAGTAGATCTCTTCGAGGTTCGACTCAACGCCTTCAACATAAACATCGTGTTTGTGAGGTGGGATTCCAGACCAGTTGCCACTTGGAACGATTACCTCAACCACGATAAAGCGGTCGGCGTCTAAGCTTTCCGGAACTCCGAAGTTGTGAACCTGTCGAGATTCGCGACCGGCACCTCGAACAAATACCGGCACTTCGTCCTTGTTGATCAATCGAGCTGGATTGGAGTTTTTGGCAGGAGCTTCACCAACAGCAACGCGGCCATCTCCAGAAATTTTGATTGCAGTATTCAGTGGCACATAGAGAAGGTCGGTGGTTCCATGAAATACCGATTCGCGTCCCCGAAGAGAAACCTTCACCCACTCTCCCCCGTCAACTTGGTAGTCGACGGTTAGACCGAGACCTTCAAGAGCAAAGATGATGCGCTCGTTGGCGT
>JBEGSI010000037.1:0-3067 GCA_041180065.1 Actinomycetota bacterium | reverse complement strand
GCATCATGACTGAGCTAAACGTAATTCCGGTAACCGGAACTAATTCTTACGATGTTGTCATCGGGCGTTCGCTCCTCAATGAGGTTCCAAAGCACCTCGGTGATTCGGTCAAAAAGGTTCTCGTAATTCACCCCGTAGGCCTAGCCGTCTCGGCCGAACAGCTTCAAACTGAATTGAATAAAGCCGGTTACGAAGTTCTGCTTGCCGGGGTTCCAGACAGCGAAGATGCCAAGCGCATTGAGGTAGCCGCATTCTGTTGGGGGATTTTAGGCAAAGCCGACTTCACAAGATCTGACGCGGTTATTGGATTTGGCGGTGGCTCTACCACCGATCTCGCGGGTTTTGTTGCAGCAACCTGGTTACGCGGCGTGAAGGTCATTCAGATTCCCACCACCTTGCTCGGCATGGTCGATGCCGCCGTTGGGGGGAAAACTGGCATCAACACAGCCGAGGGAAAGAATTTGGTTGGTTCATTTCACGCGCCAAGCGCTGTGCTCATCGACTTGAACACTTTGGAGACACTGCCTCGCAATGAGTTACTAGCGAGTTATGGCGAAATCGTAAAGTGTGGCTTCATCGCAGACCCGGAAATTCTTGACATTCTTGAAGCCGATGTGGATGCTGGAACTGACATCCACTCGGAGCAATTTAGAGAGTTGATCGTACGTTGTGTTCAAATTAAGGCCCGAGTCGTATCTGAGGATCTCAATGATCTGGGTATCCGCGAAATTTTGAACTATGGTCATACTCTTGGACACGCGATCGAGCACAACGAGCGCTATCAGTGGCGTCATGGCGTCGCGGTAGCGATTGGTATGGTTTTTGTAGCTGAGCTTGCTCAATTAGCTGGAAAGTTATCACCAGCAGTTGTTGATCGTCATCGAACCATTCTGAAGAGTCTCGGACTCCCAGTTTCTTATCGCGCTACTGAATTCGAGAAATTGCTCGCCACAATGCAACGCGACAAAAAATCACGTGCCGGGTCGCTGAGGTTTGTTGTTCTCGATGATGTTGGCAAGACCAGCATTCTTACCGCGCCATCGGTGGAGCTTTTGCACGCCGCATATCAAGAAATCATCGATTAGTCGGTAGCCTAGAAACATGACTAAGGTATTCGTTCTGAACGGCCCGAATTTGGGCAGGCTTGGTTCTCGCGAACCTGATATTTACGGTTCAACCGATTGGGCTGGTCTGGTTCGAGCAGTTGAATCGAAAGCAAATTCGCTAGGGCTAACCGCGGACGTTCGACAGACCGATAGTGAGGCGGAGCTCATCTCCTGGCTGCACGAGGCTGTAGACGCTGGGGTAGATGTGGTTTTGAACCCCGCAGCTTTCACCCATTATTCATATGCGGTGAGAGACGCTGCGACCATGGTTACCAAGGGTGGACAAAAGCTTATTGAAGTACACCTCAGCAATCCTCATGCACGAGAGGAATTCCGGCACACTTCAGTCATTTCTGGCGTAGCCACCGGAGTGATCGCTGGCTTTGGTGTCGATTCTTACCTATTGGCACTGACTCAACTGGTCTAAACTAGTAATTCGGATTCCCGCAAAAAACTTTCAGAAACGAGTGTTGCTTTAGCATGGCTACTTCAAACGACCTAAAAAACGGTATGGTACTCAACATCGATGGACAGCTTTGGGCTGTTATTGAATTCCAGCACGTAAAGCCAGGTAAAGGGCCAGCTTTCGTTCGTACCAAGCTTAAAAACGTGCTCAGCGGCAAGGTTGTCGACAAGACTTTCAACGCGGGTGTAAAGGTTGAGACCGCAAACGTAGACAAGCGCAACATGTCTTACCTTTACAACGACGGATCAGCTTTCGTGTTTATGGATGCCGACACCTACGACCAGGTCAGCCTAAGCGATGCCATCGTTGGAGATGCTGCCGGCTACCTACTCGAAAACCAGGTAGCGACCGTTGCATTGCACGAGGGAAACCCAATCTATGTTGAACTTCCAGCTTCGGTAATCCTAGAAATTACTTACACCGAGCCTGGGCTTCAGGGTGACCGCTCGACCGGTGGTACCAAGCCAGCAACTCTAGAAACTGGCTTGCAAATCAACGTTCCGCTTTTCGTGGAGCAGAACACCAAGGTCAAGGTGGACACCCGTACCGGTGAGTACCTCGGACGCATCAACGACTAATCGGTGAGCGCAAGAACAAAAGCCCGCAAGCGCGCGGTAGACGCACTTTTCGCAGCTGATCTTCGTGATGGCATGGCGAATGATCTGCTAGACGAAGCCGAACTGCAGAGCGAAGACCGCGCCAGCCAGGGCGAAATTTTCAACTATGCCCGCAAGGCAGTTTTAGGCGTTTTGCAGCACCAGAACGAGATCGATGATGAACTATCGACCTACGCTCAAGGCTGGTCGCTGACTCGTATGCCCGCACTCGATCGCGCTATCTTGCGACTGGCTACTTGGGAAATTCTGTTCAATGATGAAATCCCAGACGCTGTAGCCATCGATGAAGCAGTTGAAATGGCTAAGGAGTACTCAACCGACAGCTCTGCAGGATTCGTCAACGGCCTACTCGGCAAAATTGTGTCAACCAGAACTGCTTTATAGCCTAGAATTTGAGAAGCAACATCATCCTTTAAAGGCGTCCAGAGAGGCGCAGAAGGAGGTGGGCGTGGGAACACGCACCGTCTTAAGTAGTGACGACATCAATCGAGCAATCACTCGAATCGCTCACGAAATCTTAGAGGCCAACCGTGGAGTTGACGACCTCGTAATTCTCGGCATTCCAACTCGCGGAGTAATTCTCGCCGAGCGCATCGCCCAAATCATTCGCCGTACTGGAACTGCAATGCCTGCCGACTTTCTAGGTCGTCTAGACATCACTATGTATCGAGACGATTTGCATCGCAATCCCACGCGCGAAGTGACCCAGACCACAATCCCTAGCGGTGGCATCGACGACAAAGTAGTCGTTTTAGTTGATGATGTGCTCTATAGCGGACGAACTATCCGTGCCGCACTCGATGCACTGAATGCCTACGGAAGGCCAAAAGCTGTTCGTCTCGCCGTTCTGGTTGATCGCGGGCACCGCGAATTACCGA
>JBEGSI010000036.1:0-48801 GCA_041180065.1 Actinomycetota bacterium | reverse complement strand
GAGCAGCGTGAACGTGATGTAGAGCCTGAAGTCTCTGCCGAAAAGCCTCCCGTTGAAGATGCTCCAGTCATCGAATTGGACTTCGGTGACGGGCGACCTTCGACTCGCAAGCCTCGAAACGAGGACGGCCGGGGGAAGCGTGGCTAAGCGACTCATCGATGGCTATGACGCACTCTTTGCCGACCTCGATGGTGTGGTTTACGAGGGCGGCAAAGCAATCGAGCACGCCGTTGAAATCCTTAGGTCGATTCAAAGCGAAGGCATCACTCTGTCTTACGTGACGAATAATTCTTCGCGCAAGCCAGAGACTATTGCAGAGCAAATTTCTGCCTATGGGATAAAGGTTTTGCCTGCGGAAGTTGTTTCTTCCGGACAAACCGGGGTAGAGCTTCTCAGCACGCTCGTTGAACCGGGCTCCAAGATTCTGGTCGTGGGTGGCGAAGGCCTTCGCACCTATACGGAGCAGGCCGGTTTCCAGCTTGTCGAAGACTCAACTCAAAACCCAGCCGCGGTGATTCAAGGATTCTCACCAGATGTTGGATGGAAACACCTTTCTGAAGCGGCATTTGCAATACAAAACGGTGCCAAATGGGTCGCTACCAACTCTGACTGGACGATACCTCAGGAGCGTGGGATCGCACCTGGTAACGGCACTCTCGTTTCCGCTGTGCACACAGCGGTGGGTCTATTGCCTCTGGTAGCCGGTAAGCCGGAAATTGCAATCTTTGAAACCGCCAAGCGTCGATTTGGCGTATCGCGTCCATTATTCGTCGGAGATCGCATCGACACCGACATCCTTGGAGCAAACCGAGCAGGAATTGATTCGGTGCTAGTGCTCACCGGAATTAGCAAGCCTAAAGAATTGCTGGCTACAAGGGATGATTCGAACCCAAAGTTCATCATCGCGGATCTTCGAGAACTTCTGGTTCCTTACGTGCAGCCAAAGGCAACCAAGTATGGATTCTCGCTTCGTGAGGCTGCGGTTGAACTCCTTGGAAACAAGGTGCGAGTAACGTCTGGCGACCCGAAGGGTATCGATGCCCTTCGTTGTGCCTGCGCCTTGATTTGGGGTAGCGGCAAGGCTATTCACACCCTCGATGTTGAACCATCACTTTACGAATAGGCTAGAAGCATAATGTCTAACGAAATTGTTGAATCAGTTGCCGTCGAACTCGAACGGATTGCCGGATTACCGGTAGAAGAGCAGCCTGCTGCCTATTCGCAATTGCAACAGAAACTTCAGCAGGTACTCGACGGTAAGTCTTGGTCAGAGTAGACATCGCGCTTGCCGAAGCAGGCTTAGCCAGGTCACGTAATCAGGCGGCCGCTCTCGTTGAGGCTAATCGCGTAATTATCAATGGGCGTGCTGCGCGTAAAGCGTCGCAGGATGTTCCAGACGGTGCCAAGCTCGAAGTTCTAGAGGCGGTTGACTATGTTTCCCGCGCTGGTCACAAACTCGCAAAGGCACTAGACGAATTTGGCGCGCTAGAGATTGTTGGCAAACAGGCGCTCGATGTTGGGGCTTCTACCGGAGGATTCACCGATGTTCTACTTCGCCGAGGTGCGTCACACGTAATCGCAATTGATGTCGGACACGATCAAATTGTTCCGGAACTTCTGGGCAACCCTAGGGTCACTAGCATCGAAGGTTTCAACGCGCGCGAATTGAGCGCTGAAACTCTTTCTGAAGCACTGGGAAAGCAAGCACCGAAAATCGAACTTGTTGTTGCCGACCTATCCTTTATTTCGCTGACCCTAGTGCTCGATGGCATGGTCGCTGTGGCTCCAGAAGCCGACTTCGTTTTGCTGGTAAAGCCGCAATTTGAAGCCGGCAAACATTCACTCAACGCGCATGGAATTGTTGTTGATCACCGCTCACGCGCGGAAGCCATCGAACAGGTGGCGCTTCATGCTGAAAAACTTGGTCTTCGAATCGTTGATTTGGTTCGCTCGCAACTGCCAGGAACTCATGGGAACATTGAATATGTTCTGTGGATGAGTCCAAACCAGGGCGAATATCTATCACAATGGATGGATCGAGTCGGCACTATGACGAAGGAGACGAGATGAGCGAACAGCGCTTTGTTTTGATCGTTTCGCACACTCGTCGTGAAGACGCTAGAAATGCGGCTCGTCAAGTCACCGAACAACTAAGACTCGGCGGAATTACTCCAGTTTTCCCGGCACCTGAAATAGCAGAATTGCAGCAGGTTGAGCAGGAATCTGGTTTCCTAGAATCTCCACTAGCGGAGGTAGCAGTTCTTGGAACAGATTGTGAGATCGGCGACCTTGAACTAGTTATGGTGCTCGGTGGCGATGGAACGATTTTGAAAGCGGCCGAGCTAGTTCGCGAGGCGGCAACCCCGCTACTCGGCATCAATCTTGGGCACGTGGGCTTCCTAGCCGAAAGCGAACGTGACGGACTAGACGACGCTGTGAAGCGTGTTGTTGCCAGAGACTACCTAATCAAAGAACGACTTACCCTCGATGTTGGTGTTTACGTTGACGGCACCGAAGTTTTCCGAACCTGGGCGCTAAACGAAGCGACCATCGAGAAAAGTTCAACTGAAAAAATGCTTGAAGTGGTCTTGGAAATCGATCGAAAGCCACTTACCAGCTTTGGTTGCGATGGAATTATTATCGGAACCCCAACCGGTTCAACCGCGTACGCATTTTCTGCTGGTGGTCCGGTGGTTTGGCCTTCGGTCGAAGCCATCACAGTGGTTCCCCTGAGCGCGCATGCTCTATTCGCTCGTCCACTTGTAGTCAGCCCCAGGGCAACAATTGCTGTGGAAGTACTTCAGCGAAGTAACGGAGCTGGCGTTCTATGGGCCGACGGGCGCAGAACCTGGCACCTTCCACCTGGCGCCCGCGTTGAAGCGCGTCGCTCTGCAATACCGGTTCGTCTTGCCCGGTTCCGTCAGGGGCCGTTCAACGACCGCTTGGTTCGGAAATTCTCACTGCCAGTTGATGGTTGGAGAGGCCCAGTCGAGGGTAACTAAGTGATCGAAGAAATCTCAATCCGCGATCTCGGCGTTATCGCCGAAGCGAAGTTGCAATTCGGTCCCGGCCTAACTGTTTTGACCGGTGAAACCGGCGCTGGAAAAACCATGGTGCTGACCGCACTAGGTTTGCTGTTGGGCGAACGCTCTGATACCTCCGCCATTCGTCAGGGGCAAGACCACTCCTTTGTGGAGGGTCGTTGGTTGGTAAACAATCACCAACGCGCTCACGAACTTGTTTCTGAAGCCGGCGGAGTAATCGATTCTGGTGAACTTATCGTCAATCGAACCGTGTCTCGTGATGGTCGCTCACGTTCAGCCATTGGTGGAGCTTCAGCTCCGGTGAACCTGCTTGGTGCACTGGGCGAACAGCTTGTTGCCGTGCACGGTCAGTCTGATCAGATTCGCCTTAAGTCTCCGGTGGCACAGAGGGAAGCCCTCGACCAATTCTCGGGAGTTGCTACGCTGCTCGCGAAATACCGAGGTGTTTTCGAGGCTTGGCGCGACATCGAGCGGAAACTAGAAGCTCTGCAGAGTGCCTCCACTAGCCGTGATGCCGAGCTCGCTGCGCTCAAAGAAGCCATTAGTGATCTGGATCGCTTGAAGCCGGAGGCTGGAGAAGATGTCGCGCTTGCCGAACAAGCGAATCGACTCACTCACAGCGAGGAACTTCGAATTGCTGCGAGTGAGGCCCACGAATTTCTTTCAAGCGAGAATTTCGATGCCGCCGCAGATGCAATAGCACTTGTTGGTAAGGCGCGTCGTGTTCTGGAGTCCGCAGCTGATAAGGACCCTGAGCTAGGCAAGATTGCCGAAACTCTGCGCGAATTAGGGTTTCAACTGGGGGAGAACGCGGCAGCGCTCAGCGGGTACTTAGCCTCAAGCGAAAGCGGGGGTCCAGAGGAACTCGAGCGGGTGCAGCAAAGACGTGCCGAACTCACCGCTGCCATGCGGAAGTACGGACCAAGCCTCGATGAGGTCATAGCTTTTTGGGAATCTGCTGGAAAGAAACTTCTCGAATTAGATTCGTCTGATGAGCAGTTAGCCGCCTTAGATGCACAGCGTGCCGGGCTTTTTGCCGAAGTCCAAGACCTAGCGGCGCAAATCACCGCTGTTAGAAAGCACGCAGCTTTGCGCTTGGAAGCAGCCGTTACTGAAGAACTAAAGACTCTGGCCATGGGTGGTGCAACCCTCGTGGTTTCGGTTTCCGAAACCAGCGACTACCAAGCGCACGGTGTTGACCAGGTGAGCATTCAGTTGGCTGCATACCCTGGCGCGGAACCGCGCCCCATCGGCAAGGGTGCTTCTGGAGGTGAACTGTCTCGAATCATGTTGGCCATCGAGGTGGTTTTAGCCCGAACCGAACAGGCGCTCACCTTCATTTTCGATGAGGTTGATGCCGGCGTTGGTGGTGCCGCAGCCATCGAGGTTGGAAAGCGATTGGCTCAGCTCGCCAAAGTGGCTCAGGTAATCGTCGTCACCCACCTGGGTCAGGTCGCAGCCTTTGCCAACCAGCACCTGAGGGTCTTGAAAACCGTCGGCGACCAATACACGGCTTCTGATGTGGTTTCTCTGCACGGAGACGACCGCGTAGAGGAGATCGCACGAATGCTCAGCGGCATGTCGGATAGCGACACTGCTAAGGCAAGTGCGCGCGAGCTAATGGTTCGCGCCTCGGAATTCGTAAGTCAATAATTAATACTTTGCGATTTGCTCGCCTGTCGTAATCGAAAGCCCCCAGCCGTTGGTAAACTATTAATCCATGGCAGACACTCAGAACCATGGCAATGTAAGACACATCTTCGTAACCGGAGGTGTCGCTTCCTCCCTCGGAAAAGGCCTCACTGCCGCTAGTTTGGGAAACCTCCTCACCGCCCGCGGTGTGCGTGTGGTTATGCAGAAACTAGACCCATACCTAAACGTTGACCCAGGTACCATGAACCCGTTTCAGCACGGTGAAGTTTTTGTTACCGAAGACGGCGCTGAGACCGACCTTGACATCGGGCACTACGAGCGCTTCCTAGACATTGAGCTGGCTCAGTCAGCAAACGTAACCACCGGTCAGATTTACTCGCGCGTTATTTCTCGCGAGCGTGCCGGTGAGTATCTCGGAGACACCGTTCAGGTGATTCCGCACATCACCGACGAAATCCAGCGACGGATGCGCCTGCAGGCTTCGGAGTCGCCGGCACCAGACGTCATCATTACCGAAATCGGTGGAACCGTTGGCGACATCGAATCGCAGCCGTTCTTGGAAGCTGCCCGCCAGCTGCGTCACTCGGTTGGCCGTGACAACGTTTTCTTCGTTCATGTTTCCTTGGTGCCGTACATCGGCCCATCAGGTGAACTAAAGACCAAGCCGACTCAGCACTCGGTTGCGATGCTTCGCAGTATCGGAATTCAGCCAGATGCGATTGTTCTGAGAAGCGACCGCGAGCTTCCAGAGGGAATCAAGAAGAAGATCGCACTGATGTGTGACGTTGAGTATGAGGCAGTCATCAATGCTGCCGATGCCTCGAGCATTTACGACATTCCCTCGGTACTAAACAGTCAGGGTCTCGATTCATACATCGCGAAGCGAATTTCTCTAAACATCAACGATGTCGACTGGTCTCGCTGGAACACTGTTCTAGACGCGGTCCACAACCCAAAGCACGAGGTAAAAATCGCTCTGGTTGGAAAGTACATCGATCTTCCAGACGCCTATCTTTCGGTTACCGAAGCCCTTCGCGCTGGAGCGTTTGCCAACCAAACCAAGCTCAGCATCAAGTGGGTAGCCTCGGACCTTTGCGAGACCCCAGAAGGTGCGAAAGAGCAGCTCTCCGATGTCGATGGCATCTGTGTTCCGGGTGGCTTTGGTGTTCGCGGAATCGAAGGAAAGCTCGGCGCGTTGAAGTATGCGCGTGAGAACAAGATCCCAACTCTTGGTCTTTGCCTTGGTCTTCAGTGCATGGTTATCGAATACGCCAGAAACAAAGCTGGACTCGACGGAGCGTCGTCATCAGAGTTCGACGAAAACGCTAAGTACCCGGTTATTGCAACCATGGCTGAGCAGGTAGACATTTTGAAGGCTGGCGATCTTGGTGGCACCATGCGTTTGGGAACCTACGATGCGAAACTGATTCCAGGTTCGATAGTCGCTACCGTCTATGGCAGCACTGATGTCAACGAGCGTCACCGTCACCGTTACGAAGTGAACAACCTCTATCGCGACCAGATCGGACAAGCCGGCCTCGTGTTCTCTGGAACAAGCCCAGATGGCCACCTGGTTGAGTTTGTCGAGCTGCCACGCGAGGTTCACCCTTACTACGTTGCTACTCAGGCTCACCCTGAATTCAAGTCGCGTCCAACCAAGGCTCACCCGCTTTTCCAAGGGTTGATTGATGCCGCTCTGGTTCGCCAGGAAGCTTCGCGCCTTTTTGAAGTGGCTGATGCCTAAAGACTCTTCCCTACGACGTCTAATGGACGCTTATCTGCGTCATTTGACTATCGAAAGAGGAATGTCAAAAAATACTTTGGCGGCCTACGCCAGAGATTTGGCTCGTTACGAAGAGTTTCTAGACGGTCAGGGGATTACTGCTCCGGCTGAGGTCACCAAGCAAACGGTTGCCGCCTTCGGGGAGCAGCTAGTAACGAAATTTGGTCTCAAGGCAACCTCTGTTGCGCGAGTTCTCTCAGGCGTTCGCGGTCTGCATCGCTTTTGGCTGGTTGAAGCGGTCACTGATGGCGAGGTGTCAGCCACTGTAAAGCCACCAGCGCCGGCTAGAAGACTTCCAAAAGCTATTTCCCTGAGTGACATCGAGAAGCTCCTCTCAGCCTCTGGTCCGGAGGCTGGCGACGACGCTGCGATTGCTCTCAATCCGGTGAGGGTTCGAGATCGAGCCCTTTTGGAGCTGCTTTATGCCACCGGTGGGCGCGTGAGCGAAATCATTAACCTAGACCTCGATGACCTGATTGATCCAACTCTCATTCGCCTTTTTGGCAAGGGCGGCAAGGAGCGGGTGGTTCCTGTTGGGTCCTACGCTCAGCGTGCGGTTGAAAACTACCTGATTCGAGTTCGCCCGACCTTGGCAGCCGCGGGAAAGGGAACTCCAGCACTCTTTCTGAACCAGCGCGGTTCAAGGCTCTCTCGCCAAACAGCCTGGCAAATAATCGCCCAGGCTGCCGAGGCCGCTGGGCTTTCCGGCCACATTTCCCCTCATACTCTTCGACATTCTTTTGCCACACATCTGCTTGAGGGCGGTGCCGATGTTCGAGTAGTTCAAGAACTGTTGGGTCACTCATCTGTTGCCACCACTCAGATTTACACTTTGGTCACTGTCGACGCGCTTCGTGAGATGTACGCAACCGCGCATCCGCGCGCTCGGCGGTAGGCTAGAGAGTAGCAAAAACCCAGAAAGGGGGACCACATGGCGAACGCCAAAGGAACTGACAATCGTTTTCCAAAACCAAAGCCGCTAAGCAGCCACGGTCCCGCACGCATCATTGCGATGTGTAACCAAAAGGGTGGTGTTGGTAAGACCACAACCTCAATCAATCTGGGCGCTGCCTTGGTTGAATACGGTCGTAAAGTGCTGTTAGTGGATTTCGACCCACAAGGCGCACTTTCGGCCGGTCTCGGAATCGTTGCCCACGAAGGTCTAACGATCTTCGACCTAATGCAGAATGAGGAATTTAACCCTCACGATGCAATTCGAAAGACTTCCACCCAGAACCTCGACGTGATCGCTGCCAACATTGATTTATCGGCGGCCGAAATGAACCTGGTCAACGAGTTTGACCGCGAGAAGATTCTGAAACGAATCTTGAAAAAGGTTCACGACGAATACGACGTGATCATCATCGACTGCCAGCCTTCACTTGGCCTACTTACCGTGAACGCTCTCACTGCAGCGCACGGCGTGATGATCCCCCTCGCCTGCGAATTCTTCGCACTTCGCGGAGTTGCCATCCTTGAAGGAATTATCAAGAAGGTTCAGGCACGCTTGAACGAAACTCTGGTACTCGACGGTGTTCTAGCCACGATGTACGACTCACGCACTCACCACTCGCGTGAGGTAATGGATCTGTTGCGTGACAAGTTTGGTGACACCGTGTTCAAGAGCGTTATCGCTAGAACCGTGAAGTTCCCAGACGCAACTCGCCTGGCTGAACCAATTACCAGCTACGCACCTACCTCTGAAGCGGCCGAAGCATATCGAACCGTAGCCAGGGAGCTAATCTCTCGTGGCGGCGCCCCTTAAAGAAGAGCTGACCGAAACAAAGTCCGGTTTTGCGGTCAGCCTTGGCAATTTTGACGGACCGTTCGACCTACTCCTCAGCTTGATTAGCAAGCACGAAGTTGACATCACCGAGGTGTCTCTTTCCAAAGTCACTGACGAATTCATTCAATACCTCAAACAACTCGATGCCGATGACGAGATGGACCAGGCATCGGAATTCATCGTGATTGCCGCTACCTTGCTTGATTTGAAGATTGCTGGTCTACTGCCGAAGGGCGAAGTTGTCGATGCCGAAGATGTGGCGCTTTTGGAAGCCCGCGATCTACTCTTCGCCCGACTTTTGCAATACAAGGCTTTCAAGGAAATCGCGTCCTGGTTCAACAACGGCTTCAACATCGAAGCCTCGAGAGTGGCCAGAGACGTTCGAATGGAAGAGCGGTTCCGCGACCAAAAACCAGAATTGGTTTGGAACATCGGGCTTAGCGACTTTGCCCAACTTGCTCTGGAGACCATGACGCCAAAGGAAATTCCTATGGTCGGGCTGACTCACCTTCACGCGTCTCGCGTGAGTATTCGCGAACAGGCTGCCACCGTGGTTCAAATTCTTCGCTCAAAGAAAACAACTTCGTTCTTCGAACTGATTCGTGAGGTCAAAGATCGCGCCATTGTTGTGGCTCGTTTCCTTGCGATTCTTGAGCTTTACCGAATGGCTGCTCTGTCATTCGAACAAGACACACCGCTTGGCGACCTGCATCTCACCTGGCGTGCCGAAACTTTCAATGAAGAGCAACTAGCAGCACTTGGAGCCGATTATGACGACTAATGAAACCACCCAGCCGGTAGCACAGGACGACCTGCACGCTGCCGTCGAGAGCATTCTGATGATCACCGATGCTCCGATTTCGCTCGTGGCCTTGGCTACTGCTCTTGAGCAGCCGGTAAATGTGATTCGAGACATCGTTTTAGAACTTCAGGCAGATTTCAACGGAGAAAACGGCTCGCGGGTTCGCGGTTTCGAACTTCGTGAAGTTGGCGGCGGTTGGCGAATCTTCGTGCGCGCCGACTTTGACTGGGCAATCCGAATGTTTGTGGCGAACGAGAACCCAACCAAGCTTTCGCAAGCGGCTCTGGAAACCCTCGCGGTAATTGCCTACAAGCAGCCGATCAGCCGAGGTCAGGTAGCCTCAATTCGTGCCGTAAACGTTGACTCTGTGGTGAAGACCCTGCTTAGCCGCGGGCTAATTACCGAGCTTTACACCGACTCAGAAACCGGTGCCGTGAACTTCGGCACCACCGATCTAATGCTGGAACTACTCGGCATCAATTCTCTCGACGAGCTTCCGCCGTTGAGTCCACACCTACCGGATGCGAACAGTGACTTTGAACTCTAATAACGAACCAATCCGCCTGCAAAAAGCGTTAGCCTCTGCCGGCGTAGCTAGCCGCCGTGCTTGCGAAGACCTTATCGTGCAGGGTCAGGTGAAGATCAACGGCAAGTTGGTGACCGAACTTGGTACCCGAGTTGACAATGAAAAGGACCGCGTCACAGTTCGCGGCGTGCCCGTGGTTTTCGACACCGGGCGAATCTACCTTGCTCTAAACAAGCCAAAGGGCGTCATCAGCACCATGGCGGACGAAGAAGGTCGCCCAGACCTCCAGCAGTTCGTGCTTGATTACGACCGAGTTTTCAATGTCGGCCGTCTGGATGGCGAAACCACCGGACTCTTGCTTATGACCAACGACGGCGATCTAGCCAACAAACTTTCACATCCCAAATTCGGTGTGGAGAAGACCTACGTTGCCCTGATTCACGGTATTGCCACCGACGAGACGATCCACAAACTACTCAGTGGTTTTGAACTCGAGGATGGATTCATCAAGGCTGACCGGGCGCGTTTGGTTGACCAGTCAAAGGGTCACACCATGATCGAAATCGTATTGCACTCAGGCCGCAACCGAATCGTTCGACGCATGTTTGAACACATCAACCTGCCCGTAGTTGACCTGGTTCGCAAGCAGTTCGGTCCAATCCACCTAGGTGGACTAAAACTTGGTCACACACGTCAGTTGAGTAAACTTGAAATCGGTGAACTGTTGAAGTTCGCTGAAGGGGTAAAGCCCCGCGCACCCCGTCCCCGCGATAAGTCGGCAGTAGCCAAGAAAAGGCGTTAGTGATGATCAGAGCCATCCGTGGAGCCATCCAGCTCGATGTTGATGAGCGCGAACATCTTCTCAAATCGACGGCTGAACTGCTCTCGAAGATTCTGCACGCCAACGACATCGACAACTCGTCGCTGATTTCAATTTTCTTCACCGCCACTCCCGACATTCATAGCGAATTTCCTGCAGTTGCTGCCAGATCGCTTGGTCTTGGCGATGTTCCGCTGCTGTGTTTCGTGGAAATGGATGTTGCCGGAGCGCTTCCAAGAACCATCCGCGTCATGGTTAATGTCAACACCGAAAAGGCCCGAGGCGAGATTCAGCACGTTTACCTTCGTGGAGCCGTGGCACTTCGACAGGATTTAGCTCAGTGAGCACTGGCAGGTTGCAGGGGTCGGTAAGGATAGTTGGTGCGGGTTTAATCGGCACCAGCATTGGTCTTGCACTCTCCAAGCTCGGAGTTGAGGTTTCGCTTGTCGACTCATCGCCAGCGAATGTTCGACTTGCCGTAGACTATGGAGCTGGAGTTGTTGCAGCCGATGACGACAACCCAGAACTGATCGTGGTCTGCGTTCCACCAGATGTAACCGCAACGGTGGTTCTTTCTGAACTGCAGAATTTCCCAGATGCCGTTGTTACCGATGTGGCGTCGGTCAAGGCTCCGATTCTTGATGAATTGGCGGCAGCTGCAGCCGACCTGAGTCGTTACGTTGGGTCACACCCGATGGCCGGACGCGAAAAGGGTGGCGCTTCATCGGGGCGAGCCGACATTTTCGTGGCACGACCTTGGGTGATTGCCACTCAGTCGGAAGCTTCCGCCCAGTCGTTAGCGCTGGTTGAACAGCTTGCCTTGGATTTGGAAGCCGTTCCAGTTCGAATGACGCCGCTGGAACACGACCGAGCAGTTGCTTTGGTCTCGCACGTTCCTCAGCTGGTTTCTTCCGTGCTGGCTGCTCAATTAGTTGGGGCAGATGGCGTTGAACTTGCCGGTCAAGGTCTAAGAGACACCGTGCGCATTGCCGCCAGCGACCCCAAACTTTGGGTGCAAATTCTTGGAGCGAACGCCCCTGAAATCGTCAAAGTTTTGAAGTCATTCGAAAAAGATCTCTCCGGAGTGATCACCGCGCTCGAAGATGTAACTACCGCGGGTGCACTTTCCACAATCGACCAGGCAATCGCTCGGGGAAACCGCGGAGTAGAGACGCTACCTGGCAAACACGGCTCTCGCATGTCTCAGTACAGCAACTACGTTGTGATGATCGACGACCAGCCGGGGGAGTTGGCCCGCCTGTTCAACGAAATCGGCGAGATCGGCATCAACGTTGAAGACCTCAAGTTGGAGCACTCACCAGGCGCTCAAATCGGTTTGGTTGAGGTTTCGGTTTTGCCTAGTTCCGGAGACCGCTTGGTAACCGAACTCTCCGACCGAGGTTGGCGATTTGCCTAATGACTCAGATCATCGCAATGGATGGGCCGGCTGGCTCTGGGAAATCAAGTGTGTCTAAGGAAGTCGCTCGTCGTCTTGGCTTCGGCTACCTCGACACCGGAGCGGCATACCGCGCTTTGGCTTGGGCCGTTGCCGAAGGTTTCGTTGAATTACCTAGTGAAACCTTTACCGGCTTTGATTACCAAATTTCTTTAGATCCCAACGATTTCTGGGTCAAATCGTTCGGGGTTGATGTCACCGACGCGATTCGTGAACCGAGCATCTCGGGAAGCGTCTCCGTTGTTGCCGGAGTACCTGCCGTTCGAAACTTCATGAAGAAGCTCACGCTCGATTTGGTTGAGCAAAGCGGACTTCCGGGTGTCGTAGTTGAGGGGCGCGACATCACAACGGTGGTAGCGCCGAACGCGAAGGCTCGACTGCTGCTCACCGCGGATGAAGAAGTTCGGCTGGAACGTAGGGCAAAAGAGCTTTCTCCAGAGCAATACAGCACGCTGAAAGCCGGTCTTCAGGCTAGAGATGCCATTGATTCCAAGGTCGTCGATTTTATGACAGCCGCTGATGGGGTTACGCTGGTTGATTCGACCAATTTAGATTTTGAACAAACCGTGAACGCGGTCCTATCAATTATTAGGGAGCAGTAATAATGAGCGACGAATACGATAAGGACCTCGACCCAGCCTTTTTAGAAAAGCTGGACGCGATTGACGACTCAGAGGCCGAGGCCAGAGCGCGCAGTTTGAAAGCCGGTCTTGAAGATTACGATCTCGAGAGCGAAGACTTTGATGTTCTAAACGGAGACCTTGATGAAGGGTTTGCCGAAGAAGAACTGGGACCACTCCCTGTGCTGGCCATCGTTGGCCGCCCGAACGTAGGTAAATCGGCTCTCGTCAACAGAATTCTCGGACGTCGTGAGGCAGTTGTTGAAGACAAGCCAGGCGTGACCCGTGACCGCGTTAGTTACAAAGCAGAATGGGCTGGACGTAAGTTCACACTGGTCGACACCGGTGGTTGGGAGCCAAACGCTCGAGGAATCGACAAGTCGGTTGCTGAGCAGGCCGAAATCGCTATTGAGCTTGCCGACGCCGTTCTTTTCGTGGTCGATGCAACCGTTGGCGCGACCAGCACCGATGAGCGCGTGGTGAAGCTCCTGCGCGCTTCTGGTAAGCCAGTCGTGCTCGCTGGGAACAAGATTGACGATGTTTACCAGGAACCGGAAGTAGCCAATCTTTGGTCTCTCGGCCTTGGCGAGCCACTTCCTGTATCAGCGCTTCACGGACGTGGTGTTGCCGACATGCTCGATGCTGCGCTCGCGGTGCTACCAAAGGTTTCTGGCGTGGCTCAGATGGAGGTCGGCGGTCCTCGCCGTGTGGCCCTAATTGGTCGACCAAACGTTGGCAAGTCTTCGCTTCTGAACAAGGCGGTCGGCTCTGAGCGTGCCGTTGTGAATGAGCTCGCCGGTACCACTCGCGATCCAATTGACGAGCAGGTAACTATTGCCGGTCAAGTTTGGCGTTTTGTTGACACCGCCGGTATCCGCCGCAAAAAGCACTTGGCTCAGGGCGCCGACTTCTACGCTTCTCTTCGCACCTTGGCGGCTCTTGAACGTGCCGAAGTTGCTGTGGTGCTGTTCGACGTTACCCAGCCAATCTCTGAGGCGGACATTCGCATTGTAGACATGGCCCTCGAATCAGGTCGAGCCCTAGTGCTTGCCTTCAACAAGTGGGATGAACTAGACGACGAACGTCGCCGCTACCTTGAGCGTGAAATCGAAACCCAACTGGCACACGTTGCTTGGGCCCCTCGAGTAAACATTTCAGCCAAAACCGGCCGCCACATCGAAAAACTTGTTCCAGCGTTGGAAGTTGCTCTCGACTCCTGGGATACCCGAATCCAGACCGGAAAGTTCAACGCCTTCCTTCAGGAACTTTCTATGGAATTCCCTCACCCGGTTCGCGGCGGAAAACAGCCTCGTATCTTGTTTGCCACCCAGGCTGCGGTTCGTCCACCAAAATTTGTTCTTTTCACCACCGGCTTCTTGGATGAGGGTTACCGACGCTTCATCCAACGTCGTCTGCGCGAAACCTATGGTTTCGAGGGCTCGCCGATCGAAATTGGTATGCGAGTTCGTGAGAAGCGCAAGCGCACCTAAGGTGCCAGCGGGCTGTAGCGCAGCTTGGTAGCGCACTTGTCTGGGGGACAAGGGGTCGCAGGTTCAAATCCTGTCAGTCCGACGAAAATGAGCGAGGAGGGTTCGTGACCGAGATGTCAATCTGGGCGCAGTTGCGCACCCTACCCAACCTGCTGAGCTTGCTCAGGCTAGCGCTCGTGCCGGTTTTCCTCTACCTGATTTTGACCAATCACCCACTAATTGCGTTCCTGGTTTTGGCATTGGCTTCATTCACCGATTGGCTCGATGGCTACCTCGCCAGGAAGCTCAATCAAGTGACCCGCATTGGTGCACTTTTAGACCCAGCCGCAGACCGGTTATACATTTTTGCCACACTGATCGGTTTGGCGATTACCGGATCAATTCCAGCTTGGCTACCGGCGGTGGTTATCGGACGTGACTTTGTTTTGCTGTTCACAATTCCAGTTCTGGCTAGCCGCAACTACGGTCCACTTCCGGTTCACTTCGCTGGAAAAGCCGGAACCTTTGCTCTGCTCTATGCCTTCCCGTTATTACTTCTTGCTGACTGGTGGACCGCGGCTAGTTTTGTGATTTTGCCAATCGCCTGGGCCTTCGCACTTTGGGGGGTCGGGCTCTACTGGTATGCCGGTTATCTCTACCTAAAGCAGGTTTTTACTTTGGTGAAATCGACTCCGAAATTTAACGCTAAATTAGATAAATCATGAGCAACCAATCAGACCAAAACCCGAGCGATGACGTAACGTCAACGCAGCGTTTTGCCGACGATCTGATTGAAGATCCTAAAGACGGACTAGACGCAGAAGAGCTTGCTGCGGTTGCTGCATTGCCGGCTGGTTCAGCCCTTCTAATCGTGAAGCGCGGACCTAGCGATGGTTCAAGATTCCTACTTGATGTTGATGTGACCACTGCTGGTCGTCACCCAAACGCAGAGATTTTCCTAGACGACGTAACCGTTTCGCGCAAGCATGCTGAGTTCCGCAGAGTTGATGGCGGTTTTGTGGTCAACGACCTGGGTTCATTGAATGGCACCTACCTAAACGGTTCACGCGCTGATTCGGCAAAACTGAACGACGGCGATGAAGTTCAGGTTGGAAAATTCCGTCTGACTTTCTATGCCGCTAGCACTGGGCGAGCGTAACTGTGGGGGCACGTCCAAGCTCTCTCGCCAATGCGAGATCTTCAAAACTTTTCACCATTGGTCGAGTGCTAGCAATTCTTGAGCACGATTTTCCTGAACTTTCAAACTCAAAACTGCGCTTCCTAGAAGAGCAGGGACTAGTGACTCCTCAGCGCACCGCCTCTGGCTACCGAAAGTTCAACGAGGAAGATGTCGATCGCCTCCGTATCATCCTTGAGTTGCAACGTGACCAATACCTGCCGCTCAAGGTGATTCGCCAGTACCTCGACGACCTCGACGCAGGTAAGTCACCAAAACTTCCAAGTAGCACCGAACCAAAATCGCTTCGTGCGAAGCCTGGCAAGAAGTTCTCGGAACTCGATTTGATTGCCGAAACGGCAATTACTCCAGCTCTCATCGCCGACGCGCAAGAGGTTGGCCTGCTTGGTTCTGAGCCATTCAACTCTTCAGATGTCGCAGTTGCCCGTTCGGTAGTTCAGCTTCACCGATTCGGAATCGCACCTAGGCACCTGCGCGGTCTGAAGGCTGCCGCAGACCGAGAAATCGGAATCATTGAGGGCGTCGTCGCTCCAGTGTTGGCCAAGAACGAGACCGGCTCGCGCTCGCGCGCAGCCCACTTCGCTGCCGAGATTGAAAGCCAATTTGCCACCATTCGCACCGAGATTGTGCGCTCGGTTATCTCCAAAATCGAGTCGTAATCGCATCCGCGACACGCCGAGAATATTAATTAACCTTGTAGTTACCCAATCAGGGACAAGAATTAAACCTAACGTTGAAGGTTAAGGAGGCCAGAATGTCAGATCAAGGAACATTTGATTTCAATGACGCCGATGGCGATCTCCTATTCACCGATGGCCTGCCTAGCAGTGACCCGAGCGTTGGTTACCGCGGAACCTCAGCAGCCACCGCTGCTGGAATCAGCTACCGCCAGTTGGATTACTGGGATCGCACTGGATTAGTTCAGCCGTCGGTTCGTGGGGCAACCGGTTCTGGAACTCAGCGTCTTTACGCTTTCCGCGACATTTTGGTTTTGAAACTAGTCAAGCGACTGCTCGACACCGGTGTTTCACTCCAGCAGATTCGCATCGCCATCAACCAGCTGCGTAAATCAGGGATCAACGACCTGGCGAAGACCACTCTGATGTCAGACGGAGCCAAGGTTTACCTCTGCAACAGCAATGAGGAAGTTATCGACCTGCTTGGTCGCGGACAAGGTGTATTTGGCATAGCGGTCGGTTTGGTTCTTCGAGAAGTTGAAGCAACACTTTCAACTATTGCTCCGAGTTCATTAGAAGAACTCGACGACCTCTCGGCGAGACGCCAAGCTAAAAAAGCTATTTAGTCGTTTTTAGGCTCATCGGTTAGACCGAGTAGGTCAGAAATATCTTCAGTCGCTTCGGCTGCTTCCAACTTCAAAACCTCGTCTAGCGTTTGACCACGCATCAGACGGTTTAGACGAAGTACTTTTCGACTGCTCTTGGCGGCACGAGAAGGATTGTTTTGACCAAGTGATTGCTGCACGAATTCGAGCACTCTGTCGAACTCACCCGCGATTTCGGTGGCCGATTCGCCAGGCCAGCCATGGATTGGGCGTCCGGCTCCCTGAGCCTGCTGAAGAACGGTACGCTCCTCAATCACAGTAGGCAAGATTCGGTTGCCATACTTCTCGCGAAGTTCGGTAACTCGGAAGTCTCCCTCGGAAGACTGCGGGCGGAAGCGATTGATCAAAATCCCCAAGGTTTCCAAGCGGTCGGTTAGACCACGACGGAGTTCGGCAAGTGCCATCATGGTTCGGTCGGCGGCCACCACCGAAAAGAGCGAAGGTTCCGAAACGATAATCACTCGATCGCTGGCCACCCACGCGGTTCGAGTAAGGCCGTTCACCGAAGGCGGGGTATCAATTATGACCAAATCGTAATCGGATTCGATTTTGGCAAGCGCAACTTCTAGGCGCCAGATTTCGTTGATGGTAGGTGAGGGGGAATCAAGTGCCTGAGTCTTTGGGCTTCCCACTAAAACATCTATGGTTCCTGAGTGCAGTTTGTTCCAAGTACTAGATACGATTGCTCTATGCACAATGTTGTGCCGGGGACTTTGCAGAACATCGGCAACGGTTTCGGTGAATTCTCCGATGGCACCTAAACCAGTAGTGGCATCACACTGTGGGTCGAGGTCTACAACTAAAGTGCGTAGACCCTGATTAAACGCAGCGGAAGCCAAACCAAGGGCAACCGTGGTCTTACCAACGCCCCCTTTCAGGGAGCTCACACTGAGAACATGCACGTCTAATAGGCTACTCTCTAATTCAGGGTGTCATTAACCCTTTGTTCGCACAAACGCACTCTACGAGGTGGCAATGTTCAAGAAAATTCTGGTCGCAAACCGTGGAGAAATCGCTATTCGCGCATTTCGTGCCGCATACGAATTGGGAGCTCGAACAGTTGCCGTATTTCCTTATGAAGACCGCAACTCAAGTCACCGACTAAAGGCCGACGAGGCTTACCAGATTGGCTCGGAAGGTCACCCAGTTCGTGCTTACCTGAACGTCGACGAAATTATTCGAGTCGCCAAGGAGTCAGGTGCCGACGCTATCTACCCTGGCTATGGCTTTCTGTCGGAAAACCCGGATCTAGCCAAGGCAGCCGCAGAGAACGGCATTAAATTCATTGGCCCAACCTCAGACATTCTGGAGATGGCCGGAAACAAGGTGAATGCCAAGGAAGCCGCAATCGCTGCTGGCGTACCGGTTCTGAAGTCTTCAATCCAATCCGCCGACGTCGACGTGCTGGTGAAGGAAGCCGAGAGCATCGGATTCCCAATCTTCGTGAAGGCAGTTGCCGGTGGCGGCGGTCGCGGTATGCGTCGAGTTGAAAAGCGCGAAGACCTAAGGGCTGCCCTAGGAGAGGCAAGTCGTGAGGCTGAGAGCGCCTTTGGAGATGCTCGTGTGTTCCTTGAGCAGGCTGTGTTGCGTCCACGTCACATTGAGGTTCAAATCCTTGCCGACGAGCAGGGCAACGTGGTTCACCTGTTTGAACGTGACTGTTCAATCCAGCGACGCAACCAAAAAGTTGTTGAGATTGCCCCAGCACCACACATCACTCAAGAACTTCGTGAAGAGCTCTATCGTGATGCGGTGGCCTTCGCTACCAAGATCGGCTACCGAAACGCTGGAACCGTTGAGTTCCTCATCGACACCGTGGGCGAGAACGCTGGTAAACACGTCTTCATCGAGATGAACCCGCGTATTCAGGTCGAGCACACCGTAACCGAAGAGATTACCGACATCGACCTAGTGCAGTCGCAGATGCGAATTGCTGCGGGGGAGAGCCTAAATGATCTAGGTCTAACCCAGGACAAGATCACCATGCACGGTTTCGCCGTGCAGTGCCGAATCACCACTGAGAACCCAGCTTTAGGTTTCAAACCTGACTCGGGCAAAATCACGACTTACCGCTCTCCAGGCGGTGCTGGTATTCGTCTAGACGGTGGCACCATTTCGGCCGGAAGCGAAGTTAGCCCGCACTTTGACTCGCTTTTGGTGAAGTTGATCGCCCGAGGCCGTGACTTCCACTCAGCGGTATTACGTGCTGAAAGAGCGCTCGCGGAGTTCCGTATTCGCGGTGTCTCCACCAACATTTCTTTCATGCAGGCGGTCTTGGCCGACAAGACTTTCGCCAGCGGTGACCTATCTACATCATTCATCGATGAGCGTCCGGAATTATTTACCGCACGTCCGTCTCAAGACCGTGGAACGAAGATTCTTACCTGGTTGGCTGATGTAACAGTGAACCAGCCTTACGGTCCGCGCAGCGGCCGTGTATCACCGGCCTTGAAACTCCCAAAAATTGATTTAGGAAAATCGGCTCCAGCTGGTTCGCGTCAGCAGTTGCTTGAGCAAGGCCCGGTTGCATTTGCCAAGGCGCTTCGTGATCAGTCGAAGGTTGCCATAACCGAAACGACTTTCCGTGACGCACACCAGTCTTTACTTGCCACTCGTGTTCGCGGACGTGATTTGGTGCAGGTTGCTCCTTACGTTGCACGAATCACTCCCGAGCTTTTCTCGGTAGAAGCATGGGGTGGGGCAACCTACGATGTGGCTTTGCGCTTCCTCGGTGAAGACCCGTGGCACCGACTGGTAGCCTTGCGTGCGTCAATGCCAAACATTTGCATCCAGATGCTACTTCGCGGGCGAAACACCGTTGGCTACACGCCATACCCAACCGAAGTGACCGAGGCTTTCGTGGCCGAAGCTGCCGCCAGCGGCGTAGACATCTTCCGCATCTTCGACGCATTGAATGACGTCGACCAGATGAAGCCGGCCATCGAAGCCGTTCTCAAAACCAAAACTGCGGTTGCCGAAGTTGCGCTTTGCTACTCGGGAAATCTTCTCGACCCGAAAGAAGACCTCTACACCCTCGATTACTACCTCGGTCTTGCCGATGAAATCGTCGCTGCTGGGGCTCACATTCTTGCCATCAAGGACATGGCTGGACTGTTGCGACCTGCGGCAGCCAGCAAGCTCGTGAAGGCCCTTCGCGAACGTTTTGACCTTCCAGTTCACCTGCACACTCACGACACCGCTGGCGGCCAGCTAGCAACTCTTATGGCTGCTATTGAGGCCGGGGTCGACGCCGTAGATGTGGCCTCAGCTCCAATGGCCGGAACCACCAGCCAGCCTTCGGCATCGGCGCTTGTGGCGGCATTGGCTGACACCGAGCGTGACAGCGGCATAACTCTCGACGCAATAACCGCACTCGAGCCTTATTGGGAATCGGTTCGCCGTGTCTACTCGCCTTTTGAATCAGGGCTCCCTGGTCCAACCGGCCGCGTGTATAAGCACGAAATTCCTGGCGGTCAGCTATCTAATCTTCGCCAACAAGCAATTGCTCTAGGGCTGGGAGACCAGTTCGAGCGCGTTGAAGATATGTACGCAGCCGCCAATGAGATTCTGGGACGTCCGACCAAGGTAACTCCTTCTTCCAAGGTAGTTGGTGATCTCGCACTCCACCTCGTAGCGGTCAACGCCGACCCTAAAGACTTTGCAGAAAACCCGCAGAACTACGATGTTCCTGATTCAGTGGTTGGATTCATGGCTGGTGAACTTGGGGACCTTCCCGGTGGCTGGCCTGAACCGTTCCGAACCAAAGTTTTGGCTGGTAAGAACCTCAAGTTCGGGATTACTCCGGTTAGCGATGAAGATCTAGAACTTCTCCGAGGTGACAGTTCCGAGAACCGTCGCGGCGCATTGAACCGCCTACTTTTCCCAGCTCCAACCAAGGAATACCTTGCAAACCGAGCAACCTACGGAAACCTTGACCAAGTCGACACCGTTGATTACCTCTACGGGCTCGAGCAGGGTCACGAGCACATAGTTGAAATCGCTAAGGGTGTTCAGTTGTTCGTTGGGCTGGAAGCCATCGGTTCACCTGATGCGAAGGGAAACCGAACGGTAATGGCGACCCTGAATGGTCAACTTCGTCCGATCGACATTCGAGACAAGAAGATCGCAGTCGACATCCCGCAGGCAGAAAAGGCTGATCCGAGCAACCTTGGCCACATCGCGGCTCCGTTCTCTGGAGCGGTAACTGTGACTGTCGTTGAAGGTGTTCGTGTTGAGGTTGGTCAACCGGTTGCAATCATCGAGGCCATGAAAATGGAAGCGACGATTACCGCAACCGCAGCTGGTGTGGTTCGTCGAATTGCGATTCCAAAAACTCAAGCCGTCGATGCTGGCGACCTTATTCTTGTGGTGGAAACCGAATAGTTAGACCTCAAAAGGTAGAATTAGGGTTCGGTTTCTAGGATTAGGAGAGCTCGTGGCTTTTGGCGACAAGAAGAGAAACAAGGCAGATGCTGAGGAGAGAACTCACTCTCTAGCGGAAGCTGCAGTTGATGTCGCATCTGTGGATTTGGCTCCGAGCACGGCAGCCATCGAGATAGTTCCTGAGGTTACCGCCACACGCGAACCAAGCACCGACACCGGCCCGATTTCGAGACGAAGCAACTACACCCGCCGCGACCAGCTTCGCGGAGAATCATTCGACCAGCCAGAGCCGGCTGCAATGCTGACCGCAGACCGTTTGATCGATGTAAGCCCTCGCAACCGCCCGGCCCCAGAAGGCGGCTTCCGCCGGTTCATTTACTTCTTGTCGTTGAAAACCCTGAATCTTGGTGACTCACGAAAGGTGCGCGAGCGCAAGGCGCTTGATGCCCGAATCGGAGCTGTTTTCGAAGGTGGAGCAAAGTTCGTTCCAGTTCTGACCCGCAAGGGCGGTGTTGGTAAAACCACCGTCACAACACTGCTTGGCATGGCTCTTTCGCTATCTCGCGAAGACCGCATCATTGCGATTGATGCCAACCCAGACCGCGGAACTCTGGCTGAGCGAGTTAGCAAATCAACACGTTTCACCGTTCGTGATGTTGTAAACCGTGCTGCCGCAATCGACGGATTCACCGAATTCTCAACCATGGTTTCCCGCGATGCCACACGCCTTGATGTACTGGCGTCTGACTCAGACCCAATGCTTTCGGAAGCATTCGACGAGGGTGACTACAACGTGGTTGCCGACATGGCTGCGCGTTACTACTCGGTGGTACTAACCGACTGCGGTACCGGTATCGTTCACTCGGTAATGCGTCCGACATTGCAGCGAGCCAGCGGTTTGGTAATCGTTTCTGGTGGATCTGTAGATGAAGCGCGATTGGCTTCTGAGACCCTAACCTGGCTCGAGGCAAACGGCTATGGTGATTTGGTTAGAAACTCAATCGTTGCGCTAAACACGGCAACTCAGGCCACCAACCTGGTCAAGATCGACGAGATTGAGCAGCACTTCAAGACTCGCGTTCGTGAAGTTGTTCGAATTCCTTATGACCCAGCACTAGCAGCGGGTTCGGTAATCAAGTTCAAGCAGCTAAAGTCACACACCCGCGAAGCAGCACGTGAGCTGGCTGCTTTGGTCGTCGACGGACTCAACCGCTCAAACTAGTGGCTGTTCGCGAGATTCGCCTCTATGGCGACCCTGTGCTCAGAACCGTTTGCGAAACGGTAGTCGAGATCACTCCGGCTATCGAAGAATTGATTGCCGATCTCTTAGAAACCACCCAACTACCCGGTCGAGCCGGGGTAGCAGCACCGCAAATTGGTGTAAACCTTAGAGCATTCAGCTATCACGTAAATGGTGAGCTCGGTTATCTAATCAACCCAAGAATCGTTGAACTAATCGGGGAGCCGTCAGAAATCGATGAAGGTTGTCTGTCGGTTCCAGAGCTTTGGGAAAAGACTCCTCGTTATCCAGGTGCCGTCGCAGAGGGCATCAATCTAAACGGTGAGACAGTGCGAATCGAAGGCACCGGCCTGCTGGCGCAAGCCCTACAGCACGAGTGTGATCACCTAGACGGCAAGGTCTACCTAGACCGCTTAAATCCAGATGTGCGTCGTGAAGCGATGAAAAAACTTCGCGAAACCAGCTGGTTTTAGAAGTTCACCGCTCGGTCGATGTTGCCCTTGCCATCGGCATAAAGTTCTGAAATTTCCTTGGCAAAGTCACGAGCCACTGCTTCACGCTTGATCTTCAAACTCGGAGTTAGGTGTCCAGACTTCTCGGTCAGTTCGGCGTTGATCACAGCAAACTTACGAATCGATTCAGCGGTCGAGAACGACTTGTTCACGTTGTCGATTGCAGTTTGAATCTCGGACAGCACCAACGGGTCGGTGGCGGCTTCCTCAATGGTCAACTTATCGTTACCGCCGTGGTTCTTCAGCCACGTTCCCAACATCTCGCTATCGAGGGAAACCAGTGCGCTCACAAAAGGCTTCTTGTCGCCAAGGACCACGACCTGACCGATTAGTGGGTGTGCGCGAAGTGGATCTTCCAATCCCGCAGGGGCTACGTTTTTACCTCCCGCGGTCACTAAAAGTTCCTTTTTGCGTCCGGTGATTGAAAGGAATCCATCGTCATCAAGTTCGCCGATGTCGCCAGTTTTGAACCAGTCTCCGTCGAAGGTTTCTTGGGTTGCGGCTGGGTTTCTCCAGTAACCGCGCATGATGTTGTTTCCGCGTAGCCAAATTTCACCGTCGTCGGCGATCTTTACGCCACAGCCTGGAAGGGTTCGACCAATTTTGCCGATCTTGATCTGGCTTGGGCGGGCAATCATCGCTGGAGCGGTGGTTTCGGTTAGGCCGTAACCCTCAAGAACGGTTAGACCGATGCCGGCAAAGAAGTAGCCGAGGCGCGAGCCAAGAGGAGCACCTCCGGAAATGGCGTAACGAAGTTGGCCACCCATAGCGGCTCGAATCTTTCCGTAAACCAAAACGTTGAAAATGGCGTGCTGAACGGTTAGCCCGAGGCTAGCGCTGCCCTTTTCCTCTTTAGCCTTCGCATAATTCACGGCAACGACGGCTGCCTTGCGGAAGATGTCACCCTTTCCGCCGGCTTCGGCTTTCTGTTCGGCTGAGTTGTAAACCTTCTCGAAAACGCGAGGAACGGCCAGCAGGAAGTCTGGCTTGAATGAGATCATGGCCGGACCGACATCTTTGGCGTCAGCCTTGTGTCCAACTTTGATACCTACGTGCACTGCCAAAACTTCAACGAATCTTGCAAAAACGTGTGCTAACGGCAAAAACAGAAGTGTGGCTCGTCCGGTTTGCAATACCTCTGGAAGTTCCAGCATCGCGTTCTTGCTTAGTTCAACGAAGCCACGGTGCAGTAGCTCACAGCCCTTTGGTACGCCGGTGGTGCCTGAGGTGTAAATGATGGTTGCTAGGTCGTAGAGGCCGGCTCTGGTGCGTCGCTGCTCTAGAGTTTCGTCATCGATGTCGCGTCCGCGTTGGATTAGAAGTTCAACCGAGTCCTGGTCTAGTCGCCAAACCTGGCGAGCGAGTGGAACGGATGATTTTATGGAATCGAAGCGGGTCTGGTGTTCTTCAGTTTCCAAGAAGACGGCAACGGAGTCGCTGTCGGAAATAATCCACTGCATCTGAGTTGGCGAAGAGCTCTCGTAGATTGGAACAGAAACCGCGCCAGCAAACCAGATGGCAAAGTCGATAAGGGTCCACTCATAGCGAGTCTTGCTCATGATTGCTACGGCTTGGCCCGGCTGAATGCCAGACGCGATGAGGCCCTTGGCCACCGCACAAACCTGACTTAGAAAGTCTTCTCCAGAAACGTCATGCCATCTGCCATCGGCTTGTTCAATCGCGAAAAGGGCACCCTTAGGAGTTTCCCTGACTCGATCGACGAGAAGGTCCGTGATGTTAGTCGTGTTTGTTGAAACCACGATTGGGTCGATATCGTAAGTCTTCATTGATTGTCCTAACAATTGTTTCTAAAACTCTAATTCCTCGGGCCGAACTAATTGGGCTTAAACTTGAAAGCCTGTTCTTTAAAATTCGAATCGTTACTTTAGGCGGAGATTATGCACGCAATCGGCATTGACATCGGCGGCACGAAAATTGCTGGTGCACTCGTCGACGCCGACGGAGTAATCATTCGTGAAGCACGCGTACCGACTCCAGCAACCAACCCAGACGCCATCGCCGACGCCGTGGTTGGTCTGATTCAAGAACTCAGCGAGGGTGAACAGGTAATCGCTGCCGGAGTTGCAGCAGCAGGTTTTGTTGATGCCGAGCGAGCCAACATTGTTTATGCACCGAACCTTTCTTGGCGCAATGAACCGTTCAAAGCAAAGCTCGAGGCAAAGTTGGACATCCCGGTTTTCATCGATAATGATGCGAACGCCGCTGGTTGGGCCGAGTACCGTTACGGTTCCGGTAGAGGGTATCGCCACATGGTCATGTTGACCATCGGGACCGGCGTTGGTGGAGCAATCATCACCGATGGCCGCTTGTTGCGAGGCGGTTTTGGAGTGGCAGCGGAACTCGGGCACATTCGCCACATTCCCAACGGCCGGCTCTGTGGCTGCGGTCGTCACGGTTGCATCGAACAGTACGGCTCTGGAACCGCACTTCTGAGATCGGCAATTGAATTAGCTCACGGCGATGCCGTCAAAGGTGCTCGACTAGCCGAACTGATGCGAGAGAACGATGGCGAACTCACCGGGGTGCAGGTTTACCAAGCAATTAGCGAAGGCGATTCTGGCGCTCTTGAACTACTGAGTGATCTTGGTATTGCTTTAGGAAAGACCATTGCAACTATTGCCGCCGTGCTAGACCCGGAAGTCGTAGTCATTGGCGGGGGAGTAAGCGCTGCTGGCGAGTTGCTTCTAACTCCAATGCGTGAGGCATACCTCGGTTCACTTTCAGCTCGAGGTTTTCATCCAGAGCTCAAGATTGTTACTGCGCAATTCGCAAATGATGCCGGTGTGGTCGGTGCAGCCGACCTGGCTCGCGGCGAACTTAGCGGTCGCTAAACTATAAAGGTTGATTGGAGGTAATCGGATGGCTTATTTCATCCTGAAAAACTTCCTGCTCGGACCGATTTTGAAGGCGCTTTTTCGCCCCTGGGTTCGTGGGATGGAGAACATTCCAACTAGCGGTCCAGTGATCTTGGCGAGTAATCACCTTTCATTCTCGGACTCTATTTTCTTGCCGCTGCAGTCGAGACGCCCAGTGGTCTTCTTAGCCAAAAGCGAATATTTCACAGGTAAAGGCATCAAGGGTGCTTTGACCAGATGGTTCTTCAAAGCAACCGGACAGCTTCCAATCGACCGCTCCGGTGGCAAGGCGTCCGAGGCTTCTCTGAATACCGGTCTCCGGGTTTTGGCGCAGGGGCAGGTACTTGGAATTTACCCAGAAGGTACCCGCTCACCTGATGGTCGTCTGTTCCGTGGCCGTACCGGAATCGCTCGCATGGCTTTGGAATCAAAGGTTCCCGTAATTCCAGTGGCGATGATTGATACCGAAAAGGTGCAGCCGATTGGTCGACGTTTGCCGCGAATCCGTCGAATCGGAATCATTGTTGGCGAACCACTTGACTTCTCGCGATTCGACGGCATGGAAGGCGACCGTGTGATTCTTCGCGCGGTCACCGATGAAATCATGTACGAACTGATGAAACTTAGTGGCCAAGAATACGTGGACACCTATGCATCAACTTTGAAAGAGAAACGCGCACGCGCGCGCTAAGAGGGAACAAAACAATGAATGACATTCTGACCGGGCTAGACCACCACGCCTCGCTTGAAGCGGCCCAGCAGCCAATTTGGCCAAACCTCGATGAACTAGCAAAGGTGCGTGCCGAATTGGCCAAGCAGCCGCCATTGGTTTTTGCTGGGGAAGTCGATCAGCTTCGCAACCGCTTGGCAGAGGCTGCCGCTGGTCGGGCGTTCCTCCTTCAGGGCGGTGACTGCGCTGAGACCTTTGCCGACGCAACTGCTGACCGCATTCGCAACCGAGTAAAGACCTTGCTTCAGATGGCAGTAGTTCTCACCTACGGCGCTTCTATGCCGGTCGTGAAGATGGGTCGAATGGCTGGTCAGTTCGCAAAGCCTCGCTCATCAAACGACGAAACTCGCGGAGAGATCACTCTTCCTGCTTACCGAGGCGACGCCGTCAATGGATACGACTTCAACCCGGAGTCTCGAGCTAATGACCCATGGCGCATGTTGAAGGCCTACAACACTTCTGCCTCAACCCTCAACCTGATTCGTGCTTTCACACAGGGTGGCTTTGCCGATCTTCGTTCGGTTCACGAGTGGAACCGCGGTTTTAGCGAGAACCCTGCCAACATTCGATACGAGTCGTTGGCCAAGGAAATTGACCGCGCCATCAAGTTCATGGCTGCCTGCGGTGCCGACTTTGATTCACTTCGAACCACCGAGTTCTATGTGAGCCACGAGGCACTGCTGCTCGACTACGAACGCCCAATGACTCGAATCGATTCACGCACCGGCAACCCTTACGACACGAGTGGTCACTTTGTTTGGATTGGCGAGCGCACTCGTCAACTCGACAACGCTCACGTGGATTTCCTCTCCAGAGTTCGCAATCCAATCGGTGTGAAGCTGGGTCCAACCACCTCCGTCGACGACGTCAAGGCGCTAATCGAGAAGCTTGACCCAGAGCGCGAACCAGGACGTCTAACCTTCATTTCCAGAATGGGTGCGGGCAAGATTCGTGAGGAGCTTCCAAAGCTAGTAGAGGCAGTTCGCGATCTAGGGGCCGCTCCACTTTGGATTACCGACCCAATGCACGGAAACGGCATCACAACGAAAAACGGCTACAAGTCACGTCGCTTCGATGATGTCATGGACGAAGTTCGCGGGTTCTTTGAAGTTCACCACGCAGCGGGCACCGTTCCAGGCGGTATCCACGTTGAACTTACTGGCGATGACGTTGCCGAGTGCCTTGGCGGTTCCGAAATGATTGATGAGGCTACTTTGGAAGAGCGTTACGAGTCACTTTGTGACCCACGCCTGAACCACAGTCAGTCGCTCGAACTTGCATTCCTGGTAGCCGAGTCGCTAACAAAAAACTAATTAGTAACGAGCAATCAGCGTAACCGTGTCGCCAACGCGCACCACGGTTCCAGCAATAGGGTTAGTCGACTTCACGTTCTTCAAACCCCACTGGCTGTTCGGAAGGTTGGTATCAACCAAAACCTTCAGCCCTAGGTTCTTGAGAATGTCTTGAGCCGCCAAGATGCGGTTACCAACGACGTTTGGGATAGTCACCTTGTTGGTTCCCTTGGAAATGGTCAGGTCGACCGTCGAACCTTTTTCTAGTCCGATCTGGTTGGGAACAAGGTCGATTACGTTTCCCTTAGGCACGCTATCGCTGTAATTCTCGGTTACCGTACCAATTTCTAGTCCGACCAGGTTTAGAGCTGCCTTGGCGGCGTCTTGAGTTAGTCCGGCAACCGATGGAATGGCGCCAAGGGACACCTTGAGGTCGACCTTTGACCCTTCGGCAATGGCTAGCCCGTCGCTGCCGGTGTGATCAACGACGTTCCCAAGCGCAACAGAACTAAAAACAGACTTCACTTGGCCGAGAACGAATCCGGCTCCGACCAGCGTTGCGGTGGCGTCGGCGAGATTCCTATCTTTGAGCGTCGGAACTTTTACCAATTTTGGCCCATCGGATAGATAGATTGTTATGTTTCCGCCGCGACCAACGAAACCTCCGGCTGCCGGGTCGGTTCTTGTGATGAAACCGGCATCAATCGTGCTGGAGTTTTCGTGGGCAACAACTATTTTCAGGTCGAGTGTAGAAAGCGCTACCTGGGCCTGAGTCATGGTGCGGTTGCTCAGCTGAGGAATGGGGGAAAGGGCTCCAGGCCCTGCTCCAAACCACCAGCCTCCGAGCGAGCCAACCAGGACTGCAACTACTGCCCAGGCCAAGTATGGAACAAGTTTCCGCCTGCTCGGGATGTTGGCAAATGGTAGCTCATCAGGCTCTCGCTCAATCGGCCTGATTACTTCGGTGGCCCCACCCATCGACTCAATCGGGTCTAGTACTCGGGTTCGATTATCGGGAGACAGAGTTTCGAGTTGTTGTAGTGCGCTCAATAGGGCGGCTGCGTCAACAGGTCGATTTAGCGGATTTGGCTCTGTGGCAAGAAGCACGAGACGATCTAAAGCCGGGCTCAGTTCGAGATTAGCCAAGCTAGGCGCTGGCACGCGCGAGTGAGCGTGTTGATATGCAATCTGCATGCTTTGTTCGCCAACGTAAGGACGCGAGCCGGTAAGCATCTCGTAGAGCATGATTCCGCAGGCGTAGACGTCGGTAGCCTTCGTGGCGGCACCGCCGGTAACGAGTTCTGGGGCCATGTAACCTACCGTGCCGAGCAGTTCGCTTGCTTCGGTTCTGGTGTCCACATTTCTAGCCAAGCCGAAGTCACTCAGTTTGATTCGACCCTCGTTGCTGAGCAAAATATTTTCAGGCTTGATGTCTCGGTGAATAATTCCGGCTGCGTGAGCGGCACCTAGAGCGTTCAGCACAGCTTCCATCAGCTCTAGGGCTCGCTCGGGATCGATGACTTTGAAATCGTCGAGTACGTGCCGCAAAGTGGTTCCCGTGACCAGCTCAAGAACGAGGTAGGTGTAATCGCCGTGTTGACCTTGGTCATAGATGTTGACCAGGTTCGGGTGGTTTAGTGCAGCTGCTACACGTGCCTCGGTAAGGAACTTCTCTCGGAAAGTTTGGTCTCCGGACAGATTTGAAGCGAGTACCTTTATGGCTACCTGACGATGAAGTTGAAGATCGATGGCCTCGTAGACGCTAGCCATCCCACCGTGCGCCAAAAGTCGTTGAACGCGGTAGCGCCCCGACAGTTCGGTTCCGATTTGGATTGTTATGTTATTCATACTTCTCAATGAATATGGTCACACAATTCGAATTCAATTACGTTCAAGCCCATTGGTGTGGCAATCTATTGATGTGAGTGATGTTTTTTCTTCAGTAGACAAATGGCTAACCGTTCCCGAAGTCGGGGAGTTGCTAGGCCTAACTCCTGGCAAGGTGCACCGACTCGTTGAAGAGCATGCGCTGTTCTTTGTTCCGCGCGAGGGCGTGAAGTCGGTTCCAGCACATTTGATCGTCGACGGAGAGCCGCTGAGCTCTTTACCAGGAACAATTAGCGTTCTAATCGACGCAGGGTTCACCCTGGGTCAGAGCATTGAATGGCTTTACACGCCTGAAGATTCGCTTGGTCATGCCCCAATTGATTCACTTTTGGCCGGCCGCAAGACCGAGGTTCGCCGCATCGCGCAGTCGCTAGCTTTCTAGCTCGAACGGTTTACAACTTTGAGGGCAAGCGCTTTCAAGTTTTCTTTACCGAACTCATCCAACTGCAGTTGTTGAAGTGCGAGCAAGCTTTCGTTTCCGTATTCGTCGATCATTTGCTCAACCTTGGCCAGCGCTCCTGAGCCCTTGATCGTCTCTTGAAGAAGGCGAATCTGTTCGGCGTTTAGGTCGCGATTGCTCATCAACTCATCAAACAGCTTCACGGTGGTTCCGCTCAACGTTTGGCGAGTGAGCGCGATGAGTGTGGTTCGCTTTCCTTCACGCAAATCGTCTCCGGCGGGCTTGCCCGTAACCTCAGGTTCACCAAAAACACCCAACACGTCGTCGCGAAGCTGGAATGCCAAACCTAGCGGAATCGCGAAAGCCGAAAGCCCACGCATGGTTTCCGCACTGGCTCCGCAAAACGAAGCGCCAATCAGTAGTGGTGCTTCGATGCTGTACTTGGCGGTCTTGTAGAGCATCACTCGATTTGCGCGGCCTACCGCTTCGTCGGCGTCGCGAGTTGGTCCGGCGTTCTCTTCCAAGATGTCTAGATACTGACCAGCCATCACCTCGATGCGCATTTTTGCGAACTCGTCGCGGCAATTCCAAGCGATTTCACTGCTGGGTGCTCGCTTTACTCCGCTGTCGAAAAGTTCAGATGCCCATCCGAGCATCAGGTCGCCGGCAAGGACCGAACCTGCTTGACCGAACCGGCTAGCCGAACCGGCCCAGCCGCTGTTGGTGTGGAGCGATTCAAACTTTTTGTGTACTGCCGGCGCACCTCGACGGGTGTCAGAGTTATCAAGGAGGTCGTCGTGAACAAGTGCGGCCGCGTGGAACATCTCCAACGCTGCGCAGATGTCGACGAGGGCAGACGCACTTCGTTCTTTTTGCGAATCAGTGTGCGGGGTGGTGGTGTCACTCAGGCAGGAGGACCAAGACCAGTAGGCGAAAAGTGCGCGGAAGCGCTTACCTCCGATTAGCAACCCCTGAATGAAGTCGATTACTTGACCGAGCTCGGGCTCAATGGCCGTGAGTTCGGCACGGCGTTCAGCGCAGAAACTGGCGAGCCGGCGCTCTACTAAGTCGATTAGGGTCTTACTTTCGCTCATTGCTCTAGCCTAGACGCTGGCCTCTCTCATACAATGGGGGAATGGGACTAAGTGAGCGCGAGCAGCAACTCTTGGACGAGCTTGAAAAAAGCCTTCGTGCCGGTCCCGCCGACTCAGCGAAGCGAAAGCTTGCGAGCTCGAACGTCTCCGCCAAGCGAGTCATCGCGGGAACTCTAATTCTGGTAGCAGGAATTTCTATTCTTTTGGCCGGTGTAATGAACCAAGCACTGGGTATCGGGCTGATCGGTTTTGCGCTGATGCTTGGCGGCGTTTACCTGGCAGTCTCCACCACGAGCTCTAAATAGGTCGATTTCTAACTGATGCAGCCTTCGGGCTGTATTTTTTTTTGCCCATTTTCGGGAAGATATCCAAAAATTACTCCATTTTGCTCCACTGCCGATATGCCTTTTAGTTACTGACTTGTTACATAAAAACTTTGTAAAAATCACGCCAAATGCTCATATTCGGGGGTTTTGTGGAGTAAAGTGGAGTTATTAGGAGTAATTGACCAAGGAGGGGAGGAACGAATGACTTTTAGCGGACAGTCACAGCCAAAGCTGGACGACAAAGGACGACTGATCCTTCCAGCCAAGTGGCGTGAAGCCCTGGGAGACGGCATCTACCTAACCAAAGGTCAAGACCGCTGTGTTTCGATGTACACGGCAACCGAGTTCTCCAAAATCTCCCAGAGCCTGGAAGCTGCCAGACAGACCACTAAAGCGGCTCGATTCTTTGTTAGGAACTTCATGGCCTCGGCTGAGAGTGAAGCGCCAGACAAGCAGGGTCGTATCACTATTCCTGGGCACCTACGTGAATACGCGGGGCTGGGACGCGAACTGATTTTGGCCGGTGTCAACAATCGAATTGAAATCTGGGACCTCGCTACTTGGAACCAGTTCATGGCAGAGCAAGACGCGCAATTCGCCGACCTCGACGAGGAGGTGATCCCTGGAATTTTCTAGGGATGACATGGCTAAGGAAATCAACGAACTTCACACTCCAGTAGCGCTGGACTATGCAATCGACCTCCTTGGCGAGGTTCTCGGTGGCGCTAACGCCGTGCTAGTCGACGGAACTCTCGGTTTGGGCGGCCACACCGAAGCATTCTTGGACAAGTTCGAAAACCTAACCGTGGTTGGAATCGACCGTGACGAGAAGGCGCTAGAGCTAGCTGGGACCCGCTTGGCACGCTTCGGCAGTCGAATCAAGTTTGCTCACGCCGTTTATAGCGAAATCGAAGAGGTTCTCGCTGAGCTTGGCATCGAGAACGTCGACGCAGTACTGCTAGACCTCGGAGTTTCCTCAATGCAGCTCGATGAGGCAGAACGAGGCTTCGCCTATTCGTTCGAGGCTCCACTCGACATGCGAATGAACCAGAACGAAGGCCAAACGGCGGCTGATGTGTTGAACGAGTATGGCGAAGCTGAACTGGCAAGAATCTTCAAAGAATATGGCGAGGAGCGTTACGCGAAGCCAATTGCTACCGCAATCGTAGCTAGACGCAAGAGCCAGAGTTTTGCAAACAGTTCAGACCTGGCTGCTCTGATTGCCAAGATCGTTCCCTACATTCCTGGAAAGACCAGCGGACACCCGGCAAAGCGTGTATTTCAAGCTCTTCGCATCGAAGTCAACGGAGAGCTCGAGATCCTCTCAGCCACAATCCCAGCAGCAGTTGCGAGCCTCCGAGTTGGCGGCCGCATCCTAGTGATGTCGTACCACTCGCTAGAAGACACCATTGTAAAAAAGTCTTTGGTTGCTCTCTCCACCTCATCGGCGCCGCTCGACATGCCGGTAGAGCTTCCGGAACACGCACCAGTACTTCGAATGCTGACTCGCGGAACCGCGGTAGCAAGCGACGCAGAAAAACTTTCCAACCCTAGAGCCGCATCTGTCCGGATGCGCGCAGCCGAAAAGATCAGAGAAGCAGCATGAGCGCAATTAGAGCAGCAGCAAAGCCAGTAAGTCGTCCGAACCTAGGACTCCTTCAGAAGGCAAGGCCTCGCAACCTTAAAGCCGTTGGAACCATCGTCGGTGGAATGGTGGTAATCCAGTTGCTAAACGTTCTGATGGCCGGTGTCACCACCGCAGGAGCGTACGAGATTTCAAACCTAAAGATTGAGCGTTCGAACCTCAGCACTCAGGCCGACATTATCGGCTCTGAGGTCAACTCGCTATCTTCCAACCAGAATTTGGTGAACGTTGCCCATGCGCTAGGAATGGTTTCAAACGTGAACCCGGTGTTCCTTCGCCTCGCAGACAGCACAGTGATTGGAAAACCTCGTCGTGCACAGGCAAACGAGCGCACAGTTTCGAAAAACCTTGTTCCAAACGCAGCAATGACCACCGACACCAACGTCAGCAAGTTAGACGAGGTATCGGCAAACAGCGTGTTAGGTTCTACTTCGAGTTCGATTGGCGCACACAGCGGGTCGATTCAAGCATCCCCAACTTACTAGAGCAATAGGTAGGCAGAAATGAGCTTGTTGCCACCTACTGAGGAGCGGAAACGCTTTTCACTCATTCGCATAATCGTCGCAGTGTTTGTGCTCTACTTCATTGGTCATCTGCTTGATTTGCAGGTCGTTAATGCCTCAGCAATCAAAGACGAATCGAAATCCAAACGAGAGATTACCCGAGTTATTACCGCCGCACGCGGAAGTATTCTCGACAAAGATTCCAACGTTCTGGCGAAATCTATTTTCAAATACGACGTGAATGTGGCCCCGGTCAAAGTGGGACCGATTGAGCGCCAGGTGAACGGCGCAACGGTGACCATGACCGTCGATCAATTGGGCACCCGTATTGCCGCGATCCTTGGAATGAAAAAAGAGGATGTTCTCGCCAAAATGGCGGGAAAAACTGTCTACGCGAACTTGGCCAAAAACGTGAACTCCAGCGTTATGACTCAGATTGAAAGCCTCGACATACCTTGGTTGTGGACCGATGACCACGTGTCGCGCGTTTACCCAAATGGCGCCGTGGCTGGGAACCTTCTTGGATTCATCACTTCCGATGGAGCAACAAAAGCCGGTCTTGAAGCCCAGATGGATAGCTGTTTGGCGGGTGTCAACGGTAAAGAGTCTTATGACCAGGGTTCGGATGGCATTCGAATCCCAGAGAGCGCAGTTGTAGCCACACGCGCCAAGGATGGTGGCGACCTAAAGCTAACTATTGACACCAACCTTCAGTACTTCTCACAGCAGGTTCTGGAGACGGCGGTAAAGAATGAGCGCGCCGACTACGGCACCGCGATTGTGATTGAGGCAAAAACCGGACGTCTTCTAGTGGCAGCGGAGGCTCCAACCGTTGATCCGAATAATCCTGGAGCTTCTAAAGAGCGAGACCGCCAGGGCAAGATTTTCACCAATACCTATGAGCCAGGTTCGACCATGAAAATGATTACCGCGGCAACCGCCATCGATGCCGGGGTGGCGACTCCAACTACGCAGATTGTGGCACCGTTCAAAGTGAAAATGAAATGGGGAAACTGGATCAAGGATTCGGATAAGCACCCGACCATGAACCTAACTCTCACCGGAATTCTTCGTGATAGCTCGAACACGGGAATCATTCAGATTGGCGCGAGGGTGAAGCGATCGGTCCGCGTTGACTACATGAAGAAATTCGGTTTGGGAAATCCAACGTCACTAAAAATGGCCTTTGAATCGGGTGGAATTCTCGGTGACACCAAAAACTGGGATGGCCAAACCGACCTAAACAGCATGTTTGGTCAGGGAATTGCCGTAACCCCGATCCAGATGGCTTATTCCTACCAGGCGATTGCCAACGGGGGAGTTCGACTATCTCCAAAGCTTTTCGAAAGCTGCACTGATTCAAATGGCCACGTCACCGAGTATCCGGTTGGGGCTCCAGTTAGAGCCGTTTCCGAGGCAACCGCTCGCAATACCGTCGACATGCTAGAGAAGGTTGTTGAGCAGGGGCACATTGGTCAAACCGCGGCCATCGCCGGATATCGCGTTGGTGGCAAGAGTGGCACAGCGCAGATTAAGGAAGGTAACACCTATGGTTATCTACATGCGATCTCTTTTATCGGCCTCGCCCCAGCCGACGATCCTCAGTATGTGGTTGCGGTAATGCTCTACAAATCTCGCCGCACCAGTAGCTCCATTGGAGCAACGCCGGTTTTCAAACAGATTATGCAGCAGACACTACGCGCCTATCGAGTTCCACCATCAACCACTAAATCTCGCAATATTCCAACGGAGTGGTGATGGTTCAAGAACAGATTCCTCCAACAATTAGGCCTGACCTGGTCGTGCCAATCGCCATGTCTGAAATTGCTGAGGCGTTTTCCCTTCAGCACGTTTCTGGTGACCTAACCGTCAAAGTTTCGGGAATCAGTATGAATACCGGAGATCTTCGGGTTGGTGATTTGTTCGTGGCTATGCCGGGGCTCAAGACTCACGGAGCAAAATTTGTTGCCAAGGCAATTGACCTCGGTGCGGCGGCCATCATCACCGACAGTGCCGGCCTGACCGAGCTGCCAGCCCTGTCAGTTCCAGTTTTGACTCTCGAAGCGCCGCGCCAACATCTAGGCGCCCTTGCCGCCTATGTTTACGGAAATCACCCAAGTGTGATGCCGAAACTATTCGCCACTACCGGCACTAACGGTAAAACGTCTACAAGCTACATTTTGGAAGCGATGCTTCGCCAACTGGGCGAGATTACCGGTCTAACTTCAACGGCTGAGCGCCACATCGCCGGCGAAGTGATTGTCAGTCGCCTCACCACTCCGGAATCCACCGAAATGCAGTCTCTAATCGCCAGAATGCGCGAGAGGCAGGTTTCATCGGTAGCCATCGAAGTTTCCGCCCAAGCACTAAGCCAATTACGCGTCGACGGTCTGTTATTTGATGTCGCAGGTTTCACTAACCTCAGCCACGATCACCTCGATGATTACGCCGACATGACCGAGTATCTGGCGGCAAAAGCGCAGCTATTCCAGCCAGCGCGAGCCAATCGCGGTGTGGTTTGTCTCGACTCTCAATACGGCGAAGATTTTTTGAAACTGTCGAACATCCCAACGGTTACGATTTCGGTAAATCCAGGAAAGAATGCGGATTATCTGGTTTCAGTAACGGAAGAGTTACCTGGTCTGACCAAGTTCGAAGTAAAAACCCCTTCGGGCAAAATTATTTCTTCAGAGATCCCAATCATCGGCGCACACATGGCCTCTAACGCAGGGTTAGCGGTCGCAATGCTTATCCAGGCTGGCTTCGATGAGAACCGGGTTGCGGAGGCAATCTCAGGTGGCATCGACTGTTACCTACCAGGTCGAACCGAATTGGTTTCACCAGAGGGTGCGCCTTCGGTCTACGTTGATTTCGGACACAGCCCCGATGCCTTTTTCAACACACTTGCGGCAGTTCGAAAGGTAACCAAGGGCAAGGTTGTGATGCTCTTTGGAGCCGACGGCGACCGCGATGCGAGTAAGCGACCGGAGATGGCGCGAATGGGAGTGAACGGTAGCGACATTTTGGTCATCACGGATCACCATCCACGGTTTGAAGATCCAGCCTCGATTAGAGCAACCCTCCTAGCGGCGGCCAAGGCAGCTCGGCCTATGGGGGAAATTTATGAGGTGAGCCCACCTGAGGCGGCAATTGTTAAGGCCGTGAGCCTGGTGCAACCTGGGGATTCCATACTTTGGGCTGGTCCCGGACACCAGGACTATCGCGACATCCAAGGAGTCAGAACTCCTTACAGCGCTCGTGCGCTCGCTCGCGAGGCGCTTCGAAACGCTGGTTGGAAATGATTCGTCTAAACCTGAGCGAAATTGCTCGGATCGTGGAAGGCGAACTAGTTGGGCAAGACGCCGAAGTTTTTGGTGGCGTCGAAACCGACTCGCGTTTGGTTTCCTCAGGTTCTTTATTTTTTGCAAAACCCGGTGAAATTACCGACGGGCACAACTTTGTAGAAAGCGCCAAGGCGCTTGGAGCCGTGGGTGCTGTCGTTGAGAAAATTCAAACCGAAGTTGTGCTCCCGCAAATTGTGGTCACAGATGTAGTACTGGCGCTCGGAAAACTTGCTGCTGCAGTTTTGGCAAAGGTTCGTGAAGTCGGCACAATCAAGGTGATTGGCATTACCGGCTCCAACGGAAAGACCAGCACGAAGAACATGCTTGGAACAATCCTTCCTAAATTTGGAAAGACGGTTGCTCCAATTGAGTCTTACAACAATGAGGTAGGTGCTCCTATCTCAATTCTTAAGATTGACGAATCGACTCAATTCTTAGTGGTGGAGCTCGGTGCCGGTGGCATCGGCAGCATCGCCTACCTTGCGAACATCGCCAAGCCCGACATTGGAATTGTGCTCAAGGTGGGACTTGCTCACGCTGGAGCCTTCGGTGGCATCGAAGTGACTAGCCAAATTAAGTCCGAGTTGGTGAAAGCCCTCGACAGTAGTTCAACCTTCATCTACAACGCTGATGATGGAGAAGTAACTCGAATGACCGGTCTCACCACTGCTAAGAGCGTGTCTTTCGGTACCAACGCGAACGCGTCATATCGATTCGACAATGTTGACCTTTCGATTTCAGGAACAGCTGCAGATTTACACCTGCCGAATGGTGAGACTTTTCGAGTAAACCTTCAGATTCTCGGCGAACACCAGTTGATGAATGCAACAGCGGCCTTAGCGGTCACCGATCAGTTGGGTCTCTCGGTAGCTACCGCACTATCAGCCTTGGCTGCGCTTCCGTTGGCAGAACGTTGGAGGATGCAGCTCACCAACCGCAAAGACGGCGTTTCGGTGATAAATGACGCCTATAACGCATCGCCGGATTCGATGAAAGCCGCGCTGCAAACGTTGGCGCACCTAGGGAAAGTTGGCCGCAGAACGATTGCCGTTCTGGGTGAAATGGCTGAACTAGGCGAATACGCGCGAGACGCTCACGACCAGATTGGTCGTCTAGTGGTTCGCTACAACATCGATCAATTGGTTGTCGTGGGGACGGCCGCGAAACTTATTCACATGGGAGCGATGCAGGAAGGCTCCTGGGACGGAGAGTCAATATTCTTCGAGTCAAGCTCCGACGCTTTGGACTACATTCGTGAAATGCTTGAGCCTGGAGACATTGTCTTAGTCAAGTCGTCAAAGTCGGCGAATCTACGCCACCTAGGTGACGATCTGCTGGAGGTTTTGAAGTGAAGTCCATAATTTTGGCTGGTGCCATTGCGCTGGCGTTTACGCTATTTGCTACACCTGGTTTTATCTGGTTGTTCAAGCGCGTCGGCTGGGGACAGTTCATTCGAGATGACGGCCCGAAAACTCACCACACCAAGCGTGGCACCCCAACTATGGGTGGAATCGCCATCATTCTCGGTTCGGTGATCGCCGTATTCGTTGCAAAATTTGTCAATGGTGAGCCGGTCAGTAATTCGGCGCTTCTGGTTTTGTTCATGATGGTTGGTTTGGGTTTGGTCGGGTTTGTCGACGACTTCATCAAAACGCACCGACAGCGTTCTCTTGGGCTGAGCGGTTGGGCAAAAATCTTTGGCCAGGGCGTGGTTGCTGTGGCATTCGCCATCATGGCTCTACAACTAAAAGACGCCGACGGTTGGTCGCCAGCCTCCGCTTCCATCTCTATCGTTCGTGACACCAGTATCGACCTGATGTTCTGGGGTCCGGTGGTTGGGTTGGTTCTGTTTGTGCTCTGGATTTACTTCTTAGTGGCATCAACCTCTAACGGTGTAAACATAGCCGACGGTTTGGACGGACTAGCGACCGGAACCAGTGCAATGTCGATTGGGGCCTACGCAATCATTGGTTTCTGGCAGTTCAACCAATCGTGTTTCCCTGACCACACCTTGCACAACTGTTACGAGGTAAAAGACTCGCTGGATCTTGCGGTTGTAGCCTCAGCCATAGTTGGCGCACTCATTGGCTTCCTCTGGTGGAACACTTCACCGGCTCAAATTTTCATGGGAGACACCGGATCGCTAGGTTTGGGAGGAGCACTTGCGGCTCTGGCCATCCTGACTCGAACCGAGTTGCTCCTGATTCCAATCGGCGGCTTGTTTGTGATTGTCACCGGTTCGGTAATCATTCAACGCGTTTACTTCAAAATCACGAAGTGGAAAACCGGAACCGGCAAAAGAGTTTTCCTTATGAGTCCGTTGCACCACCACTTCGAGCACAAGGGCTGGGAGCAAATCACAATCGTGGTTCGTTTCTGGATCATCGGAGCGCTCTGCGTTCTTTCCGGCGTCGGAGTGTTCTACATGGAATGGACCTACGCCTAAACCATGAGCAAACTGGACACACTTACCAGTTGGCACTCGAAATGGTCTGATCTTCGAGTAGTCATCTATGGGTTGGGTGTGTCTGGTTTTTCTGCCGCCGACACTTTGGCTGAGCTTGGTTGCAAAGTTTTGGTAGTAGCGACGAAGTCGGAACCGGAATATGTTGACCTCCTCGATGTTCTGGGAGTTGAGACTTTCATTAGTGCTTCAAAACCTGAAATTCTTGCCAAAATTCAGGCGTTCGATCCGGAAGTAGTGGTTACTTCTCCCGGCTACAGACCAGATTCAGACGAAATCCTTTGGGCGAACGACGCCGGGTTAACTATTTGGACCGACATCGACCTGGCTTGGCGTCTGAAAGACAAGTTGGGTAAGCCTGCCGACTGGATTTGCGTTACGGGAACCAATGGCAAAACCACAACGGTTCAACTGACCACTCACATTTTGCAAACCGCGGGTTTACGAGCTGTATCGTGCGGAAACATCGGAACTCCGATTCTCGACTGCGTTAGAGATGAAACGGGTTTCGATGTTCTGGTGGTTGAGCTTTCGAGTTTTCAGTTGCACTATCTTGGCGAGATTGCGCCATTTGCCTCGGCGGTTTTGAACGTAGACCTCGATCACCTAGATTGGCACGGTTCCCTGAATGCCTACCGTGCGGCCAAGGGCAAAATTTTTGAGAACGTCGAATCTGCCTGTGTCTACAACACAACCGATGAGCAGACGTTGAAGCTTGTAGAAAACGCTGATGTTCAAGATGGTGCTCGAGCAATTGGTTTCGGAATCGGATTCCCAGGGCCAGCAAATTTCGGCTTCGTCGAAGACGTTCTGGTTGACAATGCCTATTCGCCAATGCGCAAGAGCAAGGTGATCGAAGCACTCGCTACCCTCGAACAGATATCCAACATCGGTGTGGTCACTAAGCATTTGCTGCAAAACATTGCAGCAGCAGCAGCTCTGACTCGCGCCTATGGTGTTCCGGCAAAAGCAATTGGCGACGGGATATCGACCTTCAAACTCGACGGACATCGAATCGAATTGGTTTTGGAGCGAGATGGAATTGCGTGGATTGATGATTCCAAAGCGACCAATCCACACGCGGCAGCGGCCTCGCTGAATTCATTCGACTCGGTGATCTGGTTGGTGGGTGGATTACTAAAGGGCGTCGACATTTCTGCCCTGGTTAAGACGGTTGCTTCGAAGATCAAAGCAGCGGTTGTCATCGGCGTCGATCGTTCGATGGTTTTGGCCGCACTGGCGGAACACGCTCCAACGGTTCCAGTAATTGAAATTGGCGATGGTGAAGATGTGATGGGTCGTGCAGTTTCCGCAGCTGGCGGAATCGCTGCCACCGGTGACACAGTCTTGTTGGCTCCTGCGAGCGCATCAATGGATCAATTCAAGGATTACGCGGATCGGGGAAATCAATTCTCGCGTGCGGTACTGAAACAAAATGGGGTTGGCGATGGCTAAGCGAAAGCGTTTGAATGTCGGTGGTTTTCTACCGTCTCTACTTTCAAGTTTCCGAAAGATGGTTAGAACTGTCTTTACCGGGCAGTCTGCCGATTTCAAGACTTTGCTCTGGATAGTCATCTTCATGACCGCGTTTGGAACAGTCATGGTGTTCTCGTCGTCTTATGTCGATTCAGTTATCAAAGAGAACAATATGTTCGGTGAGATGCGATCACAGCTTGGCGGTATCGTCTTGGGCGCATTTCTCATGGTGGTGTTCGCCTACATCAAACCTGAGCGCTTGCAATGGCTGGCTAACTGGGCACTCGCGTCTGGTCTATTCCTCCAGTTTTTGGTGGTCTTTACCCCGCTAGGTGCCTCGGTAAACGGAAACCGTAACTGGCTAAACCTCGGTCCGGGTCTTTCACTTCAACCTTCTGAGTTCATCAAAATTGCCCTAATTCTTTATGTTGCAAATGTTTTGGTTAGAGAAAATAGGTTCCACCCAAGTGAACTGCAATTTTGGATGGTGCCGAGCGCTGTTTTCGCAGTCATCGCGTTCATGGTTGGTTTTTTGGGCAGCGATGTGGGAACTGTGCTCATCATGGCTCTGATTCTTTTCGGAATCTATTACATGGCTGGTCTTCCCTGGAAACTCGTCGGTGGGCTTTCGCTAGGAGCCGTCGTTGCGGTTCCGTTACTGATGATGAGTAACGCATCTCGTCGTGGGCGATTCATGGCTTGGTTGAACCCGGACGCACCAGACCCGAATGGTTATAACTGGCAGTCGGAACACGCTAAGTGGGCATTTGCTTCTGGCGGGCCGTTCGGTGTTGGTCTAGGCGGTTCAAAAATGAAATGGTCTTGGTTGCCAGAGGCGCAAAACGACTTCATTTTCGCGATCATCGGAGAAGAGTGGGGAATGGTCGGAGCCTTGTTCACCATTGTTCTTTTCATAGCTCTCGGCATGGTCATGATGCGCATTGCCAAACGAACCAACGACCCATTCCAGCGGCTTGTCGTCTACGGCGTAACTTTTTGGATCATGGCTCAGGCATTCATCAACATTTCAGTTGTCCTCACGATGTTCCCAGTATTAGGAGTGAACCTGCCGCTGATTTCTGCCGGTGGTTCGTCGATGTTGGCAACACTTATTGCGATTGGAATTGTTCTCGGAATCGAGCGCAATAACGCACTCAAGCCGGCACTTCGCGTTGTTCGAGGAGCTGGAGTTCGATGACCACCTATCTTCTTGCTGGAGGTGGCACCGGTGGCCATGTGAACCCTTTGTTGGCTCTCGCTGAACTGATCCGAACGAAAGAACCCAGTTCCACGGTTATCACCCTTGGTACGGCTGAGGGTTTGGAGTCCAGACTGGTGCCGATGCGCGGTTTTGAACTTCAGACGATTGAAAAGTTGCCATTTCCAAGAAAGCCAACGCTTTACGCGCTTCGCTTTCCTTTCAAACTAATGAGTGCGGTGAAGCAGGTTTCTGCGCTTATCAAAGAACGAAAGATCGATGTGGTCATAGGCTTTGGTGGCTATGCCAGTGCTCCCGCATATTTAGCAGCCAAACGTGCCGGAGTGCCGCTGGTAATACATGAGGCAAACGCACTTCCGGGAATGGCAAATCGACTTGGAGCCAAGAACGCCGCAGCCGTTGCCGTGGCATTTACTTCAACGAAGTTGCCGGGCGCGGTGGTGACTGGCATGCCGCTTCGTTTAGAAATCGAAGAGGCTGTAGCGAACGCTAACCAGATTGCCGCAAGACTCGAGCTCGGATTGAAACCAGATGTTCCAACGCTCTTAGTTACCGGCGGATCGCTCGGTGCGAAAAGAATAAACGAATCGATTGCAGAAGCTTCCGCGGCACTCGACGCTGCTGGGGTTCAGGTGTTACACATCACCGGGGCAAATTCGGAACTACCTGAAGTGTCCAATTCTTCGTTGGTTCGCATCAAATACTGTGATCGGATGGACTTGGCCATATCTGCCTCGAACCTAGCGGTTGCGCGTGCAGGAGCTTCAACCGTATGCGAATTAGGGGCTTTTGGTCTTCCTAGCGTGTTCGTTCCCTATCCAGTAGGTAACGGTGAACAACGTTTCAACGCAGCTGACTTGGTTGATGCTGGGGGAGCCGTGCTAGTTGAAGATGCTAAATTCACCGCCGACTACGTGCGCAACCAGATGATACCACTCATTTCAAATAACAAAGCCCTGGCGGCCATGTCGGCTGCCGCTAAGCGGGTCAGCATCGCCGATGGGACTAGCCGCTTACTCGCTCTGGTTCAGAGTGTGTTGCCAACCAAAAACCGAGCAGGCAAATAGGGTTGAGCCGAGGATAAACATGATTAAGCCAGATTTTTCACAGCCAGTTCCGGACGACCTAGGTACCGTTCACTTCATCGGTATCGGTGGGTCTGGTATGAGCGGCATCGCTAGAATCCTGCTCGGGATGGGTCACAAGGTGACCGGCTCCGACCTTCGAGACACGGGTAATGTCGCCGCTCTTCGCGAACTTGGTGCAACTATTCACATCGGTCACGACAAAGACAATCTGGGCACACCGGACACCGTTGTGGTCACCTCCGCACTTTGGCCAACGAACCCTGAGTATGTCTTAGCAAAGGAACGCGGTATTCCTGTTCTCCATCGCTCAGCTGCTCTTGCATACCTGACCACAAAGAATCGGCTGATAGCAGTTGCCGGAGCCCATGGAAAAACCACCAGCACCGGCATGGTAATCACCGGCTTACTACGTTTGGGTGTTGACCCGAGCTTTGTGAACGGTGGAGTCATAGCCGAGCTTGGCGCTTCCAGCGCGAGTGGCAAGGATGACCTGTTTGTAATTGAAGCCGACGAATCTGACGGATCTTTCCTTCACTACGAAACGGCAGTGGCTCTAATTACGAATGTTGATCCAGACCACTTGGATCACTACGGCTCGCTTGAAGCGTTCGAAGCAGAGTTTGCCAAGTTTGCCTCAGGCGCCAAGGAGTTTGTAGCAATAAGCTCGGACGATCCCGGTGCTGTTCGAGTTTCTGGTCTACTGCAGGGTAAGCGAATGCTTACTTTTGGACAGACCCCCGGGTCCACGGTTCGCCTCTTCGATGTAGACGCTTCCGGGGCCAGAGTTTCGTTCAAGGTCGAATTCGATTCCCAAGTCTTCGAGGCTAAACTCAACATCCCAGGTCTGCACAATGCCATCAATGCTGCAGGAGCATTTGCTGTTCTAGTTGGTCTAGGGTTCGACCCGGCGAAGTCTTTAGCCGGCATCGAGACTTTCAGGGGAACCGAGCGACGCTTTGAACTCCACGGAGAGGAGCGGGGTGTAAGTGTCTACGATGACTTCGCACACCACCCAACCGAGGTTGCTGCTGCGCTTTCGGCAGCTAGAGCAGTAGTTGGTTCAGGTCAGTTGATCACCGTGTTCCAGCCGCATCTATACAGCCGTACCCGCTTGATGCACCGTGAGTTTGCCGATGCGCTTGCTCTAAGCGATCAGGTGGTTGTCATGGACATCTATGCTGCACGAGAAGATCCTGAGCCCGGCGTAACCGGTGAATTGGTCTCCAATAGCTTCACGAATAAAGCTCAGGTTCACTACGTTGAGAAGTGGGAAGACACACCTGCGGTAGCAGCTTCCTTAGCGGAAGCAGGCGACTTCATCGTCACCATGGGTTGCGGAGATGTGTACCGCATGGTTCCCGAAATTCTCGCAGCACTAAAGAAGTAAAACTTGAAACGGCCACCATCTCGTTCGGGTTCAAAGCCGAGCGGTAAATCTTCTAAGCCAAGTAACGTGGTGCCACTTTTCCCTGCCAAAAAATCCAAAGTCTCGAAGCCAAAAGCAGTTCGTCGCGAGTCCAAACGTTTAAGCATTCACGAAAGAAACGCCAGGGCTTCGGTCGCAAGGCTTAGACCCAAAACCAGTTTTGGTCGAAAGGTCACCATCGCTCTAGCTGCCTCGCTCTCGGCTCTGATTATTCTCGTTGTAGTGCTTTGGGTATCTCCGGTTTTGGCCGTCAAACAAATTGAAGTTGTTGGCGACAATTTGGTTTCCGAAAAGAGCATTCTCAAGGATTTGAAGAGTCTAAAGGGTCGTCCGCTTCCGCAAATTACCACCGAAGAAGTTGCAGCAAAACTTAGTAAGTACGAGCTGATTGATTCGGTGTCTGCCGTGAGTGTTCCTCCGAATACTCTTCGTATCGTGGTTATTGAGCGTTCAGCCATAGCCATCGTAGTAATAAATGGCCTGCAATATCGTTACGATCCAGCTGGGGTTCAGCTCGGTCGCGCTAAAAGCGAAGAGCGCCTTCCATTTATTCTCGGTGCTGGAAATCCGTCGACGTCAAAGGCTTTTGTTCGTTCGATTGACGTGCTACTTTCATTACCGAACAGTCTGCTTAATGATGTGTTGTCAATCAAGGCGTCATCGAAAGACAACGTTTTTTTGAAGCTACGGACCAGAAATCAAAGCATTCTTTGGGGTGACTCATCCCAACCCGGTTTGAAGGCAAAAGTGCTCCTGGCGTTGATGAAACACTATGAACGAAGTGCTGGAATTACCTTCGACGTTTCTTCGCCGAATCAGCCTTCCGTCTATTAGCGCGACACGCCAAGCCTCTTCCCCAGATTTGGGTGCTTTTCGGCGTAATTTCTAGGCGCAGTAAATAAACATGGGCGAACAATAACCTTCAGCAGGAGGTTTAAGGTTCGCAAAATGGAGGTAAACATGGCACAGCAGAACAACTACCTAGCCGAAATCAAAGTGGCTGGAGTGGGTGGCGCCGGTGTAAACGCCGTAAATCGCATGATTGAAGCGGGTGTCCGCGGTGTCGAATTCATCGCGATCAACACCGATGCCCAGCAGCTTGCCATGAGCGCTGCCAACGTCAAGATTGACATTGGTCGTGAAACTACCCGCGGACTTGGCGCCGGAGCCGACCCAGAAGTTGGTCGTCGTGCTGCCGAAGAGCACATCCAGGAAATTGAAGCTGCGCTTCGCGGAGCCGACATGGTTTTCGTAACCGCTGGTGAGGGTGGAGGAACCGGAACCGGAGCCGCCCCAGTAGTAGCCAGAATCGCCAAGGAGCTTGGCGCACTTACCGTTGGTGTCGTAAGCCGTCCATTTGCTTGGGAAGGTCCACGTCGAGCCCAGCAGGCCCAGAAGGGTATTGAAGAGCTTCAGGCTGAAGTTGACACTCTGATTGTGGTTCCGAACCAGCGTCTACTAGACATCGAAGACTTGAACATCAGCATTGAAAACGCGCTGAAGATCGCCGATGACGTGTTGCGTTCGGGAGTTCAGGGAATCACAGACCTCATCAACATTCCTGGAACCATTAACCTCGACTTCGCCGACGTTCGCTCGGTAATGCAAAATGCCGGAACCGCTCTTATGGGTATCGGTAGCGCAAAGGGTGAGGATCGCGCACTGAAGGCGACCGAGAAGGCAATCAACAACCCGCTGCTCGAAGCCGGCATCGACGGCGCACACGGCGTGCTCATGCTTATTCAAGGCGCCAGTAACATGGGGCTTCAGGAGGTATCGGCAGCTTCAGCGCTGATTCAAGAATCCGTTAGCCCAAACGCCAACGTAATCTTTGGTTTCTCAAGCGATGACTCGCTCGGAGATGAAATCCGCGTTACCGTCATCGCTGCCGGTTTCGATGGGGGAGCTCCAGTTCGCAAACCATCGATGCCAATTGCAACTCGCACCAACACCGACCAGATTCAGGTAATCGAAGTAGAAGAATCTGTTTCAGCTGTGGCAATCGACGAGCCTGCACCATTCCAGGTTGTGAAACCAACCGTGGAAGATGATACTTTTGGCGGATATCTCGCCAGCACCGAGAGCGTTGCTCCAAAGACCGAGATAATCGATCTTCCCGTCATTTCCAAAGCTACCAACGACGGGTCTTTTGGCGACGAACTCGACATCCCTGACTTCCTAAAGTAATGTCAGAGCTCGCTGAGCGCTTAGTTCAGACCAGGGAATCAATCACCCGAGAATGCCTGAGGCTCAACCGAACCGAGCCAACGCTCATCGTGGTAACTAAAAACCACCCTGTGAAGTTGGTGAACGACCTTTATGCATTAGGTGAGCGCAATTATGGTGAAAACCGAGTGCAAGAAGCCTATGCGAAGTTTCATGAATTCAATGCGGCCTCTGCTAAGCCAGAAGCCAACTGGCATCTGATTGGTCAGCTGCAGACCAACAAGGTAAAGCAGGCTTTGGAATTTGCCGGAACCATTCATTCGGTTGATCGCGAATCGCTATTGGATGAGCTAATCAAAAGAACTCAGGAATTGCTAAGTCCGCTCAACGTCTTCATCCAGGTCAACCTAACCGAGGATGAAGAGCGAGGAGGAGTCTCGCCATCAGCTCTACTGTCTTTTGCCGACCGAGTGGTGAAAACTTCGTCTTTGAAACTCAAAGGTCTAATGGCTGTTGCTTCACTAGACAAAGCGCCGGAACAAGATTTCGAAACCGTCGCTCGATTGAGCGCTGAGTTGCGAGCGAATCACCCAAGTGCTAGCGATCTATCCATTGGCATGTCAGGCGACTACCTTCAGGCACTGAGTTTCGGAGCGACACACCTGCGAATTGGAACCGCAATTACGGGCAATCGCCAAATTTAGGAATATCCTGAACTCAACTGCATTAGGAGGACTAATCATGGGCATGTTCGACAGTTTTAAAGAGTACTTTTGGGTTTCCGGCGAAGGCGAAAAGCCAGCAGGTAAGAAGCAGGCTCCAGCAGCCAAATCCGAGAGCAAGAAAGTCACGCCAATTCGTGGTGGCCGCAGCGGTTTCTCAGACATCGGTGAGATTGTCACACTTGACCCAGCTACCTATGAAGATTCGAAGATGATCGCAGAGCACTTCTGTGAAGATATCCCGCTAATCATCAACATGGCAAACCTTTCTGAGAAAGACTCGTTGCGCACCCTTGACTTCATCCTCGGTCTAAAGGAAGGGCGTCACGGCTCTCTAAAGCGCGTGACTCCAAAGGTGTTCTTGCTAACTCCTGCAAACGTCGTTGTAAACCAGGGCGAAGACGAAGAAGAAGTCGCCGACCTACTTCCATAATCAATCCACAGCCAACGAAACGGCTGCTACCCATTTGGTATCCTTGGATTTGATTCTTGAATAAACGTAAAGAGGTCGCTTATGTCTTTGACACCTGAAGATGTCCACTACAAGAAGTTTCAACCAACCAAGTTCCGTGAAGGCTACGACCAAGAAGAAGTCGATGCTTTTCTTGATGAAATCATTGTTGAACTTCGACGTCTAAACCAAGAAAACGAAGACTTACGTCAGCGTCTGCTGGCTAGCGATGGTCGTATTGCCGAGCTACAGCGTTCACCAGGCTCACTTGCAGGTTCGCTAACCGGTGGCGGCTCAGACATTGCCACTTCAATCACCAACCCAGGTGCCGCTTTCCCTGAAGCGCTAACTGAAACTCAGGTAAACGAGCCAAATAACACCAACAACCTTTTGCAATTGGCTCGCAAACTTCACGACGAACACGTGCGCGAAGGTATTGCAAAGCGCGACGCTCTAATCGCCGAAGGTCAGGCCACAGCAGCGCGTCTACTTCGCGAAACCGAAGCGCAGCAGCGCTCCGATCTCAGCCGTCTTGAGCAAGAGAAGGCACTTTTGGAGCACTCGATTCAAGAACTTCGACAGTACGAACGCGACTACCGCGCCAGTATCCGTAGTTTCATCGAGGCACAGCTTCGTGACCTAGAAACACCAACAGCACCTCAGACCAGCCCGCAGGGCATCTTAGGTAACTAGTTTTGATGGCTAGACGCGCCAACCAAAAGCTTGTTCCGTATCTGCTGGTTTCAGCTTCATTACTGGCAGCCGACCAATTGTCGAAAGCCTGGGCTTTAGCTGAACTTGAAGCATTCCAAGGTCAGCCGTTCATCGGTGATGTTTTGAAGTTCTACCTCGTTTGGAACGACTCGGCTGCGTTCTCAATCGGCTTCGGTGTTACATGGATTTTCACGATAATTTCCAGCCTCGCTGCAATCGTCATCGTTTGGATTCTTTTCAAAACACGCGTCGCCGTTTGGCGAATTACTTTGGCAATTCTGCTTGCTGGCGTTCTCGGGAACCTCACTGATCGCCTTTTCCGGTCACCAGGTTTTCCAGCGGGG
>JBEGSI010000035.1:0-5978 GCA_041180065.1 Actinomycetota bacterium | reverse complement strand
GAGCCAGGATTGAACTGGCGACCCCTTCCTTACCATGGAAGTGCTCTACCACTGAGCTATCGGGGCGTTGTGCAAAGGCTTCTAGCGCCAGGCACCAGAAGACTTTATCACTTTTATTTGGTGGCTGGCAAACGCCAAACGTTAAAACTCAACTTTTCGCCGGCAAATTTGGCATTTTTCTTGCCCAATTCGATGGTTGAGCCACCGTAAATGTTGACTGCATCGGCAATGCCAAAGACAGCGTCTTTGGCGATCTTGATTTCTTTGTCACGACCACGGGTCGCCAAAACCAAAACCGATTGTTTTTTGTGCTCACGCACAAACAGCACGGCCTCGGCCGAAGCGTAAAGGAAGCGCATCGAACCGCTCACTAGAGCCGGGTTTGCCTTTCGAAGTGCGGCCAGCTCGGCATACATGTCAATCAGACTTGGGTCGTGTGGGCGTTCGTTATTCCAAGGCAACGGGGTGCGCGAGTTTTCACCGTTCCAACCATCGAGACCGAACTCGTCGCCAGCCCAAATAACTGGAATACCCGGGAAGGTGAACTGCATTCCGGCGGCAACACGTTGGGCTCCCTTGATTGCGAAAGTCTTGAATCGAGGGATGTCGTGAGTATCGAGTGGATTCATGTTGTGCAGGCGAACATGCCATGGGAATCCGTTGATGAACTGGCGATAGCTGGTTACCAGGTCAACGCCGTCGGCCTTGTAGTTGCCGTCCCACTCCATGTAGCCGGGCTTGCCCTTTGACTTGGTGTTGTAGAACCAACGCCAAACCGGCTTGGTGAAGTTGCTGTAAGTCATGGCACCCTGCCAGCCGTCACCCTGAACGTGATAGGCAGCATCGCTGGTGTATTCACCCAGCATGATGGTGTCGGGGTTGACCGAAACCATGGTGTTGCGAATGGTCTTGGCTACGTCGTCGTAAAGGTCTTCATCACGGATGCGGCCAGTCATGTTGGCAACATCGATGCGCCAACCATCGAAACCGTATGGAGCCTTTAGCCACTTGGCAACCACCGAAGTTTTACCCTCGATGAATCGCTTGCGCAATTCTGCTGACTTCCAGTTGAACTTAGGGAGGCTAGCCACACCGAACCAAGAGTCATACTTGGTGTTTTTTTCGGTGAAGTAATAGAAATCACTTTCGGGCGCGCTCGGGTTTTTGTAAGCCGCTTTGAACCATTCATGGGCATCGCCCGAGTGGTTGCTGGTTAGGTCACCAATGATTTTGAAGCCCATTTTGTGGGCCTCTTCGATCAGAGCCTGCAGAGCCTTGTTGCCACCGAGAACCGGGTCGACCTGGTTGAACGAGCTGGCGTCGTAACGGTGGTTTGAGCGACCCGGAAAAATCGGGGTCAAGTAAAGCATGGTCACGCCGAGTTTCTTGAGGTGATCTAGGTGCTCGATTACGCCCCAAAGGTCGCCGCCAAAGAACTGTTCACCCGTGCCGGGGCCAGAACCGATGACTGCGTCGCCCCATTCGGCTGGTTGCGCCCACTCAGGCGCCTTGTGCTTGTCGGCCTGCGCTGAACGCGCAAATCGATCCGGGAAGATCTGGTACATGATGGTGCCGGCTCCCCAAGAGGGCGCCGACGAGAAGGTGTTGATGCGGAAGTCGTTGATGTCGGCTGGGTTCAAGCGCCAAAGACCGAGACCATTTAGCCAGAGAACTTCGCCATAATCGAGAGTGATCATGAAGCGGTAGTGCATCTTGGGGTTGTGCATTACAAAAGATGCTTCAAACCAAGACCACTCGCCCTCGCGACGAATCAACTTAGCCGGCGGCGAAGGAAACGCCTCACCGCTTTCGCTGTATCGAACGCGAACCTCTTTGACTGAGCCAAGGGCACTGTGAATTCGCACACGAACTTTGACGGTGTCGAGCAGCGCCGGCTTTTGGTTCAGCACATAAAGTTCAGAGCCGTCGTGAAACGGTTGCAACGAAACAGGCAAGTTCTTCATGTGCCAAACCTAACGGTAAGAAGTTTCGGGTTGATTAACCCTTTACAGCTCCACCAACGAGACCAGAGATGATGAATCGCTGCAGACCAATAAACAGTGCAACGATAGGCGCAGCCGAAAGCACGGCGCCGGCCGAGAACATAGCCCAGTTCTTTGAGTGCGGGTCATCGATCAGGGTTCCAAGACCAACGGCCAGGGTGTACTGCTCTGACTTGTTGAACACAATCGAAGCAAGGATGAAGTCGCTCGAGGTGCCGATGAACGAGAGCAAGGCCATAACCGCAAGAATCGGGGCAACCAAGCGAAGAATGATGGTGAAGAAGATCTGGGTGTGGGTCGCACCATCGATCTTTGCCGCCTCATCGATCTCTTTCGGAACCGTGTTGAAGAAGCCATACATGAGGTAGGTGCCGCCACCGAGTGAGCCACCCAGGTAAACCAGAATCAGACCCCACTGGGTGCCAAGACCAATCGCCGGGATGTAGTCGGTTAGCGCGCTCAAGATACCGAAGATTGCCACCAAACCGAGGATCGATGGGAACATCTGAATCAGGATCAGCGAGAGCAGACCCGCACGACGACCCTGAAAACGCAGACGTGAGAAGGCGTAGGCCGCACAAGCGCTCAAGAAAACGCTGCCGATCGAAGTCACCGAAGCAATAAAGATGGTGTTTCCGGCCCAACGCAAGAACTCGTTGTTCGGGTCAACCAACTCCTGGTAGTTCATGAAGGTGATTTGACCGAAGAGAGTGCCGTTCGAGATGCCACCCATGTCGGTGAGCGAAGTCGAGATGATGTAGAGGATCGGGAACAGTGAGTACACGACCACTACGAGTCCGACAATGTGCTTCCAGCCCAGCTGCTTGAACCAGCGGCCAAAGCTCTGCTTGCGACGTTCAGGAATGATGAGTTCAGACATTTAAACCAAGTCCTCCAGTGCACGGGTACGGCGGAAGGTGACGTACGAAATCGAACCGACGATCAAGAAGATCAGGATTGAGAATGCGCTGGCTAGACCGTAGTCAGCACCAACACCGCCACCGAAGGCGAGCTTGTAGACGAAGGTGATCAGGATGTCTGTTCCACCCGCATCTAGCCTCAACGTTGGGTCACCACCCGGCCCACCACCGGTGAGCAGATAGATGATGGTGAAGTTGTTGAAGTTGTAGGCAAACGATGAAATCAACAGCGGGGCCAACGAAACAAGAAGCAACGGCAACTTGATCAAGCGGAACTGCTGCCAAGGGCTCGCCCCGTCGATGGTGGCCGACTCGGTCAACTCACCAGGAATTGCCTGCAGCGCACCGGTTGAAATCAAGAACATGTAAGGGAAGCCGAGCCATAGGTTGACCAAAAGCACTGCCCAACGAGCCGGCCCAACTTCTTCTAGCCAAGGGATGCCGTTTTCAGTTCCCAGACCAAGAATCGTCTGGTTGATGAAACCGTGCTCCTTTTGGAACATACCCTTCCAGACATAGGCCGAAAGGAAAGCTGGGAAGGCATAAGGCAAAATCATGATCGCGCGATAGATCTTTTTGCCGCGAAGGCGCTCATCGTTGAAAAGAAGAGCCAGCGCCAGACCGACAATGAAGGTGCTGACCACCGAGCCGATGGCGAACATGAAGGTCCAGAGCAGGATGCCGATCAATGGGCCACGAAGTTCTTCGTCGCCAAAGATGCGAGCGAAGTTGTTGAAGCCGACCATTACCTGCCAACCGACATCGAAGCGCTCGCCAGTCTCTGCCGATTCAAAGAATCCAGTTGACTGGTTGGCCTTGAAGACAACGCCGTCGCTGAGGCGGGTAATCGAGTCGGTTGCCTTGTCGTAAACGGCGTCGAACTTGTTGAGTTCGGCAGTCATACCGTCGGGGGTTAGCAAGAAGCCATCTGTGTTGATGTCGGCACCCACCGGAACCTTCATTGCTGAAATCTGTTCACCCTTGGCCGAGATCTCTTCGTCGGTTAGGCGGGTGTAGCCGTTGAGTGATTCGGCGAGACCGTCTTCGCCGACCTTTAGGCCTGGGTCTGCGGTGACTTCACGGAATGGGTCGGCTTTGTAGTCTGCGCCACCAACATAAACCTTCGAGGTTTCGAAGTCGGTGACTAGAAATTCGAGTGCGCCATCTGCGTTTTTGACAACTTTTAGGTCGTAGGTTGAAGCGCCTTCAACTGGCACGACAGCACTTTGGGTGATTGCATCAAGAGCAGACTCTTGGCTGCCGTTGTGCAACGATCCGTAGTTGGTGAAAGCGATAAAACCGCTGAAGAAAACCACGTAAACCTGGAAAGCCAACAGGAACAGAACGCCTGGGGCTAGGTACTTGGCAGGCAGACCGCCTGGACGCAAGTAGATGTAGTTGACGATTAGGGTTACTGCGACGACCAGAGCTGTGAAACCCCACTCCTCTTTCATGATCAACATCATGGCCAGGAACAAGGCGCCTGCATCGAGAAGACCAAGCATCGCAATCTTGATCAGCGTGCCTTTGAGGCTAGGTGAGCCACCTTCTTGAAGCTTCTTTTGAGCCTTGGCGCGAGCCTTTAGGGCCTTCTGGTCTGTCATCGGGTCGACGGTGGTCATGCTATTTCCTTTGGCCGCGTGGGTGGTCGGGCTAATTTGCTGCTTTGGAGCTTTTGTTGTTTTGGTGATTAGAAAACTGGGTCGGAGCACCAGTTAGATACTCCGACCCAGTCATTTGTAACTAAGGGTTACTTGCTCTCGTTCACTACTGACTGAGCAACACCAATTGCCTTCTTGAAGAAGGTAGCTGCGTCACCGGTGTACTTGCCCGATAGAACTGCAGCCTCTGCGCGGCCAACCTTGTCCCATACGGTGTCCATGAACACGAATGATGGCATTGGGTAAGCGTTCTGACCAGCTACACCGAAGCCCTTTAGACCAGCGTCGGTAACCTTTGCAAGTGCATCGGTGTTAGCAGGAATGGTGTTTGCCTTCTTGTAGAAAGCAAGCTGAGCCTCGCCGGTTGCGATGTAAGCAAGAACCTTACCTACTGCAAGAGCGTTAGCCTGCTTGGCAACCTTTACAGACTTCCAAACACCGTAAACACCTGAGAACTGGTGAACAGTCTGGCCACCAGCTGAAGGAATGACGGTTACGCCGATCTCTGCCTTGGTTAGAGCCTTAGCTGAACAACCTGAGATGGTGTCCTGGCCGTGGTTGTACATCCATGGGCCTGAGATGACGTAGTCACCCTTCTGAAGTGCACAAGCCTTCTGGTCCCAGCCGTCGGTTGGACGGTGGATCTTCTTGCCTGAGGTGGTTAGCCACTTGGTGTAAGCGCCAGCCTGTGCTGAGTCGTAGCCAAGGTCCTTGGTCCATGAGCCGTTGTTGCGCTCGAACAGGGTTAGGCCGAATGACGAAGCGATTGATGAGAAGTGGTAAGGGTCACCCTTGACGGTGTCGTGGGTGATGCTTAGGCCAGCGTCTAGAAGCTGCTCGAAGGTCATGCCCTTCGGGTCCTTGCTGTCGCGCTTGTTCCATAGAAGAGCAATGTTCTCGGTCCAGGTTGGAACACCGTATAGCTTGCCGTTGACCTGGAAACCAGACTGAACAGCGGTTGAGAACTTCTTAGCTGAAGCACCTAGTGAAACTGGAGCAACAACACCAGCGCCTACTAGCTGGCCAGTCCAGTCGTGAGCACCGATCATTAGGTCTGGGCCCTTGCCGGTTGGAACAGCTGAGATGAAGTTGTCACGAAGGTTGGTTGGCTTGGCAACGACGTTAACGGTTAGACCGTTCTTCTTGCCAAATGCAACTAGAGCTGCGGTGATTGGGTTTTCTGCTGCGGTCTTTGAACCGGTCCAGACAGTAACGGTCTTTGCGTCTGCTGCTGATGCTGGTGCAATGCCGGTGGTCAGCATCGCAGCGCTAGCTGCAACCGCGATTGCAGCTGCAATGCTGCTCTTGCGAATCTTCATTTGTAACCTTTCTAGCTACCTAGTAGAGAAGGACTTGCAATCAAGTCCTACCCATCACACAACTTGTAAGCGCTT
>JBEGSI010000034.1:0-36400 GCA_041180065.1 Actinomycetota bacterium | reverse complement strand
CAAGACGCGATGAAGGTTACCGAATTGCCGGCGGCACCTACCGCACTGGTTGCTAACCTTCCCTACAACATCTCGGTTCCAGTGCTCTTGCATTTCATCGAAACGTTTCCATCACTTCGTCATGGTTTGGTTTTGGTGCAGTCGGAGGTTGCTCACCGTTTAGCCGCAAAGCCTGGCAGCAAGGTTTACGGCGGACCTAGCGCAAAGTTGGCTTGGTGGGCTGATGCCAACCTCGCTGGAAATGTGAGTCGCAGCATCTTCTGGCCAATCCCAAACGTTGATTCTTCGCTGGTCTACTTCTCCAAGCGTGACGAGCCAATGGGTAGCGAAGATTTGCGAATCAAGACCTTCGCCGTTATCGATGGCGCTTTTTCACAAAGGCGCAAGACCCTTCGGCAGGCACTTGCCGAGCTAGCGGGTTCCCCAGTACTTGCCGAAGAACTGTTGGTGCGTGCGGGTGTTAGCCCTCAAGCCAGAGGCGAGCAGTTGGTCATCGATGACTTCATCAAGATTGCGCAGCAGCTATGAACGAGCTTCCTCCACCGAGCCCAGGAATCGGACGCGATAAAGACATCATCACCCTCAACCTGTCTTTTGAATTCACCGCAGAAGCACCGAGACTTTTTGCAATCATTGGCGACGAAGGCCAGTGGCCAGAAGAACTTTCGCCAAGAATCCTGAAGAGCCAGCCAAACTCAAAAATAGTGGCGGCGCTTTCCGACTTCACGAGGCTCGAGTTCAATTTCACGTCGAATTCAGGCGTATGCGAAATCACTTTGTTCCACGATCTAATCAAGAGCAATGATGCCCGAAATGAATACGTCCGGATTTGGAATGACTGGTTCCAGGTTCTAGCCAATCGAGTTTCTCTATGATCACCGCAAGTGCTCCGGGGAAGATAAATCTCTATTTTGCGGTTGGTCCGAAGCTTGCCAACGGTTATCACGAAGTATGCAGCGTTTACCTAGCCCTGAACCTGCGCGAAAAAGTTTCGGTGGAACGTTCGGTTGAACTAAGCATCGCGGTTTCAGGTTCGCTCTCCCAAGAACAATTGGCAGGCGTTCCCACCGACGAGAGCAATCTAGTTGTCTCGGCTGGACGTTTGGTCACCGACGAAACTCTTCGTTTTGAAATTGAGAAACAGGTTCCCGTGGCGGGTGGCATGGGTGGAGGCTCGGCCGATGCAGCAGCAGCGCTTCTCGCAACCCAAACGTTGATTGGTAATTCTGCAGGGGTTGAAGCCGTTTCACTAGGTGCCGACGTTCCGTTTGCTCTTCTGGGTGGGGCTGCCCTTGGCGTTGGCGTTGGGGAAAAACTCACTCAGCTTGAGATGAACACCGAAATTTTCGTGGTTCTGATTACCAGCGATTCTGGGCTTTCAACCCCAACCGTTTACAACCACCTCGACGAACTGCGCGAACAAGATGATTTGGTTCCGGAATTCACTCCACCGCTCCCAACCGAATTGATTGAAGCGCTGGCATCGGGCGACATTTACGCAATCGCCAGACTGGCACATAACGATTTACAGCGGGCAGCTCTATCGCTCAAACCTGAACTACAAGAAACCATCGATCGAGCCCTGAACGCCGGCGCACTCACCGCTCTGGTGAGCGGGTCTGGTCCCACCGTGTTTGCCCTTGCTGATTCCGAAGAAAAGGCTCAGCACATCGCGCAGACCTTTGGCCAGGTGGCGTTGGTAACCTCTGGACCATCTTTCGGGGCAAGGTTGGAAAACTAATGGCTCACCTGCTCGGAGCTGAAACGATAAGTCTTGAATTCCCAACGAAGACCGTCTTCGACAACGTAACTGTTGGTCTCAACGAGGGCGACCGAATTGGTGTGGTTGGTCGAAACGGCGACGGCAAGTCAACTCTGTTGAAGCTTCTAGCCAAGACACTCGAGCCCGATTCGGGGCGCGTCACCTATCGCGGTGGTCTAAAGGTTGGCATTCTTACGCAGGTCGATTCGTTCGAGGGTGCCACCACAATCGGTGAGGCCGTAGTTGGACACCGCCCAGAGCACGAATGGGCAGGAGACCCAAAGGTTCGCGACGTATTGGCGGGGCTTTTGGGCGATCTCGACTGGTCAAAAACCATTAGCGAACTTTCCGGCGGTCAACGTCGACGCGTTGCTTTGGCAGCGCTACTGGTTCAAGACCTAGACGTGCTGATGCTAGATGAGCCCACCAACCACCTCGATGTTGAAGGTGTGGCGTGGCTGGCGGATCACCTAAATCGTCGCTGGTCGGCAGCCCAGGGCGGATTACTCGTGGTAACTCACGACCGCTGGTTCCTAGATGCGGTTTGCAATTACACCTGGGAAGTACACGATGGAATCATCGAGCCATTCGAAGGTGGTTACGCCGCCTACATTCTTCAACGAGTTGAACGTGATCGAAGCGCTGCCGCGTCCGAGTCGAAGCGCCAGAATCTGCTCCGCAAAGAATTGGCCTGGCTTCGCAGAGGTGCGCCGGCGAGAACCGCCAAACCCAAGTTCCGAATCGACGCCGCCACCGAACTGATTTCAAACGAACCCAACCCACGGGACTCCGTGGCACTGAGCAAGTTGGCAACCACTCGCCTAGGCAAAGACGTTCTCGATGTCGAAGATCTTTCTTATGAAATCGCCGAACGCACTTTGCTACACAACGTCACCTGGCGATTGGGTCCTGGCGACCGATTCGGACTAGTGGGGGTCAACGGAGCAGGAAAGACCACCCTTCTCAAGCTTCTTACCGGTGAGTTGAAGCCAACTGCCGGTCGAGTGAAACGTGGCAAGACCGTGCAAGTGGCTGTGCTGACCCAAGATGTGAAAGAGCTCGACGAATTCGCTGATGAGCGAATCTTTGAACTCATCGCTCGCGAGAAAACTACCTTCGTAGTAGATAAGACCGAAGTTTCGACAACCCAGTTGGTGGAACAGCTTGGTTTCACGAAGGCTCAGTTGCAAACTCCGATTGGTGAATTGTCCGGCGGGCAGCGTCGTCGTTTGCAGTTTCTACGGTTGCTTTTTGGTGAGCCAAACGTTCTGATTTTGGATGAGCCAACCAATGACCTCGACACCGACATTTTGACCGCGATGGAACATCTGCTCGACTCCTGGCCTGGAACTCTGATCGTGGTTAGCCACGACAGATATCTTCTGGAGCGTGTTACCGACCAGCAATACGCGCTACTCGGCGACGGATCACTTCGACACCTCACCGGCGGCATTGAACAATATTTAAAGTTACGCGCGGCAAGCCTCGGGTCAAAAGAGGTTGCTAAGCCGGTGGTTCAAGTTGCCGAGGGTCTCAGTGGTGCAGCTCTTCGCGACGCAGAAAAAAACCTCTCACGAATCGAGCGAGCACTCGAAAAAATCGCAGCTGAGGAAGCCCTCATTCACGGCAAGATGGCCGAACATGATCAGGGCGACTTCGAAGGTTTATCGAAGTTAGTGGCAAAGCAGAACGAATTAAACCAAAAACGTGAAGATTTAGAGGCCGAGTGGCTAGAAACATCCGAATCCATCGGTTAGTTTCTGGCAAACTAGAGGGGCAGCCCTTTTGGGTCGCGGTCCGCTCTAGTGTAACGGCAGCACGGCGCTCTTTGGAGGCGTTCGGTATAGGTTCGAATCCTATGGGCGGAGCGTAAGGAGAGTGTATGAGTAACAAGTTCGCAGTAATCGTTCTGGCGGCTGGTTCCGGCACTCGCATGCGCTCGAAAACCCCAAAAGTAATGCACGAACTGGCCGGTTTGCCTCTGCTCGGCCACGCACTTTCAACTGCCACCGCACTTGGCGCGGATCACGTAATTCCCGTGGTTCGTCATGAGCGCGAACTTATTGTGAATTACATCAATACGTTCTACCCAACTGCCGTGGTTGCCGACCAAGATGACATTCCTGGTACTGGCCGTGCGGTAGAGTGCGGACTCGAAAAGCTCGACGCAAACTTCGACGGAACCGTTGTGGTCACCAGTGGCGATGTTCCGTTGCTCGATGTGGCAACTCTTCAGCTGATGGTTGAGGCGCACGTTGAAGGCGGATACCACGCCACCGTGCTTTCATCGATTGCCGAAAACCCAACCGGGCTAGGACGAATCATTCGAAACCAAGGCGATGAATTCGTAGGAATCATTGAACACCGTGATGCCACAGCCGATCAGCAGGCGATCACCGAGGTCAATGCTGGAGTTTACGTTTTCCACGCTCCATCACTTCGCGAAAAGTTGGCAGCGGTTGGCATGGACAACGCTCAGCAAGAAAAATACCTAACCGACGTGGTCGCCGCATTGGCGTCCGAGGGCGGCAAAGTTCAAGCTCTGACCGTAAACGACAACTGGCTGGTAGCTGGCATCAACGATCGAGTTCAGCTCGGCGAGGTAACCGCAGAGCTCAATCGCCGACTTTGCGCAGCCTGGCAACGCGCTGGCGTGACCATTCTCGACCCTGCGAGCACCTGGCTCGACATCACTGTTTCGCTTGGCGAAGACGTCACCGTTCTTCCTGGCACCATACTTCGCGGTTTCACCTCGATCGGCGCTGGCTCAACAATCGGCCCGGAAGTTCAGATGACCGACACCCAGGTTGGCGAAAACGCCACCGTTGTCAAAGCCCACATCACCGGTTCAAAAATTGGCGCCGGCGCAACCGTTGGTCCTTTCGCTTTCCTTCGTCCTGGCACCGACCTCGGCGCCAACGGCAAAATCGGAACCTTTGTTGAAACCAAGAACGCCAAGATTGGCGCGGGCAGCAAGGTTCCTCACCTGAGCTACGTTGGCGATGCCGAGATTGGCGTTGAGTCAAACATCGGAGCCGGCACGATTTTTGCTAACTACGACGGCGTAAACAAGCACCGAACAGTAATCGGTTCACATGTTCGCTCTGGGTCTCATAACACCTTCGTTGCTCCAATTACTATTGGAGATGGAGCCTACACAGCGGCCGGCACAACCGTTCGCAAAGACGTTGCTTCAGGAGATTTGGGAATGAACGTTACCCCGCAGCGAAACATCGCCGACTGGGTTCTTCAGAACCGTCCAGGAACTAAGGCAGCACAAGCTGCCGAACAGAACAAAAACTAAAGAAACTCGGGAGCCCATGGTGAGCAAGATAACTATCAACGGACAGAAACGCCTTGCACTCCTGAGCGGCCGCGCACACCCGCAGCTAGCTGCCGATGTGGCCAAGATTCTTGGCACCGACGTAATTCCAACCACCGCCTATGACTTTGCAAACGGCGAAACTTTTGTTCGTTTCGAAGAGTCGGTTCGCGGAGTTGACGCCTTTGTCATTCAGTCTCACCCGTACCCAATCAACCAGTGGATCATGGAGCAGCTGCTAATGGTCGACGCTCTAAAGCGTGCCAGTGCCAAGCGCATCACCGTTGTTGCACCATTCTTCCCTTACGCCCGCCAAGACAAGAAGCACAAGGGACGTGAGCCAATCTCGGCCCGCCTAATGGCTGACCTGTTCGCTGCTGCCGGCGCAAACCGAATCATGTCGGTTGACCTGCACACCCCTCAGATTCAGGGTTTCTTCAACGGGCCGGTAGACCACCTATGGGCTCTACCAACCTTGGCTGATTTCGTTGCTGAGAAGTGGGGCCACGAAGACCTAACCGTGGTTTCACCAGACTCCGGACGCGTTCGTGTAGCCGACATCTGGGCCGACCGCCTAGGTGCTCCTCTGGCAATCATTCACAAGCGTCGCGACCCTGATGTTCCAAACCAGGTTTCGGCGCACGAACTAGTTGGCGATGTAAACGGCCGCACTTGTCTACTCGTCGACGACATGATCGACACCGCCGGAACCATCGTTGCCGCAGCAGCTGCATTGAAGAAGAACGGCGCAGCACGAGTAATCGTGGCAGCAACGCACGCCGTGTTCTCAGACCCAGCGGTTGAGCGCCTCAGCGGTGAATCAGTCGACGCAGTGGTAGTTATGGACACCTTGCCAATCCCTGAAGACAAGCGCTTCGAGAAACTAACCGTGCTCTCAGTTGCCCCGCTAATCGCTCGTGCCATCAGTGCAGTATTCGACGACGACTCAGTGAGTTCAATGTTCCCTGGCCATGCCTAAACCGCAGCTCGGTCTCGGTGGCGCAATTGCCATCGGGCTGGCATCAATGCTTGGTGCAGGCGTTTTCGTGGTTTTCGCTAGCGCCTATAAAGTCTCGGCAAACCTGATTTTCACTTCAATCGCCCTTGCCGCGATTGTGGCCGGTTTGAATTCTTCGGCCATTTATCAACTTGCCAGGCAGGTTGATCGTCCAGGTGGTGTCTATGCCTATTCGCGGGTGTACCTCAACGACACTTGGAGTTTTCTAAGTGGCTTCGGATTCGTATTCGGAAAAATTGCCTCGATTGCGGCAATCGCTCTCGTCTTCCAAGCCTATGTTTTGCCTGAGGTGCCGTTCTGGCCGTCGGCTGCCGCAATCGCCATCCTAACGTTTATCAACATCCTCGGAATCAATCGCACAGCCCTCGTAGCCACAGTGCTAAGTGTCACCACCATCGGTTTCTTCTTGGTGCTAATTGTTTTGGGCATTGCAAATCCTGGCGGTCTCTTCACGAACACCATGCAGTTGGCTCCTCAGAACCCGATCCAATCGGTGTTGGTTGGTGCCGGTGTGGTCTTCTTCGCTTTCGCCGGATACGCCCGTGTGGCAACTCTCGGCGACGAGGTGAGAGACGCCAAACGCAACATTCCTAAGGCCATCGTGATTTCGCTAGCGTTCGTCCTTGTTCTTTATTTGGTTTTGGCTTACGTGCTCTTGGACGATGTGGGAACCAAACTCAACACCGTTCCAGCGCCAGTTAGTTTCCTCTCTACACAAGTTCTAGGCGTGGGCTGGGTTGCCCCGATCGTAGCCGCGATGGCCAGTCTTGGCAGCATGCTCGCGCTACTTGCCGGAGTCTCCCGCACAGCTGCCAGCATGGCCGAAGATCAAGAACTTCCGAAGTCATTCAAAATGAGAAATCGTTTCGGTTCGCCTTGGTTAGCCGAAGTGATCATCGCCACGGGTGCTATTGCACTCACCAGCGCCGGCAAGATCGTCTGGGTAATTGGCTTCTCATCTTTTAGCGTGCTCTTTTACTACGCGGTCGGTCATCTCTCTGCCATCGGTCAGCCAAAAGAAGAACGCGTGATGCCAAGGTGGCTCAACGTAGTCGGCCTTCTGCTTTGCATAGCTCTTGCCCTATCGTTTGGCATCACAACTTTTCTTATTAGCGTCGGCATCCTCGCAGCCGCCTACGTGCTTCGCGGGTTGTGGCTCAAGCGAACTCCCCGCTAAACTAGGGAAAGACAACGGCGAGGAATCGAGAGATTCGTTATCGACGGGGCCGGACCAAATTAGGTTGCGATCCTCAAACCCGAGTTGAAAACACCACTGGTCCCTAGGGCCCTAATCAAAAGGAAACATTCATGTCGAATGCAGTTGCAAAACTTATTGCAGAAAACCGCACCAGCTTTGGAAAAGGCGCAGCCCGTAAGTCACGTGCCGCAGGCCGCACCCCAGCAGTAATCTACGGACACGGCTCAGAGCCACGTCACATCACCCTTCCTGCTCACGAGGTAGCACTAGTGCTTCGTCACAAGAACGCACTAATCGACCTAACCATTGATGGCAAAGACGAGACCGTTCTAGTGAAGAGCGCTACCAAAGACGTTGTGACCATGGTTATCGAGCACATCGACCTAGTAACCGTAGTCAAGGGCGAGAAGATCCACGTTGAGGTTCCAGTTCACGTTGTTGGCGAGTCACTATCCGGTACCACCATCGACCTAGAGCACAAGACCGTGAAGCTTCTTGCAGAAGCCACCAACATTCCTGAATTCGTTGAAGTTGTCTTCAACAAGGAAGGCGCTGGTTTCCACGTGCTTGCTAAGGACGTTATCCTTCCTGCTGGCGTTTCACTAGACCTACCTGAAGACGAACTAATGGCTACCGTTATCGAAACCGGTGCCGGTGCGTCTGAAGACAACGCAGCACCTGCTGCAGCCGCAGAGTAAAAATGTTTCTCGTAGTCGGGCTCGGTAATCCTGGGCCCGACTACGCATTTAACCGACACAATGTTGGTCAAATGGTGCTCGACACTTTGGCCTCCAGACTCGGAGCTAAATACTCCAAGCACAAGGCAAACGCGATGGTTGCCGAAACTCGTTTGGGTATCGGGCAAGAGAAACTCGTTCTCGCCAAACCGCTGAGTTACATGAATACTTCTGGCGGGCCGGTGGCAAATCTTGCCAAGTTTTACGGAATCGACCCAGCCAACGTCATAGTTATTCATGATGAACTCGACATCCCCGCAGAAGATGTTCGAATCAAATTTGGTGGCGGGCACGCCGGTCACAACGGACTGCGTGACATCATCTCAGCACTCGGCACAAACGAATACATCCGCATCCGCGTGGGGATCGGACGCCCACCGGGTTCGATGGACACTGCCGACTTTGTGCTAAAAAACTTCTCATCGGCCGAGAAGAAAGAGCTACCAACCACACTCGAAATCGCCGCCGACGCGGTCGAAGCAATCGTCAAAGACGGACTAGCCGCAGCACAGCAGCGCTTTCACTCGTAAACTTGTGATGTGAACAACCCGCAGACCCAGGCATTAGTGCGCCTGACTGCGCTCTTCGGGGATGGGTATCCAACCGCAAAGTTGGAAGCCAACATAACTAATCAAAGCCTCCGAGTCATCGCTTCTCAGGGTTCTACCCCTTTTGTTCTCAACCTCATTGCTTCAGCACGCAGGGCCAAGAAACTAACGGCAGTTCAACTCGTGGTCACCGCCACCGGCCGCGAAGCTGAAGAACTTTCCGAGACTCTTCGCGAACTTGATCCAACCTGTGAAGTGCTCGAGTTTCCGAGCTGGGAAACTCTGCCTCACGAGCGTCTGAGCCCAAGCCCAGAAACCGTTGGCAAGCGCGTTCGCGTTCTTCAGAGAATGCACCAACTTCAGGCCACACCGGTTGAACACAACGTTTACGTTTTGGCTTCAATCCGAGCAGCGCTTCAACCGGTGGTTGCCGGCCTGGGTGAGCACCCAGCTCTGAAACTGATTGCCGGAAACGACTATCTTCTGCCTGAGCTCAATCTCAAGTTGGTCGAACTTGCCTATGAGCGAGTCGACATGGTTACACGTCGCGGTGAGTTTGCTACCCGCGGTGGAATCCTCGACGTCTTCCCAACCACCGCCGAGCACGCGGTTCGCCTTGAATTTTTCGGCGACGAACTAGAAGAGATTCGCCAGTTCTCCGTTGCGGATCAGCGTTCTCTAAAGTCTGAAGCCATTTCAGAACTCGAAATCTATCCGGCGCGCGAAGTAATCATCACCCCTGCGGTTGCCGCCAAAGCGCGTGAAATGGAACACGAATTCCCAAACCTTTCCACGATGCTTTCGAAAATTGCCGAGGGCATTCCGGTTGAAGGTATGGAGTCTTTGGCTCCGGTGTTGGTTGACCGAATGGTTCCATTCAGTCACTACCTCCCTGAAAATGCCGCGGTCACCATTATTGGTCCGGAAAAAGCTGGAGCTCGGGCAGCTTCGTTGGTCGAGACCAACGAGGAATTCCTGCACGCTGCCTGGGATGCAGCCGCCGAGGGTGCCAGAGCGCCAATCGATCTCAGTGCCGGCGGTTTCCTGCCAATCAAGTCTTTCCTCGATTCACTAAAGGGACACCCGAGAATCGAAATCTCCCAGCTGCCTTCTGGTGACGTCGATGAAATTAACCTGAACCTGCTCGACATTCCGAACTTCACGATCGTCGAAACCAAGGTTGACCAGTGGCTCGAGGATCAGCTGAAAGCCAATCAAACGATTTACATTGTGATGCCGGGGCACGGAACCGCTGAGCGTTTGGTTGAGAAACTCAACAGCCAAAACATTCCAGCCAGGCTTTTCGAATCCCCAGAAGAAGGCAAGAACCAGGTACTGGTTGGGCAGGCAAGTTTTCGAAAGGGTTTTGCAGCACCAGACAGCAAACTGATTGTTCTTACCGAGGCCGATTACTACGGCAAAAACTCAAGCTATGTGAGCCCTAAGGCACGCAAGTTGGCGGCACGCAGGGGAGCAGCGGTTGACCCGCTTACGCTCAAGCGGGGTGACTACGTGGTTCACGAAATCCACGGCATCGGTCGTTTCGTGGAACTAATCTCTCGCAAGAGCGGCGTTGGCGGCAACCAGCACGAACGTGAATATCTGTTGGTTGAATACGCACCTTCGAAGCGCGGTCAAGCTAACGACACCCTGTACGTGCCAACCGATCATCTAGACCTGCTAACTCGTTATGTTGGCGGAGAAGCGCCAGTGCTTTCAAAAATGGGCGGTTCCGACTGGGCGAACCAAAAAGGCCGCGCTCGCAAGGCGGTTCGCAAGATCGCCATCGACCTCGTGAAGCTTTACTCTGCCAGAATGCAGGCGAAGGGCTACTCCTTCGGACCAGACACTCCTTGGCAGCGAGAGATGGAAGAAGCATTCCCTTACGTTGAAACTCAGGATCAGCTCAACACCATCGACGAGGTGAAACGTGACATGGAAGGCTCGGTTCCCATGGACCGCCTTCTCGCCGGCGACGTTGGCTATGGCAAAACCGAGGTTGCTATTCGTGCTGCTTTCAAAGCCATTCAGGATGGCAAGCAGGTGGCGATGCTGGTGCCGACCACTCTCCTTGTTCGCCAGCACACAGACACAATCGAAACCAGATTCGAAGGTTTCCCTGTAACGGTTCGAAGCCTGTCCCGTTTCCAGACCGAAAAAGAAGTGAAGGCTACGATTCAAGGCCTCCAAGAGGGCAGCATCGATATGGTGGTAGGAACTCACCGCCTGCTCTCTGGAAACGTCAAGTTCAAAAACCTCGGGCTCATCATTGTTGATGAAGAACAACGATTCGGTGTTGAGCACAAAGAGAAGCTAAAAGAGTTGAAAGCCGACGTCGACGTGCTCTCCATGTCGGCTACCCCGATTCCAAGAACCTTGGAAATGGCGGTCACCGGAATTCGCGAAATGTCAACTCTGGCCACACCGCCAGAAGATCGCCACCCAATTCTCACCTTCGTCGGCGGTTACTCCGACAAACAGGTGACTGCGGCAATTCACCGAGAGTTGCTTCGCGAAGGTCAGGTCTTCTTCGTTCACAACCGGGTTGAGAATATCGAACTCGTCGCCGACCACCTGCGTGAACTCGTGCCCGAGGCTCGGATCGCAGTGGCTCACGGCCAGATGGGGGAGAACGCCCTGGAACAGGTTGTCGTTGACTTCTGGGAGAAGAAATTCGACGTTCTGGTTTCAACCACCATCATCGAAACCGGTATCGACATCCCCAATGCCAACACCCTGATTGTTGACCGTGCCGAAAACTTCGGTCTAAGCCAACTTCACCAAATTAGAGGACGAGTTGGTCGCAGCCGTGAACGCGCCTACGCCTACTTCTTCTATGACCCATCAAAACCACTGAGCGAAACCGCTCACGACCGACTGGCTACTATCGCGACTAACAACGAACTTGGTTCCGGCATGCAGGTTGCTCTGAAAGACCTGGAAATCCGTGGAGCTGGAAACCTACTCGGTGGCGAACAGTCTGGTCACATCGCTGGCGTTGGGTTCGATCTCTACCTACGCATGATTGGCGAAGCCGTTGCCGACTTCAAGGGAATCAAAGTTGAAACCCCAGCCGATCTGAAACTTGAACTACCAATCGACGCCCACATCCCGGCCACATATGTGGATTCAGAGCGCCTGCGACTCGAGGCCTATCACAAGCTTTCTGCGAGCAGTAATGCCACTAACACCAGGGAAGACCTGGACAAAATCAAGGCGGAACTAGAAGACCGTTATGGCGTTGCTCCTCAACCCGTAATTAATCTTTTGGATGTAACCGAATTGCGTCAAACTGCCAACCGCATGGGTCTCAAAGACGTTCTACTCATCGGTCAGATGGCCCGAATCGCGCCTATTGAATTCGATGAAGCCACCCAGGTTGCGTTCTCTAAGCTCTACCCGGGAGCTCGTTACCTTGCCACTGCAAAGACCCTCAACATTCCAACGCCAATGGTTACCAGCGATCGAGAAATGATCGACTGGACTTGGGCTCTTCTCGAGCAGTTGAACCGAGCAACCAACTAAAGCCTTGTTAGCCTTGAACGCATGACCCAAACCAAACTCCGCACCGGCCTGATTCTGCTCATCGGGGCTTTGGGAATGCTTCAGCCGCTGTCGCTAGACCCGTATATGCCGAACATAGCGAACATTGCCAACGACCTAAATGTTCAAGCCGCACTAATTGGGCAGAACCTAACCTTTCTAACTCTTGGCGTATCGGTTGGTCTCGTTGTGGCGGGTCCGCTCAGTGATGCCATCGGTCGTCGTCGTCCAGTTTTATTGGCCCTAGCCGGTTATGCTTTGGCATCGCTTGCCACCGCGTTTGTGACCAACGTGGAATTCTTCTTCACCCTTCGAGCAGCTCAAGGATTCTTCGCAGCCTGCGCTGCAGTCGTTGCTAACGCCATGCTTAGAGATCTCTACCAGGGTCTCCAACTCATCAAAGCAATTGCCCGCTCGATGCTCCTCATGGGAACCACCTGGTTCCTTGGCCCGATTTTCGGTTCGGTTCTCCAAAGCTTCACCGACTGGCGAGGCCTAGGTATCCTTTTGGCTATCGCCTCAACCGTTCTTCTCGCCGTCATCTACTGGAACCTGCCAGATACCATGACCCTGGAAGACCGAACCAAGACCACTGCCAAAGAGGTTGTGAGTGGCTTTGCCAGACTCCTTAAAGACCGCGTGTTCCTTGGCTTGGTTTTGGTTCAAATCACCATTAGCGTGGCGCTCTACTCCTACCTGAACATCAGCACTTTCATCTACGACAACGCCTTTGGAATAGGAGCCACCCAGGTTGGCTTCTTCCTCGCTATCAACTCGGCTTGTTCCTATACCGGCGCCCAATTGGGTGCTGCTCTGAGCCGCAAGTTCAAACCACAGTATGTTCTTCTAGGCACCCAACTACTCGGAATCGCAGCTGGAATTGGGCTTATCTTCATCGCTGTTTTCCAAGCCCCATTCATCGTCTTCACGCTAACCATGGCCGTTTTCGTGATGTCGTTCGGTTCATCCATCACCCCACTGCTTGGCCTAGCCATGGACTCCCACCCGCATGAGGCTGGCACGGCCGCCGCGGTAATCACCTTCTCTGGAACTTTCGCTGCCACGCTTGCTGGACCAATGTATGCCGCGCTCGACCACAACTCTTCGCTCGGAATTGGCATCGCAATCGCCATCACACTCTCGATTGGAGTAATCCTCCTTTTCGCCATCGTTAGACCCAACAAAATGGAGGTCATGAAATGAGCAACCTAGACGATCTAATCGCCACCGCTCACCAACTCCGCGCCCCAGGCGGTTGCCCATGGGATGCCGAGCAGACTCACGAAACTCTACTGACCTACCTAATCGAAGAGACCTACGAACTCGTCGACGCCGTGCAGAGCAAAGACTCGCAAGCAATCAAAGAAGAGCTAGGCGACGTTCTCTACAACGTGATCTTCCACGCCGACATTGCCGAAGCCAACGGACAGTTCAACATCCAAGATGTCGCCAAATACATGGAAGACAAGATGAAGTCTCGTCACCCTCATGTCTTCGGCAACGACGCTGAAAAAGAAGAGTTCGCTGCCGAAACGGGCGAAGACGTAATGAAATCTTGGGACAACCACAAGAAGAAGGAAAAGCCCGAACGCGAATCAGTGCTCGACGGCGTTCCACTAGCCATGCCTGCTCTTGCCCTAGCCAACAAGGTAATCGGCAAAGCCGAGAAGCTGGGAGTTCTTGAAAAAGGCCAAAGCCCAATCAACGTAGAAACCGATGAAGAACTTGGCGCACTGCTACTAGCAATCGTTTCAGCTGCTCGCGTAAACGGCATCGACCCAGAAATGGCCCTGCGAAAAGCAACCACGGATCTCATGAGCGACATTCGTAAGTTCGAAATTCTTGAGGCATCCGATGCCGGAGTTATCGGGGAAGAGCTCTAGGCTCTGGCAAACTTGTCCCATGGCTAATCCAGTAAACCCACCACGCGGCATGCGCGACTTCCTTCCGGAGGATAAGCGTTCGCGTGATTTGGTGTTGGGGAAGATTCGTGAAACATATTCGGCTCGTGGTTACCAGGAGATTGAGACTCCAGCGCTCGAGGATATTGCTAAGCTCACCTCTGGTCAGGGTGGGGACAACGAGAAGCTTGCCTTCCGAGTAATGAAGCGAGGTGCCGAACTTGACGAGGCATTGGCTTCTTCTGGGGAGCTTTCAGATCTCGGTCTTCGCTACGACCTAACGGTTCCTCTTACTCGTTACTACGCCACCAACCGAAATTCGTTGCCAACGGTTTTCAAGGCAATTCAGACCGGTCCGGTTTGGCGAGCAGAGCGGCCGCAGAAGGGACGCTATCGTCAGTTTGTTCAGTGTGACATCGACATCATTGGCGATGCTTCTGGTTTGGCCGAGATTGATTTGCTGACTTCGTCTTTGGCAGCTTTGGATGCTCTTGGCTTGTCGGATGCTGTGATTCGCGTGAACCACAGATCCTTGCTGGTAGCTTTGTTGAACACTCTCGGTGTTGCTGAGGCCGACCACGGTTCGGCGATGATCTCGATTGACAAGCTAGACAAGATTGGCGCCGACGGCGTTGCGGCCGAGTTGGAAGAACGTTTCTGTGTTGGTGCTGCTTTCAGCGCATGGATTTCTGCTTTGGATGTTTCGGTCATTCCTGCTGAGCTTTCGGAAATCTTCTCGGTGGTTTCTCCTTCACGTTTGAAGTATGACCCAACGCTCGTTCGCGGTATGGGTTACTACACCGGGCCAATCTTCGAAATCGAACACCCTGGCTCTGGTTCATCAATCGGCGGTGGTGGTCGTTATGACGGCATGGTTGGGAAGTGGCTTGGTCAGGATGTTCCTGCGGTCGGTATCTCACTCGGTTTCGAACGCGTCATGGATTTGATTGATCTTTCACTATTTTCTGGTTCGGCCGAGTCGGTGGTTCTGGTGCTTGAAGGCGATGTTCTGGCTAAGGCTGTTGAGATCCGCGACTCGCTAATTGCGCAGGGTTACCGAGTTCGCTTTGAGAATCGCCCAAAGAAACTGAATGGATTGTTGGAGTCGATGGCGGCTAACGGTTTCACCCACTTCGCAACTTTGGATGAATCAACCACCGAGATTGAACTCCGGCCTATTTCTTAGGCGTAGCATTCATAGAGCAAAGTTTTTCCCCACGCCAAAGCGATTAGAGATCACCCGTGAACAAAACCAAAAAAGGTAGCCCGCTAAAGAGGAACGCAGCACTAACCCTTGGAGCGATGGGTGTTGTTTACGGTGACATTGGAACAAGCCCGATTTATGCCTTCAATGAAGCAGTTCACGCTGGCGGCGACACCCGTTCCGAGATTCTCGGCGTTCTATCGCTAGTGTTCTGGACACTAACCATCGTTGTTTCAATCAAGTACCTAATCTTTGTTTTAAATGCGGACAACAAGGGCGAGGGTGGAACGCTTGCCATGTTCTCGCAGTTCTCAGAGAAGATTCGTGGCGGCCGAAAAGGTCTCATGGGTTTCACCGTGTTCGTCTTCTTGATGGCAGCGGCATTGGAATTTGCCGATGGAATTTTGACGCCAGCTATTTCTGTGATCTCAGCCGTTGAAGGTATAAAAACCATCGACCCAACCTTGGAATTCTTGGTCGTTCCATTGACCGTCTTGATTCTTGCGGTGTTATTTATTGTTCAATTCAAGGGCACTCACAAGATCGGCACCATTTTTGGTCCGGTCATGATTCTGTGGTTCTTCGTTATTGGTTTCATGGGTGTTTCTCAGGTAATTCAGAACCCTGAGTCACTCGCGGCTCTAAACCCGATCTATGCTTTCAACTTCATTCAGGCTCATTCATTCCAAACCCTGTTTGTGATGTCTTCGGTTATCTTGGCGGTAACCGGTGCGGAAGCTTTGTACTCAGACCTTGGACACTTCGGTAAGGGTCCGATTCGTTTTGGTTGGTTCGCTCTTGCTGGCCTAGCTTTGCCTTTGAACTACTTCGGTCAGGGAGCGCTGCTACTACGCGACCCAAGCGCTCACGGAAACACCTTCTTCGGAATGGCGAGCCCAGGATTGCCAGCTCTGCTTCTGCTTTTGATAACCACCTTCGCAACCATCATTGCTTCACAGGCATTGATTAGTGCTGTGGCTTCCCTTGCCAGCCAGGCCGTGCAGTTGGGCTTCCTGCCAAGAATTCGAATTCAGCACACCAACAAGCAAGAGCGCGGGCAGATTTATGTTCCGTTTGTGAATGCAGCTGTTGGAGTTGGGGCAATTGCTCTGGTTCTGTTCTTCAAATCGTCTTCTGCGCTCGCAGGTGCTTACAGCCTTTCGATCGCTGGAACGATGTTGGTCTCCACTATCGGTCTGCTCATTCTTGCGGTCAGCAAATGGAAGGCTCACCGCTGGATCCTGCTCCCGATTTTCTCGGTGTTCTTGATTCTTGATGCGTCGCTGCTGGTGGCCAGCTCAACCAAGTTCATGACCGGCGCCTGGATTCCGGTACTAATTGGTTTCTGCCTAGCGTCGATGATGTGGATTTGGCGCAAGGGTCGCCTCGAGCTGAACGCTCAACTGAACAAGGACTCAATGAGTTGGAGCAAGGTTGAGAAACTTCGCAAGAAAAATTCGATTCTGATTGTTGATGGCGTTGGTATTTACCCAACCGCCATTCCTGGAGTCGTGCCAAAGGCTCTCGAAGAGCAGATTCGAGTAATGGGCAGCATGCCGAAGCAGATTGTGGTCGTGAACGTGCTACCTGAAGATGTTCCATACAGCCACAAGCCGCCGGTATTCGAAAAAGTTAATGACTTCGCTTCGCTGGTTTCGCTTCCGTGTGGATTCATGGAACAGCGCAACATTCCGCGAGCACTTCGTTCAAAGCATTTGGCGGAGAAGTTCGACGAGAAGCACGCAACCTACTTCGTGACCGACCGCACTTTGACCCTGGCCGACAAGACCAGCTTGAACCGTGCCGAAGAAGTTATCTTTGCCGCTCTTCACCGAAACGCAACCACCCCAAGGTACTTCTACCACTTGCCAGAACGTCGAGTAATTACATTTGACATCTCGGTGCAGATGTAATTTCGCTGTCAGTGGTTCGTCCTAGTCTTCAACTGTTAGTTGATAGATAGGGGAATCATGGGCGAGCACCTAAGTTACAAATACAACGACGACCAAGACGAATTTGACGTTTACTTCGAGGAGAGTTCGAAACAACTCTCAATCTCGAGATTCGTTCGGTCAGCTGAGTGCATTTACGATTCCAAATACAGTCATTTGCAGCATTACGCCAAGATCAAGGGATCGGTGGATGCGCCTTGGGATTTCTTGAAAAAAGAATTTGCCGAAGGTCGCGGTCCCGAGTTCTCTGATTGGGTTTTGCATAACGTGCCGGTTGGCCACATCGATAGCGATTACTTCCAGTTTTAGAAACCTAAAGTTTGAAATGACTTGGGTAAACTAGACACATTACAAAGGTGTGTGTTTGACGGCATTTCGTCAGTTTTATTAACCCCCAAAAATATAGGAGAAACCCTTGTCAAAGATTGATGTTGTAGGAGCTCGCGAGATCCTAGATTCCCGCGGAAACCCAACTATCGAAGTTGAAGTTTTGCTAGAAGACGACGCATTTGGTCGTGCTGCAGTTCCATCAGGTGCATCGACCGGTGCTTTTGAGGCTCACGAGAGCCGCGATGGCGACAAGGGTCGCTACATGGGCAAGGGTGTTCTAAACGCGGTTAACGCAGTGCTCGACGAAGTGAACGACGCTGTTGAAGGTATCGATGCAGCCGACCAGCGTGCGGTTGACGCAGCGCTAATCGCTTTGGACGGAACCGCAAACAAGGAGCGCATCGGCGCAAACGCAATTCTCGGTGTTTCACTAGCAACCGCTCGCGCAGCTGCCGAGTCGGCTGAGCTACAGCTTTACGAGTACCTAGGTGAGAACAAGGGTGTAACCCTTCCTGTTCCACTAATGAACATCATCAACGGTGGTGCTCACGCCGACACCGGTGTTGACATCCAGGAGTTCATGATTGTTCCTCTTGGTGCTGAGACCTTCAGCGAAGCACTCCGTTGGGGTGTTGAGGTTTACCACACCCTAAAGTCACTGCTACACGCACAGGGTCTTTCAACCGGTCTTGGCGATGAGGGCGGTTTTGCTCCAGAGCTTCCAACCAACGCCGCTGCACTAGACCTAATCTCAGAGGCAATCGCCAAGGCTGGCTACACCCTGGGCAAGGACATCGCTCTGGCACTCGACGTTGCTGCAACCGAGTTCTACGACGAGGCTTCAGGCACCTACAAGTTCGAAGGTAAGCAGCTTTCAACCGACGAAATGATTGCCTACTACGAAGGTCTTGTTGCCAAGTACCCACTAGTTTCGATCGAAGACCCACTAGCCGAAGACGACTGGGCTGGTTGGACCAAGATCACTGCCGAACTAGGAGAAAAGGTTCAGCTAGTTGGAGACGACCTATACGTCACCAACCCTGCACGTTTGCAGAAGGGTATCGACGAGAAGGCCGGAAACGCCATTTTGGTAAAGGTAAACCAGATTGGAACCCTAACCGAAACCCGCGATGCTGTTGAGCTGGCTCAGAGCAAGGGCATGAAGGCCATCATCTCGCACCGTTCAGGCGAGACCGAAGACACCTTCATTGCGGACCTAGCCGTTGCTACCAACGCTGGCCAGATCAAGACCGGTGCTCCTGCACGTTCTGAGCGCGTTGCCAAGTACAACCAGTTGCTTCGTATTGAGGAAGAGCTAATGGACGCTGCGGTTTACGCCGGACGTAACGCTTTCCCTCGTTTCAAGCACTAATCAGCGACATAAAGGAACCCGGATGAAGACTTCAAGACCAGGCGGTCGTGGCTTCAACCGGGTTTCTTCGTCAGCTGGACGTAAAGAGCTTTTGGGTCGCTTGAATCTAAACGGGCAGGCTTTGGTGATTGCCGGCATCGTTGTGGTTGCCGTGATCACTCTGTTCCCAAAGGCTCAGCTTTGGTATGAACAGCGAATCACAGCAGCCGATCTTGCTTATCAAAATGAACAGACTCGTAAGAACCTGGTCCAGATGAAGGAAGACCTCAAGCGCTGGGATGACCCGGTTTACATCCGCGCCCAGGCTCGTAATCGTTTGTTCTACGTAATGCCAGGTGAGATTTCTTTCACGGTCATGGACGCAGAAAAATGGAATCCAAATGATGAGTCGGGAACTGTCGGTGCTGCATTAGCGGCTGCCAGAAACTCAACCTCATTGAGCAAGAAAGTTTCAACCACCAAGTCGAACTGGACCGAGAATTTGGTGGAGACCGTGGTTCGCGCTGGGCTTGAAGAACCGAAGGCCTAACCAATGCCAATAACTGAGGCAACTACAGCCGACATCGCTTCGCTTGAGAAACAACTCGGACGCCAAATGCGCGACGTTGTAGGAATCGGCGCTCGCTGTGTTTGCGGGAACCCAATTGTGGTGGTTACCAAGCCACGACTTTCCGATGGTTCGCCTTTCCCAACTTTCTACTACCTGAGTCTTCCAGCGGCCACCGCAGCACTTTCAACTTTGGAAGCGTCTGGTTTTATGGCACAGCTGCAGGAGCGTTTGGGCTCAGAGCCAGAATTGGCTGCGGCCTATCAAGCGGCTCACGACTCATACCTTGCGGATCGCTTAGAGCATGGTGAGGTTTCCGAAATCGATGGCATTTCGGCCGGTGGAATGCCAACGCGTGTGAAATGCTTGCACGCACTTGCCGGACACGCGCTTTCCGTGGGTCCAGGAGTAAACCCGATTGGCGACATAGCTCTGGAAGCTTGCACCTGGAAGCAAAATCGCTGCCAGTGTGACCCGACTTTGTAAGCCAGTTTGTAACATCCACGCAGTTCCAAGCGTTTAGACTTAACTAACAACAATTCCCCATTTTTTGGAAGGCAACATGCCAAAGATTCTTATCGTCGGTGGTGGCTACGCCGGCTTTTACACCGCACTAAAGCTCGAGAAGCACCTGGGCAAGGGTGAGGCAGAGGTCACCATGATTGACCCGCTTCCATACATGACCTACCAGCCGTTCCTTCCAGAGGTTGTTGCGGGTTCGATCGAGGCGCGTCACGCTGTGGTTTCTCACCGTCGCCACCTCCGCAAGACGAACGTGGTTTCTGGTCGCGTTACCAACGTTGACCACGCCAAGAAGGTTGCCACCGTTGAGTTGGCTGGTGCTGGCAAGCAGAAGATTTCCTACGACCACATCGTGGTTACCGCAGGTGCTGTATCTCGCACCTTCCCAATCCCTGGTGTTGCCGACAACGCAATTGGCTTGAAGAACATCGAAGAGGCGATCGAGGTTCGTAACCGCATCCTCGGTAACTTCGACAAGGCTGCAAACCTACCTGCCGGTGCTGAGCGCGACCGCCTACTTACCTTCGTGGTCGTCGGTGGTGGATTTGCCGGTATCGAAGCATTTGCCGAGATGCGTTCATTGGCTTCCTACCTCCTTCGTTACTACCCAACGCTTACGTTCGATGACGTTCACTTCCACCTAATCGAAGCCATGGGTCGCATCATGCCTGAGGTTTCTCAGAAGACTTCGGAATGGGTTATCGCTAACCTCGACCGTCGCGGTGCCAAGATTCACCTGAACACTCAGTTGCAGTCGGCTGAGAAGGGAATCATCCAGCTTTCAACCGGTGAGAGCTTTGCCTCAGACGTAATCGTTTGGACTGCCGGCGTCATGGCTCACCCTTACGTGCGCAACACCGACCTTCCACTAGACGACCGCGGACGAATTACTGCTAAGGCAACTCTTCAGGTTGCCAACGGCGACGACGTGCTAGCTGGCGCTTGGACTGCCGGAGACGTTTCTGCCGTTCCAGACCTATCTGGCTTCGGCGTCGGTGGTTTCTGTGTTCCAAACGCTCAGCACGCTGTGCGCCAGGCCAAGTTGCTTGCCAAGAACATCGTGGCGGAACTTCGTGGCGAAGGTGTGAAGGAATACTTCCACAAGCCACTTGGTGCCGTTGCCGGTTTGGGTATCGGTGTTGGTGTCTACCAGTGGAAGAAACTTTCTGTGAAGGGCCTAATCGCTTGGTTCATGCACCGCGGATACCACGGCCTAGCCATCCCAATGTGGGAGCGCAAGATTCGCGTATTTGCTGGCTGGATCTGGAACTTCTTGCTACGTCGCGACATCGTTGGCATTTCTGCTCTCAAGACTCCTCGTGAACAGTTCGCAACTTACGCTTCGAAGCCAGCAAAGAAGTAACTGGTTTAAGATTGGAAGGGCTCAGAGTAATCTGAGCCCTTTTCCACGAAACGCTCCTTTAGCCCAATGGCAGAGGCAGACGACTTAAAATCGTCACAGTGTGGGTTCGAGTCCCACAAGGAGCACATGAAGAAAATCGTTGCCTTGCTCGGTTCCACCCTGCTGCTCGCGGGCTGCTCCGCACCAGCCCAAACAGTTTTGGCTGCCTACGCTCTACCCACGAACTGCGACATTCAGGCGCTATTGGACCTCGACAAAAGCTATGCAACGGTCGATCAAACTGTCGAAGGTGTAACCGATTCTCGCGACTGCGCCATTGGTGTTCCAAATAGTGATGTTGGTGTTTTCTTCGGCTACTCGGTTCGCACCGACCAGCAATGGAAAGCTGTTACGAAACAGCTCGCCGATGAAGGTTATGAGCAGTGGGATGCGGGCTATCCGGATGCCGATGTTTGGCGCCAGGAAACGGGCAACGTTGACTCGGGTGCCAACTGCAGTTTGAGCGGTCACATCGCTGGTATCAGTTTCTCGGTGACGGAACCGTGGACGGCTTGCGACGACAAGTGGAACAAAGAGTTGGTCGGCTACATTCTTGACCACGCCAAAACCAAGTCTTAGCGTTCGCTGTGAGCATGCTGAGAGTGGTCGGCTGATGTCTTGGGAACTGCTTACGATTTATATGTGACGCAAACTGCGTCAAAAGGAGAATCATGGAATTCGTTTGGATTGCGCTGGCCATCGTCGTGCTAGTAGGTCTTTACCTTTGGGCTACCTACAACGGCCTAGTAACTTTGAACACTCGCGTTGATGAAGCCTGGAGCGACATCACTATTCAGCTGAAGCGTCGAGCCGACCTAATCCCAAACCTAATCGAAACCGTTAAAGGTTACGCAACCCACGAACGCGAAGTTTTTGAGAACGTAACCAAGGCTCGTGCAGCCACCGTGTCGCCAGATGTGCTGGCCCACCCGGCTAAGGCTGCCCAGGCTGAGGGCGATCTACAGAACACTCTAAAGAGCCTGTTCGCTGTTGCAGAGGCCTACCCACAGCTTCAGGCCAACCAGAACTTCCTGGCCCTGCAGCAGGAACTAACTGACACCGAAGACAAGATTATGGCTGCTCGCCGTTTCTACAACGGTGGTGTTCGCGAACTAAACATCAAGGTGAAGCAGTTCCCTCAGGTGCTGTTCGTGGCCTCCCTCGGTTTCACCGCGCGTGAGTTCTTTGAGGTTGCAGATGCTGCAGCTATTCAGGAGCCACCACAGGTCAAGTTCTAACAGGAGCGTAAATGTATCGGGCGATTGCGGCCAATAAGCGCAACACCATTTTCATCATTCTTGGATTTGTTGGGCTACTAGGCGGTTTGGCTTACGCGTGGGGTGTTTACTCCGGTGATGGGTCGAGCGTCATACCAATCATTCTGTTTGTGCTTGGTTACACCGTTTTCCAGTACTTTGCATCGAGCTCAATTGCCGTTGCGATGTCTGGGGCAGTGCCAATTCAAAAGGCAGATAACCCGCGACTCTGGCGCATCGTCGAGAACATCTCAATCGCCCAGGGTATGCCCATGCCAAAGGTCTACATCATTCCCGATGAAGCCCCCAACGCCTTCGCTACCGGCCGTAATCCTCAGAACTCAGTAGTTGCCGCCACCAGCGGTTTGTTGGCCATCATGGACGACAAGGAGCTAGAAGGCGTTATGGCGCACGAGATGGGCCACGTAAAGAACTACGACATCTTGGTCTCTACCATCGTGTTCGGGTTGATCTCGGCAATCGGAATCCTGGCCGACTTCGCTATGCGTATGGCGTTCTGGTCGAACATGGGTCGCCGCGACGACCGCGACAATGGTCTTGGTGTTGCTCTGCTACTCGTTGGTGTTGTTGGAAGCATCATTGCTTTCTTGATTGGTCCGCTAATCAACGCCGCCGTTTCCCGTCAGCGTGAGTACCTTGCCGATGCCACCAGCGCCGAGATCACTCGTTACCCTGAAGGTTTGGCTTCGGCTCTTCAGAAACTGGGTGAGTACGGTCGTCCGATGCGACGCAAGAGTTCTGCAATGGCTCACATGTACATTGCCGACCCGATGAAACCTGGTTTCGTTGAGCGCATGTTTTCTACTCACCCGCCAATCCCAAAGCGTATCGAACGCCTAAAGTCGATCGGCTCCAAGTTCTAAAGCCACGTTTCCCTTGCCGGCGACTTGGATTGACCCCAACCCCTGCCATTTAGCGATGTGAGCTAAATGCTTTGAAACAGCGGCAGTTGGAAACTTGAGTTTGGAGCTCTCCTCGGCCCAACTCGATTGCACCATCAGAGTGTTTTCCTGTCGGTTGCTCTTGAGGTCGAGGCGGGCGATGAGGTTTCCGTTGTGAAGCAGTGGCAATGAGTAATAACCGAAGATTCGTTTCGGCTCTGGCACATAGATTTCGATCTTGTAGTCGAAGCCAAAGATTCGGCTGGTGCGGTCTCGATTCCAACAAACTGGGTCGAATGGGCTCAGCACGGTGGTGCCGCGGTGAGTGCTCGGTGTGAGATTCACCAAGGGTGTTGTGTATGCGTCGGACTGCCAACCGTCCACATCTACTTTGAGCAGCTTTTCCTCTTCAACTAATTCGTGCAGCAGATGAGTTACCTTGCTGGGCCAGATCCTGAAGTAGTCGGCCAAGTCCTTTTGAGTTCCGATGCCTAAAGAATTTGCAGCTCTAACCAGCAACTCCTTTTGAGCGTCGTGCTGGCTTGGGGGAGTGCTCATCAAACGGCTAGGTAACACCTGCTCTGGAAGGGCGTAGACGCGCTTGAAACCGCTTCTGCCGCCGGAAACCAAGGCGCCGCAAAAGAACATTCGCTCGAGCGTGCGCTTTACATCGCTCCAACCCCACCAAGCGCCTTTCCTGGCGTGCCCAGGGTGATCGAAATCGCTGGTGGTAAGTGGGCCGCGGGCTTTTAGTTCTGCCTCAATCCACGCTCCAAGTTTCAGATCCCATTCGTTGTACCGGTTGTCTTTCATACGCCAGTGAAATAACGGAAGGTCTTGGGTTCGGATTATCGAAGCTTCGTGAGCCCAGTACTCAATCAGGGTGGGGTTGAAACCGCCGGTTAGGTTATCGAGTTCACTTTTTTCGTAGTCTCCGATGCGAGAAAACAGTGGCATGTAGTGCGCTCGCTCAAACACGTTGACCGAGTCAACCTGCAGCAGATTCGTTCTTTGGAAAACATCGAGCACGGAGGTGGGCTTTGAATCGGCGAAACCGAGAGCGTTCAGCGCAATCGCCTTGGCTTCAAGGTTGGAAAGGCTAATCCCTGGCTTCACAAACTAAACTCTAAACCAGAACAAAACCCGTGAGGAATTCATGTCAAAGCAACCAGCACTCTCAGCGCCAACTCTCGAAGACTTCGAGCGCGCCGAGATTATTGTGCGCCAGGTTGCCAACATCACACCGGTTTTGCACAGCAACGCCCTTAGTGAACTCATGGGTGTTGAGGTTGAATTGAAGGCAGAAAACCTTCAGCGAACCGGTGCCTACAAACTACGAGGCGCCTACCACCGCATGAGCAAACTAACCGCTGCCGAGCGTAAGAAAGGCGTTGTTGCCGCATCTGCAGGTAACCACGCGCAGGGTGTGGCGCTCGCAGCTAAGAAGCTTGGTATCAAAGCCACCATATTCATGCCCATCGGTGCATCGCTGCCAAAGTTTGCCGCGACGAAACACTACGGCGCAGACGTTATTCTCGAAGGCGCGGTTTTTGCCGAAACACTGGCGGCAGCTCAAGCTCATGCGGCCAAAAAGGGTGCCATCTTCATCCCGCCTTACGACCACCTCGATGTGGTCCTCGGTCAGGGAACCGTAGGGCTTGAAATCCTCGACCAGGTGCCAGATGTTGCCAACGTGATCGTTTCAATTGGCGGCGGTGGCCTGGCTGCCGGAGTGGCTACCGTGGTGAAGGCTTATGCCGCGAAGCACAAGCGCAAGATCAAGGTTTACGGCGTTCAGGCCGAAAACACGGCTTCCTACGTAACTTCGCTGAAGGCTGGCAAGCCGGTCAAGATCGAAACCAAGCGAACCATCGCCGATGGCATTGCCGTGGCGGTTCCTGGCAAGATTCCTTTCGAACTCATCTCAAAGAATATCGACAAGGTAGTTGCTGTTAGCGATGACGAAATCGCCAAGGCGATCGTGTTGCTTCTAGAGCGAGCCAAGATGGTTGTTGAACCAGCTGGTGCCGCAACCGTGGCCGCACTGATGTCTGGTGCCATCAAGCCCAAGGGTAAAACCGTCGTTATTCTTTCCGGTGGCAACATCGACCCGCTGCTACTCCAGAAGGTAATCAGCCACGGTCTCATGGCTGCCGAGCGGTACACCGATGTCTCGGTAATGCTTCCAGATCGTCCGGGTCAGTTGGTAAAGACCGCCGAAGCAATTGCTGCGGTTCAAGGAAACGTGGTTGAGGTTCTGCATACCAGAAATGGGAAAGACCTCGACATCAGCGAAGTAGAACTAAGGCTTTCAATTGAAACTTCTGGTCACGAACATCGTGAAGAGGTCTTCAAGGCCCTACGTGCCGCCGGACTAAACCCGAAGGTTCCACGCTAAAACTAGCCGTTGAAGCGTTCTACGTTTAGAACCTTCACGCTGATGGTTTTGCCCATCGGAGTCTTGTAACTAGCCTCGTCACCGATTTTCTTACCCAGGATGGCGTTGCCGATAGGTGAGTCGGGCGAGTAAACGGTTACCTCGTCATCGGCAATTTCAGCCGAACCAAGCAAGAAGCTGTTTTCCGAACCGTTTAGCTCAACGGTAATCCACATGCCCTGCTCAACAATTCCGTGTGATGCGTGAGGTTCGCCAACCACTGCAGTCGCCAAGATATTCTCGAGGCGGTAGATGCGGGCCTCAATCTTGCCCTGCTCTTCCTTCGCCGCGTGGTAACCACCGTTTTCTTTGAGGTCGCCTTCTTCGCGAGCCTCTCCGATACGACGAGCAATGTCGGGACGGCCGAACTTCATTAGGTGCTCAAGTTCAGCGGCGAGGCGATCAAACGCCTCCTGGGTTAGCCAGGTTGGTTCTTCAGACATGGGGTCAATTCTATTTGACACGACAGCCGTCGGCACGAAGCACCGATGACGGTTCTAAGGTTTTCACGACCACCTGTAACGCCTTGCTGTCGCTGGTGTTCGCTGGAATCTCAATCTCAACGTAGCCAACTACATTTCCGCGAGTTGCGTAGGCCTTGAAGCCGCAGGAAGCTGCTTGGTCGCCGGTTCTTGCGGTGAAATTGCCAACCATGTGATTGGCGTCGGCCGCTTTATAACTGAGCAACTCAACGCTCGCGATTGGTTTCGCGATGAAGTTAGCGTAAATGGCGAAGCCGAAGAAACCAGTTAGCAGAACACCGACAAAAACCAGGGTCGACGGACGCAGTTTACGGCTACTGCGTCCGTAGCGTTCGTCCAAGTTGGTGTTTGGGGTCATGGTTCTAGGCTAGTCGCAAAATGCGGGCATACTTAAAACATGAAGTTACTTCAGGCCCTTGCTGCGATTGACCCTTACCTTGAAACCATTGACCCGCTCAATGACCCAAACAAGGTTTACAACAGTCCGGGTGTGATCGGTTTCACCGCGGTTTTCCTAATGATGATTGCCGCAACCCTGCTGATTCTCGACATGGTGAAGCGCGTTCGTCGAGTTCGTTACCGCAGCGAGATTCAGGAAAAGTTAGCCGGCGAAGCTGCCGCTAAGGGGCGCAAGTCCGATAAGTAACGCCGCCGTCCAGTGGCAACCAAATGCTGCCACCGTGAGTGCGTGGAAAATCTCGTGGAATCCGAAATGCCGCTTCGACGGGTTCGGCCACTTGAAACCGTAAACCAGTGCGCCGATTGTGTAGGCCAACCCCCCAGCGAGAATTAGAACCATCATTGGCAGATTTGCAGCCATGAAGTCTTGAACGTAGACGATGGCACCCCAGCCCATTCCGATGTAAATCGGAACATAGAGCCAGCGCGGAGCGTTGATCCAGAAAATGCGAAAACCGATGCCAATCACCGTCATCGACCAAATCGCCACCAGAAGCCAGAGACCCTTATAAAACGGAAGCGCCAACATGGTTATCGGCGTGTAGCTGCCCGCAATCAACAGGAAGATGTTTGCGTGGTCGATTCGCTTCAAAACCAGTTTGGTTTTTGGCTTCCAGTTGAAACGGTGATACAGCGCTGAGTTGCCGAACAACAAAAACGATGACGCAAAGAATATCGAACCGGCAACCTTAGCCGCGGTTCCATCGCCGAGCACGATGAGCAACACTCCACCAGCGATAACTATTGGAAGAATGCCGGCATGAAGCCAGCCACGCATGGTTGGTTTCTCTTCTTGGATTACCGGGAAACCCGATGAAACCGGCAGGAAGATGGACTGAGTGTCATCTAAATTTGGCTTGTCCATGTCTCTAAGACTAGTAGCCTAGTTTCGTGCGCAACCTGATTTACCGGATTTACGAACGCCGACTGGCATCTCGTCTCGGCGCAAATGCGCGTCCTAAGCACGTCGCGGTAATCCTCGACGGCAACCGTCGCTGGGCTGCTCTCAAAGATGGTCACACCGCCAAAGATGGTCACACCGCCGGCGCCCTGAAAACTCGTGAGTTCCTAGGGTGGTGCGACGACCTTGGGATCGAGTTGGTAACGCTCTACCTTCTTTCAACCGACAACCTGAGCAATCGCAAGAGTCAGGAATTGGATGACCTCATCGGTGTCATCGACGACCTAGTGCAAACACTTTCTGAATCTGGTCGCTGGAAACTAAAGCTGGTCGGGGATCGTTCGATGCTGCCAGAGAAGCTAGCCGCCACAATTTCTTCTGCCGAAGCACACACCTCCAAGTGGAACGGCATGGATGTCAACTTGGCGGTCGCCTACGGTGGACGCCATGAAATCACCGATGCCGTGAAAAGTATCCTCGCCACCCACAAGGATCACAGCATCGACCAATTAGCCGAATTGCTTACGCCTGAACTCATCACCAAGCATCTCTACACTTCTGGACAACCAGACCCCGACCTAGTTATTCGCACCTCCGGCGAACAACGCATGTCTGGATTCCTTCTTTGGCAGAGTGCCAATTCCGAGTTTTATTTTGAAGAAGCACTTTGGCCAGATTTCCGCCGAGTCGATTTTTTGAGAGCTCTTCGTGCTTTCGCGAAACGCCATCGCCGCTTCGGCGCCTGAACGGTAAATGAACATTCGCCTGAATAAGCGTGTCTGCGTTCAGGTGCGACTGGTCAGGTTTAGAGTCGCAACAAGACGACCTTCTAGGAGCAATAGTGCCAAATAGCAGCTCAACCAGTTCCAAATCATCCAAGAAACAGGAACAGGGGCTGCGCACTTACGTGCTCGACACCTCGGTGCTTCTATCCGACCCAAAATCGATGTTTCGTTTCAAAGAGCAATCGGTGGTCATCCCAATCGTGGTCATAAACGAACTCGAGAAAAAGCGCCACGACCCAGAAATCGGTTACTTTGCTCGCCAAGCACTTCGAGCCCTCGACGATCTGCGCCAAGAACACGAACGCCTCGACTTCCCAATCGAGGTGGGCGCGGGTGGAACGCTTCGAGTAGAACTAAACCACATCGATCAGTCGGTTTTGCCGGTTGGTTACCAGCTAGGCGATAACGACAGCCGCATTCTCGCTGTTGCCATGAACCTTGCTAATGAAGGCAACAACGTAACCGTGGTTTCCCAAGACCTGCCAATGCGCGTGAAGGTTGGCTCTCTCGGCATGCATGCGGAGGAGTACCGCAACAACCTGGCAGTTGATTCAGGTTGGACCGGACAAGCCGAGATCACCATTACGTCAGACCAGATGAATGACCTTTACGAAAACGAAGTAGTCACGATCGAGGACACCAAGAACCTACCAGCAAACACCGGTTTAGTTATCTCCAGCGACCGCGGGCAATGCCTCGGGCGAGTAACCAGAAACGGTCAAGTTCACCTTGTGCGAGCCGACCGAGACGTCTTTGGTGTTCACGGTCGTAGTTCTGAGCAAAAGCTTGCCATCGACCTCCTGCTCGACTCAGATGTTGGAATCGTTAGCCTCGGTGGCCGCGCCGGAACCGGTAAGTCGGCTCTTGCCCTATGCGCCGCTCTAGAAGCCGTGATGGAACGCCGTGCTCACAAAAAGATCTTGGTATTCCGCCCAATCTTCGCCGTTGGTGGCCAAGATCTCGGCTACCTGCCAGGATCTGAAGGCGACAAGATGAACCCGTGGGGTCAGGCAATCTTCGACACCCTTGGCGCGCTGGTCTCCAAAGAAGTTGTGAACCACGTTGTTGAGCGAGGAATTCTTGAAGTTCTCCCGCTAACTCACATCCGCGGCCGCTCGCTGCATGACTCGTTCGTTATCGTCGACGAAGCGCAGTCGCTAGAACGAAACGTGCTCCTCACCGTGCTCAGCCGAATCGGCCAAAACTCGAAGGTCGTGCTCACTCACGACGTTGCCCAGCGTGACAACTTACGAGTTGGTCGCCACGACGGCATCGCAGCGGTAATCGAGGCTCTCAAGGGTCAGGACCTGTTCGGCCACGTAACTTTGCAACGTTCAGAGCGCTCGGCCATTGCCGCACTGGTGACTGATCTGCTAGACAATTAGTTCATGACTAACAGACCAGCCATTGAGGCCATGCTTTCCGATTACTTCGACGCCATGCACACCCAGGACATGGAGAAGTTCGACCGAGTCTTCAACGAAAACGTTGTGCTCTACAGCGCACAGACCGGCGAACTAAACATTCGCCCTTACGCTATCTACCGCGAAGCAGTAGTCAACCGTGAATCACCGCAGTCGAAGGGTGAAGTGCGCAATGAAAAGATCATCATGATCGACGAGATTTCAGACACCGCAGCCCTTGCCAAAGTTCAGTTAGAAATGTTTGGCGGAGTAATGCAGGACTACCTAAGCCTTATTTTCATCAACGGCAAATGGCAGATCATCTCGAAAATCTGGGAGCGCGTCGGCGACGTAGCCTAACCTGTGGAAAACTTCCAAATCGGTTTTTGCGAAAGCACTAACTTTTTGGGATGTTTCCTCTAATCGGAATTGCCTTCTTTGCCATTGCGACTATCCCGCTTGTCGTTATTGATTTTCGGGAACGACGCCTGCCCAATAAGTTGACGATTCCTGGCTACCTGCTCTCGCTGTTCGGGTTGCTGCTTACGTTTGAGTGGCAGCGAGTGTTAATGGCGGTAGCGATTAGCGCATTACTTTTCGGGGTTGGAACGCTTATCTCCCTGCGAGGCTGGATTGGCATGGGGGATGTCAAGCTCGTAACCGGTTTGTCACTGTTGTTGGCCTGGTTTGACCCGGCTCTGGTGTGGCAGGCGACTCTGTGGTCATTTGGGATAGCCACGTTAGTGGTGTTAGTCGGGCTTGTCGCAAAAAAGATGACGGCCCGGAGCAGTATCGCTCTCGGGCCGTATCTGTTGGTCGGTTTTTGGGTGGTTATTATTCAGCCGGCTTGGTCATCGATAGCACGTTGAGTGCCTTATCGAGTTGTTCCATAGACAGTTTCTCGCCATCTACGTAACCCAGTTCAATGGTTGCTTCGCGAACGGTGATGCTCTTAGCGACTGCGTGCTTGGCAATCTTGGCCGCTGCTTCGTAGCCGATGAACTTGTTTAGCGGGGTAACGATGCTTGGGCTCGACTCGGCTAGTGCCAGTGCACGCTCCTCGTTGACCTCAAGGCCCTCAATGGTCTTGTCGGCTAGTAGGCGCATGCTGTTGCTGAGTAGGCGAATAGATTCGAGAAGTGCGTTACCCATAACTGGAATGGCAACATTTAGCTCGAAGTTTCCGGTGGCGCCAGCCCAGGCCACAGTTGCGTCATTTCCGATTACTCGGGCGCAAACCATCATCACAGCTTCAGGAATCACCGGGTTCACCTTGCCAGGCATGATTGATGAGCCAGGTTGCAAATCAGGGATGTGAAGTTCGCCAAGACCAGCGTTTGGTCCTGAGCCCATCCAGCGAAGGTCGTTGTTGATCTTGGTGAGGCTAACTGCGAGTACTCGAAGAGCACCCATTCCCTCAACTAGTGCGTCTCTGGCGCCCTGAGCCTCAAAGTGGTCGCGTGCCTCGGTGATTGGAAGTTTGGTTTCGTCGGCAAGCAGTCGAATAACTTCCTGCGGGAAACCCTTAGGAGTGTTGATGCCGGTTCCGACAGCGGTGCCACCGAGTGGAACTTCTGCTACGCGAACAATAGTGCTTTCAACACGTTCGATTGCATAGCGAATTTGAGCAGCGTAGCCACCGAACTCTTGGCCGAGAGTAACTGGGGTGGCATCCATTAGGTGGGTGCGTCCAGCCTTCACAACGGTTGCCCAAAGCTTTGCTTTGGTTTCAAGTGATTTAGCCAAGTGGTCAAGTGCTGGGATCAGGTCGTGAATCAGTGCCGAGGTCACGGCAACGTGAACGCTGGTTGGGAAAACGTCGTTGCTCGACTGCGAGGCATTGATGTGGTCGTTTGGGTGAACGGTATCGCCAAGGATCTTGGTAGCCAAGGTGGCAAGCACTTCGTTCATGTTCATGTTCGAAGAGGTTCCCGAGCCGGTCTGGAAAATGTCAACCGGGAATTCGCCATCGTGCTTGCCGGCAATCACTGCGTCGGCGGCTTCGGCGATAGCTTTGGCTACTTCTGGCTTCAAAACGTTGAGTTTGGCGTTGGCGAGGGCTGCCGACTTCTTGATCTGGGCTAGTGCGGCAATGTGGGCGCGCTCAAGCGTGGTTCCGGAGATTGGAAAGTTCTCCACGGCTCTTTGAGTTTGGGCAGCGTAGAGAGCGTTTAAAGGTACTTTGACCTCACCCATGGTGTCGTGTTCGATGCGGTATTCCACGTTGGAACCTTTCAGTTAGGCGATTTCGCCGTGTGTTACGAGAGGATGGATTTCTCCGAGAGCAAGCTTGTAGTTCGCTCCGACCACACCTAATTTACCCGCCTTCACGGCGTTTGCTATTAGGGCGGAACGGCTCATCAAATCTTCGATGGTGTCGTGAATGTGAAGGGCGGTGATGTCGTCGATGTCTTTTTTGCCATCGGCATAAGCCTGGGTTACGGTTGGCTCGATTCGAGCTACCAGGTTATGAATGAATTCACCTTCACTAACCAGTTTCCCCTCGTGGGCATCAATAGTTGCGCGAATAGCTCCGCACTCATCGTGACCGAGTACGAGAATAAGTGGAACCTTGAGAACCTCTACCGCGTATTCCAGAGATCCGAGGATGGTTTCGGCGATAACCTGGCCCGCATTGCGAACCACGAACAGGTCGCCGAGGCCAACGTCGAAGATGATCTCTGCCGAAAGTCGGCTATCGGCGCAACCAAACAGTGCGGCGAAAGGCTTCTGGATTTCTGCTACCGATTCACGACGGTCAACGTCTTGACGTGGGTGAGCAGGTTCCCCCGAAACAAAGTGACGGTTTCCTTCGAGTAGGGCAGCCCAAGCTTCCTTAGGGGTTTGTGGTCTCTGATAAACCATTACTTTCCCTCCAACTGGGTTTCGATGTTTTTACTCAAGACCTTGAACTGCGCTTCGGTGCCGGTGCCATAGAGCAATACGGCGTCCGTTCCAATCGTTGCAACCCAAATATAGTCACGGGTTAGAACTGGGTCGTGAACTTCGGCAGAACGGTAGATGTCCCATTTGATTGCAGAACCTGCGTTAGTGAAGTTCTTTTCAAGAACAACGTCTTTCAGGGTTAGGGCGAGCCAGGTTGGGTTCACTCCAAAGGCGTGCGTCAGGCCGATGTACTCGTTTTTTGGACCAACGAAGCCAACCTCGAAGCGCGGAACTGCGTCGACCGGCTCACCGAGCCAAGTCGCTTGATTCGACCACCAGCCTTTTGGAAGCTCTGGAGCCACGATGTTGTGCTTGCTGGAAGTGCTGGCCTGCTCGGCGACTGCAACGTAATCGATGCGGGGGATTCGGCTGGAATCATCGCGGGGAACAATGAAGATGATGACTAGAACCATGCCAACGCTGACTAAGAGCGAGAGCAGTAGGTTGTTTACCGTTTGCTTTGCTCTGTGTTCCTTAGCGGATTTTTCGCTCAACTACTTATCTTTCAGCGCTTCGTCGATTTTGGCCTTGGCGCCGGAAAGAAGAGACTTGCAGTGCTTAGCCAATGCTTCGCCACGCTCCCAGAGAGTCATGCTCTGCTCGAGTGAAACGGTTCCGGCCTCAAGATCGCTCAAAACCTTGACGAGCTCGTCACGTGCCTGCTCATAAGAAAGCTTTGCAATGTCTTCGTTCTTCTTCTCGGTCATGATTCCTCCAGTTTAATTCAGTTTGAAGTTGCTTCGATTTCGCCCTTTGCCAGGCGAATGTTTAGTTTGGTTCCGGTCTTTACCGTCGCGCCGTCATTCAGTACGTGGCCAGAAGCGTCGCGGACCACCGAGTAGCCACGGTCGAGAGTTGATTGAGGTGAGAGCGAGCGCAGCATGTTTTCACGAGTGGAATGCTCGGCAGCCTCGCGCTCGATGCCCCTTTCGACTTCGCTTCTAAGTTCGTCTAACGCGCGCTCGAGGTCTTGCTGTTTGTCATTCAGAAATTGGTAAGGATTGGCCATGACCGGACGGCTAATTACCTGCGACAGAAAATCGCTCTGACTCGAAACATAGTGGCCAATTCGAACCACAATACGATTGACGACCTCGCCGATTCGGTAAAGCTCTTCGGCAACATCTGGAACCACGTTCTTGGCGGCGTCGGTTGGAGTTGACGCTCTAAAGTCTGCAACGTCGTCGAGGATTGGTCGGTCGGCTTCGTGACCAATCGCCGAAACAATCGGTGTTTTAGCAGCCGCTGCTGCTCGAACGACCCGCTCATCACTGAAACCAATTAGGTCCAGGAAGGCTCCACCACCACGAGCGATGATGATCACATCGACCTCTGGGTTGGCATCGAGTTTGGCAATCGCTTCCACCACTGCTGGAGCGCAACCATCTCCCTGAACCGGAACGTAAGCGGTTTCGAACTTTGCATTCGGAAAACGTTCCAAAACATTTTTCAGAACATCTTTTTCGGCATCGGAGTTCTGGGCGGTGATCAAACCAATCCGGTTTGGAAGAAACGGCAGCGGCTGGCGCTTAGATTCATCGATAACACCCTCGGCGCGAAGCTTGGCACGCAGCGCCTCGAGTTGGGCTAGCAGGTCGCCAAGGCCAACCTTGCGCATGCTGGTTACGTTGAACGAAAGTTTTCCGCCAGGTGCATAGAAGTTGAGCTTTCCACTCACAATGACTCGGTCTGAGTCTTGGAAGGTTTCGGTGAAAGCAGAAGTGACCCCACGGAAAATGGTGAGTTCCAAAAGCGCCCCGCCGTTGACGTCGCGAAGCTGAGGATAGGCATGACCAGAAGGTCCAATTTTGAACTTGACCAGTTCACCTTCGATTAGGGCGTCAGGCCATTTGGCAATCGCGAGGTTTACACGCTGGTTGAACTCGGCTACCGAATACGCCTTGACTTCATCAGTTGGCGGAGAACCCGCGACTTCACTCATGATTGCCCTCTTACCTACGCCGTTAGAATTAGTAGGTGGTTGAAATCAAGAATACCGAACCCGTAGGACAGAAAAAGGTTCTACTGGCGTCGCCCCGAGGCTATTGCGCTGGAGTTGACCGCGCCGTTATTGCCGTTGAAAAGGCGCTTGACCACTATGGCGCACCAATCTATGTGCGCAAGCAAATCGTTCACAACATCCACGTGGTCACCACTCTTGAAAAGCGTGGCGCCATTTTCGTTGACGAAGTCGACGAAGTGCCAACCGGCAGCATCCTAGTTTTCAGCGCTCACGGCGTATCGCCCGCCGTTGTGAAAGCCGCCGAAGAGCGCGGTCTTCAAACCATCGACGCCACCTGCCCCCTAGTAACCAAGGTTCACCGTGAGGTGCAGCGTTTTGCAGCTGAGAACTACGACATTCTTTTGGTAGGTCACGAAGGTCACGAAGAGGTTGAAGGAACCGCTGGAGAAGCTCCGGATGTCGTGCAGATTGTTGATCAAGACGACAGCATCGCAGGCGTTACCATCAAGGACCCGAACAAGGTGATCTGGCTCTCCCAAACCACTCTTAGCGTCGACGAGGCGATGGAGACCGTTCACAAACTTCGCACCAAGTTCCCAACCCTCCAAAACCCACCGAGCGACGACATTTGCTACGCAACCCAGAACCGGCAGGTTGCAATCAAAAAAGTTGGCGCCGAGAGCGATCTAGTGATTGTTGTTGGTTCGGCTAACTCTTCCAACACAGTTCGCTTGGTTGAGGTTGCTCTCTTGGCAGGTGCTAAAGCCGCCTACCGCGTCGACTTTGCCTCAGAGATTCAGGATGAATGGTTTGAGGGTGTTGACTCCGTTGGAGTTTCCTCAGGTGCCTCAGTTCCGGAAGAACTAGTTCAAGACGTTGTTGAATACCTAGCGAAGCGTGGTTATGGCGATGTTGAAACTGTTCAGACCGCTGAAGAAGATGTTCAGTTCTCGTTACCTAAAGAACTTCGCAAAGACCTGAAGTCGGCCGGCGAAGACACTTCAAACAAGGTGAAGCGCTAAAGGTCGATCGGGGGAAATATGTGGCAGGACATTTCTGGCATCCTCATTGCCCATCCTCTAGCTTGTCTTCTGTCTCTCGCGTCGGCTATTTACCTGACCGTCATCTCCGCACGAGGAATTGGACGTGACACGAAAAGGCGAAATGAAAAACTAGGGATTGTCTATCCCGCTCGCGCTCAAAGGGAATATGACCAAGCGGCAGTTGGTGCTGTTTTATTCCTTTTTTTGGCCTTCTTGGTTGGGCTTTATTTTTTGCTCACGTGGATTGGTTCACTCTTACCAATCCGAATAGGCCTCTAGAATTCGGTCACCTTGACTACAGAGCCGTCGCGCGCGTAGGTAGTCCAAGTCCCGATTTGTATTTCTTCATCGAAGGTTCCCGAGCGCATCAGCGAACCGTCTTTTCGATAAAACTCCCAGTAGCCATGCATCTTGCCGTTTTGATACTCACCCTTAAAGCGAGGAAGCCCATTCTCGTAGAACGGG
>JBEGSI010000033.1:0-78711 GCA_041180065.1 Actinomycetota bacterium | reverse complement strand
CGAAGAAAAAGATCACCGGCATGATCAAGCTTCAGATCCAGGCAGGCGCTGCTAACCCAGCTCCACCTATCGGACCTGCGCTAGGTCAGCACGGTGTAAACATCATGGAGTTCTGCACCGCCTACAACAACGCCACCGCCGACCAGCGTGGCAACGTCGTACCGGTTGAGATCACCGTTTACGAAGACCGTAGCTTCACCTTCGTTCTAAAGACCCCACCAGCAGCTGAGCTAATCAAGAAGGCTGCCGGAGTTGCTAAGGGTTCAGGCACCCCTCACACCGTGAAGGTTGCACACCTAAGCAAGGACGCTCTTTACAAGATCGCTGAGCAGAAGATGACCGACCTAAACGCCAACGACGTTGACGCGGCGGCCAAGATCATCGCTGGTACCGCCCGCTCAATGGGAATCACCACCGAAGCCTAAGCTTCAAAAAACTTACGCAAAACAAAAAGCAATAGTCGTGGGAGAACCGGGCGCGGTTCGTTAGACCACTACTGTGACCGAAAGGAACAACAGAATGGCAAAGCGCAGTAAGGCCTATGAGGCCGCAGCAGCAAAGATCGAAGAGGGTAAGTTTTACACTCCAGAAGAAGCTGTTGCATTAGTTCGCGAGACTGGCTCAGCGAAGTTCGATTCAACCATCGAGGTTGCAATCAAGCTTGGTGTAGACCCTCGCAAAGCAGACCAGATGATCCGTGGAACCGTTTCGCTTCCAAACGGAACTGGTAAGACCGCACGCGTTATCGTGTTCGCTACCGGTGCAGCTGCTGATGCAGCTCGTGCTGCTGGCGCAGACGAGGTTGGCGGCGACGAGCTGATCGAGAAGGTAGCTGCCGGCTGGACCGACTTCGACTCAGCAGTTGCAACCCCAGACCTAATGGGTAAGGTTGGCCGCTTGGGTAAGGTTCTAGGTCCTCGTAACCTAATGCCAAACCCTAAGACCGGTACCGTAACCCCAGACACCGCTAAGGCAGTGACTGACATCAAGGGTGGAAAGATCGAATTCCGCGTTGACAAGCAGGCTAACCTGCACTTCATCGTTGGTAAGGCTTCGTTCACCGCTGAGAAGTTGGCTGAGAACCTAAACACCGCTCTTGAAGAGGTTATGCGTTTGAAGCCTTCGAGCTCAAAGGGCAAGTACGTTCTAAAGGCTGCCATCGCGACCACCTTCGGTCCTGGTATTCCTCTAGACACCAACTCGTTCTAAGGTTTATAAAAGAAGTAGTCGAAAGGACTGGGATTTTTCCCGGTCCTTTCTTCATCCCCAAGCAAAGGACAAAGTGAACCACGTTATCGGAGCAGCGACTCTTCTCGACCCTAAAGATCCAATGGGTCTGAGAAATGATGCCCCGCTTCTTGATGCCTGGATTCGCGACATGGAAACCGATCGTTCTTGGTTCCAGATTCCTGGTCACAAAGGTCGCCTTGATCTAACCGGACCCGTCGTCGACGGAGACATCCCAGTACTTCCTGGTAACCACACCAACCGCATTTCGCCGAGCCTTGTCTCCCACGCAGAACAGTTAGCCGCAGATCTTTGGGGCGCCGACTTCTGCCGTTTCGGAGTCAACGGCTCGAGCGGTTCCAACCACGCAGCCGTCATGGCCGTGGCCGGCCCTGGCGACAAGGTAATCATCTCCCGCACCCTTCACAAGAGCCTGGCGGTTGGCCTCGTTTACGCCGGCGTCACCCCAATCTGGGTGAAGCCAGTCATCAACCCTGAAACCGGCCTTCCGGAATACCTCCCAAGCTCAACCCTCAAGAAGGCTCTTGAAGAGCACCCGGATGCCAAAGCAGTTCTAATCGGCGAACCTAGCTACGTTGGCACGATGAGCAACATCCCAAGACTGGCCGAGGTTGCTCACAACCACGGCATTCCATTGGTAGTCGACGCAGCCTGGGCAGCCCACTTCGGCTTCCACGAAAAACTGCCAAACCACCCGCTCGCCGAAGGCGCCGACATCGTAGTAACCAGCGCCCACAAGACTCTTCCAAGCTATAGCCAAGCCAGCATCCTGCTCGCAAACTCCAAGTATGTTGATCTCCCTCGCCTGAACAAAATGTTCGACGCCACCCAAACCACAAGCATGTCTGGCCGTATTCTCGCCAGCATCGATGCCGCCAGAGCCCTACTCAAGCGTCACGGTCGCGAACTAATCGGCCCAGTCATCGACGCCACGAATGAAGGCCGCAAGAAGCTCAAAGAAAATGGCATCGACGTAATCGACGGCCAATACATCGACCCACTAAAACTGGTCATCCTGTTCCAGAAGTGCGGAGCCGACGGCAACATCGTTGAGCAGGATCTTCTGAAAGCCAACATCGACGTTGAGATGGCCAACCGCGACATCGTGATCCCAATGATCACCTTCGCCGACACCCCTGAGCGCATCAACGAACTGGTCGACAAAATCATCGAAAGCGTTGGCGCCCAAACCAAAACCCCAAGACCTATCGAAATCTCAGCAGCCTTCAGTATCGAACCAGAAGTTGTGGTCACCCCAAGAGAAGCTTTCTTCTCCAAATACGAAGTCGTTAAGGCTGAAGATTCTGTCGGCCGCATCTGCGCCGAAATGGTTTGCCCTTACCCTCCAGGCGTTCCAGTGCTCAGCCCAGGGGAGCGCATCACTGGGCCAGCCCTCGACGCCCTCTTCAAAGCCCGCAATCTCGGCCAAACCATCAAGTTCGTGGCCGACCCAACCCTCTCAACTCTGAAAGTTCTACCAAATTAACTCATGCCAACAGTGAACATCACCCTCGACAACTTCCAGCAGACCATCCAAGAAAACAACATGGTCATCCTCGACTGGTGGGCCGACTGGTGTGGCCCTTGCAAGGCATTCGCCCCAACCTTCGAAAAGAAAAGCGACGAACACCAAGACGTAGTCTTCGCCAAGATCGACACCGAAGCTAACCAAGAGCTAAGCCAGATGGCTAACATCACCTCCATCCCAACCCTCATGATCTTCCGCGATGGCATCCTTCTCTTCTCCCAAGCCGGAGCACTACCACCAGCCCAACTGGAAGAAGTTATCCAAGCAACCAAAGATCTAAACATGGACGAAGTCAGAGCAGAAATAGCAAAACAGCAAGAAAACTAGACAATGTCACCCCAACGCGTTAACTTATAAACACAAATAAATAGAAACAACTATCAAGAGGCAGATCAGGATCCCTTCCCCTGCCACAGCAACCGGCCCCCATCGGCATCGGTGCATAAGGGAACAAAAGATAGGGCTCACCAGAGCAAACATAGATGGGGCTAATGCCCCAAGAAAGGGGCATTTTTCATGTCCGAACCATCAGTTGAAGCCAATCTCGGTAGCGTGGAATGCAATAGCTACAAAGCTGGACACAATGTCCATTGGATACCAGTCCTCAAGGAATGGACAAACGAACCACGCATCCCGATGACTATTCGCCACATAACTTCCAACGCATTCGAAATTACATGCGATGGCAAATCTCAGATCGTCTATAACCACAATCCGAGTGCTGTTATCAAAGCCATTCATGACGCTAAGCTTCATTGGTTCAAGAAAGTCGGCAACACCGGCGCAATCACAATCGAATCCAATCGCGGGCACGTCTGGCTCTACTTCTCAGACGAGCCATTCATCGACTGCGAACAACCCCAACCTCGTTACTACGACAAATTCCGCTTTATCGATAAAGAAATCGAGAAGGCAGAACACCAAGCTAAAACAAACCCCGACATCAACAAACAAGTAGGCGCCAAAGTTCTGGAACTTAAGCTCAAACACATCAAAAAACTTCAATTAGAAAACGCCCACAAAACCATGTCCACATTCTCCGGCTACGAATTGGTTTGCAGTTGCAGCCTACTTCTCGACTTCAAGAGAAAGATTGATGTTGGCGTTGGGCATGTGAACTATTAATGGGCACCAGTCATCCCACTACACCTGCGTTAGATCGTACTTAATTGGAGGTGGGAATAGTAATTCCAAATCTTCAGGCATTATTTTGAACAGATAGCCATGATCGCGAGTATTTCCGCTTTCTTTCAAATGCAATGTGTAGTCCATAGTGATGACGTTCGACTCTATTAGTGGGCCAAAGTAGTCAGCAATCGGTGATTTTGTGTGGGTGACACTTGAGTAAAGAAAGTGTTCGATCCCGTTTATTACTTTCTTTTTTACGTCAACCCAAAATGTTTCAGAGTGCTTATGAAGCAGGCGTTCCTTCAATAATTCCAAATCCCAATAGTTGACCGGGCTTATTTTCCCGTCACTTGATTTATGCATTGACTGGAGATTGAATTCTTCTTCATCAACTTTGAAGAAGAGGCCTTGTTGGTTAGGGGTAGAAGAAACTGTTACATAGAGCGCCAATCGATTACGAGCTTGATCCACGTAGCCGACGCGGTTAAGTACCTCTAAGCCACTCTTGCATGAACTCATTTTCCAATCGGGCACCTGACTAAATAGGTTAGATCTGGTTTTCGCGCTAACTCGTTTCGTTTTGAGTTCGATACCTTTGTAGTCTGGATTCTTGCTGGAGTTAGCTGAAATTCCAAGCATTGATTCAAGCGTGAAACCCACCCCAGTGTCACCCTTCCTGAGTGTTTCTACATAACCGCGACTGCTAATGGCTCGCAGTTTGTCAAGTAGTTCTGACACGATGTCTGTGCCTCTGTCATCTATTGAATTCAGGATTGATTCGGTGAGCTTGCTCTTTTCATCTGACAAGGCATCTTCCACGCCTACATCGCTGAAATTCAGAGAATGGAGGCTTTGATTCTTACCCACCCAGATAGCAATTAGATCTGTTGGTTTTGCATATTTTGGAAGTCCACTTATCCAAATTCGTGGATCGCCCTCTTTACTTTCAGGGCGATAGAGCGATACTTGGGAGTCTACGATTCCAGTAGTCAGGTGCAGTGCAATTGGCAGTAGCCTTTTCCCGGCTGTTCCTTGGGATTGGATGGTGAAGTCGTGGACGCCTGTTCGCGCGAGCAAGTCACGAAGAGAGCCGTGGGCATCCATGATGCTTTTCTCAAGCCCTGTTTTTGTTGGCGAAATGAATGAAGCGGAAATGCCAAAAACCGACAAGTGCCTTATTGCTGTTGTGATTGGAAAATTTGCTTTTGATAGCAACCCATACCCCCTAATTAAGTAGGTTACGTATCAATTCTCCAACAGCACGTGCCAAGAATGGTGACACAGCATTTCCAACCTGCGAATATTGAGGAACTTCGTTTCTACGATTAAGTCCGCCAGTGGTCTCTTTCGCCCGAAATTCGAAGCTATCTGGGAATCCTTGAAAGCGTGCTAATTCGCGAACAGTAAATGTTCGGGGTTCAATCGGATGAACATAATCGTCACCAATCGTTACGACGGTTCGGGCTACCTTGTCCATCGGAAGGACGCGCTGGGAATGCTTTTTGGTTCTGAGTTTCCAGACCAAATCTGTCAATTCCTGAGGGGACGAGGCGAGAACTTTACCTGCTGGTGTTTTTGCCGGGAACTGGGCAGTCGCGAAGTGCTCCAATAGATATTTCTTAGCGCCGGTCTCAGTCATTGCGGCTGCTTTGGAAATGATTTTTGAGTCAAACCCTAAGGCCAACAGTGCTTGGTAAAGTTCGAAGCGTGATGATGCCTGTTCCGTGTGGTTTCTTCGAATATGATTTTTGAGCTCTATGTTTGGGATTCTTAATCCCCAAGCTTGAGCGTCTTTCATTTCTGCAACAAATCTCTTCGAGTTTGTGCTTTGTGCACCCTGCGTTGTGATTAGGTCATTTAACGCGTCGCCTAAGTTCGGTGACTCATTTTCAGTAACTGTAGGTGCCGGTGCCATTGCTGGAATTGGATCGGCGATTAAGTTCAAGAAGCTTGATTTCCAAAGGTTTCCGCTGGACTTGATTCCTTTCGCCTGAGCGATGTCTGCACGTAAACCAATAATCATTAGTCGTGGTCTGTGTTGCGGGGCTCCATAGTGCATGGCATTTACTTCAACAGCTTGAACTTCGTACCCCAACCCAGTTTCCCTTAGTGCCTGTTGTAGCTGATCAAAAACCGGCTCGGGTTGGTCTGCGCTGAATTTGTGGCGCATGCCAACAACGTTTTCAATCACGACAATTTTTGGGGACACCTTTTCAACAAATTGTAGGAATTGCCATGGGAGTTGATTTCTCAAGTCTTCGGGATTTCTGCGTCCGGCAAGTGAAAACCCTTGGCATGGAGGCCCGCCCGCTATGACGTCAATGTCATGGTGAGCGAGATCATCGACCAGCTGGGGCTCATCAAGAAGGTACTGCAGTTCTTTAACGAGCAATTTTTTTGAGACTTGTTCAGAGATTGGACTTGCCACATAATCCGCCCATTCCGATTCACTCTTAACCGGCTCAATTAGGTTGTGGCGGAACGTTTCCGCTGCCATTGGGCTGCGTTCGACAGCAAGAACAAGATCTGCTCCGGACCTTTCAAATCCAAGGGACAACCCGCCACAGCCTGCGAAGAGGTCTATGTAGGAAAAGGAAGGTTTTGTATTCACCTATTCATTTTCGCAGGTATCGCTCGAAAAGTCCAGGCCATACGAATTGTGTGGGGAAAGTTACATAAAAGATTCCAGCTCAGCCTTCGTAGGCGGCTCCGCCCCAGCCCGCTCACAGTTGATGCTGGCTGCTATGCCGGCGATGTGGACGTAGGTGTGTAGGTCTTCGTTTTTGATGTTCAGGAGCTTCTCGGTTGGGTTGTTGCCGAGGTGGTTGTTCTCTAGGAGTTGGGCTAGGAGGTTGGCGGTGAAGGTGTCGCCGGCTCCTACGGTGTCTACTACGTTGATCTTTCGTGATGGAACGTTGAAGAGTAGGTTGCCGTCTCTATAAACATCGACGCCTTCTGAGCCTTTGGTGATGAAAACGAGTTTGTTCTTTGACCATTCTTTGGCGGTTTCGTTTGGGGTTCTGGTTGGGTCGAGCCATTCGAGGTCTTCGTCGGAGGCTTTGATGATGTGGCTGAAGGTGTTGACTCTATTTACTCTTGCTAGTTCTTTGGCTTGGTCGAAGCCTAGGGCTGGTCGCATGTTGATGTCGTGGGAGATGGTCTTGTTCTGGCTTTGGGCTTTAGCCCATTCTTCAATGACTAGGTTGCCTGGTTCCATGGCCATGGTGAGGCAGCCGAATTGGAGGGCTTCTGCTTCTAGTTGAGGGAGTTCTGCTGGGGTCCAGCCCCAGTCGGCTGTGCCATTGACATAGAAGGAGTAAGAAGGGGAGCCCTGGGCGTTGATTGAGACAACTGCGAGGGTGGTTGGTTCGTCGGTTACTACTTTGTGGTTTGTGTTGACGTTGTTGTCGTTTAGTTTCTTGGTGATCTGCTGGCCGAAGGAGTCGGTTGAGATGCGGGCGAGGAAGGTGTGAGGGGCTTCTAGGCGGGCTAGAGCGATGGCAACGTTGGCGTTGGCGCCACCAACCACGGCGTTGTAGCTGGTTGGGTTGTAGCGATCCTGGATGAGGTCGATAAGTGCTTCGCCAATAACGATGATCATTTAGTTAGTTTATTTCGGTTCCTAAAACAGATGATTGCCTGAACTAGCCACAGGGCTAGGTAGGCGATGGCAAGGGGAACCATCATTGGGTGATTGAAGATGAAACAGTTTGTTTGGCATTCTTCGAAAGTATTCAGCCAGGTGATTAGGAACGCGGCGGTTGGTAGTGCTGTTGTGATGCCGGCGATGATGATCTGAGCAAGTTGGGGATTGGGCGTTGGGGAGGTTGGGTCGATTGGTTTTTCGTTCGCTTTGATTATGGCGAAAGCCAGCAGGGTGATCATGGCCATTGCGCCTGGGATTAGGCCGATGAAGGTGACTCCGCCAAATGAGTAAAGGATTGATCCGATAATGTTTGGCTCGGGGCTGGTGCTCTGGAGGAACAGTGAGCCAGCCAGGGTAATCAGCAAAGGGGAGAGCACAAGACCAGGGATAGCGGCAATCCAGAGAGCTAACTTTCGGAGAGAACGGTATTTGTTGGCTTTCGTGAACTCTTGCACTGGTTTGGCTTGTTGTCTTCTGACTAACGTCAAGATCAACAGGGTCAATAGGGAGGCTTGAGTTATCCAGGCACTGAGGCTCATCACGAGTTGAAAGATGATCTCAGCAATTGGGTTCCAGCCCCAGAATTCCCCTAGACCAGCTTTTGACTGGTACCAGAAAAAGGAAATGGCGAAAACTAAGGAGCCAAATGCGAAAGTCATCCAAAGGATTCTGTTGATGCGTTTTGCTTTAGGTAAGCGTTCCCCCGAACTTTTCATCATTCCTTGAGTTTATCGAGCGTAGTCTGAAGGTATGGAAAAGAAAATACGCATCAATATCGTTCTTCCACTAATTGGGGTTGCAGTAGCTTGGGTGGCCTTGGTGGTTTCAACCTATTTGGATCTGACCGTAAACCGTTACTACGAGAACATGCCTCTCGTTGAAGTTCGTGCTTCTACCTATGTGACTCTGGGTGGTCTGGTTGTTGGTTCTCTGTTGGCTATGTGGGCATTCAAGCGAGCTGACGCCGCTCACGCTACAGATGGCAGTGCGGGGATTGTTCGTGCTGAGTATCGCTTCACCGGTTTGATGATCATCCTCGGAATGGTCTTCTTGGCATTCTTTGCCATCGCCACTTTTATGAGTTCCTTCAGTACTTCGTTCCCGTCCGGAGGAACGCCAACGGTTATTGGTCGCATCTTGGGTGTTTACCTTCCAATCGTCTTGGCTGCTGGTGCTGTTGTTTTTGTTTTACTTCAGTCGACTATTTATAGAAAGACTGCTCCGATTGAGGGAGCAGAAGACAAAGGTTTGTCGGCAACCCAGAAGGCTTTGGCCATTGGTTATGCCGTCCCGATCATCGGAACCGCAGCCGCAATCATCGTCGGTCTGATTGTTTATGACTCACAGGGTCAGAAGTTGCCTAGCTGGAGCTGGGTTGCCATTCAGCTGATGATTGGTAGTTCGATTTACTTTGGTACTCGGGCTGCTTCTCAGGCTCGTTCGGCAAAGCCAGTGGTTCGTGCGCCTAAGGTAACTGGAGCTGCCGGGGCAGTGACCTTGAACTACGTTCTGTCTTTGATCTTCGCCGGAACCGTTTCGATTATGTCGTTCACGTTCGCGGGCGATGCTGTGAGCAAACTGGTGATCTTCTCGAACTGCGCTAACCCCGATGGTTGTAAGCCAACTGTGGCAGCGGCTCAAGCCGACTGGTGGATAAACGAAATGATTCCAGCCGTGCTACTTCTGCTCTTGGTTGAGTTTGCGGTTTACTTCGTTATTACTGCTCGCAACAAGGAAGTAAAGGCTTAGGACATTCCCCTGATTCGCTGAATTCGTCAATCTTTTCTAAGCGGAAAGATTGATTCAGCGGCTCCCGACGCGGCGTCGCCGAGAGCATTCAGGCCGGCAAAGAAGCTGCTAATTGCTTGGGCAACGAGCACTACCAACATGATTGCTAACGCAGCCACGGAAAGCCAAATCCACTTAGCTGCGTTGTTCTTATTTTGTTCAGACATACGATCCCCTAATCGGTCTTGGACTAGTCACTAGTCTTAAGCGTCGGAATTTGAACGGTGTGCCCGATCACTCCTGGCCAGGGCATTTAGCGGATTCTAGGTAACCAAACTCATCGGTTTTGGGCTGGCCATCGAGAATGAAAAGCCCGACAAATCCGGAGCCTGGATTAGGCATTTGGAAGAAGGTTTCGCTAAACGGCTTGATGTTTAGGCATCGTTCCAGCATGAAACCGTCGGAGGGAAGGTAGAGGTAGTGAGCGCTTCCTGATTTGTCGAGAACGAATTCTGCTTCCTCTGGAAGGTTGAGGTCCTTAAGGGCAGTTTTTACGGTAGCCAGTTTGGACGGATCCTTCTTGGGGTTTTCAAGGCGGAAAGTTTCCAGCGAGGAAAGGATGTCCATGTTGAGGCGAGTGCCTGCATACAGTTGAGACTTCGCCTCGTCCCAGGTTTTTAGAGTCATCCGTTCGTCTTCGAGACTTCCGTCGGTGCCCATGATGGTTTCTACCGATAGTTGGGTGCCGTCTCCAGCCATAGTCCACCGCACATTCCCAGTGGAACCAATGAGTGAGTAGTTGTTAGCGCCTAGGCAAGCAAACTGGGCAGCTCCTTCGTGATCCTTGATGGGTAGGGCGATGTAATCCGGGTCATACATCCATGAATCTGCGCCAACCGACGGGGCCCAAGCGAGAAGCTCCTTACAAAAATCTGCCCGAGATTCAAAAGTCTTGGTGTTCTTCAAAAACAATCTCGCGTTGGTGGTGCAGTAAGAAGCCGGTAGACAGATGCTGTCCCCTTCGTCAGTTGAGGCTAGTTCAAATCCCGGCATGGGATTGTTCTTGATCCCAGTCAGTGCTTCAGCATTGACTCGGCTCGCCCCAGCGGTGGCACACCCGGTGGCTGAAATTGTGACGGCTAAGAATAATGCTGTGGCCTTTAGTGCAGAAACCAAATTCATTTGAAACCCCCTATTTGAAAGGCATCCCCCGATACCTTGGCAAAAGATTACTCTTAAATAATGGAATTTCAAGTAGCCGGACTTCTGTTCGATAACGACGGTGTTTTGGTTGATTCACACCAGGCGGCGATTGATGCTTGGAATGAATGGTGTTCGGTTTATGCGCCACACATTGATTGGGATGCTCAGGGAACTGCTGGGGTTCGAGCGTCAGACATGGTTCGAATGTGGGCACCGGATGCTGATTTTGATTCGGCTTATGCATTCATCAATGATTTAGAGCTCGGTACTGCTGGGTCGACGGTTGCGTTGCCCGGTTCTTTGGCTCTGTTGTCTTCGTTGCCAGTTGGGTCTTGGACGATTTGCACTTCGGCCGGTCGTGAGTTGGGTTTGGCTCGGGTTCGGGCGGCTGGGTTGCCGGTGCCCGTGGAGTTTGTTTGCGGGGATGATGTTTCTCTTGGGAAGCCGGCTCCGGATCCTTATCTGTTGGGCGCCTCTCGTCTTGGTTTGTTGCCTTCTCAATGTGTGGTGTTTGAGGATGCTGTGGCTGGGGTTACTGCTGCTCGTGCTGCTGGCGTTGGGGTAGTAGTTGGTATTGGGTCTCGGGTTTTGGATGCCGATGTTTCCTGCGTGGTTTCGTCATTGGAGGGAATTACGTGGGCCGATGGGGTGTTGTCTATTTCTGACTCTGCTTTATTGAAAGGATTCTGATGTCTGAGGTTACTTACTACGGAGCCGAATGGTGCTCCGACTGCCGCCGCTCGAAGAAGTTGATGGACACCCTGGGTGTTTCTTATTTGGAGCAGAACGTTGAGGAGTCGGCTGAGCTGGCTGCCAAGGCAGAGGAAATTGCCGGCCGCAAGAACATTCCGGTGATTGTGTTTGCCGATGGCGTTCACCTGGTTGAGCCTTCAGATGCTGATCTATATGCTGAGCTCAAGATTCGCGGGTTGGCTTCTTAGTTCTTTTTGCTTTTGGCTACCTTTACGAGAAGCAAAATCAACCAAACGCTTCCAACGCTCAGTCCTACGATTAGCAAGAGTATGGAGAGCAAACCTGACCCAAAGCCACACCAGGTGCCGTTTCCAGGTGCCATGCATTGAAGAGTGGCATCGAGCCAGCAATAGCCCGCACCAGCTAATGCAATTAGCGTGAGCCACATAAAGATTTTTCTTGCATTCATCGTTCCCCCAACTCTTTCGATGATTTTAGTGCCTTCGTTTGTTCAGGCTGAAGATCAGTTCGAGTTTCTTGTTGATTGAGAGTGCTGAAACGATGAGCAGGAACAGGGCAACCGGAAACACGTAGAACCAGGTGTCGAAGAGGAAAGTTTTGATTCCCTCGTATTGACCTTGGCGGTGAAAGGTGTTGGCGAGTAGTTCTAGTTCGCCAGTCACGGTGATCATGCTGAGCACGAAGATGGTTCGACTGAGGTTGATGCTTCTGGTTTCGGTCCAGTTTCTGAAGGCTTTGATGCCGTCGTAGAGCAGGGTGAGCATTCCCGCTGCACTGAAAATTATTGATCCGTAGCGGAAGAACCAGTCGCCAGGCATGTCGATAACGCAGGCGTGAAGATTTTTGCCGATCAGAAAGTAGCCGTAGTACTCACCATTCACCGAACACCAAGTGACCGAGAGAATTTGGGTGAGGGTAAGGATAACGCTGGCTACAAATAGCGGTAGCGTGGCTTTCTTCCAGTCGAATCCAGACTCGTCAAACATTTCTTTTCCCTTCTTTTTGGCAAGGGTTCAGGATACGAAAGGGGTCTGACTTTTTGTCAGTTGAAAATAGTTCTAGGTTTTTAGGTAACGAAACGATAACCTTGGAGAAGTCGCAGACTTTGCGACAGTAGTTGTATGCAGCACCACCAAGTGGTGCCAGTCTTCCTTCGTTTGAGAGTTCGCCGTATTGCGAACGCAGTTCTCGTGTGTGGGTATAGCGCTTTCAACTAACCCGAAGCGCCTAGTGGCTACTCCCCACAAAGCGCACATACAGAAAACTGAAAAGGAAAATCATGCCAAATTTTGGCTCTAAAAACGCACGCCCGGGCAAGAACGCTCGCGCAATGGGTAAACCACGTGAAGATGGCCGAGGCGGCCGTGCTCCACACCGCGACGGCGCAGCTCCTGCAGGAAAGCGTCCAGCATTCTTTGAAAAATCAGGTGACTCACGACCAGCTCGTGACTCACGCCCATCGGCAGGTCGCACCGGCGACCGCGAAATGCGTGGAGGTCGCCCAGACAATGGTCGCGACTGGTCACCAGAAGGTCGCACCGACCGCAAGCCACGCCACGGTTCAGCTGGTGCTCCGGCTCGTTCTTTCGATCGTGACTCGCGTCCGGCTCGTGACGACCGCGCTCCTCGTCGTGAATTTGGTTCACGCGATGACCGTCCGGCTCGTTCTTTCGATGGCGACCGCGCACCGCGTCGTGATTTTGGATCAGACCGTCCGGCCCGCTCATTCGGTGACCGCGATTCTCGTCCGCCACGTGACGACCGCGCACCTCGTCGTGAATTTGGTTCACGCGATGACCGTCCGGCTCGTTCATTCGATGGCGAACGCCCAGCTCGCTCATTTGACGGCGACCGCGCACCTCGTCGTGATTTCGGTTCACGCGATGACCGTCCGGCTCGTTCATTCGGTGACCGCGACTCACGTCCGCGTCGTGACTTTGGTTCAGACCGCCCAGCGCGTTCGTTTGGTGCCGACCGTGATGGTCGTCGCCCAGACCGCGTAGAGCGCGACAACTCGCGTGAGCGTTCATTCGCTGGCGCACGTTCAGGCAACTCGAACAAGAAGTCTTTCCAGGAAGACAAGGTTCTAGAGCGCATGGTTTCGGCCGTAGACGTTCCAGTGATGGACACCTTCGAAGAGATGGGCCTACACGACAAGGTTCTTTTTGCTCTAAAGGGTATGGGTGCTGAGAAGCCTTTCCCAATTCAGGCAGCATCGATTCCGGCAGCAATGACCGGTGTCGACGTGCTTGGCCGCGGAAAGACCGGATCTGGCAAGACCATTTCGTTCACCGTTCCAATGGTGGAGAAGCTAATTGCTGTTGGTTCAGTTCCTCGCAAGGCTGGAAAGCCTCGTGCGCTGATCTTGGCTCCAACTCGTGAGGTGGCCGACCAGATCGCCCGCACTGTGAATGGCATTGCCACAGCAGTAGGTTTCTACACGCCCGGTCTTTACGGTGGTGTTCCACAGCGCAAGCAGGAGAACGCAATGAGCCGCGGTGTTGACATCGTGGTTGCTACTCCTGGACGTTTGGAAGACCTAATCTCGCAGCGCATCGTTGACCTTTCTGAGGTTGAAACTTTGATCGTTGACGAAGCCGACCACATGAGCGAGCTTGGCTTTATCGAGCCAGTGCGCCGCATCATTGCAAACGTGAGCCCAACCTGCCAGAAGTTGCTGTTCTCAGCAACCTTGGACAAGGCTGTGCAGTCGGTTGTTGACGAATTCCTTCCAGCGCCATTCGTTTACGAAGTGCCTGAAGAAGAGGAAGACCACTCAAACATCACCCACCGCGTGCTAATCGTCGACGACGAAGACCGCTCACAGGTGTTGCTACGTTTGGTTCAGGGTGAGGGCAAGAGCCTTATCTTTACTCGCACCAAGATGACCGCAGAGCGTTTGTCGGAGTCGTTGACTTCGGCCGGTGTTCCAGCAGCTCGTTTGCACGGTGACTTGAACCAGAACCAGCGAAACCGCAACCTTGAGCGCTTCACCTCAGGCGAGTGCCGCGTTCTAGTGGCAACCGACGTTGCTGCTCGCGGTATTCACGTTGACGACGTGGCCCTAGTGATTCAGCTAGATCCACCACAGGAATACAAGACTTACCTTCACCGTTCGGGTCGTACCGGTCGTGCTGGCAAGGAAGGTACCGTGGCAACTTTGATTCCACGCAACCGCCGTCGCAAGATGGAAGACCTTCTGAACCGCGCGGATCGCGATTCGTTGTTTACCGAAGTTCGTCCTTCCAGCGAGTTGCTTGAGCAGCTTGCTGGTCCGATTGCTCCACCTCCAGCTCCTCGTGGTCTCGACTTCGGTGACTCGGGTCGTGGACGCGGTGGCGACCGTGAAGGTCGCTCAGGCGGCGGACGCGGTGGCTTCGGCGGCGGTCGCTCAGGCGGTCGTTCCGGTGGCGGTGACCGTTCAGGTTACGGTCGCTCGGGTGGCAACGGTGGTCGTGGAGGATTCTCCGGCGGCCGCGGACGCGCTCGCGACTAGTAGTTCTTAGAGAAGCCCCTGGCACTTCGGTGCTGGGGGCTTCTTTTTTGCCGGTTGCTTTTGATTGTCGTCTTCGCTTAGAATTGAGGAAGCCAAAGACCGTCGGTTTTAGATCTTCTTAGGAAGAACTAACGAAGGCCCCGTAACAGGGCATCCAACGTAGGTGTGTAGAACAGTTTTTCATTTACTTGAATTTTTGCTCCGTGCGCTTACGCATGGGGCTTTTTTATTGGGCTTGGGGCTACCGACATAAACAATCCAAGGAGCGCCATGGCGAACAAGGAAGCTAAAGTTGCAGAACTTACTGGTCTATTCCAGAACTCTGCAGCCGTACTGCTAACCGAGTACCGCGGACTCACTGTGTCGCAGCTCAAAGAGCTACGTCGTTCAATCAGTGGGAACGCAACCTACGCCGTGGCAAAGAACACGCTAATCAAGATTGCAGCTAAGGACGCTGGGGTGACCGCATTTGACGGTCAGCTAGTCGGACCAACTGCTCTCGCATTCGTATCCGGTGACGTTGTTACCGTTGCGAAGGCTTTCCGTGACTTTGCCAAGGCAAACCCTCTACTAGTTGTAAAGGCAGCCGTCATGGACGGTGTAGCCCTAGACGCTGCAGAGGTTAAGAAGCTTGCTGACCTCGAGACCCGCGAAGTTCTATTGGCTAAGGCCGCTGGACTATTCAAGGCTTCGATGTTCCAGGCTGCTTACATGTTCCAGGCACCACTTGCTCAGGCTGCACGCGCAGTCGACGCTTTGCGTCAGAAGCAAGAAGCATCGAACTAACACTCGCTTCATAAACACAAACCAAAATAGGAGAAAATCATGGCCAAGTTGACCAATGACCAGCTAATCGAAGCTTTCAAGGAACTAACCCTTATTGAGCTTTCAGACTTCGTTAAGAAGTTCGAAGAAGTATTCGAAGTAACCGCTGCTGCACCTGTTGCAGTTGCTGCTGCAGCACCTGCTGCTGCTGGCGAAGCTGCAGAAGAGAAGGACTCGTTCGACGTAGTTCTAGAAGCTGCTGGCGACCAGAAGATCGCAGTTATCAAGGAAGTTCGCGCACTAACCAACCTAGGTCTTGGCGAAGCCAAGGCTGTTGTTGACGGTGCACCTGCAACCGTTCTTGAGGGCGCAAACAAGGAAACCGCTGAAAAGGCAAAGGCTGCTCTAGAAGCTGCTGGCGCAAAGGTAACCCTTAAGTAATCTCTGTAACATTTGGAAACCCGCCCAGAATCTGGGCGGGTTTTCGCTTTAATGAAGAAATGGGTAAACAGGTACTTCTGCTACACGGCTGGACAAATCGCAGGCCGGAAGGTAGCTGGCAACGCCGGGCTGCGGTTGAGCTTCGCAAGCAAGGGCACCAGGTTCACTACCCGCAACTACCCAACCCCGATGAACCTCGTTTTGCCGAATGGGCTGAAGTTGCTCTCAACGAATTGGCACAGATTGCTGAAGCGAATAATGGCGAAGAAGTTGTGGTGATCGGTCACTCGCTCGGTGCTGTGACCTGGCTCAAATTGGCTTCAGAGGGTCTTGCTCCGGCATTGGTCTCACGCGTTTTGCTGGTGGCTCCTGCAGATCCGTCATTGCTTATCGACATTCCCGATTTCATCCTTGATTTGGCAACCGCCGGGTCTGCAGTGCGTTCGGCGGCTGACACCACACTGATTGGATCGGATGAAGATCCTTGGCAGCCAAATGGCATTGTGGAGACTTTCGGTTCGGTTCTCGAATTGCCAACCGTGGTTGTTCCTGGCGCTCGGCACTTCTCGCTGAGCGACGGTTTTGGCGAGTGGGCCGGAGTTATCAACTGGGTCAACGACCCTGCTAGCGAGCTAAGCGTTCGCTGAGTAGGCTGTAACTAACAGCTCCCGATTTGCCCCACGGAGTACGCCTAGTTGATAGGTACAAAATAATGAGGATCCTTCTTGTAGGAGCCGGAGGCGTAGGAAACGCCATCGCAAAAATCGCAGCCACCCGTTCGTTCTATGAGCAGATTGTGGTCTCCGACTACACCCAGTCTCGTGCCGACGAAGTTATCGAATGGATTCGTGATCGCCACGGCGACGAAATCGCGTCGAAGTTCGTTTCAGCCAAAATCGACGCTGGCAACGCAGCCAACGTAACCGACCTTTGCCGCGAACATGGCATCACCCACGTGCTGAACGCCGTTGAGCCGAAGTTTGTGCCAACCGTGTTCTCGGGTGCTTTCAGTGCCAACGTGCACTACCTAGACATGGCGATGAGCCTTTCCGAAGCCCACCCAGACGACCCGTTCCACAAGCCTGGCATCAAGCTTGGCGACCAGCAGTTCGCGCTGGCTGAGCAGTGGGAACGCGCCGGTCTTTTGGCGCTGGTTGGTATTGGTGTTGAGCCAGGTCTTTCCAACGTGTTTGCTCGCTATGCACAAGACCACCTGTTCTCTGAGATCGACGAAGTTTCGGTCAAGGACGGCGGAAACCTTGTGGTTCGCGACGACGAAGGCAACGAAATCTTCGCCCCATCGTTCTCAATCTGGACCACCATCGAAGAGTGCCTAAACCCACCGGTTCTTTGGTCGAAAGACAAGGGTTACTACACCACCCAGCCGTTTAGTGAACCTGAGATTTTCGAGTTCCCTGAAGGTATTGGCGCGGTCGAGTGCGTGAACGTTGAGCACGAAGAGGTAACCATGCTTCCTGCCGTGATCAACGCCAACAAGTTCAGCTTCAAATACGGACTTGGTAACGAGTTCATCGGAATTCTGAAGACCCTGCACGCTCTAGGTTTGGATCAGACCAAGCCTCACCGCGTTCGATCAAATCAGGGTCCGGTTGATGTAAGCCCACGCGACATGGTTGCCGCGGTACTTCCAGACCCGGCAACTATTGGCCCACGCATGACGGGTAAGACCTGTGCCGGCGTTTTGGTAACCGGTAAAGACCACGATGGCAAGCTTCGCGCCACCTACCTTTACCACGTGGCCGACAACGAGTGGACGATGGCTAACTACGAATCACAGGCTGTGGTTTGGCAGACCGCGTTCAACCCGTTGATCGCTCTAGAACTACTGGCTACGGGTGTTTGGAAGGGTGAGGGTGTGCTTGGCCCAGAAAGCTTTGACGCTAAGCCGTTCCTAGATTTGATGAGCTCTTCAACCGGCTACCAGCAGCGTTGGTTTGCTCAGGAGCGCCTACCGGCTCAGCCTTTGGCTCTGCCGGAATCACTTATCTAATGAACTTAATTCGTCCTTGAGCGATCATCGCTCCGAGGATGATGACTAGTCCGCCAACTACTTCGAACCAGTTCAAGGTTTCATGAAGTAGCAGCATGCCCAAAATCACGGCTACCACCGGTTGCACGATGGTGACCGATGAGGCGATGGTTGAGCCCGCGGCGTCGATGATTCGGTAATAGAAGACATAGGCGATGCCGGTGCCAACGACACCGAGGGTCACGATTGAGCCGATGCTAGCCCAGTCTGTTGTGCCGGTGAGTAGCGGGCCAGTGAACAGGTAGACCGGCAGGGTCACGATGCTGGCGGAGGTGAGCTGCATGAATACCGCAACCTGGTTTGGCAGCCCTAGCGGGCTAACGAATTTGCGAATGTATGGGCTTCCGAAGCCGTAGAACATGGTGGCGAGAATCAGTGCGCCGATGGCCAGCGGGTCGTTGGTGCCGAACCCCTGCCAAACGCCCAGCAGCACCAGCGTTCCGATGATGCCAACGCTCAGCCCGATGATTTGAACGCGGGTTGGCTTTTGGTCGCGGAAGGCAATCATGATGGCGAGCACGGTCATGACCGGGGTTGCAGCATTCACCATTCCGGCTAGCCCTGAAGAAACATGAAGTTCGGCATAGGCGAACAGCGTGAACGGAAACGCGCTCATCACCATTCCAGCCACGAAGGTGTGGAGGATGGCTTTGCCGGTTAGCGGAATGCGTTGCTTGGCCAGTTTGATCAGCACGAACAGCGCAATGGCACCAAAGCTCATGCGGAAGAAGGTAACCCCAACTGGCGGTAGCGCGTGACCGGCAACGGCGATGAAAAGAAAGCTTGCTCCCCAGATCAGGGCGAGAATACTGAAGTCGATAAGCCAGGATCGTTGAGGTTTAGTCACCGTTACAGCCTAAGCGGTGAGCCATAATCGAATGATGAGCCTCATTGTTGCCCCGCGCCTGGTAAAGCTGACCACGCGCACCGAGGTTGACATCAAGCGAAGCATTCCCCAGCCAGCACTTCGACGCATCGGTGCCTGGGTTTTTATCGACCACTTCGGCCCGACCGCTCAGGTTGATGGCATGGTGGTGGCTCGTCATCCGCACACCGGCCTTCAAACCGTTACCTGGCCATTTGCCGGTGAGGTGGAACACCGCGATAGCGAGGGTTCGGTGCAGGTGCTTCGCCCGAGCGAACTGAACCTAATGACTGCCGGTCGCGGCATCTCGCACAGCGAACTGAGCCTGCTTGGTTCAACCTCTCTACACGCAGCCCAGCTCTGGTTGGCACTTCCAGAGAGCGCTCGAAATGTGAAGCCGTTCTTTGAACATCACGCCGAACTTCCAGTTCTTTCGCTGGGAAGCTCATCGGCCAAGGTCTTCATCGGAGAGTTGGGTTCGGCGGTTTCACCGGCAACCACCTACTCAGCTTTGGTTGGCGCCGAATTACAAATTTCTGGGGAATTCACGCCCCCGCTGGATGAATCTTTTGAACACGGGATCCTAGTAATTTCAGGTTCGGTGACCGTAAACGGTGTGCCGGTCGGCGTTGACGAATTGATTTACCTTCCAGTTGGCGAAAGTGCTTCGGTTTCCGGAGAAGGTGTTGCGCTGCTGCTCGGAGGAGAGCCATTCACTGAGCACATCGTGATGTGGTGGAACTTTATTGGCAGAAGCCATGCGGAGATTGTTGCCTGGCGAGAAGCTTGGAACCAGCAAACGCCCGAGTGGAAAAACTTCGAGGATCGGGTTGGTGGCTGGATTCCGGCGCCGGAGCTACCGAACGTTACGCTGCAATCTCGAGGCTAGTTCGATGAGTGCGCCACCGGCGACACCCAAACCACCGGCAATAGCCAACTGAGTCAGGCTGAGCGGGCTGAAACCAAAGTAAGCGGTGGCGAGTGGCACCGTGAAAATCAGAACACCGAGTGCCAACATTCCAACAAAGATGCCCAGTTTCACGCCGTTTAGTGGTCTGGCCAGGGTGCTAAGAACCCAGATTCCGGTAACGCTCATGGTGATCATGGTTCCAGTCTGCGCTTCGTAAACTTCCCAACCCTGGGCGTCGGTGATGATTCGAAGAGCAATAACGCTCAGTGCCACAGCGATTCCGCTAGGGATGGTGAAAGAGAGCGCTCTTCCGAGGAAGCCTGGAACATACCTGCGGGCGTTTGGAAGCAGGGCAAGTGCGAAGGCCGGTAACCCAATGGTGAACGAGTCGATTCCGGAAAGTTGGCGGGGAAGGAACGGGAACTTCCAGGCGAGGATGCCGAAGGTGAGAGCTAGGGTGAGCGCCCAACTGGTTTTAGTGAGGAACAGCTTCGAAACGCGCTCGATGTTGGCAATCACCTTGCGGCCCTCGGCAACTACGCCGGGCAGGTTTGAGAACTTGCCGTCGAGAAGAACCAGGTTGGAAACCGCCTTAGTTGCTGGAGAGCCGGAACCCATTGCAATGCCGATGTCGGCTTTCTTGAGAGCCAGTGCGTCGTTCACGCCGTCGCCGGTCATGGCAACCACGTGACCCTTCAACTGCAGCGCTGCCACCATGTTGCGCTTTTGCTCCGGAGTAACTCTGCCGAAGACCGTGTACTGCTCCATAATCTCGGCGAGCTCTTCGAGGTTTTCGGGGAGGTTCTGAGCGTCAAAGGCAACGCCATCGAACTTCACCCCGGCATCTCTGGCAACCGCAGCAACAGTTTGCGGGTTATCTCCAGAGATGATTCGAATCGAAACTCCCTGCTCTAAGAAGAAATTCACGGTCTGGGCGGCATCCTCACGAATGCGCTCGCGGAAGGTAACTAGAGCGATTGGGGTTTGTTCGTGGTTGAGCACCAGGGTTCGGCGACCGGTGGCTGCCAACTCGGCGGCACGTTTCAAAACCAGGTCATCTTTATTACCTAGGACGAATTCAGGCGCTCCGAGCGTCCAGGTTCCAGCTGATTTGAAAGTGAACGAAGACAATTTTTGAGCCGAGGTGAATGGCACCGACGAAATCGCTTCGAGACTTTCGTGACCGGTGAATTTTCCAGAAAGGCAGCGAGCGGTCGCGTTGGCGTCGGGGTCGTTTCCGAAAAAGGCCAACACGGCTTCGTGCCCAAGGTCTTTCGAACCAACGAGTTCGATGGCCTCAAACTCAATGTCGCCCTCGGTGAGCGTTCCGGTTTTGTCGAAGCAAACCACGTCGACGCGGGCCAAGCCCTCAACGGCCGGAAGTTCTTGAAGCAAAACCTTTTTGTTGGCGAGTTTCATGGCAGCCACGGCAAAGGTTATCGAGGTGATCAGCACCAAGCCTTGCGGAACAAAAGCAATCACGCTGGCGATTGCAGCAACGGTAGCCTCGAGCCAAGAGCCGTTTGCGATGGCAACCGCCCAACCGCCGTGAGCCTGCATCTGACCGTTGGCTGCGATTGCCACGAATGGCAGAAGCGCGTGGCTGATCCACTTGATCACCTTGTTTATGGCGTTACGGAGTTCGCTCGAAACCAGTGAGAACTTCTTGGCCTCAACCGTGATCTTGGAAGCGTAGGTGTTCGAACCGACCTGGGTCACCCTGGCTAGACCGCGACCGGCCGAAACGCCAGAACCGGCCAAGACGGTGTGTCCAATCGCTTTTTCAACCGCTTCCGATTCGCCGGTCAGAATCGATTCGTCGAGTTCTAATCCGTCGGAGAAAATGACCTCGGCATCCGCAAGCAGTTGATCGCCCGCACGTAGTTCGAGCAGATCGCCTTGAACAATCTCCTCCAGTTTCAAATCAACCAGCTCGCCATTGCGGCGGGCCCTGGCATGGGGAGCGTTTAGCAAACTGATTCGGTCGAGAGTGCGCTTCGAGCGATACTCCTGAATCACACCAATCAGGATGTTGGAGATTACTGCCAAGCCAAAGAGGGCGTCTTTCCATTGGCCTAGAAGGAGCAGTGCCAAAAACGATCCACCAACGATGGCGTTGAAAAGAGTAAAGAAGTTGGCGCGAAGAATGCTGGAGAATTTGCGGGAAGAAGAGGTGTCTTGCTTATTGGTCAGGCCAGCGGCAACCGCTTTCGCCACCTCGGCCGAGGTGAGACCAGGGTTCGCAATGTCAGACATACCTAAAGGCTACTGGGTCGGTAGGTTTGTAGTTACGAAAGGTTTTTCGATGAATTTTGCTCTCTACGCCAGCATTGGCTTTTACCTGGTCTGTCTGTTCCAGCTGGCTCTCGTCTTTGGTGCACCCTGGGGTGAATACACCATGGGCGGGCAAACTAAAGGCAAACTTCCGGCTCAAGGTCGGGTAATGGCTGGAGTTTCAATACTTGTCTTGATTCTCATGGCTCAGGTGCTACTGGCAACCGTCGGCGAAGGTCTCATAAGGGCTTGGCCAGACCCAATTTTGGAAGTGCTCACTTGGCTAACCTTTGCCTACGCAATTCTCGGCTTCGTTATGAATTGGATTACCCGGTCAAAGAAGGAGCGAATGGTTTGGGGTCCGGTGGCCACCATTCTTTTGGTTCTAGTCTCTTTAGCAATCTTCGGTCCCGGTGTTCCGATTGTCGATTAAGAACAACCGCGTTCAAGAATTCTTTTCAATTCGTTTCCGCCGGCTGCTTTCCGGGGCTCCCGATGGCACACCGCCTTGGCTGGAGATCATTGCCGGCGGCGAAACGGGTGGCTTGTTTCTACCGACCGACGGACCCTGGGTGGTTCACCGAGATTTTGGAACGCTGGTTGGCGGCATTCGTGCCCTTTTGGTTCAAGCGCTGCAACCGGCAACTCTAGCCGGAGTTCGCAACCACTCGCGTTATGAGAAGGATCCACTCGGACGCCTGGCCGGCACAATCCGTTGGCTTACTGTTACCACGTTTGGTTCGCATGCTGCCGTGGCAGGGGAGTCTTCACGAGTGAACCGATTGCACACTCGGGTTGTTGGTGAGCAACCGGTTTCATACCGAGCGTCGGATCCACACCTTCTACTCTGGGTTCACGCGGCATTCACAGATTCGTTCTTGGCCGCTCACGAGCTTTATTGCAAAGCTCCAATTCCTGGCGGTGCCGATGGTTATGTTTCTACCTGGGCTCGTTCGGTGGAACCGCTCGGTCTTGAATCGGCACCAAAGTCGAAAGCTGAACTAAACGAAGTGATGCATTCGTTTTTTGCCGAACTCAAAGTCACCGACGACACCCGCTCGGTGGTTCGCTTTATTAGAAAGCCGCCACTGCCGATTTTGGTTCGTCCGGCCTATGCGCTTTTGTTCCAGGCAGCCGTGGTTTCACTTCGCGACGAACACCGTGAACTTTTAGGGCTTAGGCGTCCGCCGCGCTGGTTGGTGATTCCTGCCACGCGTTTTCTGCTTCGGGCAATCCGCGTTCTTATCGGACCGGAGTCTCCGATTGAAGATGGGGCGCTTAGGCGTCTCAAGCGGCTTGGCTTGATCTGAAATAAAAGGTAATCGTCGTCGGTTTTAGAAAACTAGGACTGAAAATAGAAGTCCACCGAGAAAACTCCAGGAGAAGAAATGTCCTTTTCATTCGACCGTAAAAACTTTCTAAAGGCTGCCGTAACCGCAGCCGTTGCAGCGAGCGTATTAGTGTTGGCAGCTTGTGCTCCAGCAGCACCAGTTGCAGACGCCGGTTCACTGCCAACCGTTACTGCCGGCAAGCTAACCATTGGCACCGGAAACCCAGCCTATGAGCCATGGGTTGTTGGCGACGCACCAGAATCTGGCGAAGGCTACGAAGCCGCGGTTGCTTACGCTGTTGCCGAAGAACTAGGTTTCGCTCCGGAAGACGTGGTTTGGGTTCGCACCTCATTCGACGAGGCAATTGCACCTGGAGTTAAGAACTTCGACTTCAACCTTCAGCAGTACTCGATCACCGACGACCGTAAGAAGAGCGTTGACTTCTCAAGCCCTTACTACGAGACCGCACAGACCGTGATCACCATCAAGGGTTCAAAGGCTGCTGAAGCAAAGACCTTGGCCGACCTCAAGGGTCTAACCATTGGTGCCGCCACCGGAACCACTAGCTTCGACGCAATCGAGCAGGTAATCCAGCCAACCACTGCAGCTCTAGCTTTCAACAACAACGATGACGCGAAGGCAGCTCTTTCTGCTGGCCAAGTTGATGCGATTGTGGTTGACCTACCAACCGCGTTCTACCTAACCGCGGTTGAACTTGATGGCGGCCTAATCGTGGGCCAGCTTGAGGGCGCAGCGGCAGGCGACCAGTTCGGTTTGGTTCTCGACAAGGGAAGTAAGCTAACCGCCAAGGTTTCGGCTGCCGTTGACACCCTGAAGGCCAATGGAACTTTGAAGAAGCTTTCAGACAAGTGGTTAGCCGGTTTCGCTGGGGCCCCAATCCTGAAGTAGTCTGACCTTTATGAGTCAGAGCCAAAAATCTGAAGCGCAGCTCGCCAGGGAAACCTGGCGAGTTTCGCGTAAGCGGCGCTCAACTCTCACCGCAATTCTGAGCACCGTGATTTTTGCTGTTGTGGCTTGGTTGCTTTTGGTCAACACGCCTGGTTGGTCGAGAGTTCAAACCTCTTTCTTCGACTGGGACACCGCTGTGCAGGCGTTTCCTCGAGTGCTCGACGGTTTGTGGCTCAACTTGCGAGTTCTGTTCTTCGCCTCAATCAGCGTGCTCGTGGTTGCACTGCTTCTGGCTTTGGCGACTACCTTGCGAAATCCGGCGTTCACACCGATTCGACTCTTGGCCAAGGGTTACATCGATCTGTTTCGTGGCACACCACTCATCATCACTCTCTATCTGGTTGGCTTTGGAATTCCCGGGCTTCGCATCGAAGCCTTCGGACGAATCGCCCCTGAGATTTTGGGAACCATCGCGCTAACCCTCACCTACTCGGCTTATGTGGCCGAAGTTTTCCGCGCTGGTATCGAATCGATCCATCCTTCGCAGCGATTGGCCGCTCGTTCACTTGGCCTCAGTTACTCGCAATCGGTTCGCCTAGTGGTTTTGCCGCAGGCGGTGCGCAAGGTGGTTCCTCCGCTGATGAACGACTTCGTGGCGTTGCAGAAAGACGTTGGTTTGATATCCGTCTTAGGGGCCGTCGATGCGGTTCGCGGGGCACAGATTGAGGTGGCGCATTTTGCCAACTTCACCCCATACATTTTGGCCGGACTATTCTTCGTTCTTATGGCAATCCCAACCGTGCGCCTAACCGACTGGTTGTCGGCGCGCATGGCCAAGCGTGAGCAGATGGGAACGGTGCTATGACCGAGATTGACTGGTCGAAGCCGAGACTTCTGGCCAAGAACATTCGCAAGAACTTCGACGACCGCCAGGTTCTCAAGGGTGTCGACCTTGAGGTTTACCCTGGGCAAATTGTGGCGCTGATCGGTTCGAGCGGCTCCGGTAAGTCAACGATGCTTCGATGCCTCAATCTGGTGGAAGAACTTAGCGACGGCCAGATTTGGCTCGACGGTAACGAGATCAGCCACCCGGGAATTAACGAAGACGAGGTTCGTGCCGACATCGGACTTGTCTTCCAGTCTTACAACCTATTCGCCCACCTAAGTATTTTGGAAAACGTGAAGTTGGCTCTCAAGGTAGTTCAGAAAAAGAGTGACTCGGAAGCAACCGAGATTGCTCTTAGCTGGCTCGGCCGAATCGGGCTTGCCGACAAGGCGAACCAGTATCCCGACAAGCTTTCTGGCGGTCAGCAGCAACGAACCGCAATCGTTCGTGCCGTGGCACTAAACCCCAAACTGCTGTTGCTAGACGAAGTAACCAGCGCCCTCGACCCGGAGCTTTCCGGTGAAGTGCTCGAACTGATTCGCGATCTCAAGGTAAGTGGCACCACCATCGTTATGGCAACACACGAACTTGGCTTTGCCAGAGAAGTTGCCGACTGGGTCATCTTCCTAGATCAGGGGGTTATCGCCGAAGAGGGCGAAGCCGCCGAATTCTTTGCTCATCCGAAGAACGAACGAACCAAAGAGTTCTTGGCTCGAGTTATTTAGACCTGCGGTTGAGCCCGGCAACGCCTCGAACCATCGATGGAAATACGATGCCGTGCATTGGGAAAACCGACCACCAGTAGAGGTGACCTAGTAAGCCCTTTGGTGCATAGGTTGCGGTTTGAGTAATTCTGGTGCCGCTCTTAGTCTTTTCGAGGCGGAACTCAAGCCAGGCCAAACCAGGCATCTTCATCTCGGCGCGAAGTCGCAGAACCTTTTCTGGAATCAGCTCTTCCACTCTCCAGAAGTCAACAGCGTCACCGATTACCAGCTTGTCTGGATCGCGACGTCCGCGGCGAAGGCCAACCCCGCCAACCAATTTGTCGGCAAGTCCGCGAAGCTCCCAAGCCCAACTTGCAGTTGAGTAGCCGTGGTCGCCGCCGATTGCCTCAACTCGTTTCCAAACGGTTTTCACGTCGTCTTGAGTTTCGACAGTTCGAACGTCGGTGTAGAGAGAGCCACCCGCCCAATCCGGGTCGGTCGGCAGCGGTTCGCTCGGGCTACCCGGAATTGAAGCATCCGACCAGCGGGTTTCCACGTTGGCGTTCTTCACCTTGGCCAGTGCCAGCTCCACTGCTCGCTTGAACGGGGTAAGCCCGGCCTTCGCAGGAGGAATCAGCTCGTTGATGTTCGATGGAGTGGCCACAACCTCGTGCTTGAGGCTGGCAACCAAACGCTTGGCCAAAGTGAACGGCACCGGGGTAACTAGGCCTACCCAGCCACTGGAAAGGCCAGGCGAAAGTACCGGCACCGGAATGATGATTCGTTTACGAAGACCGGCCGCCGACGCGTATTGCTGCATCATGTCGGCGTAACTGAAAATGTCTGGCCCAGAAATGTCATAAACGCCATCGACGCTTGGAGGCAGGCTGGCTCCACCGATTAGGTAGCGAAGTAAATCGCGAACGGCAATCGGTTGAATGCGGTTCTTCACCCACTTCGGGGTGGTCATGATTGGTAAACGCTCGGTGAGATAGCGAAGCATCTCGAACGAAGCAGAACCTGAGCCAATCACCACTCCGGCACGGAACTCGATGGTTGGAACGCCGGCGGCACGAAGAATCTCTCCGGTGCGCATTCTGGCGCTCATGTGTGGCGAGAGGTCATCGGGGTCATTGATGATTCCACCGAGGTAAACCATTCGCTGAACCTTTGCCTTTTTGGCTGCCTCGGCAAAACCACGGGCTAAGGAAACTTCCGATTCCTCGAACGAATCCTTCATCATTAGCGAGTGAATTAGGTAGTAGGCAACGTCGACGCCTTTGAGAGCTTTGTCCAGATCGTCTTGATTCGTGGCATCGCCATCTACGACCTCAACCTGAGAGAACCAAGGATGAAGGCTGATGCGAGAAGCATTTCGCACCAGCACTCGAACTCGATAGCCGTGCTCAAGCAGGGCGGTAACCAAACGTCCGCCAATGTAACCGTTGGCGCCAGTTACCAGGCAGAGCGCAGGCTTACCTTTCGAGTTCTTTAGAACTGGAAGACCTTGGCCAAGCTGATCGATAACCGTCATAGGTTTATTAACTCCCAAGTGAACAACTTATGTTCCCGTTTTCGCGATAAAACTCAGAGCTTAGACTTGAGTGAGGGGAATAGCCTGAGCCAAGCTTCGGTTTACTTTTTCAATCACCACCACTAATTTCAAAGGGTTTTTAATTGGCAAAATTGCTTCAGGCCTTGGGTCGTTTTTCGGCTAAGCGAGCCTGGCTAGTTGTTCTCACTTGGTTCCTAATTTTGGTCAGCACCGGAACCTGGGCAGTGCTCGGAATGGGCAAACTTTCCACCAGCATGTCGATCGACGGCGTGCCAGCACAGACCGTGATCGACCAACTTCAGAAGTCGTTCCCTGAAGCTGCTCGTGGCAGCGGTTCGGTGGTTTTCCACAAGACCGATGGCAAACCATTTACCTACGACGAGAAAACCGCAATTGCGGAGATTCTCGACCACATCAAGACTCTTGAAGCCGTTGCCGACACCGTTGATCCATTTGAACTCGCGGTAACCAAGGCCGAAGCGGCAGCCAAGATAGCCGATGGCAAGGTGAAGATTGCCGAGGCCAAGGCCGAGATCGCAATCAACGAGCAGAAACTAAAAGACGGTACTGCCGACCTGGTCAGCGCCAAGTCTCAGTTGGACTCCGCAAACTACCAGTTGAAATCGGCTAAGAAGCAATTGGATTCCGGCAAAGCCGACTATAACAACGCCAAGGCAAACCTAGCCGCCGCTCAGATGGGTGTTCAGTACCTACTGGCTACCGAGGGTGCCACCAGCGCAAACTACATCGCGGCTGCTGCACTGCTCGCTCAAATGGAAGGCGGAATCACTCAGTATGAAGCCGGCCTCTCGGCTTACAACACCGGCAAGGCTCAGTACGAAACGGGTCTCCGCAAGTACAACGTTGGTCTAGCTGCCCTGAACGATGGAAAGCAGAAACTTGCCGACGGCAAGGTCACTCTCGCCGATAAGGAGCAAGAACTCCTCATCGGTGACCGCCTATTCCAAGCATCTAAGGGCTTCGGTCTTCTTTCCAGCGATGAGACCACCGCGGTGGCGTCGATTCAATTCATCAAGCCAGGAACCGAGCTCGAGACTTACCAGAAGACCAACGTGGTCGATTACGTGAAGTCGAAGCCAATTGCCGGAGTTGAAGTTGAGTTCACCAAGGAACTTACCCAAGACATCGGCGGGCTACTTGGCATCGGCGAAATCATCGGCCTGGTTATCGCGGCCGTGGTTCTCTTTCTAATGCTCGGAACCCTAATCGGTGCCGGCTTGCCTCTAATCGCGGCTGTGGTTGGCGTTGGTATCTCAGCGGCAATCACCCTCGCCCTGTCTGGTGTCATTGAGATGAGCTCGACCACCCCGGTGCTCGGCGTGATGCTTGGTCTCGCCGTTGGTATCGACTACGCACTCTTCCTTTTCAACCGTCACCGCAAGCAACTCAAGCAGGGCATGGATGTGCGTGAGTCAATCGCGCTCGCCAACGGCACCTCTGGAAACGCTGTGGTCTTCGCCGGTCTAACCGTGATCATCGCTCTCTTGGCTCTGAACCTAACCGGCGTTGGATTCCTCGGCCTGATGGGAACCATGGCTTCGGTGGCAATTGCCATCTCGATTCTGTTGGCAATCACGCTTACTCCAGCACTGATGTCACTCATCGGCATGAAGGCTCTTTCCAAGAAGGAGCAAGCCAACATTGGTCTGGCAACCAAACAGGAGCTGAAGGCCAAGACCAAGGGGCCGGCAAAGCCAGCTCTAGTGGTTCGTCACCCGTGGATAACCATGGTTACCGGAATCATTGCTCTGAGCATTGTTGCCATTCCGTTCTTCAGCATGCGCCTTGGTCTGCCAGATGGCAGTGCCGAACCAAAGGAATCAACCCAGTACAAGTCTTTCCAGCTCATCTCGGAAGCCTTTGGTCCGGGCGCTAACGGCCAGGTTCTCACTATCGTGACCATCCCAAACAAGTTGGCCGATGAGAACGCGGAAAACACGTTCAAGGCTGATGTGTCCGAGCGCCTAGCAAAACTCGACAATGTTGACACCGCTATTCCGGGGTCAATTTCTGAAGACGGAACCAAGTTTCTGTTCGTGCTGATTCCAGAAACCGGACCATCGGAAATCGAAACCACCAATCTGGTCCACGACATCCGTGAACTCTCGCCGGAGATCAAAACCAACTTCGACGCCGAAATCGGCGTAACCGGTTTGGCGGCAATGAACATCGACATCTCCCAGAGAATGTCTTCGGTTCTTCCGCTTTACCTAACCGTAGTTATCTTGCTTTCGATCCTGCTGATGATTTTGGTGTTCCGCTCAATCGCAGTGCCAATCATCGCCAGTGCCGGATTCCTGCTCTCGGTTTCGGCAGCGCTCGGCTCGGTCGTGGCAATCTTCCAGTGGGGTTGGCTGGGATTCCTAACTGACGTTCACGACCCCGGGCCAATCATGAACTTCCTACCGAGCATCTCGATTGGAATCTTGTTTGGTTTGGCGATGGACTATCAGCTGTTCCTCGCAACCGGAATGCGTGAAGCCTACGTTCACGGAATGAGCGCCAAGGATTCGGTCAACCACGGCCTGAAGCTAAGCCGCTCGGTGGTTTTGGCTGCGGCCTCGATCATGGTCTCGGTGTTTGGTTCGTTCATGTTCTCGGAAAGCACCATGATTCGTCCGATTGGTTTTGCGCTGGGTGCGGGAGTTCTCTTCGACGCATTCATTGTGAGATTGCTGCTTATGCCGGCAGCACTCACCGTGCTCGGCAAAGCCGCGTGGTGGATTCCAAAGTGGCTAGATCGCATCCTGCCGGATGTTGATGTTGAAGGCGCCAAGCTGGAACGCAACGGACACTAAGGAAAAAGCCCACTCAAACGAGTGGGCTTTTCACTTGACTCTGGGTTAGCTGAGTAATCCAGCCATTTGCTTCTGAATGATCTTCGCTGCCTGTTCCGGAGCGATTCTGGCGATTCGATCCATCATCTGAGCGTCGTTGCCAGCGAAGCCGTGGTACGAGTTCTTCTCGAAACCCTCGATGATCTTCGCTGCGGCATCAGGGGAAGAAGTCATTTTGAATGAGCCGGCTTTCTCGGCCATGGCTTTCGCTTCCTTAGCGGTTACCGCCTTTGAGTTGATCGAGATGTTGGTTGAAACCGCACCTGGGAATACCAAACCAACGCCAACGTTGGAGCCGAGCAGTTCCATTCGAAGTCCTTCGGTGAATAGCTTGATGGCGGCTTTCGATGCTCCGTAGATGGTTTGTCCGGGCACTGGAACGTAAGAACCCATGCTCGAGATGTTGAGAATCTGAGCCTCCGGGCGCTTCATGAGTAGCGGTAAAAATTCCTTGACCATTTGAACGGTTCCAAAAAAGTTGACGTTGAAGACTCGGTGGAAGTCGTCGTAGGAGAGGTCGGCAACCTTCTTGAACTGGTGAATGATGCCGGCGATGTTCATCAGCCCGTCTACGTGTCCGTGGGCCTTGACCACTGCGGCTGGTAGTGCCGAAACCTCAGCTAGTTCGGCTATGTTTACGGTGTGCAACGAGAGGTTTTTGTTCTTTCCGCCGGCAAGTTGCTCGGTTTCTTTCAGCATCTCACCATTGAGATCAACAGCGGCAACAATTGCTCCCGCTTTTAGAAGTTGCAGGGTAACGTCTCGACCCATACCGTTTCCGGCGCCGGTGACAACGATTACTTTTCCTTGAACCTTCACTTTGTTTCCTTCTTCTGCAGGGTTGTTTTATCCCAGCAATTTCAGATTACGCCTGTTGCCAAGACGAAGTTACCAAAGTGCTATTGTCTTAACAAAGCCACAGGAGTTCCATGCCCTACCGTCTTGCCGCCAGTGCTGAGATGATCTTCACCGAGTTACCGTTTGTGGATCGCGTTCGCGAAATTTCGTCGCGTGGATTTGAGGTTGAAATCTGGGACTGGACTCAAAAAGATCTTCACGCACTTGCCGCTACCGGCGCCACTTTCGGTTCGATGACCGGTTACATAACCGGAGATCTTTTAGAAGACGACGGCATCGAAGCCTTCCTGCGGACCGCCGAAGAATCCATTGAGGCGTCAAAGATCATTAACTGCCCACGACTAAACGTTCATGGAACCGGGCTTGACTCCAACGGGCAGGCCATACGCAAACGCTTTAGCACCACCGAAGCCGAGTGGGCGAAAGCCACCGATACTCTGAGCCGTTTGGCGGAGCTTGGTGAGAAGCACAACAAAATGTTTATGCTCGAAAACCTGAACCTTCTGGTCGACCACGTTGGAACTCCGTTCGGACTGGCAAAAGACACCATCAAACTCGTTTCAACCATCAACTCGCCATTTTTACGATTGAACCTAGATCTCTACCACGCCCAAATTGGAGAAGGCAATCTAACCGAGTTGGTTCGCGAAGCTTACGACTACATTGGCGAGATTCAGGTCGCCGATGTTCCTGGGCGCATGGAACCCGGCACTGGTGAAATCAACTACAAACGTGTTGCTCGTGAACTCAAAGAACTTGGATACAGCGGGGTGGTTGGTCTTGAGGGCTGGGCTTCTGGAGATTCGGTCAAGGCTCTCGATGCATTCGCAGATGCCTTTGCCTAAACTTTAGAAATGGTCGGATTCGGAACTATCTTCAACATCGCCACAATCCTCGTTGGCACTTTGCTTGGAACACTCTTGGGTTCAAAGCTTTCGGAGAAGACCAGTAGAACAGTGACCGATTCACTCGGCCTGATCACCATAGTGCTCGGCGGGCTCAACCTAATGTCGCTTAGCGATAAGGAATACGTTGGCGCGGTAACCGGCCCAGGCACCTTTTTTATCGTCATCTTCGCCATTTTGTTCGGCGGAATTATCGGCAGCCTACTCAAGATTGAAGACCGACTCGAAGGCTTCGGTGGCTGGCTGCAGTCTCGTTTCTCTAAGAAAAATCAGGGTTCCGAATCTCGTCAACGATTCATCACCGGCTACGTGGATGCCTCGCTAATCTTTGCCATTGGACCAATGGCCATCTTGGGTTCGATGTCTGATGGCCTCGGGTCAGGCGCTGACACTCTAGTTGTGAAATCAATCTTGGACGGCTTCGCGTCGATTGCCTTTGCCGCCAGCCTTGGCTGGGGAGTTGGCGCCTCTGCAATCACTGTTGGTATTTGGCAGGGATTGCTTACTGCGATTGCCTATTTTGGCGGTGCTGGAATCCCAGTGGCGATGGTTTCCTCAATTACCGCAACCGGCGGAATTCTGATGCTCGGCATTGGATTGCGTCTTTTGAACCTACGCAAGGTTGCCGTTGCCGACATGCTTCCAGCGCTCGTGCTGGCGCCACTGTTCACCTGGTTGGTGGCGTCGGTTCTCTAAAGGCCGTGATTTTTGCGGAATACCGCAACCACTGCGTTGGCGTGGCCGTGACCCATCGCATGCTCGCTTTTGAGCCAGTTGACCTGCTCTAGGTGCTTCAAGTCTTTTAACTGTTCTAGCTGGCTCATCCAGTGTTCAATTGGCTGACCATACTTTTTGATGATCGACGGAAAGTAGCTTGCTGGTCCTTTTACTGGCTCGGTCATGCTTTTACCTTTTCACTCAGGCCGTTCAAAATTAGCTGAATTCCAATTTCAAGATTTGGTGCTGATTCCAAGATTAGGTTATCGACGACGCCGAGAGAATTAGCCTGCATTCGTTGCTGTTCATGCCAAACCTGACCGAGCACTAGAAAGAGAATTGACTCGGCGGCCGCATGGGCAAAGTTCTGGTCGGATACCTCAATAGAGTTCTCGATGCGAGCAAGCGCGTTGTCGGCTCCGAGACCGAGCGCCAGGGTGCTCGAAACTACTTCAGCCCCATCGCGAAAAGCCAAGAGTGCATCTCTCAGGGCGAGAGCCTCGAGTTTGGCGTTCTCCTGCCAATTCTTGCCAGCTGTTACCGGCTTGGCGAAGTTCACAATGGTGTCTGAAACTTCGGCCAGAAGAGTTTGCTTGTTTGGATAGTGCCAGTAGAGAGCGCTTGGTTGAACGTCGAGAGCTGCCGCCAGTTTGCGCATGGTGAGATCGGGCAATCCAACCTCATCGAGCAGCTTCATGGCTGCCCGAAGCACATCGGTCTTCGAGTGGCGACTTGCGTTCATAGTGAAGTAATACTAACCTGAACAGTGTTCAGGAAGGAACTCTAATGAAACTACAACTTCGCGACTACCCGCGCATCGCCATCTTTGTTGGTCTGATTGCTGCCCTTGGCCTAGTGCCAGCCGTAAACATTTTGCCTGGAGTTCCAGTTACCGCTCAGACCCTGGGCGTTATGCTCGCTGGAGCTGTGCTCGGGAGCTACCGTGGCACCTTGGCAGTATTCATTTTTGAGGTTCTAGTGCTCGCTGGTTTGCCACTTCTAGCCGGCGGTCGCGGTGGAGCTGCAGTATTTGCCGGCCCAACCGCTGGTTACCTGTTCGGTTGGTTGATCGGGACCTGGCTAATCGGTTTGGTTATCGCATCGCTTCCGAAACTGAACCTTGCCATCAGCTCGGTTCTCGCGTTTATCCTTGGCGGAATCGTGGCTGTCTACGTGCCAGGTATCCTCTGGTATGCGTACACCCAGAACGCTCCGGTGCTTGCCGTGGCTCAGGGAAACCTAGTTTTCCTAGTTGGCGACTCGGTCAAACTGGTTTTAGCGGTGCTCGTTCTACTCGGTCTAAAAGCTTCGTACCCAAAGGCTCTCGAGAACTAATTGCCAGCATCGATAAAGCTTGAAAATGTGACCGTCGGTTTCGACGGTCACATCGCTTTATCCGACGTCAGTTTAGAACTCACCACCAAGTCCGTTGCCATCATCGGGGCCAATGGGTCTGGAAAGTCGACTTTTGCCAGGTTGCTGAATGGCTTGGTGAAGCCAACTACTGGCAAAGTGACTGTTTCCGGCAAAGCCCCAGACGTGTCCAACGTAGGGTTTGTTTTCAGCAATCCAGATCTTCAAATCGTGATGCCAACGGTTTACGAAGATGTGGCATTCTCTCTTACCCACCAGAAACTCGCCAAGGATGCGATTCGGGTTCGGGTCGAGGCGGCGCTCGCAGCCGTTGGCATTCTCGAATTACAAGAATCCAACTGTCATACGCTATCAAGCGGCCAGAAGCAGCTCCTGGCAATAGCCTCGGCGATGGTTCGAGAGCCGAAACTATTCGTTGCCGATGAACCAACCACGCTGCTCGACCTTCCGAATACCAAGCTGGTCACCAAAATTCTTCACGAACTTAGCGTTGAGCAGCTTGTTCTAATCACTCACGACCTCGAGCTAGCTTCCACCTGCGACGAAGTGGTTTGGTTCGAAGGATCGCGAGTTCGTGAAATAGGAAAGCCAAAAAAAACAATTGCGAATTACCTCAAGGCATACGCGTGATTAGCCTCTACCGGTCGGGTAACTCGCTGATTCACCGGATCCCGGTGGGCTGGAAGCTAATTGCTTTAGCTGTTTCTTTAGGGTTGATTAGTTACGTTCAAAAGGACTTGATTTCGTCGCTGGTAATTGCCTTGAGCGTCGTTGTTTTATTCGGTATCTCAGGCTTGAAGCCAATCGAACTCGTGAAACAGGGTTGGCAAATGAAGGCATTGCTACTAATTGTTTTTATACCTCAGCTAATCTTTGCCGGATTGGAACGCGGCAGCTACAACACTGTCGCCGTCTTTGCCGGGCTACTCTTAGCCGCCTTAGTTTCTCTGACTACCAAAACCGGCGACATCGTTGACCTAATCAAACGGATCACCAAGTCGCAGAATTTTGCTTTACTTATCGCGCTCAGCATCAACTCAATTGCACTGGTAATCGGCTTTTCCAAAAACATCACCGAGGCAGGCTTGGCTCGAGGAGTGAAGCCGAATCCGATCCGACAAATCGTAACGCTGTTTGTGGTCTCACTACGTTACGCAGACGACTACGCCGAAGCGTTGGCAGCTCGCGGAGTTGTGGTTTAGACCTTCTCCTTGGTGGCTGGGCTAAGAATGGCCGAAATTACCATTAGTGCCAGTGGCACACCGAAAGCCGCGTAAATACTGAACACCTGACCGATGGTTCCGATAACTGGACCAACCAAAATGCTCGAAATGTAAACCACAGTGATGATCATGTTAATTCGCGCGGCAGCCGCTTTAGGGTCGTCGCTCATCGAGTTCACCGACATTGGGAAGCCAAGCGCAAGACCCATACCCCAGAGAGCGATGCCCAGATATGGCATGTGAATCAGTGAATCGAAAACGAAGACGCTAATGCCCAAACCGGTGACGATTGCCGAAAGCATGATGCTCCCAGAACGTCCAATTCGGTCGACCACGAAACCTCCAACAGCTCGGGTTACGGTTATGGCTACCCAGAACCAACCAAAAGCGGAAGCCGCTGCTGCGCCGGAGAAGCCAGAGTTCTCGAGGGCGATTGGCAACCAGGTGCCCGCAGAAATTTCAGCCATGATGAATGAGAAGCCGATCAGGGCGATGGTTAGGGTGCGCTTTTCGGTCCAAACCTTTCGAGCCAGGCGACTCGTCTCGAGTTTCTCGGCCCTTGAAACCTCGGTTTTCACATGGTCTGGGAAAACTAGGCCGGCCCAGATCGACCCGCCCGCAACCACTATTGCGACAATCAGGTAGTTGAGCTCAAGCCCAATCTTCTGGTCGATCAGGTAACTGCTGAATGCGGCGGCCATCATCATTCCAACACCAAAGGCTGCGTGAATGGCTGGGAACAAACTCTTCGACGAGCGATTGTTTACTTCGGTTCCCTGAAGATTACCCGCGAAGTCGGCGATAGCCATTGGTAATCCCATGCCGATTAGGCAAAGGCCAGAGAGCCAAACGTTTCCAGCGGATACCGTGAAACCGAGAAGGTAGAGCGAGAGTGCGCCAAGCGAGAAGCCGACAATTGTGAGCTTTCCAGAACCGAAACGGTTATTGAGCGAGTTGGCAAACAGAATGCCGAGTAAGCCTCCGGCTGGGAAGAGCATGACCAGAAGACCCATTTGCGTGGTGTCCAAATTCAAGGCTTTCAAAACCTCTGGACCTCGGCTCTGCCAGGTGGAGAACAGCAAAGCGCGGGTAAAGAAAATCATGGCAGCTGCGGCAAACCAAACGCCGAGTCGGGGGTTTTTACTCATTTGTTCAGGCTAACAAGTCCCGTGTGGAAAACTTCTACTATGAGCGCAAATGACACCACCCTGCAACTTCTCTGGCCGAAATCTGGCGACTTCGAAGTGGTTGCCGAACTTATTCGCGATGGTCTGGTTGAATCACGTCACTGGGGAATGGCTGCATTGGTTGGACCAGATGGCAAAGTCATCGACGAACTGGGTAAGTCGAAGCGTCTGATTTTTCCCAGAAGTGCAATCAAGCCGCTTCAGGCGGTTGCCGCTCGCCGAGTTGGATTGAAGCTTTCCGGTCCGCAACTGGCAATTTCGGCTGGAAGCCACCAAGGAACCGAGGCTCACGCAAAGTTGGTGACCGAGATTTTGGTAGGGGCTGGTCTTACTCCTGAAGACCTGCAATGCCCAGTGGCTTGGCCGGTTACTCCCGAATCGGTTTTGGAAGCCGGTGAACAAAAGCGGGTTTACTTCAACTGCTCTGGAAAACACGCGGGCTTTTTGGCCGCCAGCAAAGTTGCCGGTTTTTCCACCAATGACTACCTATCGCCAGAACACCCACTTCAGCAGCTGATCGTTGAAGTTCTCGAAGAGTATTCGGGGGAAAAGGTTTTGTTCACCACCGCCGATGGCTGTGGCGCTCCGCTACACACAATCACCGTTGAAGGTCTCGCCAGAGCAGTCGGTAAGTTCGCGTCAACTGACATCGAGATCGTTGGCGCAATGCTCACCAACGCCTGGGCCGTTGCCGGAGCCAGCTCAGCCGACACACAAATCATGGAAGCTGGGTTCGTTGCCAAGCTTGGGGCCGAAGGGGTCTTCGTAATTGGCACCAAGTCTGGTTATGGAGTTGCGGTGAAGATTGCCGATGGCGCACTTCGAGCAGCACCGCTCGTGGCACTTGGGCTATTGCGCAAGCATGACCTCATTGAGCCAGCACTTTACGAGGACCTTTTCGCCAAGATTTCGCAGAAGGTAACCGGTGGTCACAATGTCACCGGACGCCTGGAACTAGCCAACTAGGAAGCCTTATCTATAACTCACCGACATCAAACCGCCTGGGAATCGTTCTAGCGTTCATCAGTGCCATTCTGTTTGGGCTGAATGCGTCGACGACCAATGTGGTTATCAGCGCCGGGGTTCCAGCCGACCAGTTGGTCATGCTGCGGTCAGGAGTTTCGGCGTTACTAGCGGGCGCTGTTCTGGTGTTTACCAACCCGAAGGCTTTCCGGGTTACCTGGCGTGAAGTTCCAATGCTGCTGATTTTCGGGGTGTTCGGTCTCGCACTGATGCAGTGGGCTTATTCCAACGCCGTTGCGATTCTGCCGGTCGGTATTGCTCTACTTTTTGAATACACCGCGATCATCATCGTGCCAATTGCTGCACGAATCGTTTTCAAAGAAAAGACGACCAGAACCTTCTGGTACGGGGTAGCCCTAGTGATTAGCGGTTTGCTGGTGGTGAGCCAAATCTGGGCCGGGGGACTAGACCCGGTTGGGGTGGGCTTCGCGCTCATGGCTGCCGTGCTCCTGGCTTTCTATTTCCTGATGGGTCAACACTCCGGACTAAGTCGTGATCCGCTTTCCACAATGTTTTACACCATGTTGATTGCCACAATATTTTGGTTCATCGCCAATGGTGGCAAGGCCAGCGCGTTTGACATCACAACCGTGACGAATCTCACCGGAAATCTGTCAGCAATAAACGTGCCGCTCTGGGTACCACTCTTGTGGCTAACCGTTATGGGAACTTTTGCCCCAATGGCGATGGGGTTTATCGCGCTAAAACTCACCACGGCTGCCAAGGTTAGCATCACTCAAACTGCTGAACCGGTCTTCGCTTTTATCTTCGGGTGGCTGTGGTTGGGCCAGTCGATGAACCTTTTGCAAACAATCGGTGGCGCCCTAGTTATCGCGGGTATTATTTTTGCCCAACGTACCAAAGTAGGCAATTTGTAAAAGGCGTGTCAGAATGGTACTTGAATGGAGTGATTCAAATTTGTCCAGCGAAGAACGAAACTAAACACGATCCAGCCGGTTGGCGAAATGTCCCAGAGACGAGCCGACCACTAGACCCAGAGCGAGTTGCAAAACTCCTAGCTCAGGAATGGGAAACCTTCTCAAAGGAAACTCCCAAGTCCGGTGTCCACAACAAAGAAGCCTCGAAAGTATTGCCCATGGGCGTTACTTCTAGCTTCCAGCACTGGGACCCCTATCCAATTTCAGTAGTGTCCGCCAAGGGCGCCTATGTTACCGACGTAGATGGCCGAGAACTACTCGACCTCTCGATGGGCTTCGGCGCGATGTTGGTTGGCCACCTGAACCCTACTGTTGTAGCCCGCGTGAAAGACGCACTCGACAACGTCGGAACGCTGTTTGTGACCCCGTCACCAACCGCCACCGTTGCTGCCGAGGCGTTCAAGAAGCGCTTTGGTCTCGACATGCTACGTTTCACCAACTCGGGAACCGAGTCGTTGATGTATGCCGTTCGCACTGCACGCGCAGTCAATGGCAAGCGCGGCATCGTGAAGATCGAGGGTGGCTACCACGGTGGTTACGATCCACTACAGGTTTCGGTAAAGCCACCGCTTTCAGCGATTGGTAACCCGGAGAAACCAACCCCGCATGTTCCACCAGAGGTCACCGCGGGCGATGTCTACGTGGTTCCTTACAACAACCTTCCTTACCTGGAGAAGATCTTCAAGAAGAACCACAAGAAGATCTCGTGCTTCGTGCTCGAGCCGGTTCTTGAGAACTTGTCGATCGTTCTTCCAGACGAGGGTTACCTGCAGGGAGTTCGCGACCTTTGCGACAAGTACAACATCGCACTCATCTTCGATGAGGTGAAGACCGGTCTAACCGCCGGCGCTCGCGGTGCTGCTGGTCGTTTGGGCGTAAAGCCAGACCTAATCACCATGGCTAAGAGCATCGGTGGAGGATTGCCTGTGGCAGCTTTCGGCGGTAAGCAGAAGTACATGGACGCAGTTGTTGACGGCCGCATGGCTCACTACGGAACCTACAACGGTAACCCGCTAGTGATGGCTGCGGTTATGGCTGTCGACGAGATTTGCACCGATGCGGCTATGGCCAAGGCGGAAGAGATCAACGACTACGCACTGCGCAAGATGGACGAAATCATCGCCCAGTACGAGCTACCCGCTCACACCATTGGTTTCGGCATCAAGGGTGCCGTTATCTGGTCTGACACCCCAGTACGCAACTACCGCGACTACAAGGCAACCGACTTCCAGATCGCTGAACTCAGCTGGCTCTGGGGTGTGAACCGTGGTGTTCTAACCCCTCCGGGCCTAGATGAGCAGTGGCTGGTATCGCTAGCTCACACCGAAGAAGACATGGACAAGCTAGTGGAAGACTTCCGCTCGCTAGCCGAGGCTCTTCGAGCGTAATCAACTAATAAAAAAGTAGGCTCACCAATTTGGTGGGCCTATTTTTTCTTGGCTGATGTGGAAAGTCTCACGATACCGAAAATCAAAATCACTAGGCCAACAATGAAGGCTGGGAATGCATAGCCGACCACGTACCAAAAATTCGACATGGCCGCGAAACAAAGGAAGGTAACTGGCCCGAGAAATGACAGCAAAATCATAGAACATCCGCTTTTTGAGCCGGCTTCAAGTTTGCTTTGAAACAGGGCATTCAGAGCCAGAACAGTGACACCGAGTGAGATTAGACCTGCATTCGCAAAGTTTCTGACACAGGCGTCACTGCAGAGCGCCCACATTGGGACCATTCCCCAGATGATTAGCGCTGCTCCAAACGCGTAACCAATAATCGAACTGAATTTATTTGATTCTTTAGACATATTTTTCCCCCAAAAAAATATTAAGTCCCTAATTGCCAGTTAGCTCGGAAATATTGCCCAGAATCTCATCGAATTCGGCCGCGGTTAGGAATCCTAGGTCCATCGCCGCCTGGCGAACGGTAAGGCCGCCTTCTGAGGCGTGCTTCGCAATAGCCGTTGCCTTCTCGTAGCCGATGGTTGGGCCAAGTGCGGTTACCAAACCGATCGAATTCTCAACGGTTGACTTCAGGTACTCGACATTGGCAGTGATGCCGTCGACGCAGAGGTCGGCGAAAACTCGGCAACCACGTTTTAGATAGGCGATCGACATGTTGAGTGAACGCGACATGATTGGCTCAAACGCGTTTAGCTGAAGCTGACCGGCTTCCGAAGCCATGGTCACGGTGAGGTCGTTACCGATAACCGTGAAAGCAATCTGGTTGATTACCTCAGGGATAACCGGGTTCACCTTGCCCGGCATGATTGACGACCCGGCTTGACGAGCAGGAAGGTTGATTTCGCCGAAGCCGGCGCGAGGCCCAGAAGAGAGAAGACGAAGGTCGTTGGCAATCTTCGACTGCTTCGCTGCGATCCTCTTGAGCAGACCCGAGGCGGTGATGAAAACACCGGTGTCCTGGGTTGCCTCGATCAGGTTAGCCGCCGATGTGAACGGGTGGCCAGTCACCTCGGAGAGGTGCTTGGCTACCGCTTCGGTGTAACCCTCAGGCGCGTTCAGCCCGGTACCAATTGCGGTTCCGCCGAGGTTGATTTCGCTAATCAGCGGCAGGATGTTCTTGATGCGCTCGATGTCTTCGCGAATCATGATGCCGTAGGTTGAGAACTCTTGACCTAGGGTCATTGGCACGGCGTCTTGGAGCTGTGTGCGACCCATCTTGATGACGTCGCGGAACTCGTGGGCCTTGCGTTCGAAAGCCTCACAGAGATAAACCATCTCTTTCATCAGGTCTTTGAAGTCGATCACTAGGGCAACCTTGATTGCGGTTGGATACACGTCGTTGGTCGACTGCGAGGCATTCACGTGGTTTAGTGGGTGCAGGTGGTCGTAGTCGCCCTTTTCAAAGCCGAGCTTTTCTAGTGCGCGGTTAGCGATGACCTCGTTGGCGTTCATGTTAGTTGAGGTTCCGGCACCACCCTGAATGGCGTCGACCACGAACTGATCGTTCAATTGGCCAGCGATGACGTCGTTGCAGGCTTCGTCGATGGCTTTGAAAATCTTCTCGTCGAGTTCGCCGAGCTCAAAATTGGCTCTGGCTGCAGCTTGCTTGACCTGGCCTAAAGCAACCACCTGTGACGGGTAGTGGCCGATCGGCACCAGCGAAATAGGGAAGTTTGTAATTGCTCGAAGGGTGTGAATACCCCAATATGCATCTGCGGGAACCTCAAGTTCGCCAAGCAGATCGTGTTCAATGCGCCTTTGCATTTTCAATCCTTTGATCTTGATTTGAGTCTATGTGACTTGGCAAAACTCGCCAACTACCCGAGGCCCAGGGGAATTATTCGCTGGGGAAAAAGCTTTTGATTTGCGTAGGGGAAGAACAAAAGGAGAAACAGATGACTGAAAAATGCCCAGTTCCGCACGGAGCCAACACCCAGGTAGCCGCAACCAGTAATACCTGGTGGCCTAAGGCTCTAAACCTCGACATTCTTCACCAATTCGACACCAAGACGAACCCTTATGACAAAGACTTTTCTTACCGCCGAGCAGTGGCCTCGCTTGATCACGATGCCCTAAAGGCAGATCTCACCAAGCTAATGACCGACAGTCAGGTTTGGTGGCCAGCCGACTGGGGTCACTATGGCGGTCTCATGATTCGCATGGCTTGGCACTCGGCTGGAACCTATCGAACTGCCGATGGTCGCGGTGGCGCTGGTAACGGAACACAGCGTTTTGCGCCTTTGAATTCTTGGCCAGACAACGCCAACCTAGACAAGGCTCGTCGACTGCTTTGGCCAATCAAAAAGAAGTACGGCAACAAGGTGAGCTGGGCCGACCTCATGATTTTGGCAGGAAACGTGGCCTACGAGTCGATGGGTCTGAAGACCTTTGGTTTTGCTTTCGGTCGCGAAGACGTTTGGCACCCCGAGAAAGACATTTACTGGGGTAGCGAAAGCGAATGGCTAGCTCCAAGCGACACCCGCTACTCGGATCTAGACAAAGCAGACTCGCTGGAGAACCCGCTGGCTGCAGTTCAGATGGGTCTAATTTACGTAAACCCTGAAGGCGTGAACGGCAAGCCAGATCCTCTAAAGACCGCCCAGATGATTCGCGAAACCTTCGCCCGCATGGCTATGAACGACGAAGAAACCGTTGCTCTAACCGCGGGTGGTCACACCGTAGGTAAGACACATGGAAACGGCAGTGCCGGAAACCTGGGCGAATCTCCGGAAGGCGCCGACATTTCGGAGCAGGGTCTTGGTTGGAACAACCACAAGACCCGTGGAATCGGGCGCGACACAGTGACCAGCGGTCTGGAAGGCGCCTGGACCACCCACCCAACCCAGTGGGACAACGGTTACTTCGACATGTTATTCAAGCACGAATGGGCGCTAACCAAGTCTCCTGCCGGAGTTCAGCAGTGGGAGCCAACCAACATTGCCGAAGCCGACAAGCCGGTTGACGTTGAAGACTCGAGCATCAGACACAACCCAATGATGACCGACGCCGACATGGCGATGATCAAAGACCCTGCCTACCTAGAAATCTCAAAGAAGTTCCATGCCGACCCTGCCTACTTCTCTGAAGTATTCGCACGTGCCTGGTTCAAGCTGACTCACCGTGACATGGGCCCTAAGGCTCGTTACCTAGGGCCATTCGTTCCTGCCGAAGACCTAATCTGGCAAGACGTAGTTCCTGCTGGCAACAAGGACTACAACCACACCGTGGTCAAGCAGAAGATTGCCGAGTCTGGTCTAACCATTTCCGAATTGGTCAGCACGGCCTGGGATTCAGCCCGCACTTTCCGTGCTTCCGACAAGCGCGGCGGAGCAAATGGTTCCCGAATTCGCTTGGAACCGCAGCGCAGCTGGGAAGGTAACGAGCCTGCTCGATTGAACAAGGTTCTCGCTGTTCTCGAAGGAATTTCAGCAAGCACCGGTGCCAGCATCGCCGACGTAATTGTGATGGCCGGAAACGTTGGTGTAGAGATGGCTGCCAAGGCTGCCGGAACTCACATTGAAATCCCATTTGCGGCTGGTCGCGGTGACGCCTCTCAAGAACAAACCGACACCGAGTCGTTTGCGCCACTAGAGCCGCTTCACGATGGATTCCGTAACTGGATGAAGAAGGATTACATCCCGACTCCGGAAGAAATGTTGCTCGACAAGGCTTCATTGCTTGGGCTAACCGCCGCGGAAATGACCGTTCTCATTGGCGGACTCCGAGTCATTGGAACCAACCATGCCGGAACCAAGCACGGTGTTTTCACTCAGACCCCAGGTCATCTCACCAATGACTTCTTTGTGAATCTAACCGACATGAGTTTCGTTTGGGAACCGGCCGGAGAAAACCTTTACAACATTCGCTCGCGTCACAACGGGCAGGTCATCTACACCGCAACCCGAGTAGACCTAGTGTTTGGTTCAAACTCGATTCTTCGTTCCTACGCCGAGCTCTACGCGCAAGACGACAACAAGCACAAGTTTGTTACCGACTTCGTGGCGGCTTGGGTGAAGGTGATGAACGCGGATCGTTTCGACCTGCACGTTTAGTCGATAACGCCGAGGCTTCTCTTGTAGGCCAAAATACGCTTTACTTTCTCGATCATGAATGCTCGAGAGAGCCTGCCACTGGTTACCGCTGCGGTTACCTTGGTGATTAGGTTGCGTGGTCCGGTGCAAACCAGTGCCACGTCAACTCCAGCCTCGAGCGAGCGAATCGCTGCTTCGGCGATGTTGCGTTTCACGCCTTTGGTTGCCCCACCCATGGAAAGCGAATCGGTAATGATTAGCCCATCAGGACCGATTTGGCTACGAAGCAACTCCAAAGCAGCCTTAGAACGGCTGGTCGGGGTGTTCGGTTCGGTGAGGCCTGGCACTAAGAGGTGACCAACCATCGCCGCGGTAACTCCGTGCTCGAAGGAATAGTTGAATGGCACCAGATCCTTGGTAATCAACTTGGCTAATGCTGGAACCTTACCCGGCACCGCGTGCGTATCAGCGGAGTGACCGTGACCAGGCCAGTGCTTCACGACCGGCAGGATGTCGGCGTCTTTGAGGCCGTCGGCCCAGGCCACAACCTTTCTCGAAACAACATCGGGCTTCGACCCAAAACTTCTTCTGGCGCGGCTGATGAAGTAGCCGGGAACGCTTAGATCGGCAACGGGAGAAAAAGCGATGTCGACGCCAAGTGCTTTCATTTTCTTTCCGTAGGCGAAGGCAGTTTTTCTAATCTTGCTATCCGACCAGGTTCCCATGGTGGCCGCCGATGGCAGGCGATAGATTGCGTGCCGAAGTCTTTGAACATCGCCGCCCTCTTCGTCGCTTGCAATTACTGGAGTGATCCCGTGCAGAGCCTTGCTTTTGATGTATTTAATCTGCGACTTGATGCTCTTAGATGCACCGTTCCCAACGAGGGCAATTCCACCGAGACCACGCTTCACATCGTTCAGTTTGTATTTGAGGCTTCCCGAACTTGAGCACACGAAAATTGTCTGAGCCGCTAGAGCCTCATCGGTCCAATTCGCCGGAACGGTGTAATCGGGAACTGGGTCGGCAACCACAATAGCGTTGGCTGGGCTCGCAACTAACGCTGAGGCCAATACCAACGCGAAAACCAATCCACGTTTGCCGGCGAAACCCCTATTGGTCATTCGTCAAGCATATAAGACTCAGGTAGCCTGAACTAATGAGCGATTTGAATCAGGTAGGCGAACAAGACGGTTGGCGTTGCTGGCTTTGCGACCAAGCGGTAGATCCAGACGCCTCGGTGAACTCTGATCTAGGCCCAAGCGTCGACAGCTACGACTCAACCCGAGTGAAGAAGGGCAAGCCATACGTGGAGCGTTTGGCTCACCGCATGTGCAACACCATGAAGGGCAAGAACAAACCAGTTGCGCCTTGGTCGAAGGACATCTTCGTGGTCGACCCAACTCCGCTCGTTGAAGTGGTTGAGCGTCTAGATCGTAAAGGCGGCCGTGAAGTGGTCGCACGTTGTCCAGATCTGAACGATGCCCAAGAGGCATCTGATTGGCTGCTCGACCGACTATCTCGACTCGCGCCAAACGTAAACTTCACGACCGAGCTAAACCCTGGCGGCGGTCAGTACATGCTGGTTCTGCGCGTTAGCTAGGGCTGGAAAACTTCGATACCCAAAGCTTTAGCTGCTTTTGCTACTGCCTTGTCGGTTGTTGCCAGAATCCCATCAAGTTTGGTGGCCAGCTGGATTGCGCAGATATCAGTCATTCGAAGCGAAGTATCTACTCGCAATTGGGCGAGCGACATAATGTCTTTTGTGCTAACTTTCTCGATTTTGATTTGAAGCCCGTCCATTCCCGAAAAGAACTTGTCGGCAAGCCCATTCTTGACGGGGCTTACAGAAACTTCCGCGTAATTTAAAGCCGACACATGAAGATCGTCGGATGCCGATTGAAACATGAAGTCGACTGCCCATCTGTGATGACTGTCGTTGTCGTTGTATAGGCCGATAATCACTCCGGCATCGAGAGCTACTCTGGCCATCCAGCTCTCATCTCTTCGCGCCAGTTCTCCGGCCAAACACCAGAAAGGCTTCCAGCAACTTCCATGATCGCCTTTTTGCGGGCACTAGCCGCTTTCTGACGTTCTGCGTCTATGGTTTCAATACCGCGGTCGATTATGTAGCGGAGTAAGTCTGCTCGTTCACCGATGAGATCTGGGCAGACCTGAGCTGCGCGGTCAATAGCGGCAGCAAGTTGATCACTTTCTGTGATCATGTGTCGTGGTCTTAGGGTTGGCATGGCAAAAGTGTAACACTTTCATTATTTGTGCAACACCACTGATTTTCTAGTATTCGCCCTTTACTACGAAGAAGCTTCCGCGGATCTCCCCGGCCAGCTTCGACTTCTGTCTGGCGAACTTGAACTTCGTTGCCAGCTCTTCTGGGATTGGCATATCCATGCAAAGTTTGAAGCCAACAGCACGCTTTTTGGCGTCGGCCAGGGTGTAAAGAACGTTGATTGCCAAACCGCTCTCGTAGAACACGTAGGTCCAGCGAATTCCATCGACGATTAGTTCAGTTGCCTCAAGTGGCTTCGAGGCAGGAACTATGTCGCGTTCGGCAAGAACCCGATTCACGTACTCGATTAGCTCAGGAACCTCTGATGCTTGGCTAACTGCAAACTCGATTTTGTACTTATTGTGAAAGTATCGTGCTTCGTTGGCACGTAATCCAGCAAGCTGCTTCACAAAAGGTGAGGTTTCGAGTCCCTCCGTTGAAACATTTACAAAATCAACGACTTTAGACAACTAATTCCTGACTCTTGGCAAAACTCCTTATTGAATGTTGCCACCCAAAAGGCTCACAAGCAATTCCTTTGATGAAACTGACTCTGCCGGAATTTTGACCTTGCCCGACTGATCGCCGTTTGGTTTCACTGAAACGACCAACTGCTGTGAGCTCTGGGCGTCGCTGGCTTCTACGTTCAACTTAGACAGGGTGTGACTAAACGAGTCTGCATAGAGAGTGATGTTCACTGTCTTCAATGATTCATCGATTTGCTTTTGAGTGATTGAATCTAGGTCGACATCTGCAACATTCAGCGAAGGGATACAGCTAGCGACGTCGCTGTAGTACTTGCTGTCCTGAATACCTTTGTAAAACGAACGAAGCTTGGTGGCATCGATTCCCAATTCGAAGACCCGATCCGAACCAACCGAGGCTAGCTCTTTTTTAGGAACGACGAAGAAGTTTGAGCGGAGAATTCCACCGAGCTCTTCCCCAAACTTTTTGGTGTACGCGGCGTTGTTCAGTTTTTCTGAGATGCAGGTGTTATTGCCTGAATAGGCGGTGAGTTCTTCCTTGGTGATTTTCACCCAGGTGTCGGTCAGTGCAGACTTGGCACTACTCACAACCGTTGCCGGAATTAGCCCGGTCTGACTCACGAAATTGGCCAGCGTTTCGAATTCTGAGAGGTTTAGATAGGCGTCTCCGGCTTTTGCGCTAACAACCTTTAGGGTTGCACCAACCGGTAAACCAGAAAAGTCGGCGTTTGCAGAAAGGGTAAGAAGGCTGCCATCGCTGGCAGTGTCCAGTTCGATTTGCGTTGAGCCACTCAGCGACGGACTCTTCAGGTCACCTGAAATTATTAGGCTCGGGTTCGATTGGGTAAACAGCGAGGCAAAAGCTTGACCAACAACCGCTTCAGGGGTTTGCAGCGCCGCGTAGGCAACACCGCCGCCTGCCAGCAGGAGAACCAAACCTGCCGAAACTCCGATTTTCGCTTTCGCGCTAAGCGCAGATAATTTGAATGCCATTTTTCCCCCAAATTCAAAAACAATTACCCCTAAGTTTAGGTGACAGGATTGTTGCATGAACGAAAGTATTTCGAAATTTGCACCCCGTTCCCTATTCAGGCGGTTTGCATTTGCCGAGGGTGTAACTTGGACACTTCTAATAGTTGGCTTAGTAGGTAAACAGTTCTGGGCCTTCCCACAACTCCTGGTCACCGTTATCGGGGGTATTCACGGAGCTGTTTTCCTTGGCTACGGGGTCATCGCTGCACTGGTTGGGGTAAACCAGCGGTGGGGTTTCTGGAAGATTGTCCTGGCCACCGCGTTAGCTGTGGTTCCCTACGCAACCATCCCTTTCGAAATGCGAGTCGACAAGACTAAACAACTTGAGGGAGATTGGCGTAAAACCCATTCTGGTCATGCAAAAGACGACCATTGGTTCGATCGACTTTACCGTTGGTTTATCAACCGTCCGGCGTTATTGGCAGCAGCATTGGTTTTGGTTGTCGTCGCCATTTTTGCAGCGCTAATCATCGTTGGGCCTCCAGGCGGTTGGCCTGAAGCCAACGACTAGGGCAGCCTTAGGAATCCTAGAGCGTAGATTCCAACTGGCGCACTGGCAACCAGCAGCGCCGTTCCAAGGTCGTCGCCAGTTAGACGAAGAGCGATTCCACCGGCGAATAACACCGCAAAAATAATGGCAGCGGTGACGCGGCGAGTGCTTCCGTCGAGCCGGCGCAAACCTTTCTCAACCTCGAGGCTTCTAACGTTTAGAGTGCCTTGATCTAGGCGACCAAGCACCGAGTCGAGCCTTCCGGGGAGAGCCGCAACAGTGCTGGCAAATGACAAAACTTCACGGCCAACCGCTTTTAGAGTGCCGCTACCACCGCCGTTGAGCAACGTTCTGGCGAACGGGTCGACGGCATCCCACATGTTGAAGTCACGGTTAAGCGAGCTAGTTACCCCGGATAGCAGTGAAACCGAACGGAAGAGCAGCAAGAAGTCTTCTGGAAGTTGGAACGGCAGAGTGCGAAGTAAATCACTGAATTGAAGTGCCAGTTGCTTGAATTCCTCGGGGTCGGTTTGAGTTAGCTCGGCAACTCCCACCCCACCGAATCTTTCAAATAGCGTTGAAATCGCTTTTTCCAATTCAACGGTGTCGGCGTTGGGTAGAAGAACACCGAGTCTTTGCATTCCAGCAACGCAAGCGCGGGCGTCCCTAGAAACTAGGGCGATTATGAAGCTTTGGAGACCGTTTCTAAGTTCGTCGGAGATTTCACCCATCATCCCGAAGTCGATGAAAGTGATCTTGAAATCAACCTCAGATTCTGGGGAACCGACCGAAACGAAAATGTTGCCAGGGTGCGGATCGGCGTGGAAGAACCCGTGGGTGAAGATTTGCTCGAAGGTGGTTCGCGCCAGTTCCGCCGCCACCGCGTTGGGGTTAAGGCCGGCAGCCATGAGGGCATTCACATCACTGATTTTGATAGCCGAAACATCGCTAAGGGTGAGCACCTTCTTCGAAGTGCGCTCCCAAATAACCACCGGAGCTCCAACCCTCGGGTCGTTCGAGTGATTTTCTGCAAAGCGTTCTAGGTTTCCCGCTTCGTGGAAGTAATCAATTTCCTCGAGGCTCACCTTGGCAAACTCTTCAACCAGCGCTGGGGCATCGGTTCGGCGAGAAACCAGTTTGATTCGAGACAGCCATTGCCCAACTTTTCGAAGAGCCTTTAGGTCGACTTCGACTATCTCTTCAATGCCAGGTCGCAAAACCTTGACCACTACGGCCGTTGAACCAAAGTCGGCTGCCAGGGAGTCGGTTAGCAGTGCGCGGTAAACCTGCCCGAGTGACGCGGAGGCAATTGGTGTTTGGTTGAATGACTTGTAGGCCAGGTCCAGATCGAAACCAAGTTGGGTCTCTAGTTGCGGCTTGATTCGTTCGAACGGAACCGGCTCAACCTCATCCTGGAGCGATTCGAGTTCAGCGGTGATCGCTTTTGGGAGAACGTCCAAACGCGAGGAAGCGAACTGACCCGCTTTGATAATTAGTCCGCCGAGGTCTAGAGCCAGAGCACCGAATTTCCGCGCAAGCTTTTGATATCGAGCCATTCGGCCTCTTGCCACTAGGCGCTTCAAGCCAAATTTCGGAAGTGCTAGTTCAAACCACCAGGTTTGAAACAGAGCAAGTGCGGCAAACCGAAGTATGCGACGGTATCTACTTTTCAAGTGTTTACTTTTCCGAAAGGATTTCGTGAATTCGCTTTCGAGCGTCGTCGATCGCTGCCGCGGCAGCTTCTTGTTGCTCTTTGGTGCCGTATTGGGCAACCTCGAGTGAAGCCTTGGCTAGTCGGGTTGCTGCAACTGGAACCGCACCCCGAACATCGACCCACTTTGGAGTGGCCCAACTGGCAGTGCTCTCGGTTTCATCAATGTTCGGCTGCTCTTCAAGAGAAGCTTCGGCTGCTTTGCCCGATTCGGTGAGGCTGTAGATCTTGCGATCTTTTTTGACAGCCACTACAACTAGTCCTTCATCGAGGAGGCTCTCAAGGAGTGGATAAATGCGTCCAGGGGTTGGCTTCACTCGACCACTGCTGGCTTCTTCGATCGCCTGACTCAGTTCGTGTCCGGTCTTGCCGCCACCTTTGAGCGCACGCAACAAATAGTTCCGAACACCCTCGTCACCGAGCAGCCCGCTCTGGCGAACCTGCTCTGGGTTGAAGCCTCCGAATGCACGAATGTTTTCGGTTAGAGTCTCGGCGATGGCCTTGAAATCGATGTTCATTTCAGATCCTTGGGCGTTGGAGGGAAGTTACACCTTCAACAAGCCCAAACCCGCGGCAATTATTCCGAACGCCTAGTCCCAAGCTGGTTCGGCTTCTGGTTTGAGTTCCCAGGCAACCTCGCTGACTTTGGTTTTATCGACCAGCGGTGTTTGGTCTTCAAAATCTTTCAAAACCACTTCGACGATTTTCGCGGCAGCCTCTCCAGGGAATGGTTGAGCCGCCTTCTGTAGTTCGGCAATTTCTTCACTGAAATCTGGAAGTCCGTTTTCAATGATGTTGTTGAAGGAGTCTTCGAATTCGTCGAAGGTGCGAACGTGGATGTTAGCTCGCGAGGCAATCTTGCCAATCGGAGACCAGGGCCAGTGGTCTTCGTTTTCAAAAAACACTGTTGGCCTGCCGGTGGCGAGCGGGTATTCGCCAAGGAACGAGATGCCGTCGGTTACAAAGATGTCGGCCGCTGCGAAGAGCGGGGCGATGTCACCTTCTGAGTCAATCGCCGTGTTTGAAAGCGAGTTCCATTCCGATAACCAATTCTCAAGTTCCTCGGCTGAACGTACGCCGCTCGACACTAGGTTTCCAAACATGATCGGGTGTGGTCGCAGCACGATGTCGAGGTTTGGGTTTGTCTTGGCAAAGTGAAGCATCTGTACGGATATCTTCGTAAACATTCCGAAGTTGAACCAGCTTTCGGAGAAACTGTGGTGAGGAGCCCAAACCATCTTCCGGTTACCTGGGTTATCAAGTGGCCACTCGGCTTCAGCTTCGTGCACCTTTCGAACCAGGGCATCGATTTTTGGTGTGCCGGTTAGGTGAACATAATCATTTCCGCGGGAGGTCTTGGCGTAGGCGTCGATGGTGTTTGAATCCTGTGTGAAAACAAGTGATGCTAACTGGTTGGACCGTTGGGTGTAAAGGTATGGCGTAACGCCGACTTCGCCCGGCTCATTGACGAGCGCAAGTGAATAGTAGGGCACGTAGCAAACCTTGGTGAATTCGCTCAGCACTTCAACGCGGTAGCCGGGTTGGTAATTGCGTTGCCACGGATAGTTGATGAACACGTAGTCGGGAGCAAGTTCTTTCAATCGAGCGAGGCCAACCATTGAATCGTCGAAGTTGAAACGCTCATGTGCAACGCCCTGTTCCGAAAGGAACGCGTTCACTTTTTCTTCCGCGCCAAATGGCTCTTCTTTGCGAAAGCGTCTAGGAATCGAGATGACCGTGACATCAAACCTAGGGTCGGCAAGCATCTTGGAATGCACATCGGCCAAGGCGTCCCACGCTTCAAAGTAGAAGGTGAGAAAAACTACCTTGATGGGGGAAGCGGTCATCTCTCAAGCGTAACCATCAAGAGTGTTTGCCGCTAAGGTCTGGTCTAATTAACCTATGGACAAAATCAAGGAATGGCTTTCGGTTTTACCTCACCCGGTGCGGTGGCTGCTAACCATGGTGATTGGCTTTGCTCTACTCGTGCTTGGGCTAATCATGATGGTGACGCCTGGTCCTGGCTTGCTGTTCATCTTCTTCGGGCTGTCGATCTTGGCGCTGGAAGTCGCCTGGGCTCGCGAGCTTCACAAGCAGGGCATGCAGGGGCTCGAGCGCATCGTGGCTGGGCTTAAAGAGTTCTGGAAACGAATCATCGGCAAGGGCAAGAAATAAGCTTCTCAGCCAGCAAAATTGAGTCTGAACGGATAATTTCGATAGAATTTCTCCAAAGCGTGTAAATAATCCGTATTTGGAGTCAAAGATGACAAAAATTCTTATCGACCAGTCACACAACCAAGCCTGGGCCGTTGATCCAGCAGTTGCGTCGCGGATGAACTCGGCCAACCCCGCCGACGCCAGTTACCAGAAGCTTGCCAGCGCCCTCGAGGAAAACGGGTACGAGGTATCCACGCACGATTCAGGTCTAATCGACGAAACGGTTTTAGCCGAAGTCGACGTTCTGCTTGTTCCTCACGCGTCTACCGACGACTGGGAGAAAACCATTGGCTCTGGCAGCCCGGTTTTGGCAACCGAAGAACTTTCGGCCATCGAGAAGTTTGTTTCACTCGGCGGAAGCCTGTTGCTTTTGGGTGAAACCGAGCAGCCAAAATACGGCAATAACTTCGGCGAACTAAGCCAAAAGTTCGGCGTGACCATTGCCAACGCAACAGTTCAGGACTCTGCAAACTGCTTCAAAGATGTGGCTACCTGGATTCTGCCAACGTTCGACCGTCACGTTGAATCTGACTTCTCCTACCGCTTAGAAAACGTCTGCTTCTACCGTGCCGGAGTTTTAGAGGTTTCTCCAGCCGCGTCCGCCGAGGTCATCCTGCGATCAAGCGAGAGCGCGAGCCCAGCAAATGCGGCAGTGGGTGTTGCTGTTAAACACAAGGCTGGACGTGTTGTGGTGCTTGCCGACTCAGACCTATTCGGCGACGACTCGATCGAGGATTTCGACAACCGCCAGTTCTTACTAAACATCGCCGGCTGGCTTGGCAACTCGCGAATCGTTGCCAACGCTTCAAAAGGCAAGGCAACTAACTGGACCGCAACAGACCCGCATTGGTTGAAGCTTCAGGAAACGGTGGAAGCACTTCGTCCGATGCAGGAAAAAGACGGTTCAATCGATACCGTTGCCCACAGTGCCGAAGAGGCGTCACAGCTCGTCGACGCGGTTTTGACCTCAATCGACGGACTAGCTCCAAAGTTCGCACACCAAGCCGAGTATCTGGCTGCGGTGAAGGTAGACATTGAAAACTGGCGCACCGGCGGCTACCAGGTTCCCGACTACTACGACTCTCTTCAGCTGTTCCGTCCGGATTTGAATCGCAAAGACGGCGTGCAGACTCTGGCTGTGTTCTCGATGTACACCCAAAATGGAAACCCGAACCGCAACCTAGAAGCACTGGTCATAAACACCTTTTGGCCAGACTGGTTGGCCGCCAAGGAGCAGAAGTACAACAACCCGGCATTCATCCCAATCGAGTTCTTGGCCTTCACCTCGGCCTACGACACCAACTCGGCAGTGTTCTTCCCAGAAACCGTAGCAACTCGCGAAGTAGCCACCTACTACTGGGGTGGAATCTTCTGCGACCGCGAGGCTGCCCGCTTCCGCAGGGTAACCACGGCGGCTAAGGAGCTACTCTACCTACCGCTTCCTGCCGACGCCGAACGTTTGATTAGCGATCAGCTTCTCGCCCAGGAAACCTTCGTCCTCTGGGACCTAATTCATGACCGCACTCACTCGCGAGGTGACCTGCCATTCGACCCGTTCATGATTAAACAGCGCATGCCGTTCTGGATGTACGCGCTTGAAGAGCTTCGCTGCGACCTTTCCACCTTCCGCGAGACTCTGGTGCTCGATGCCGAAGGTGACCGCTTGGCCAAGTACATGCGCTACGCAATCTTGTTCGACCGCCTATTCCGTTTCCCAATCACTGGTGATCGAGTGCGAAACTATGACGGCCTCGGCGGGCAAATCATTTTCGCCCACCTCCACAAAACCGGCGCCCTTCAATGGACCGACAACCGCTTGGCGTTCGACTGGGATTTGGTTACCGAATCTGTGGTGGAACTGTGCGAGCAGGTTGAGGCTCTCTATCACGATGGAATTAACCGCTCCCGGCTGGCTCAGTGGATTGCCGCCTACGAATTCGTCACCGGTTTGGTTCAGCCACACCCAGCATCAACCTGGGCCAAGGGAGTAGACCACCTTCCAACCGACGGTGAATTGAAAGAACTCGTGAACCTAATCAAAGACGACGAATTCCCACTGAACGTCTTCTATGACACCCTCAACCGAAAGCTCTCCGATGTGATTGCCTCAACCAAGGGCATCACTGCCTAAGGGCTGGAATACTTGAATCATGGACGCCCTAGATCGCAAAATTGTCAGCCTGTTGGCCACTGATTCCAGTGCGTCAATCGGTGAACTAGCCGACACCTTGGATGTTCCAAGTTCAACCCTTCACCAGCGCATCAAGAAGTTGGAAACCAGGGGAGTAATCACTGGTTACCGTGCCACGGTGAACCAGCGTGAAGCGGGGCTAACCCTGCATGCTTTGGTTTCGCTAACACCAATCGATCCCGCTCGCCCAGACGACATCGCCGAACTTATTGCACCGATTCAGGAAATCGAGAGTTGTTGGTCGGTTGCTGGTGTCGAGTCTTACATCGTCAAAGTCGCTGTAACCGAACCTTCCGAGCTTGAAACTCTTCTGGCCAGAATTCGCAGCGTTGCCAATGTTTCAACCAGAACCAGCGTAATTTTGTCGACGCCTTTCGAAGGGCGTCAGGCCTTTATCCCAGAGGATGGAAACTAACCATGACGAAAAACCCAAGAGGTTTCGCCAGCGACAACTATGCCGGAGTTCACCCAGCTGTTCTAAAGGCAATTGCAGCCGAGAATGAAGGTCACGAGATTGCCTACGGCGAAGACTCGGTAACCGCTCGCTTCGACGCGCTTGTAAAAGACCTTTTCGGCCCAAACGCAGTTGGCTTCCCAGTATTCAATGGCACCGGTGCAAACGTTGTGGCACTTCAGGCAGCAACCAAGCGTTGGGAAGCTGTGATCTGCGCCGAGAGCGCTCACATCAACATGGACGAGGGTGGCGCCCCTGAAAAGATGGCTGGCCTCAAGCTTTGGAATGTGCCAACGATCGATGGCAAGCTGACCCCAGAACTGGCCGAAAGCCAAATCTTCGACATTGGTTCGGTTCACCGCGCCCAGCCTGGCGTTATCAGCATCACCCAAACCACCGAGATGGGCACTCTCTACCAGCCGGCTGAGATCAAGGCGCTCGCCGACCTAGCTCACAAGCACGGCTTACTGCTTCACCTGGATGGCGCTCGACTATCCAACGCGGCCGCAGCCCTAGGCCTCAACTTCAAGCAGCTCACCACCGACCTGGGCGTTGACCTAGTTTCACTGGGTGGCACCAAGATCGGTGCTCTCGCCGCCGAAGCCGTCATTGTTACCAACGCCTCAACCGCGCAGGGTAAAGCGCTCGCACAAAGCATGCCATTCCTGCGCAAAACCTCAATGCAGCTTGCGTCCAAGATGCGCTTCTTCTCGGCTCAGCTAATCGCTCTCTTTGAGAACAATGCTGAGGTTGCTCTGGAAAACGCCAAGAACGCCAACGCCATGGCATCAAAGCTCTATGAAGGCGTGCTTGCGATTGCCGCCAAGCACCCGGAAGTAATCGTTCGCAACAAGGCCGAAGCAAACGCCGTCTTCCCGGAACTACCTGAAGCCGTTGCCAACAAGGTTATGGCCGACTACCGATTCTATGTTTGGAACCAGGCAACCGGACAGGTTCGCTGGATGTGTTCATGGGATACTACCCAGGAAGACGTCGACGGAATTCTCACGGCACTAGACAAAGCGCTATAAATGAGCGTTTCCGAATACAACCAACAATTGAATCCAGAAGCCCGCGTTCTTGCGGAACAGTTGGCCAAGCTTTTCGACAAAAAGGTTCCGCAAGCCGAGTCGAAGGTTTGGCACGGTCACCCGGTATGGTTCATCGAAGGCAACCCGGTCTTTGGCTACAGCCTCAAGAAGGCCGGACTCGAAGTTCTTTTCTGGAGTGGCAAGTCTTTCAAGAAGGCCGGTCTCAAACCGATCGGAAAGTTTCAAGCCGCCGGCATCAGCATTGCAACCGATTCAGATGTTGAAGCGCTGAACGATTGGCTTATAGAAGCTGTTGCCATCCAATGGGATTACAAGAATCTCCCTAAAGGCAAGGGGCTCTCGAAACTAACTTCTTTTTCTACGTCTGCGGATAATTAGCCAGATTGTTCCGGCAGTAACTGCAAGAAAACCGTAGGAAGCCCAAAGTACAAAATCTTTGATTTTGGAGAAGCTCCAGTCTGGTGAACCGGTGAAGCACCCCATTACATACGGGTAGCTGGAGGTCACGTAGTAACCGTATTGCCCATCTAAGGTCATTCCATTGCACTTGTCTAAATGCCCTGCATTAGTGAATTCGTAGTCCTGAATGTAGGTTCCGTCGTATGCCCCTCCTGGGCTGGTATCCGAAGTCGGTCTGTCGCCCGACTTCACCGTGTAACCAGACTTAGCTTCAGTAACTTTCCCAGTAGCGGGGTCAAGGAAATGAGGACCATAGATCGGGAATCCATCGGCGGCGAAGCCGATCACTGGCGATACGGTTTCACTGTCTTGGGTGTCAAAGAGTGCAAGTGGGTTGCCGTGATAGTGATAAAGGCCATCAGGCTGCGTGTGGCCATTGTGCGAATCGGTGCCGAGGCTCACTTTTCCCATCGGGTCTAGGCGCCAGTCAACCCAGAGTCCGCAACCGTTGGCAACGTTCCCGTCTTGGTCGGCCGTCGAGTCATCTGGTTTGTAACAACCGTTTGCAACTTGGTCGAGCACAACTCCGTTCAACATGATTGCGTTGTAGGTCAGCAAGCTGAGATCGCTCGTTGTTGCGGCAGCGGTGGGATTGCGGGGGATGGACACCGAGATGTCTTGTTCGGCAATGGGAGTCGCCCAGTGGGCCGAGTCGTCATTGAAATCGTAATTCGGGATGTCGTTGGCCGTCACGGAACACTTGGTTTCGTCGTCGGACACCTTGAACTGTGCAATGTAGTCTTCGAAAAGTTGAATGTCTTTTACTTCGGCTTGATAACTCGCCGAGTAGTCGGCGCAGTCACCGCTCTTATTCGTGAGCACGATGTCTTTGATGTCCACCACATCAGAATTACTGGAGTTGGTGGTCGCACTGCTCGAGCATCCGGAGATCGCCAGCAGGGAGACCAAACCTAAGGTGACGACTTTGAGTTTGGTTAGCATGGAACTCCGATCCGATTGTGAACATCTGTTCACTTTTTCTGAGTATACACTTGTTCACAATGGTAAAAGCATCGGAAAATCAACCAAACCTCAAGGTTAGATTGCTTGAGGTTGCCGTTGAACTACTTTCGAAACCCGGCAAAGTGAAACTGCCAACCATGCGGGAATTGGCAACCAACGCTGGCGTAGCTCCAGGGGCCGCCTACCGACATTTCTCTTCGCAAGACGAACTCTTCCTAAGTGTGATTGTTCACCTCCACAAGCAGTTGGAGCAAACACTTTTAGAAACTGCAGTCGGAAGCACAAATCCGCACGAGAGACTCAAAAACTTTGCGCAAGCCTATGTTGCTTGGGGCCTTCAAAATCCTGGTGCCTACCAACTCATGTTTGAAACCACTGACGATGAGAAATTCTTAGAAGTCGGAATGAGGCCAGGCCTTCACCTCATCTACCAAACGGCTTCTTTGATTACCGGACAAGATCAGCCAAGCGATGACGCAGTGAAAATGGCAACCCAGATATGGGCTTCACTGCATGGCATTGTTTCTTTGCGCACCCATAAGTCAGGTATGCCTTGGCTAGAATCGCCAGAAGCTCAGGTAGATCGACTGCTTAGTTCATTTTGAGCTACTGAATATGTTCTGGGTTCATCCAGAACAGATCCCACATGTGACCATCTAGGTCTTCAAAGCCCCAGCTGAACATAAAGCCCATGTCTTCAGGGTCGCCAACGCGTCGACCACCGAGTTCGAAAGCTTTCTCGGAGATCGCTTTTACTTCGTCTGCAGATGAACACGAGAACGAGAAGAGGGCCTCGACGGTATCGTGACTGGCAATCTTTTTGGTGGTGAACTTCGAGAACTTATTCTTTTCAAGCAGCATCACGTAGATGTGCTCCGAGACAATCATGCAAGTCGACTCTTCGTCGCTGAACTGCTCGTTGAACGTGAATCCAAGTTCCTTGAAGAAGGCAACCGAGTTCTTCAGGTTTTCAATTGGCAGGTTTACGAAGATTTGCTTAAACATAGATTCACCCTAGCCGACACTAAAATGTCAACGAAGCCTTATTTATGTTAATTATTTTTGCTTCACTCAAATCCAATAAAGAAGAAAGTGAAGAAACATGAAAGAGGAAAAGAAAAGCAAGAATATCCAGGAAATGAATGACTGGGTTCAATTGCGAGATTCTTGGACTAGGAAACGCTTCGACTATCAGGAGCGCTGGCATGGCTGGCAATCTCCGGTTGGTTTGGGCCTAGGTGCAGTGCTGTTTTGCGCAGCGCTGTTCCTTCTGAGTCTGGCGTGGACCAACCTAGTTGGTTAGCCAAAATGCCCCTGGTGAAAATCAGGGGCATTTCTCCTAACTGACAACAAGACAATGAGGTTCAACGAAATGGCAAAAGTACTTAAAGAGCGAATGACTTCGGTATCAAACGAGGGTTTCGTAGTTTTCTTGATTGGGATGCGTGTGAACAACGTGTTCGCGATTCATCGTTGGCTTCCCGTGTTTATGGCGATGGCAAGAATGCTCCCCGAACTGTTCAAAAACCCGGAGCTCGGCTTCAAGTCTTATCAGATGTGGCTGGGTCGCACCCTGATTCTGGTTCAGTACTGGGAAAGCGCCGAGAAACTCATTGCCTACTCAAAAGCAACAGACGCAGAACATCTGCCGGCTTGGAAAGCTTTCAATAAAGCGGCCAGGAGCACGAATGCTGTCGGTATCTATCACGAAACCTATGTCATCGACCCTGGCAAGACCGAAAATGTCTACGTAAACATGCCGCCGTTTGGCTTCGGCAAAGTTGGAAAACTTCAGCCGGTCACCGGTAAACGAAATTCAGCAAGACAACGTTTAGGGGCATCGGAATGAACACCTTGATTTACATTTCACTAGCGGTAAACATTTTGGTCCTCGCTCCCATACTTGTGTTGATGGCTATCAAATCACCAGTTGTGGATCATGCGTGGGGTGGCTTCACAGAAGCTCGCGGAATCTTGATGTCAATCTATTTTGCAATCCTTGCTGTCTCGCTCTTTCTGGTCTTCAAACCAGTGCCCTCATTCGTATTTGCACTTTTGCTGGTTCAAGTCATTTATAAAATCACGACGCCGTTTACCGTGAGATCTTTTTCTAACCCAGTCGTAATAAGCAATTTATTCATCGCAGCGTTGCATATTTTCACGTTGTTTAGTCTCTCGACCGCAATCCAAGAACAGCTGGCCATCTAAGAGCTTCTAACCCTTCAAGACAAAAGCCCCAGATTGCTCTGGGGCTTTTTCACTGTCTCATTAGTGAACCCTGATGTTCTTACACACCAGTGGTGGTTTCGGTCACCGAGTCTTTTAACTCGCTCGGACCTCACGCGGAGAATGTAGGACTTGGAATCTAGGCGATACAAATAGCCCTACACCTCAATGAATACAAGGATACGACCATTTCATTCGGACTATTGGTCACTTGTTTGGTCACTAGCAACCCAGCGAAGTGACCCCTATTTGATGAACGCGGCGAGCTCTTCGAGCAAGACCGGCTTCGGCTTTGCTCCCACGATGCTCTTCACGATCACGCCGTTCAAATAGACGTTCATGGTTGGAATGCTCACCACTCCTGCGGCGGTGACCGATTCGACGTTCTCGTCCGCGTTGACTTTTCCGACCGTTATCTTTTCGGCGTATTCGCCTGCAAGCTCGTCCAGGATAGGTGCAACGGCACGGCACGGCCCACACCAAGGAGCCCAGAAGTCAACCACTACGGGTTTGTCGCTTTTGTTCACTAGTTCGTCGAAGGTTGCGTCGGTGATTACGATTGCGTTCTCGCTCATGCGGTCTCCTTGTGGTGGGTTAGCCAACGTTCTGCGTCCAGGGCTGCTGAACAGCCGGTGCCTGCTGCGGTGATTGCTTGGCGGTATGAGTGGTCGACGAGGTCGCCACACGCGAAGACACCGTCAACATTTGTTGCGGTTGAACCGCAGTCGACCTTCACGTAGCCGCCAGCGTCGAGGTCGATGGTGCTCTTGACGAGTTCGTTGCGTGGGTGGTGCCCTATGGCGACGAATACGCCGGTGACATCGAGGACGTTTTCGGTTCCGTCCACGGTGTTGCGGAGTCGGATTCCCGTGGCCTTTGTCTCACCTAGAACTTCGAGGGGTTCAGAGTTCCAGACGAACTCAATCTTGGGGTCTGCTTCGGCGCGGGCGATCATTGCCCTGGAGGCACGAAGTTGGTCGCGGCGGTGGACGAGATAGACCTTGTCAGCGAACTTGGTGAGGAAGGTTGCTTCTTCGACGGCGCTGTCGCCGCCGCCAATGACGGCAACGGTTTGTCCTTTGAAGAAGAATCCATCGCAGGTTGCACACCACGAGACGCCGTGACCCGAGAGCCTTTTTTCTCCTGGCACTCCAAGCTCACGGAATGCACTTCCCATCGCAAGGATTACCGAGCGGGTTTTGAGTGTGTTTCCTGTGCCATCGGTGACCTTCTTGATTTCGCCTTCAAGTTCGACTGAAACGACGTCGTCGGTGATGAGATTTGCCCCGAAGCGTTCTGCTTGAGCTCGCATGTTCATCATCAGGTCTGGGCCCATGATGCCGTCGGTGAAGCCAGGGAAGTTCTCAACTTCTGTGGTGTTCATCAACGCACCTCCCATCGTCACGGCACCTTCAAACACGATTGGGTTGAGTTGCGCTCGGGCTGCATAGATAGCAGCGGTGTAGCCGGATGGTCCAGAACCAATGATGATGACGTCGTGTATGTCGGTCATTAGAACTTTGCGTCGATCTCTGCGATGAGGGCTTCAACCTTGGCGCGAATCGCGTCACGGATTGGACGCACCTCGTCGACGCCTTTGCCTTCTGGGTCGTACAGTGGCCAGTCGAGGTAAGTCTTGCCAGGGAAGAATGGGCAGGCATCGCCGCAGCCCATGGTGATGACGTAGTCGGAGTCTTTGACTGACTCTGTGGTCAAAACTTTTGGTGTGCTGTTGGCAATGTCGATGCCCTCTTCGGCCATTGCTGCGATTGCTGAAGGGTTGACCTGATCTTTTGGTTCGGTGCCTGCTGAGAGAACCTGCACGCGGTCACCGGCGAGGTGTTGCAGGTAACCGGCTGCCATTTGTGATCGCCCAGCGTTGTGTATGCATACGAATAGAACGGTTGCTTTCTTGTCAGACATGTCTTCTCCTAGTTCTTTGTTAGTTCGTTGTAGAGGCCTTCAACGCGTCGGGCGATGTCGTCTCGCACGATGCGAGTTTGTGCGAGTTTGTCGCCAACTTCAGGGCCTGGCTCAGGCGTCAACCAGGTTTCGATAGTGCCCTTCATTCCATGCACAGCAGTGAGCTTGGCTTCATTACCAAGGATCACGATGCGGTCGACGTTCATGAAGACCTCGTCAGTGATTTCCTTTGGGTGTTCGCCGTACATCGAGGCTCCGAGTTCTTCGACAGCGCTTCGTGCCGGTTCGTTGAGGGCATCACCTGGGTGAGTGCCGCCCGAAAGTACTTGGATGGCGTTTCCGGCCTTGGCTCGCATCAACGCTGCGGCCATCTGCGACTTACCTGCGTTGTGAACGCAGACGAAAAGAACGGTTGGTTTGGTTTCAGGCACGGGCCACTCCTCTGACAACTGCCATACCAATCAAGGCGCCCACGAGTTGGGCGGCGATGTATGGCAAAACTGAGGCCGGTGAAATACCGGCAAAGGTGTCGCTGAATACTCGCCCGATTGTCACGGCCGGGTTAGCGAATGATGTCGAAGAAGTGAAGAAGTAGGCAGAACCAATCCATCCCGCTACAGCAACAGGAATCAAGCGCTCCTGGTTACGTGCACTGAGGATGCCAATGACGGCAATCAACCCCGCCGTGGCAAAAACTTCGCCGACAAGCAAGCCAGCTGCGATGCGTTCGTGTGTCGAAATCTGGACGAGCGGCAAATCAAACATTAGGTTTGCCAGAAGAGCACCAACGATTGCACCAGCGATCTGTACAACAACAAAGGCGACGGCTTCAAACACAGGAAGGCTGCGGCGAAGAATCTGGACGAAAATCACAGCAGGATTCAGGTGTGCGCCACTGATCGGCCCCAGAACAAGAATCAAAAGCGCTAACGCCATGATGGTCGACAGTGCGTTGATGATCAACGCGACACCAACATCATGCGAAAGGTTCGTGCCCATGATGCCCGAGCCAACAACCACGCAGACGAGCGAGGCTGTTCCAACAAACTCAGCCAGAGATTTTCGGAAAATCTTTGCCAATCTTGGGTACCTTTCAAACATAGATGTCTATCTATGTTCTACACTAACTTACATAGACGACTGTCTATGTTTCCGAAATGTTCATCTTTTCGTGATGAGGTTCTTCAGATGACAACACTCACAATCACACCGGTTGATGTAAAAGCATGCGCGCCATCAGGCTTGGCCGCCCCGATTGGCCGACCTGAAGCAGAACAGTTAGCTGTGCTATTGAAAGCGATCGCCGACCCAACTCGCATTCAACTCATCAGTTACATCAACGCCAGCAACAACGCCGAAGCGTGCGTGTGCAACCTCACTGAACCATTAGCGCTAACACAGCCAACGGTTAGTCACCACCTCAAGGTGCTCACCGACGCAGGGCTCATCGAACGTGAAAAGCGAGGCACCTGGGTTTGGTACAACGTCAATCAAGACCGGTGGCAGCAAATCGCCAAGCTTCTGGAAATCTGACATGTCTTCACTGATGATGACCTTCCAGGTCAGCGCGCACCGTCTTGATGCTTCCGGTTCAACGGTTAGATCCAAGAATGCCGAGTTCACGATTGACACAAGTATTTCTGGGCGTCTTGACACCTTCAACCCGGTAGAGCTTTTGCTCGCATCCTTAGCGGCATGCATCATCAAGGGAATCGAAAGAGTTGCAGGGACTCTTGGAATCGAATACGAAACGGTTGATGTGTCGCTAACTGCGCAGCGTCCAATCGATGAAGCTCGCATCGATGACATCGTCTATCTCGTAACAATCAAAACGACTGCGGATCAGAACAAACTCGACCTGCTTCAAAAGAACCTGTTGAAGTTCGGCACGATCTACAACACCATCAAGAGCGGAACAAATCTTTCTGGCTCGATAGTTGCGAAATGACAAAAGCCCCAGAGCAATCTGGGGCTTTTTCACTGTCTCATTAGTGAACACTGATGCTTTGACACATCAGTCACTTCAACCGTAACTCGGATTGCCATCAGATGGTCGACCGTTTCAAGGCGCCATGTTTTTCAAAACCCTCATAAAACAAGGCATAGAGAACCATGTCGGTGGGGTGTGTTACAAAATACTCAAGAACCTTTTCACCACCAAGCTCGCAACAATGCGAATCAGCCATACCCGCTATGGCTTAGGTGAAAAGGAGCAACAAATGTTAGGAAACCGCGACGATCGCTTTGCAGAGGCAAAGGATCTTTTGGAAACTTGGGCGAGCGCCCGCAAGGCGGTGCGAAACTCGGATGCAGCAGACATCTTGGAAGTTTTCAACCGCATCATCCTCAAAATGGAGGATGCGTTGCCGGCAGCCAGGTCTGGCAATGACTTAGCGCTGGGCTTAGTTCAGGTCTGGAACGAGTTGAGAGTTTTTCTTGCCCCGTATGTCCCGCTCGAGGTTGACGCCATCTCGCCCGCACTTTGGGATTTGTTGAGTGAGTTCCCCATCGCTTGGAAATAGCCCGGCCTGCCTGGCACTTCAAATACAGTGCCTTCACCACGCTTTCGAGGCGATGCTCCTGCGGCTTTCAGTTCTTCGTTACTTCTTCTCCCCATTACTCAAATGTAATGCGATACACAGGCGTTACAAAGGCATTGGTCACTTGTTTGGTAACTTTATGGCATCGTTTTTGCGGATCAAGAACAGGGCTGTATGTCAGTAGATAAGCGAAACCCCACCAGTCATTTCTGACGGTGGGGCATCTGCGGAGAATATGGGATTCGAACCCATGAGGGCTTGCACCCAACCAACTTTCCAAGCTGGCGCCATAGGCCACTAGGCGAATTCTCCTGGTGTTGCTCGAGGCAACTTTTCAAGTTTAGCGGTTTGTCGCGCTGAGAGTTTGCTGTGATTCTCTCCAGCTAGGGTCCCCTGACCTTGAATGTTTACCTGCGAGAGATACATTCATCTCAAGAGGTCAATTTGGCTTCCGTAACAACAGAAGGAATGGTTATGAATAACAAACTATTTCGCACAATGAGTGCGTCGGTTGCCACTTTGGCAATCGTTTCCGGCGGCATGTTCGTGGCTTCCGGTGCCAACGCGGCCGATTCAACGGTCAACGTTGATCTGAGCGTAACCAACGTACCAGCCACCGTTTCGGCGTCGAAGCTGGGCGACAAACTCAAGCTTGTTCTTTGTCGTGTCAACGAGGGTGTAACTCTTGCACCGGCCACGCCACTTGGTGACTGCCGTGATTCTGATTTAGAAGACGTCAATGGAACAATCACGGAAGCGGCATTCTCGGCTAGCTATGCACTTCGTTTGCCAAGTCAGGCGACCACATACGCGATGTACCTCGAGTTAGAGAAGAGCTCCGAACTTGGCTTCAAGGCGAGCCAGTACTCTGCTGGAGTAATCAACACGTTGACCCCAAGCACAACCGCTTTGGACATTCCGCTCAGTGCATTGGCGCTAGGCACTGCCGAAACTCCTAGCACCGGCCGTGTTTCTGGAACCAAGGTTGCAATTAACCTAACCGTCACCGGAGTACCTGCAGGAATGAAGGCTCAGGCCGTGAAAGAACTTGTTTCGGTTTGTACTGTTCCACTGGCAATCGACGTAACTACCGTTCCTGAAGTACCTGGAACCTGTTCAAAGAACCGCGAATTCAAGACTGGAACGCTAAATACTACAACCGGTGTTTACACGGCTACTTATCAGATGTCGGCTCCATCGGCAGCGGGCGCTTCAGCGAATTACGCTGTTTACTTGCAGCTCAAGAAGAAGTCAGACTACCGATTGAATGCTCAAGTTGGCGCCGGTCAGATGGTGACACTAACCAATAACGCAGGTGCTGGTGCTGTGACGACCGGATTAGATGGTCTAACTCTAAACCTGACCGCCAACACCGGGACAGGCGCTGTTCAGAAGACCGTGCCAATCGTGGTGCCAGCGACAGGCACTTACTCGGTACTGATCACTCGCATTGATGGATCGAAAGAAACCCCTGTGGCTCTGATCCCTGTGACCACTGCCGACACCCTTGTGAAGATTCCTTCAAGCCTCAAGGGAGGAAATTACCGAGTTCAGGTAATTGCAACCAGCACTGGCGACACATTTGTTGTCGACAGTAAGGGCTACCTAGATGGCGCTGTTCAGAAGGTTGAAGGTCGCGAAAGCCGCTAGCAGAGATAAGAAAAAACCCCGAGGAATCCTCGGGGTTTTTTCTTATCTCAATTACCTCGACTTTGTCGAAAGTCGATTGAGCCCAAGTGAGATGCTCGCTGATGCCAGCATAAAAACTACGATTCCAAGAATGAAAGTGACCACACCGGTAACTCCTGCATCAAGGTTTGGGTTGAGGAACCAGTAGGCCCACCAGTCGGTGAACAGACCCCTGATGATTGTGAAAATTAGCCAGGCCAGTGGGAAGAGCAAGGTCCAGAAGACTTGCTTGAATTTCAGTTTGGTCAGCGTCAAGGTTAGAGCGAAATCTAGAACTATAAAGATCGGTGCCCACACGTGGAGGATCTCGTTTGGCAAAATCGGCCAGTCGTAACCGTAGTCAGGGTCGCCTGGAAGGACTTTTGTGCCTCTTAGGAGCGCGTTGTAAACAACTGCAACCACGATTGCGTAGGTGCTAACGCTCAGTCTGGCGAGTGTGAGAACCTTCGTGTCAGCTTTTCCCCGGAGTTCCCGAACGGCAGTAACGGTTAGAACTACAGCTGCGATCAAACTGGTTTGGATAGTGAAATAGGCAAAATATTCGGCTGGTCTGAATAAGTTATTGCTCAGTCGATCTGAAATCTGCCAAACGATGGCTGCAAATATCCATTGGGCAACGATAAGTCTTAGATAGGGCAATGTTTTTCTCATGAGCCAAACCTTAACCCAGTAAAAGCAGCAAATATCATGGGGTTGAGATTTCGTTATCTTTTCGCGTCCTAGGTGGAAATTACTTCACAGTGCTTTCACAGGTAACGTTGTGTTTATACACAGGCGGGGGAGTCATCCTTGGTTTGTGGACAGAACAACCACAGATCGGAAAAATCATGAAGGTGAACGTAGTAGCAGCTGTTGTCGGCGGGCTAATCGTAGGTGCCGGGGCCATGGTGCCTCTGGGCAGTTTTGCCCAGTCGGGTACTCCAACTGTGCCTCCTACCACTACTGCTGATGAACTCGTAACCACTGACCCAGCGCCAGAGGCTCCATTGGTAACCCCAAACCCAACCCCTCCGGTTGCAATTACTCCGCCAAGCTTCGGAGCGGGCGATCGGGTGGATGATGATGACGACGACGTTGAGTATGGCGACGACGACGACGATGACGACGATGATCACGAAGACGAAGACGAAGACGAAGACGAAGGCGACGACGACTAAGCGTCAAATTTTCTAACCGTTTTGGCGGGTAGAATTATGGCTGGACTCCCCGTGCGGCGCCACCTCGGCTAACTCCCCCAGGATCGAAAGATAGCAAGGGTAACTGGGCTCTGGCGGGTGTGCGGGGAGTTCTTTTTATCCTCGAATTCGTTGTCGGTGGGAAAGGTTAGGCTACATCTGTGAGTACCGCTCTTTATCGCCGCTATCGTCCTGAGACGTTCGCCGAACTAATTGGTCAGTCGCAGGTTACTGCGCCGCTGATGGCTGCTCTTCGAGCCGACAAAGTAAACCACGCCTACCTTTTCTCGGGTCCGCGCGGTTGCGGAAAAACTACCTCTGCTCGAATCTTGGCTCGTTGCTTGAACTGTGCTGAAGGCCCAACCGATACTCCTTGCGGCAAGTGTCCTAGCTGTATTGAGCTAGCTCGAAACGGAAGCGGCTCTCTCGATGTAGTTGAGATCGACGCTGCTTCTCACAACGGTGTTGATGATGCCCGTGACTTGCGTGAGCGTGCCCTGTTTGCTCCGGCCCGTGACCGCTACAAGATCTTCATCCTCGACGAGGCCCACATGGTTACTGCCCAGGGGTTCAACGCTCTCTTGAAGATTGTTGAAGAGCCACCAGCCCACGTGAAGTTCATCTTTGCCACCACCGAACCGGAAAAGGTTATTGCCACGATTCGTTCGCGCACTCACCACTATCCGTTCCGCTTGGTTCCGCCAGCACAGCTACTCGATTACCTTGAAGAGCTTTGCGGCACCGAAAAGGTCGACGTGGCTCCCGGTGTGCTATCGCTCGTTGTTCGATCTGGTGGCGGTTCAGTTCGCGATTCGTTGTCACTTCTTGATCAACTAATTGCCGGTTCTGAAGACGGCAAAGTTACCTATGAGCGAGCAGTTGCGCTGCTTGGCTACACCCCAGACTCGGTGCTCGATGAAGCGGTTGAAGGTTTGGCTATCGGCGATTCAGCAATGGTTTTCCAATCTGTCGACAAAATCATTCAGAGCGGTCAAGATCCACGTCAGTTCGTTGAAGACCTGCTCGAGCGTTTGCGCGATCTGATTTTGGTCGACTCGGTTGGTCTCGACGCGAAGTCGGTATTACGCGGAATCAGCGATGCCATGCTCGCGCGTTTGCAGGAGCAAGCCGCCAAGTTTGGCCGCGCGGAGCTAGCCCACGCGGCAGCCAGCGTAAGCGAATCACTTTCCAGCATGACCGGAGCCACCAGTCCGAAGCTCCACCTAGAGCTGATGTGCGCCAAGATTTTGGTTCCGGCAGCCAATGCCACCGAGGTTGGTTCGCTTGCAAGAATCGAACGTCTGGAGCGCCGCATCGGTATCGCGGGAGAGGCCTCGGCGCCTACCGCTTCGGTTCCCGTTTCCGCTCCGGTTTCAGCGCCTGTCAGTGCACCGGTTTCTGCGCCTGCTCCAGCCCAGGCGTCAGCACCGACCACACCAATTGATGTTGTTAGCACCAGCGTTAACATCGGGCAGATCCGTGCGTCGTGGCAGCGCATCTTGGATCAGGTAGCCAAAAAGTCGAAAAAGGCTTACATGGTTGCCTACACAATCGATGTCATGGCGGTTGAGGGAGATGTTCTAACTCTTCGCTTCGCCAGTAACTACGACCTCGAGAGTTTCAAGGGTGAAGCCGGTGCTCCAGATGTTTTACGTAAGGCAATCCAAGACGAGTTCGGCATCGTCTTCAAATTCAAGCCAATGATGGAAGCGACCGCGGCTCCGGCTCCGGTAACCGCGCCAGTGCCAGTCGTTGCTGCGGCTCCGGTTTTGGCTGAATCGATTACCCCTGAACCAGAGCCAGAAGACGAGCCTGAAGAACCGGAAGAAGAACCGGCAGCCCAGTCGCGCAATGCCAAGGTCGATGAGGATGCTCGCTACGGAGAATCGCTTCTTCGTGAAATTCTCGGCGCAGAACCGCTGGACGACTAATGTACGAAGGCGTTGTACAAGAACTAATCGATGAACTTGGCCGGTTGCCGGGTGTGGGTCCGAAGTCGGCTCAGCGAATTGCTTTCTATCTATTGCAGACCGAGGATGATTTGGCGGAGCGTTTAGCCAAGGTTCTGATTGAGGTTAAAGAGCGAGTTCGCTTCTGCGAAATCTGTGGCAACGTTTCCGAGCAGGAAAAGTGCAACATCTGTCGTGATGAGCGCCGGAGTCGCACTTCTATCTGCGTAGTTGAAGAGTCGAAAGATGTTCAGGCGATTGAGCGCACCCGTGAATTCCGTGGTTTGTATCACGTTCTCGGAGGAGCGATCAGCCCGATTGAGGGCATTGGTCCGGATCAGCTTCGAATCAAAGAGTTGATGACCAGGCTTTCCGACCCGAATATTCAAGAAGTCATCATTGCCACCGACCCAAACCTCGAGGGCGAGGCAACTGCCACCTATCTTTCTAGAATGCTGGCAAGTTTGGGTATCACGGTAACTCGTTTGGCTTCAGGTTTGCCCGTTGGTGGAGACCTTGAATACGCTGATGAAGTAACTTTGGGCCGTGCTTTTTCAGGCCGCCGCCCAGCCAACTAGCGGTATCGGCTAGACTTTTACTATTCCCCTGTAAGTTCCCCTCCTAGGAGTACAGCCTTGGCTCTTATTGTGCAAAAGTTCGGTGGTTCATCTGTTGGCGATGCCGACAAGATTAAGCACGTAGCCAAGCGCGTTATTGAGACCCAAAAAGCCGGAAACCAGGTTGTTGTTGTTGTCTCGGCAATGGGCGACACAACCGATGAACTGATGGACTTGGCTAACCAGGTAACCGACAATCCGAGCCCTCGTGAGCTCGACATGCTGCTAACTGCGGGTGAGCGAATTTCAATGGCACTGCTAGCCCTTGCGATCAACGCAGCCGGCGCTCAGTCACGTTCATTCACCGGGTCTCAGGCCGGAATTGTTACCGACTCCAAGCACGGTAACGCACGTATTGCGGAGGTTACCCCAGACCGCATTCGACAAGCACTTGACGACGGCGACATCGCTATCGTGGCGGGATTCCAGGGATTCAACCGTGAAACCATGGACATCACCACACTTGGTCGTGGCGGTTCCGACACCACCGCGGTCGCACTGGCTGCAGCTTTGAACGCAGACGTCTGTGAGATTTACTCCGACGTCGACGGTGTTTACACCGCAGACCCTCGCCAGATTCCAGCAGCCCGCAAGCTTGATTACATCGACGTCGAGTCGATGCTTGAGTTGGCTGCAGCAGGCGCCAAGATTCTGCACATCCGTGCGGTTGAGTTTGCACGTCGTCACAATGTTGACCTACGCGTGCGTTCCACATTTAGCACCGACCCTGGCACCAGGGTAGTTTCGGGTAACAAAGGAGAGAGCATGGAAGAGTCAGTAGTTTCGGGCGTAGCAACCGATAAGAGTCAGACCAAGATCATCGTTGTTGGTATTCCTGACCTACCTGGTAAGGCTGCTGAACTGTTCAACGTGGTTGCCGAGGCCGGTGCAAACATCGACATGATCGTTCAGAACACTGCTACCGGCGTCGACGTCGATGACAAGGTTTCCGACATCTCGTTCACCCTTCCAAAGGGTGACTCGGCCAAAGTAGTTGCGGCTCTCGAGGGCAACCAGGCTTCGCTCGGCTACCGCGACCTTGAGGTTGACCACGAGATCGGCAAGATCTCGGTGGTTGGCGCTGGCATGCGCACTCACTCTGGTGTTTCGGCAACACTCTTCAACGCATTGGCTAAGGCCGGCATCAACATTGAAATGATCTCAACTTCTGAGATTCGAATCTCGGTGGTCACTGACATCACCGAAGCGGACGACGCTGCCCGCGCAATTCACACCGCGTTCGGTCTAGACAGCGAAATTGAAGCTGTTGTCTATGCCGGTACCGGTCGATAATTCCTAGTCAAGGAGACCTCAAGTTGAGCAAGAAACCAAACATTGCCCTAGTTGGAGCAACTGGTGCCGTTGGTACCGTAATGATCGACATTTTTAACAACCGAGAGAACATCTGGGGAGAGATTCGTCTTATCGCCAGTGCTCGTTCGGCTGGCAAAAAAATCACCGTCCACGGTGAAGAGCTAACTGTTGTTGCACTTTCACCTGAGGCCTTCGATGGCATCGACATCGCGATGTTCGATGTGCCAGATGAGGTATCAGAAGTTTGGGCGCCGATTGCTGCCGAACGCGGAGCAATTGCAATCGACAACTCTGGTGCTTTCCGCATGAACGACCAGGTTCCGCTAGTGGTGCCTGAGGTGAACCCGGAGCAGGCGAAAAACCGCCCGCTGGGAATCATCTCCAACCCAAACTGCACCACCCTGACCATGATGGCCGCCATGGGTGCACTTCACCGCAAGTGGACCTTGAAGGAACTAGTCGTTTCTTCGTACCAGGCTGTTTCGGGTGCAGGTGCTGCTGGCATCGACCGCTTGGCGGCTGAACTTGCCGCAGTTGGCAATGACGCTTCATTAGGTTCCGCTTCAGGCGACGTTGCCGCAGCACTCGATGCTGCCGGTGTCGCACAGTCAGATTCGCCATGGCCAGTTCCAATCGCTCTGAATGTGATTCCATTTGCTGGATCGCTAAAGGCTGGCGGACACTCGTCGGAGGAAATGAAGGTTCGCGATGAGTCGCGCAAAATTCTTGGAATCTCAGACCTGAAGGTCGCTGCTACCTGTGTTCGCGTGCCAGTTCAGGTAAGCCACTCGCTTACAGTTCACGCAACCTTTGCTGCTGCACTTACCCCTGATGATGTTCGTGAAGTGCTTGAGCAGCAGCCAACCATTCGTGTGATGGATGACCCCGCCAACGGTGTTTACCCAACTCCAAACTTCGTAGCTGGCCAAGACCCAACTTTCGTTGGACGTATTCGACAGTCACTGGATTTCCCAAACAGCATCGAGTTGTTTGTAGTTGGCGATAACCTACGCAAGGGTGCTGCGCTCAACACCTATGAGATTGCTGAACTCGTAGCAAAAGAGTTTTAGTAGCGAAACACTAGGCAACTAGCAGGTTCTAGCGGTGCACAGGCTCTATTCTGAGTGTGTGCACCGCAAACTTTTAACCGCCAGCCTGATTGGCTTCGCTTTGCTATTGAGCGGTTGCGCGGTAACGTCACCAACAACCGACAACGGTGATTTTCAAACCTTTGATCCTGCCGACATTCCGACCACTCCGCCAACCGATGCATTGGCGGTTGACCCAGCGGTTTTTGCAAATGAATACCAGGAATATTCGTTCAAGGTTGGTGGCGGACCGACCTGGTGCACCATCAACGGCAATGACCACTATGTGGTCTGTGAGCAGAACGAAGCCGATGCCACCTACGACGAACTGCCTGCCCCAGACTCGTGCAAACTGAGCTTCGGTTACCAGTTCAAGCTTTTTGAAACTAAGCCAAAGGGCGAAGACGCCGCCCAGATTTCTTGCGCCAGCGGTCTTTATGCCGACCCGGCAACCGCCCAAACTCTAAACACCGGCGAAACTCTGACCGTTGGCGACATCACCTGTTTTGTTACCGACATCACGGCCCGCTGTGACAACAAGCACGAAAACTTTATTGTGCTCGGCCCTGAAGTTTGGGCTAAAGGCTAGAAACTAGCGTAAGCAAGCGAACTTCAGGCTTGCAGTAAAGCCTGACCGGGGCAAAAATCGAAGTGCCCAGACCCGCGCAAACATTTAGCCAAACCGAAGACTTGCCAACCTGATGCTGGCTCAAGCCTTTGGCAAACTTCCTTGGCAAATCACAGTTGGTGATGATTGCACCGAACTTCGGAAGGCAAATCTGACCGCCGTGGGTGTGACCTGCGAAAACCAGTTTTGCTCCTTGTTCACCAAACGCACGTATTACTTCAAGGTATGGGGCGTGTGCCACCCCAATCACTAGGTCTTGTGATCCGATCTCTTTCTGCTGGCGAGAAACCGAATTGAAGTCGGCAAGTTTGTCGTGTGGGTCATCGAGACCTAGAAAACCGATTCGGGTGCCGGCGATGGTCAGCGTTGCCGAATGATTGTTCAGGTTTTTCCATCCGGAAGCCTCGAAGGTGCCGGTTAGCTTCTGGGTGTCGATAAGTTCTTTGTGGCTAGGCGTCGACGGTTTGTTCAGATAAGCGGCAGGGTTTCTAACCTCTGGTGCGTGGTAGTCGTTGGAACCGTTGACGAATACGCCAGGCTTTTGCATCAACTTTTCTAGGGCTCCCAGAGTTGGTCGAATGGCATCGCGGTGACCTAGGTTATCGCCGGTGTTGATCACCAGATCGGGTTCTAAGTCAGCCAATTTCGCAATCCAGGAGAGCTTGCGCTTCTGCCAGGGAGCCACGTGAAAGTCACTGATGTGAAGAACGCGAATCGGCTTCGCCCCCTTCGCCAAGACGGGTAGTTCCTCGCGAACCACGGTAAACCGATTGCGTTCAACTAGCGCACCCCAGAGGACGAGCAGAACTCCCAGCGCCACAAGCGTTAGCAGGAAGGGCATTTACTGAGTGCCACCGCAGAATAGCTCGATGATGGTTCCAGCTTGGGTGGCAGCTCCTGGAGCCGGCGCAGACCTGGTGACACGGTCGGTCGGGCCACAGTTACCGGTTTGGCGCCCGCTCGAACCGATTGCCGATAGTTGCGGGTTGCCATTGGCGTCGTGCAGTAAACCGGCTAGGTAAGCCTGGATGTCGGCCACGGTTGGACCATGGGTAAGCAGATCACTCGGCACCACAACAGCACCGCCGGAAGAAATGTAGACCTTCACGATGGTTCCGCGAGTGGTTGTGGCTCCGGCAGCTGGGACCGTGTAGGCCACGGTGCCAGAGGGCTTGTCGGAAAGAACCTGGTTCACCATGACCTGGTAATTCAATCCATTTAGCGCTAGCTGGCTGCTGGCCGCGGTTGGGTCGAACGTCGTTACATCAGGTACAGTCGCACCACTAGCGCCAGAGTAGATGGCTGGAACTGGGGCCATTTCGCCAGGCTGGTAAATCTTGTTGGCCAGTTTCATCACATTTCGCCAAACATCGTGACGGGCGTAGTAGGCGCTCTTGCCGCCGGTTGAAACGCGACCTAGGTGAACATCGCCAGAGACGTTACCAACCCACACGCTGGTTGAAACCTTGCTTGAAAAGCCAGTCATCCAGGTCTGAACCGAACCGTCTGTGGTTCCGGTCTTACCGGCAATGTCGAATCCGTCGCCGGTGTTGGAAAGGCCTGCGGTACCGCCCTTGATTACCCCGCGCATGCTCTGAATTACTCCGGCCGCAACCTCTGGGGTGGTCGCCTGGGTGCAACTGCTGCGTGGAACGGTCATCTCTTCGGCGGTAGAACGCTTGACCACGCGCTCAATGGCGATCGGGGTGCAAACCACGCCGCCGTTTGGAAGAGCAGCTTCGGCGAGAGCCATGGTTAGCGGAGCGATTTCGTTTACGCCTAGAACTGAGGCCGGGATGTACTGCAGTTCAGCTCCGTCGGCGCGGTGCACGTTAAACGCAAGCGCGGTGTCTCGAATGTCGCAGAGGTCAAGCTGAGAAGCCATGCTCATGAATGCGGTGTTAATCGACATTGACATGGCGGTAAGAACGTTCGGGTTGGTCGGTTCGCGGGAAGCCGAGTTCTTCGGCTTGTACGAGCCAGCCCAGGCACCACAGCGCGATGGGAGCTCGTTTGGCAACCACTCGTGGATTCGTCCGTCAACCTTGTCGCCGAGGCGCTTGCCAGCCTGCAGCCATGAAGCCATGGTGAATACCTTGTAAGCCGAACCGGTTTGGAAGCCAGAGGAACCACCGTAGTTTTTGTCGGTGGCAAAGTTCACCGAGGTGTGCCCGACGGTGTTTGAGGCGGTCTGGTCGAAGAAGCGGTTCTGTGACATTGCCAAAACCTTGCCGGTGCCAACCTCAACCGAAACCGAAGTGGCTCCGAGTCGGTTTGGGTCGTCCATCGGAATTCGGCTCTTGATGTACTTGTCGGTCTTGTTCTGCATGCTGATGTTCATGGTGGAGTAGATCTCCAAGCCACCGCGACGAAGCAGGTTCTGACGCTCTTCAAGGGTGTCACCGAACTCTGGGCTGTTACGAATAGTCCAAACCACGTAGTCACAGAAGAAAGCAGTTTCCTGGCTTCCTTCACAACCCTGGTTCAACTTGGTGATGTTTACTTCAATCGGGCTGGCCTTGGCGGCGTCGGCTTCAGACTGGCTGATGAAATCTGGAACCATGTTTTGGATCACATAGTCGCGGCGAATTTTGGCGGCGCTCAGGTTTTCTTCCACGTCTGGTTTGTACTCGTTCGGCGACTGAAGCATTCCGGCAAGTAGTGCACCTTCTGGGAGGGTTAGCTCGCTAGCCTTTTTGCCGAAGTAGAACTCACTGGCTGCTTCAACCCCGTAGATATTGTTACCGAAGAACGAGAGGTTTGCGTAGCCGGCGAAGATTTCTTTCTTGGTCGCGGTTTGTTCAACGGCGAGCGCTAAACGGATTTCGCGGAGCTTACGCTCTGGGCTAGGGAAGCGGGCAGCATCGGCAGCCTTAGTGTCGCCTTTGAGCATTGCCGATTCGATCAGGCTGTTGCGAACGTACTGCATGGTGATGGTTGAGGCACCTGGGCCTCCACCACCCTTTAGGGCGCTGTTAATGCCGGCACGAACCAGCGAAATCACATCGACGCCAGCGTGAGAGTAGAAACGTGGGTCTTCTGTGGCAAGGACGGCGTTTAGGAAGTTAGGGGAGATGTCTTCGAAAGCCACCGAAATACGGTTGTCTTCATAAAAGTCGGTGATCTTGACCCATTCGCCGGCATCATTCTTGCCGTAGAGGGTTGATGCCTGGGCGGCGTTAACCGGCTTAAGGTAATCCGGCATCGACTCGAACAGCGCCACACCGAGTGAACCGCCAACGCCAGAAACTAGGAATAGCGGGGCTAGGAGTACCAAGCCGAGAAGTCCAACGATTGCGTTTAGACCGACAAACTTGAGGAGCCGACTGAAAACGGTCTCGCCCTTATTACGTTCAGACATAACTACTAGGTTACCTTCTATTGCGTTGAACCTTGGCTGTGAAGTACCTAGGAGCGTACTTACAGGTAACATCAAACTGACCCGCGTGAAAGGACTCATGATGAGCAAAATCGAAACCCGTTTAGCTGAGCTAGGTTCGCCACTACCAGAACTTGCCAAGCCGGTTGCTGCCTATGTGCCTGCCGTGGTCTCGGGCAACCTGGTCTTCACCTCGGGTCAACTACCCTTCATCGAAGGAAAGCTTCCTGAAACCGGCAAAGTTGGCGCCAGTGTGAACCCAGACGACGCCAAGGCCTACGCTCGCCAAGCGGGACTAAACGCGCTAGCGGCTGTGAAGTCAGTAATCGGCGACCTGGATCGCATCACCCGCGTGGTGAAGCTGGTTGGTTTCGTGGCTTCGGTTCCAGAGTTTTCCGGACAGCCTGGTGTAATCAACGGTGCTTCTGAGTTCCTCGGTGAAGTTTTCGGCGATGCAGGTGCTCACGCCCGCAGTGCAGTGGGCGTTCCTGTGCTTCCGCTAGATTCTCCAGTTGAGCTCGAGCTAATCGTCGAGTTCAAGTAACTTAGTCGCTGGCTCCGCCGGCAATCTTTGAGCTAATCACGTTCATCACGCTGGTATCGGCCAGAGTGGTCACATCACCAATCGGACGATCTTCGGCAACGTCGCGAAGTAGTCTTCTCATGATCTTGCCCGAACGAGTCTTTGGAAGCTCGGCAACCACCATGATCTGGCGAGGGCGAGCGATCGGACCGATGTCCTTCGACACGTGCTCACGCAGTATCTTCGAGATGTTGTCGGCAGCGCCAGCTTCTTCAACCTGGTCGAGTCGCAGGATTACGAAAGCAACAACGGCTTGGCCGGTGATTTCGTCCTTGGCACCAACCACAGCTGCTTCAGCAACCCAAGGGTGACCAACTAGCGACGATTCGATTTCGGCGGTCGACAAACGGTGACCGGAAACGTTCATAACGTCGTCGACGCGTCCAAGCAACCAGAGGTCGCCATCTTCGTCCCACTTGGCACCGTCGCCGGCGAAGTACTGGCCTTCGAAGTTCGACCAGTAAGCCTCGTGGAAGCGACCTGGGTTACGCCAGATGCCACGAAGCATGGAAGGCCAAGGTTCGGTGATAGTCAACAGGCCGGCTTCTCCGCGAGGAACTTCTTTACCCTCGTCATTGACGATCTTGATCTCGATGCCAGGAACCGGAGTCTGGGCCGAGCCAGGCTTCAGCGAGGTGACTCCTGGAAGAGGGGAGACCATGATTGCTCCGGTCTCGGTCTGCCACCAGGTGTCAACGATTGGGCAGTGTCCGCCACCGATAACATCGCGGTACCAGAGCCAAGCCTCAGGGTTGATTGGTTCACCAACCGAACCGAGCACACGCAGGCTAGACAAGTCGAACTGGTCCGGAATCTCACGTCCTAGTTTCATGAAGGAACGGATCGCTGTAGGAGCAGTGTAGAAAATCGAGACCTTGTAACGCTCGATAACTTCCCACCAGCGACCCGGGTGTGGTGCGTCCGGAGTTCCTTCGTAAATTACCTGCGAAGCGCCGTTGGCGAGCGGGCCGTAAACCACGTAGGAGTGACCGGTGATCCAACCAATGTCAGCGGTGCACCAATAAACGTCGGTTTCTGGGTGAAGGTCGAAAATGTTGCGGTGGGTGTAAGCAGCCTGGGTCAGGTAGCCGCCTGAGGTGTGCAGAATACCCTTTGGAGCACCGGTGGTGCCAGAGGTGTAAAGGATGAAAAGTTCTTGTTCTGAAGGGAAGGCCTGAGCTTCGTGCTCATCGGATGCCTTGGCCATCTCATCGTGCCACCAGTGGTCTTTTTCGTTCCAGGCAACGTCGTCGCCGGTTCGCTTGACTACCAAGACCTGCTCAACGGTTGGGCACTTGTTGTCGGCCAAGGCCTCGTCGACCGCTGGCTTCAAGGCCGAAGCCTTGCCCTTGCGGTACCCGCCATCGGCAGTGACGACGACGCGAACATCGGCATCGTTGATGCGAGTCGCCAGTGCATCGGATGAGAATCCACCGAAAACCACCGAGTGAATTGCACCAAGTCGAGCCACGGCCAACATGGTGATAACCGCTTCCGGGATCATCGGCATGTAAATGGCTACGCGGTCTCCGCGAACCACGCCGAGGCTGGTTAGCACGTTGGCGCACTTTTTTACCTCGCGAGTAAGTTCGGCATAGGTAATCTCGCGGCGATCGCCAGGCTCACCCTCGAAGTAGAGTGCCACGCGGTCTCCGCGACCGGCAATCACATGGCGGTCGAGGCAGTTGTAGGAAACGTTTAGCTCACCGTCGTCAAACCAGCGGGCAACCGGTGCGTGCGACCAGTCGAGTACTTCGGTGAATGGTTTTGCCCAATCTAGGGCTCTGGCCTGTTCGGCCCAGAAAGCTAGTCGATCCGACTTGGCTTGAGTATAAAGTTCAGGTTTTGCAATAGCTTGCTGTGCAAATTCGGTAGAAGGTGCAAAGGTTTTGCCGTCAGACATCGTTGTCGTTCTCCATGTTTCTATGACATGCCTCATCGCACATCACTAGCGAACATACTGCCAGATTAATTCTGTGAAATTGCCCAAAATTGTCACATCGTTAGCATTGTTCTTATAAAGTAATAAATGTCGCTCTTGTAGCGACCGCGATACCAGTTCCCCCCAATTTGGTATCGCCGGCGGCAGGCACTCCCCCAGAGCCTGCCGCCCCCTAACTTTAAGGGGGCTTTTTAATTCGGTTGCGACTACTTTTTAATAACCGTGGACTTGCGAACAACAATTTTGGGCTCAATCAAAATCTGCTTGGTGCGTCCGATTTGCCCCGTCTCAATGTGTTTGAGGAGTTGTTTAGCGGCCTTTCGTCCGATCTCGACACCCATGTCGTCGACGGTGGTCAGTCGAAG
>JBEGSI010000032.1:0-60236 GCA_041180065.1 Actinomycetota bacterium | reverse complement strand
CCCATGTCGTCGACGGTGGTCAGTCGAAGAGCATATTCCCTGGAGATAGGCGCGTTGTCGTAACCGACTACAGACACATCCTCGGGAACTCTGAAATTTTGCTCGGTCAACGCAGAAATAGCGCCGGCTGCGATGTAGTCGTTGGCTGCATAGATCGCTGTAAATGGCTGCTTAGATGCGAGTAACTCTTTGGCAGACAGATAGCCCCCGAGTTGGTTGGTTTCCTTGGACTCACCGAACACTATTGGTTTGAGCTTCCGGTCCTTCATCAAAGTCACATAAGAAGCTCGGCGGTTTCTAGCGATTCCCCCGAGTCCTGAGAGATGCGCAATTTCCTTGTGCCCGAGTTTCATTAGGTGTTCAATCACCAGCTCTGTCCCTACCCAGTCATCCGAGAAAACTACGTCGGCTCCCTTTACCAAGGTTTCACGTTCGCCGATCATGATAGATGGAATTGTTAGGCCTTCGGTGTTGAGCGTGGCCGGTTCGACTATAAACACCAATGCCTCAACGTCCATCGAAACTAGTGCGTCAACGGCGTCACCGTGCAGGTTTGGGTTTGTGTGGAGGTCAGTTATCAGAATTCGGTAGTCGGCTGCATCGAATACTTCCCTGAGCCCAGAAAGCACACTCACATAAGACAGGTTTTCGTACTCGGTAATAATGACACCAACTGTTTTGCTTTGATTGCTAGCAAGGTTTTGAGCATTTCGACTGGGTCGATAGTTCAACTTTTTTATTGCCTTTTGAACCGCTTCTCGTCGAGCTTCAGACACCGAGGAATCTCCGCGCAGCACCAGAGACACCAGTGATTTGGAAACGCCCGCCTCCGCCGCTACGTCATAGATCGTGGCTTTCTTGCTTGGTGATTCGTTTTGGTTCATGGTCCCAATAGGTTACTTGACTGCGAAAGTGCATACTTTGTAAGCACAACATAACATTATGGTAAATCTCCGCTCTTTTTGGTGTCGCGCTCCAAAAGAGTTCGCTAGGTTGTTCATTGGAACGCTCCAATGGAACGCTCCAATGAATTTACCAAGGAGATTAATCAATGACAATCGGTGTAGCAGTAATCGGAGCGGGAATGGCAGGACGCGCGCATGCCGCGGCCTACCGTGCCGCGACTTCCCTATATGAATCGAACCTGCCACCGGTTCGCCTAATTTCAATCGGCGACGTGATGCCGCAATTTGGCCAGGCAGCAGCCGACCGCTTCGGCTACGAGCGCACCGATTCAGACTGGCGAGCAATAGCCGACGATCCAAACATCCACGCTGTGTCGGTAGTCGTTGCGAACCACCTCCACCGCGAAATCGTAGAGGGTCTATTGGCAGCCGGAAAGCACGTACTCTGCGAAAAGCCTCTTAGTGACACTCTCGATGACGCACGCTCAATGGTGGCAGCTGCCGACGGTGCCAAGTCGATTGCTCGAATTGGTCTGACCTTCCTGAGAAACCCCGCCATAGCGGCCATCAAGAACATCATCGCCAGTGGTCAGCTTGGAAAGGTGCTGCACTTCAGCGGAAACTACTGGGCCGACTATTCAAGCGACCCAATGAGCCCAATCTCTTGGCGTTACAAGGGTGGGCAGGGAACCGGCGCACTTGCCGATGTTGGTTCGCACATTTCCTACGTCGCCGAATTCATCACCGGAAAGCCGTTCTCAGCAGTATCAGGTGCTCGCTTCGTAACCTCAATCACAGAACGCCCGGTTCCATCGGGTGCTGTTCAGGGGCACTCGGCCGCAGCTGCTTCCGACAAGTTCGAAGCTGTAGAAAACGATGACTATGCGGGATTCGTGGCCGACTTTGGCGGCGTTGCCGGAGCAATACAGGTGTCCCGAGTTGCCGCTGGTCACCCAACGTCACTGGAATTTGAGGTTTACTGCGAAAAAGGTGCTGCCCGATTCTCTCAGGCCCGAAACGGTGAGTTCGAGCTACTTCTAAACCAAGACCCATACTCACAGCGCGGATTCAGAACAATCCAGGTTGGCCCTTCGCACCCATACATCGCAGGGGGGCTGCCAGTTGACGCTCCAGGTGTAAATGTTGGTCAGAACGATCAATTCTTCTTCCAAAACCGTGCTTTCCTACAGGAAGTCGCTGGCCTTCCAGAAACCGAAGCACTTCCATACTGCCCAGACTTCCGTGACGGTCTTCACAACATGGAAGTAATTGAAGCGGTGATCCAATCGGGAGCCTCGAATGGCTTGAGCGTGGAAGTTCCAGCCTCAAACCCAACCTACTTAGCAGGACGCAAATAATGAAACTCGGCGTATACAACGCAATCCTGCACGATCGCTCTCTGCCAGAGGCAATCAAGGTCATCAAAGACCTAGGCCTAGGCGCAATCGAGCTCAACACCGGTGGCTTCCTGCCGGCAACCCACGTGCCAACCATGGACGACATTTTGGTATCCGATTCGGCTCGCGATGATTTTCTGGCCATTTTTGAGGGAACCGACGTGGTTATCGGCGGTTTGAACTGCAATGGAAACCCGCTTCACCCGAACCCAATCATCGGTGACAAGCACGCAGAAGATGTTCGTCGTTCGATTCGTCTCGCACACCGACTCGGACAAAATCGTGTCGTCACCATGTCGGGTCTCCCCGGTGGAGAGCCTGGAGCGAAATACACCAACTGGGTAGTTAACGCTTGGAACTCGGCTGCCCTAGACGTGATCGAATACCAATGGGAAATCGCAGCAAAGTATTGGTCGGAAACCAACAAGTTAGCTGCCGAACTGGATGTGAAAGTCGCCTTAGAACTCCACCCGCAGAACGTGGTTTTCAACCCCGCAACCATGCGCGAACTAATTGAGCGTACTGGCGCCACCCACGTTGGTGTCGAACTGGATGCTTCGCACCTGTTCTGGCAGCAGATGGACCCAACCTCCGTGGTTAAAAACCTCGGTGACCTGGTATTTCACGCCGCTGCCAAAGACATCCGCGCTAACCCGCACGTAGCCATCGAAGGTGTTCTAGACAACAGTTTCCGCCGCCTTCGCCCAGACGAAAACCGCACCAACCTGGGCGGCGACGAATGGGCCAACGAGTGGCCGAAGCCATCGTCATGGGACTTCGTTGCGGTAGGCAAGGGTCACGACTCCGACTACTGGGCTGGATTTTTGAAGGCGCTCCACGATGTAGACAGCAACATGATCGTCAACATCGAGCACGAAGACACTTCGATGGGCCGGGTTGAAGGGCTCGAGTTCGCATCGAAGGTTCTGCTGGAAGCAGCAGAAAAAGCAGGAATCACAATCGAATAAAGCTTCGGCACAAAACAGGTGCCGGAAATTGTTAGCGGGAACGTCCCGCCGGCAACCAAAGTAACAAATGATGAGAGGAACAATCGTGAAAGTATCACGTTTATTCAAAGTGGCAGCAGCGGTCACCGTTGCAGCTTTGGCATTCGCCGGCTGTAGCTCAACCGCATCCACTGAAACCAAGTTCAGCGCAGTAGCCAACGACTCAGCCGCGGGCGTCCACATTGTTGTAATGGGTGGAGCTCCATCTGACTCGTTCTGGTCTGTTGTAAAGAACGGAACCCTAGATGCAGGTCTAGCAATCGAGAACGCCGGTGGAAAGGTCACCGTACTATCGATGCCAAACTACGACAACTTCAACGCCGACGCAGCGAAGCTAGTAGACAAGATGCTAACCCTGAACCCAACCGCAGTGGTTATCCCAGACTGGGTACCTGAGTCAATGAACGAAGGTATCAAGAAGCTAAAGGATGCCGGCGTAATCGTTGTTCTATACAACTCGGGACAGCACGAAGTTGAAAACGTCGGAGCAGAAATCTACATCGGTTCTGACGACTACGTAGCTGGAAAGCTTGCTGGTCAGGCCATGGCCGAAGCTGGAAAGAAGCACGTTGTTTGTGTGAACACCCTTCCTGGTCTAGCCAACATTGAAGCCCGTTGCAAGGGTGTCAAGGACGGATTTGGTGGTGCCAGCGAAAGCCTGAACCTTCCTTCGTCGTCGTTCGGTGACGCTACCGCTGTTACCCAGGCGGTTAAGGCAGCAATCACCAAGGACTCAAGCATCGACGGTCTAGTCACCATTGGTGACTCGGACGCCGACAGTGTGACTGAGGCGATCGACCAGGCCGGCCTAGCCGACAAGGTTCACCACGGTGGCATCAACGTCAACGCTAAGTCGCTAGAGCGCGTCAAAGCTGGAACCCAGATGTTTGCAATCGACCAGCAGGGCTACGCTCAGGGTTACTACGCAACCTCGTACGCATTCCAGCTAGCCGCATACGCAATCTCACTTCCACTGAAGGAACTGCTATCTGGCCCTTCGTTGATCAACTCGACCAACGTTGACAAGGTACTAGCCGGCGCCAAGGGCGGCCGTCGCTAAAACCAAATTGATGTGGGTGGGGTTGAATTCCGGTTCAATCCCACCCGCACCAAAACCAACAAACAGTCGCACTTTATAAAGCGACCAACAAAACCAGAGGACCAAATGTCTAAGACTTCTTCAAATCCGGCCACCACTCAAAAGAGTGCTGTCACAAAATTGCGTGACCTGACTCGGCGTCCAGAGCTCGGTGCTCTAGCGGGAACAGTAATTGTTTACGTGTTCTTCTCAATCTTCGGTGGTGAAGAATTCACCGCTCTAGGTGGTTTGTCGGCTTGGGCTAACACCGCAGCCGAATTGCTGATCATCGCACTTCCGGTTGGTCTGCTAATGATCGCCGGTGAATTCGACCTTTCGGTCGGTTCCGTCGTAGCTGGAAGCTCGGTGACTCTGGCACTAATCTCTGGCTACTGGGGTTTGCCGCTTTGGGTAGGAATCATCGCAGCACTTTCACTCGGTTTGGTTTCAGGTTTCCTCAACGGGCTGATGGTTACTAGAACAAAGGTGCCGTCATTCATCGTGACACTGGCGATGCAGTTCGGCCTTGCCGGGCTAACCCTGGGTCTGGTTCGCTTGATCACTCAAACCACCAGCATCTCGCTAGCCGAGGAATCAATCTTCAAAGAAATGTTTGGCGGTAAATTTGCAAACCAGTTTGAAAACGCAATTTTCTGGGCGATCGCTGCCGCGTTAGTGGTCGTCTGGGTTCTTCAAGTGAGCCCATTCGGTAACTGGATCTTTGCTCTCGGAGGAGACATCATCAGTGCCCGCGCTGCTGGTGTTCCGGTCGAGAAGACCAAAATTGTTCTGTTTATGTCTACCGGATTTGGCGCGGCCTTGGTTGGTGTCATCCAGGCAACTCTTTACAACGGAACCTCCACCAGCGGTGGCCAGTCGTTCGTATTCAACTCGGTAATTGCCGTGGTAATCGGTGGCGTGGTGCTAACCGGTGGTTACGGTTCCGTAATCGGTATCGTTCTCGGAACCTGCACCTTCGCAATCGTAAACCAGGGTGTCTACTACACCGGTTGGGACTCCGACTGGGCCGCACTAATCCTTGGAATTCTGCTTTTGGCAGCGGTTCTCATGAATAACACCTTCCGCCGACTAGCACTCAGCGGTGGCAAGAAAGAGGTCAAGAAGAATGTCTAAACGATCCGGAACACCATTACTAAAACTGAACAATGTTTCCAAAGTGTTCGCAGGTTACCGAGCTCTCGACAAAGTTTCACTCGAGGTTTACCCGGGACAGGTGCTTTGTCTGCTTGGCGATAACGGCGCCGGAAAGTCAACTCTGATCAAGGTGTTGGCAGGTTTTCACGAACCCACGTCTGGCACTCTGGAACTAAACGGCGTTGAAACTTCCTTCAAGAGTCCGAAGGATGCCAGTCAGGCCGGGATCGCTACCGTTCACCAGTTCGGTGGAACCTTCCCGCTGATGAGCATCGGACGTTCGTTCTTTGTTGGAGCCGAGCCCACGAAGGGACGGGGAATTTTCAAACGCTTCGACAAAAAGTTTGCAAATGAAACCGCGGTTCGTGAAATGCAGGCGCTTGGTATTACCCGTGTCACCGACGGAGATCGTCTAATCGGAGGTCTCTCGGGTGGTGAGCGTCAGGCTGCGGCAATCGCCAGAGCTGTGCACTTCGGTGCCAACGTGCTCATCCTGGACGAGCCAACGGCAGCACTTGGAGTAAAAGAAGCGGCCCACGTGTTGCGAATTGTGATGCAGGCCCGAAACAAGGGCGTCGCGGTTATTTTGGTTACACACAACGTGTCTCACGCACTAACGGTTGGAGATCACTTTGCCGTTCTGATTCACGGTGCAAAAGCTGACGACTTCGCCAAGGGCGAGCGCACTCGCGAACAAATCACCGACCTCATGGCTGGTGGAGAAGCCATGGCAGAACTGGAAAAGGAACTGAGCACCCTGACCGGTTCGGTAGAAAAAATCAATTAGCGACAGTTGATCTAACGCCCCCAACTTGACGAGAGGCTGGGGGCGTTAGTTTTTCCACAGATTTCCAATAACTCATTCAGGACAGGCTGCGTTCTAGCAGGCTCATTTCATGGAAAACGGAACGATTCATGAACTACTGGCTACCCCTGGGCTTAGCGACTTGGTCTTAAACGGCCACTCCAGCTCTTTTGCCGCCATAAATGGTCAATGGGTGAGCGTGGCTTCTCCCTTCGAATCTGAGGCCGACCTGATGTCTTTTGCGCTGGATTTGGCTCAGTCGGCCAGGCGTCGCCTAGATTTTGCCTGCCCCTTCGCAGACATTTCTGTGGGTTCGCTTCGCTACCATCTAGCTCTCCCAATATCTGGGGATCGGATTCACGTTTCCATTCGAAAACATCAGTCAACCAGGCGTGAACTTGGGTCCCTGCTGGAGAACCCAATAAGGTGGCTTCCCAGCCTTCACGAGTTGGTTCAATCAAAAAGTAACTTCATAATCTGTGGTGGCACAGGAACCGGAAAGACCACGTTACTTCGAGCCATGTTGGAGCTAGAACAACATTCCAGGATTGTCACCGTTGAAGATGTCAGCGAATTGGAATTGGCCAACCCCAATGTTGTGGCACTTCAGACCAGGCAAGCCAATACCGACGGCGCCGGACAGATAGATTTGCAACGCCTGGTGGTTGAGTCGCTTCGCATGAAACCAGATCGCATTGCGGTTGGAGAGGTGCGCGGTGCCGAGTTAGTGCCAATGTTGCAGGCTTTAAACAGCGGCCATCGCGGATCTGCCACCACCATTCACGCCAACCGCGCCGACGACGTTCCGGCAAGACTCATCGGAATTGGCCTACTTGGTGGGTTGTCTCCTGCGACAACCGCCCACCTAGCAGCCAGCGCCTTCGACAAGGTGATCGCCCTGGGAAGTCGTAACCGTGGAATCAACATCGTCAACATCGCGGGATTTGAACTAACCAAAGAATCAAAATTGGTGACCAGAAATGAGTTCTGAAGCAAGAATCATTCGTCAGTATGCCGAACTGGTTAGGGCAGGCCACCAAATTGATCTCAAACCTGAGCAGTTCACCGAAGAAACCAGACGAAACCTAAACCGCCTAATCGCAGTCACCAACCGCGTTGGTGGCAGATTGGCGCCAACCCTAGATAGATTCGCGAAGGTGCTGCTAACTCGCGAGCAAAGTAGAAGCGAGTTAGAGCTAGCTGTCGCCGCACCCAATGCCAGCACTAGGTTGGTGCTCTCGCTACCAGTGCTGGTTTTTGTAGGAGCTGGGATTGCAGGCATACCAATCTTTCAGGTCTTGGCACAACCATCAGCCATTTGGATCAGCCTGATTCTAGGAACAGCTCTGTTTGCGTTAGGAAGTCGCTGGACCAAGGGAATACTTACCAAGGCCAAACCGAGAATTGAGGATCCCGGGTTGTCTCTTGATCTTTTAGCGGTTGCAGTGGGAGCCGGACTTCCCTTGCAATCCGCAATAGAAGTTGTTGAAAAACAAATTGGTTCGATTCAAACGAGTGAATTGCAAGAACTTGATTCTGGAACCGGAGTGGCACTCAACGAACTCTTGATGGAACGAGGCAACCACCTTCGCTTGGAACAGTTCACTCAAGACCGCTTACGTATACAAAAAGCCTCTGTCTCGGTACTTTGGCCGCTAGGTATAACCGTTCTCCCAGCTTTTGTGCTGATCGCCATCATTCCAGTCGGTGCTGCCCTAATTCAAAACCAATAGATAGAGAGGAACCAAATGAAAACACTCAGAAGCGAACAAGGATCAGCCACCGCTGAATACGCGATAGCTACCATGGCTGCCGTTGGCTTTGCCGGGTTGCTGGTGGTAATCATGCGAAGTGATGAGGTTCGAAAGATTCTTTACGACCTCGTTATGAAAGCCCTAACCGTTGGAACTCCGTAGCGAGCGAGGAGCGGTAACTGCAGAATTAGCAATTTCAATGCCAGCGGTGTTGCTGATGTTGACTTTTGCGATTCAAGCGCTCGCGGTTCAGGTAGACCGAATCGAATTGGCTAACAAGGTGGGTCAATTGGCTAGGTCAGCAGCCAGGGGAGAGGCGGTATCCAAAACTACGGTGGAAGGGAAATTGATTTGCGTGGAAAGATCAATTACCAAGTTCATTTACGTAACTGAGAAACAATGCGCCCATCGCCTCGGGTTGTAAACGACCTAGGAGCAGGCACTGTAATTGCCGTTTCTCTAATCTCCGTAATCGCGGGATTACTTGCCCTGATGCTTTCGGCCGCAAATCAGTTTCTTGAGAAGACCAGACTCGAAGCGATCGCCGATAACGCCGCAATTGCCGGTGCTGATTCACTTCGGGGATTGATAGCGGGTGCTCCATGCGATGTCGCCAGAGAGCTGGTTTTGTCAGGGAGTGCCCGCATAATCTCTTGTTCTATCAACCAGACCGATTTGCTGATAGAACTTGAACGAAATGGTTTAACGGCTCGCGCAAGAGCGGGGGAACCAATTGAGGTAGAAAACTGACAATTCTTGCGTAACTCCCAAAACCTGTCGTAGTGTCTACTCGGTGGAGTAAGAATCGTTAACTTCTTATATGTTGTATCCGCACGGTAGTAAGGAAACTCTTGGCCAACAGTCAAAAACTAGTCATTGTCGAGTCACCGGCAAAGGCAAAAACCATCTCCAAGTATCTTGGCGATAACTTCACCGTGCTCGCCTCGGTCGGTCACATTCGTGAACTGGTCGAGCCAAAGAACGTTCCTAAAGAGCTTAAGAAGACCTCGATCGGCAAGTTTGCCGTTGACGTTGACAACGGATTCACTCCTTATTACGGCATCACTGCCGGCAAGACCAAAACAATCTCAGATCTAAAAGCTGCGCTCAAAGGCGCTGATGAGCTCTATCTCGCAACCGATGAAGACCGCGAAGGTGAGGCCATTGCCTGGCACCTACTGGAAGTTCTCAAGCCAAAGGTTCCAGTGAAGCGAATGGTCTTCCACGAAATCACCAAAGAGGCGATTCAGGGAGCGCTAGAACACACTCGCAATCTAGACACCGACCTAGTTGAAGCGCAGGAAACCAGAAGAATTGTTGACCGCCTCTACGGTTACGAAATCTCGCCGGTGCTCTGGCGCAAGATCAACCGTGGTCTAAGTGCCGGCCGTGTGCAGTCGCCGGCAGTTCGCTTGGTAGTTGAGCGCGAACGCGAACGCATGGCATTCGTGTCGGCTTCATACTTCGACGTCAAGGCGTCTTTCGATCCAAATAGCTCAGGTGAGCCAGTGTTCGAAGCCAAGCTTCAGAGCGTCGACGGACAGCGAATCGCCACCGGTGAAAACTTCGACGACAAGGGTCAACTCAGCGGAAACGTTGTTCTTTTGGACTCTGCGGCAGCCGATGCTCTGGCCGCTGCCGTTGGCACTGCCGGTGTAAACATCGAAGTGGTTTCGGTTGAGGCTAAGCCTTCGACTCGTCGTCCGGCAGCACCGTTCACCACCTCAACGTTGCAGCAGGAAGCGTCACGCAAACTCCGCATGGGTGCAAAACAAACCATGGACACCGCTCAGGGTCTCTACCAAGAGGGTTACATCACCTACATGCGCACCGATTCGCCAACCCTTTCCGGTCAGGCAATCAGTGCGGCTCGTTCGCAGGCGTCGAAGATGTTCGGAGCCGAATTCGTTGCCGATGCTCCACGTGTTTACACGGGCAAGTCAAAGAACGCTCAAGAGGCTCACGAAGCAATTCGCCCAGCGGGTGAGGTGTTCAAGACTCCTGCCGAACTTTCAACCGTGCTTCACGGGCGTGCCTACGACCTCTATGAACTGATCTGGAAGCGAACCGTTGCTTCTCAGATGCAAGATGCCAAGGTTTCAACTACCACCGCGAAGATCAAGGTAGGGCCGTTGAACGATGGTCGCGCCGCTGAATTCACCGCCAGCGGAACCGTGGTTACCTTCCGTGGATTCTTGGCAGCCTATGAAGAGGGTCAGGATGAGTCTCGCAACCAAGACGACTCTGCTGAATCAAAGCTTCCAAATCTAACCGTTGGTCAGAAACTTTCCTTGGTCGAGGTGAACGCCAAGGACCACCAGACCACGCCTCCACCACGCTATACCGAAGCATCATTGGTGAAGGCTTTGGAAGAAGACGGCATTGGCCGCCCATCAACCTATGCCAGCATCATGTCTAACATCACCAACAAGGGCTACGTGACCAAGCGCGGTCAGGCACTGGTTCCTGAATGGATCGCCTTCACCGTCATCCGTTTCCTTGAAGAAAACTTCGGCAAGATGCTCGACTACAAGTTCACCGCGTCGATGGAAGAAGACCTCGACCAGATTGCGGATGGCAAGCTAAACGCCAAGGAATGGTTGAAGCGCTTCTACTTTGGTGAAAACGATTTGGTTGGGCTGAAGGATACCGCCGAGAATATTCTCGATCAAGACCCTCGTGCCATCAACTCTTACCCGATCACCGAAGGAATTACGCTTCGAACCGGTCAATACGGCCCTTATCTTGAAATTTTCGAGGAGCCTGGTTCCGAAGGCGCCGACCCTGAAACCGGTCGTCGCATTGTCAACATCCCGGAGGAGCTCACCCCAGACGAACTAACTCCAGCCAAGGCTCAAGAGTTAGTTGATGCTCCGGTGGTTACCGACCGCGTTCTTGGCATTGATCCAGAATCAGGTCTTGAAGTTCTTTTCAAAGACGGACGTTACGGACCATACGTGGTTTTGAATGACCCGGATGCTGCAAAGCCTAAGACTGCTTCGCTATTCAAATCGATGAGCCCGGCGACGATTGATCTGGAAACGTCACTTCGTTTGCTATCGCTTCCTCGCGTTGTTGGAGTTGACCCTGAAACAGGAAACCAGATCACCGCTCAAAACGGAAAGTTTGGCGCTTACCTGAAGAAGGGCACCGATTCCCGTTCGCTGACCAGCGAAGAGCAAATCTTCGACATCGATCTTGCCGCAGCCTTGGAGCTTTACGCACAGCCAAAGTACGGCGGTCGCCGCACGGCTTCCACCCCGCTTCGCGAGTTTGGTGAAGACCCAGCATCTGGTGGTGCTGTGGTTGCTAAGACCGGCCAGTTTGGTCCTTACGTCAGCGATGGTTTTGTGAACGCCACGGTTCCGAAGGATGACAACATCGAAGATATGTCTCCAGACCGAGCATTCGAATTGCTAATGGCTCGCCGTGAAAAGCTTGGCCTCGAGCCTGGTCAGGCGCCCGCTAAGGCTAGTGGCCGCGGAGCTCGCAAAACCACAAAGCGTGTGGTGAAGGCGAAGGGCAAGAAGTAGTGTTCATTTCGTTCGAAGGAATCGACGGGGTTGGTAAGTCAACCCAAATTCGTCTCGCCGAAGAGTACTTGCGCAATCGTGGGCAGAACGTGCTCACCACATTCGAACCTGGCGGCACCGAACTCGGCCAGGAGATTCGCAATTTGCTACTCCACCGAAAAGGCGATGTTGCTCACCGAGCCGAAGCGTTGCTCTACGCAGCCGACCGCGCTCATCACGTTGCTACCAAAGTAAGACCAGCATTGGCGGCCGGACAGGTTGTCATTACCGACCGCTTTCTCGACTCATCGGTTGCCTATCAGGGGGCCGGAAGGAAACTATCGGCTGAAGAAGTTCGTAACATCTCGGTTTGGGCTGTCGACGGCCTACTTCCAGACCTCACAATCTTGCTTGATCTCGAAGCGGCCAAAGCTGCTAAACGTCGCGAGACCACTGGTCGGGAAGCCGACCGTCTGGAGCGCGAGAAGTTGGACTTTTTCGAAGCTGTTCGAGATGAATTCCTAAAACTCGCAAGCGCAGAACCACAGCGATTCTTGGTTATTGATGCGGAAGCTAGTCCGGAAGAAATCTTCGAACAGATTGCCCCGAAGCTTGATGAGTTACTGGGTAAATGACCAAAGATTTTTGGTATGAGCTAGCCGGACAGCCTGAGGCTGTGGCTCAGGTTCGCCGCGCAGTTGCCGAACGTGACCAAGGTGTTTTCCACTCTTGGCTGATCACCGGACCTCCTGGATCAGGTCGTTCGGTTTTGGCGGAAGCATTTGCCACCGCACTTCAGTGCGAGCAGCAAGGTTGCGGAACCTGCCACTCCTGCACACTAGCCAAGGTTGGCACTCACCCCGACATCACCGTTCTACGAACTGAAAAAGTTCAGATTGCAATTGCCGAGGTCCGAGACCTAGTGGCTCAGTCGTCGTTTGGTTCATCTTCAGGCCGTTACCGCATCATGATCATTGAAGACGCCGATCGAATGGCTCCAGTTGCAGCCAACGTTTTACTCAAAGCTCTAGAAGAACCGCCAGCCAACACCATCTGGATCCTGTGCGCACCTTCCGAGGTAGACATGCTTCCTACCATTCGCTCTCGCGTGCGCAAGGTTGTGCTTAAAGTTCCCAGTGTCGAAGATGTTGCGAGACTTCTTGTTGAACGTGACAACATCGACCCGGAATTGGCCGTGTTGGTGGCAGCTGAAGCACAAAGCCATATCGGCATGGCGAGACGCTTAGCTACGAGCCGAGATGCCAGAGATCGCCGGCATGAATATTTGCTCGCCGCCATGAACATTCGAAACATGAACGATGCCGTGAAGACCGCCGACAAGTGGCTGGAACTCGCCAAGAAAGACGCAGCGGCACTTACCAAAGAACGCGACGAAGAAGAGAAGCAAACCCTGCTTCACAGTCTGGGCCTGACCCCTAGTGAAACAGTGCCACCGCAGTATCGAACCGACATCAAAAATCTTGAAGAGGGTCAAAAGCGCCGAGCCACCAGAAGCCTACGCGACGGCCTAGACCGAATCTTGGTCGACCTCTTGGCTCTTTATCGCGATGTTCTGACCGTGCAACTACACGCAAACGCAGAGCTGGTTAACCGTGATCTCGCTAAGCAGATCAAAGATGTTGCCAACACCAGCAAGCCGGAAGACACCATCGCAATAATTGACACAATCGAAAAGTCGCGCGACCGCATTGATCGCAACGTTCGTGACATCTATGTCATGGACGCACTAGCCGCCACACTGAAGAGAAAAGCATGATGAAGAAATTTATTGCATTCGTCGCATCATTGTTCCTAGTCGCAGCCGTTGCTGGTTGCAGTACCACCGTTGCGCCGAAAGACCTCTACAACCAAACGCCTAACTGGTCACTTTGCGAGGGTGGAGTTTTCCAGTGCGCAACCGTTCAGGTTCCAATCGATTGGGACAAGCCTGAGGGTAAGACCTTTGCCTTGGCTTTGATTCGCAAGGTCACCAACAAGGCGATTGGGTCCCTGGTTTTGAATCCAGGTGGCCCTGGCGGTTCGGGTTACGACTTCTTGAAAAACAACTGGGCAGACCTTGGCACAAACGACCTTCGGAGCGCTTACACCTTCGTTTCGTTTGACCCTCGTGGCGTTAGCCGCAGCGCCGGAGTGAAGTGTCTGAACGCAAAAGACACTGACCACCTGCTCTACGACTCCAACGATGCCGAGTTCGGAAGTGCCGAGGACCTAAAAATCCAGCGCACGGAAATCAAGAAGTTCGTAACTGCCTGTGAGAAGAACACCGGGGCTGTTTTGGGAAACCTCGACACGGTTAGCGCTGCGAAAGACCTAGAAGTCATTCGCGGAGCGTTGGGTGAATCCAAGCTGAACTATCTTGGCTTCTCTTATGGAACGTTCTTAGGAACCACCTACGCAGCCCTGTTCCCTGAGAAGGTTGGTCGTTTTGTGCTAGACGGCGCAATCGACCCCAGAGTCTCAGACGAACAGCAGAGTATCAATCAGTTGGCCGGCTTTGACCTTGCCCTGAACAATTACCTAAAAGATTGCGTTGACAACAACGTTGACTGCCCGTTTGAGGGTAGCTTTTGGAGCGCCAAGCAAGAGGTCAAGCAGTTCCTACTCGACATGGAGAAGCAGGCTCTCCCAACCTCGACCGATCGCGAACTAACCATTGCCTCGGCAACCACAGGGTTGATTATGGCTCTCTACTCCGACACCTACTGGCAGTACCTTTCACAGGCCTTCAGCGAAGCTAAATCTGGAGATGGAACCACGTTCTTGCGTTTGGCCGATTTCTATAACGACCGCGAGGACGACGGAAGTTACAACGGCAACAGTTTTGAAGCCAACATTGCGATCAACTGTTTGGATTCAAGGGCATCGGCCAAACCAGAGGCAATGGCAAAACAAAACTCTAAACTGCTGGCTGCTGCACCGATCCTCGGGCGCTACTGGCAGAATGGCGCTTTACTTTGCGACCAGTGGCCTTACCCAGTTGCTGAGAGACCTGAGAGCTATTCCGCTAAGGGTGCTCCAACGATTTTGGTTATTGGCACCACCGGCGACCCAGCAACCCCTTTTGAGCAAGCGGTTGACCTAGCTCACGAAGTTTTAGCCGATGGTTTCCTCATCACTTTCAAGGGCGAGGGGCACACTGCTTATGGTCGCTCCAACGAATGCGTGAGTAAAGCCGTCGACGACTTCTTGATCAACGGAAAGGTGCCGAGCAAAGAACCGGTTTGCTAGGCCAATTTTCGAGTTATAACGACTCCATAACGAGCTGAGTTTTCGGGAATAGACCGCGATTCTAGGTATAGATTTTGGAATGGTGCGTGGGATACACGCTTCAGGTCATTCAAAGCCGAATGGTCTTTATCTATGAACATTGGAGTTCAATGGGATCGTCAGAGAACGAAAAGGTTTGGGTAGAAACCCAAGCCAGCCCGGAATTCCAAGCCCTAAAAAGGAAGTTCCGCAACTACGCTTTCCCAGTTGCAGCGCTGTCCTTGGCTTGGTATTTCCTTTATGTATTACTCACCGGTTTTGCGCGTGATTTCATCAACACAAAACTATTCGGCAACATTAACCTTGCCTTCCTACTAGGACTGCTTCAGTTCGTAACTACCTTCGGTATCGCCTGGGCTTACGACAAGCACTCGACCAAGCACCTCGACGACGCATCAGACAAGATCGCTCGCGAGGTTGAAGGGAAGTTGAGCAAATAATGTCATCGACAACTTTGAGTTCAGTACTCTTCGGCGCCTTCGTTGCCATCACCCTGTTCATCGTTTGGCGCGCCGGTCGCACCAACAAAAAGTCAACCGACTTCTATGACGGCGGTGCAAGCTTCTCCGGTTTCCAAAACGGTCTCGCTATTGCCGGTGACTACATGTCGGCTGCTTCGTTCCTCGGAATCGCCGGAACCATCGCTCTTTTCGGTTACGACGGCTTCCTTTACTCAATCGGCTTCCTCGTTGCCTGGCTAATCGCCTTGCTACTAATTGCAGAGCCGCTTCGTAACTCGGGTCGTTTCACCATGGGAGACGTGCTTGCCTTCCGCATGCGTCAGGTTCCGGTTCGAACCGCTGCTGCGTCATCGACGCTAGTAGTTTCGATCTTCTACCTAATGGCTCAGATGGTTGGTGCGGGAGCGCTGGTTTCACTACTTCTCGGAATCACCGACCCAGGAACTAAGAACCTCATCATCGCTGGTGTTGGTATCTTGATGATCCTTTACGTAACCATCGGTGGAATGAAGGGAACAACCTACGTTCAGATCCTGAAGGCATTCCTTCTAATGACCGGTGCCGCACTTCTAACTGTCCTAGTTTTGATGAAGTTCAACTTCAACATTTCAGACCTATTGGGCGCTGCAGCTAAGAACTCTGGCAAGGAAGACGCCTTCCTTCAGCCTGGTTTGAAGTTCGGCAAGGACGTCTTGGACGCTGCTGGAAACCTAGACCCACTAAAGACCCTTTGGTCACGCCTCGACCTAGTGTCACTTGGCTTGGCTTTGGTTCTTGGTACTGCAGGTCTTCCTCACATCCTGATCCGTTTCTACACCGTTCCAACCTCGAAGGCCGCACGTAAGTCGGTTAACTGGGCAATTGGTAACATCGGTGCTTTCTACCTAATGACCATCGCTCTAGGTTTCGGTGCAGCAGCTCTGCTCAGCCGTACCAACCTATTCCGCGGTTACAAGGTTGATGCCAACAACTGTCTAATGGACGCTAAGGGTGCAGCAATCGCTAATGGCGATGCCGCATGTACCCCGCTCGACCAGGTTGCTACCCTTTCAGCCGACGCCAAGAAGCTTTTGGTGCCGGTAGACCCATCGGGTAACGTGGCTGCTCCTCAGCTTGCTGAATTCTTGGGTGGCGGAACTGGAACCACCGGAGGAGCAGTAATGCTTGCCATCATCGGTGCTATCGCGTTTGCGACCATCCTTGCAGTTGTTGCCGGTTTGGTTCTTGCTAGCTCGTCGTCGTTTGCTCACGACCTTTACGCCAGCGTAATCAAGAAGGGTAACGCATCTCCTGAGAAGGAAGTTCGCGTTGCCAAGCTTGCCGCTATCGTGATCGGTCTAGTTTCGATCGTGCTCGCAATCGGTGCCCAGTCATTGAACGTAGCCTTCCTCGTTGCTATTGCATTCGCAATCGCGGCTTCGGGCAACCTTCCAGCTGTGCTCTACTCGCTGTTCTGGAAGAAGTTCAACACCCGCGGTGCCGTTTGGGCAATCTATGGTGGTTTGGGCTCTGCGTTGATCCTGTTGGTCTTCTCTCCAAACGTTTCGGGTCTAGCAACTTCGCTAATCCCATTCGTTGAAGGCGGACTACGTTTCGACTTCTTCCCACTGGCTAACCCAGGTATCGTTTCGATTCCACTTGGCTTCATCTTCGGATGGCTTGGAACCGTTACCTCGAGCGAAAACAACACGGCTAAGTATGCCGAGCTTGAAGTTCGTTCGCTATCTGGCGCAGCCATCGGTAAGGCAGCTCAGCACTAGTAGTAACTGATTCGACCCCCTGCGCTCTCGGGTGCAGGGGGTCGCTTCTTTTCGTGATGAAATATACCTATGGCAAAGAGACCAACAATCCACGATGTTGCAGAGCGCGCTGGCGTTTCGAAGTCGTTGGTCGCACTCGTGTTCAAATCCGACAGCGGCGTTAGCCAGAAGCGTCGTGAGATTGTGCTGAAGGCCGCCAAGGAACTTGGCTACACCCCAAACGCTTTCGCCAGCGCCCTGCGCTCTGGGAACAACGGTTTCGTTGGCATCGTCATCGCCGATTTCCACAACCCACTGTTCACCGAGTTCGCCGACCTAGCCCGGCAGGCCTTCGCGGCAAAAGGAATCTTTTGTTTCTTCGCCACATCATCGATCTCAAACATCGACGGGGTTGAAAAGATTGATCCGGTTCCGATTCAGCACCTGCTTGATCTAAAACCGAGCAGCTTGCTTATCGTTGGTGGATTGGTCGACCACACCCCATTCAAAAACATTCCTGAAGACCTTCCGGTGGTTCAGGTGCTTTCGTCGAAGGGTGCGCTGCGCAAAGCGGTTTCGGTTCGAAGCAATGACGACACCGCGATGAAGCAGATTTTGGATCACCTTCTTACTCTGGGTCACAAGAACATTGTTTACATTGGCCCAGAGTCTGAGCGCGTTGCCAAGGACCGCCGTTCGGCCTACGAGAACCAGGCGAAACTTCACAAGGTGAAGCTCAGTACTGTGTCAACAGGGCTAGCCAGAACCGAGGCGGCCGGTTTGATCGCTGGTCTCGAGGCTCTAAAGCTAAAGCCAACTGCAATGGTGTGTTTCAACGACAACGTGGCATTTGGTGTTCAAGACGCTCTGGCGCGAGCAAATCACAAAGTTGCGGTAACAGGTTACGACAACACGTTCTTTAGCTCGCTAGAGCGAGTTAGCCTAACCACTATCGACCAGGATAAAGAGAGCATCGTTAGCCAAGTGGTTTGGCTGCTTACCGATAATAATGCGCTCAAAAAGTATCAGGGCAAAGAGATCTTTATCGAACCGGGTCTCGTTGTGAGGAATTCCAGCACCAAGCTCGGCTAATGTTTTATTGTTAATACAAATGGAACGTTCCCAATTTGGAGTATGAAATATGTCTGAGCAAAAGCAAATCGGTGTTGGTCTGGTCAGTGTTGGTTGGATGGGCAAAGTTCATTCGCGCGCCTACCAGGCAATTCCTGTCGTCTACCCCGAGCTCGGGATCAAGCCTCGGCTGGTAATCGCCGCGGATACCGAACCATCTCGAGGTGTCTACGCCAAAGACGTGCTCGGCTTCGAAGAGTCAACGCTCGACTACCACGAGGTTCTGAACCACCCCGACGTTGATGTGGTTTCAATCTGTGCTCCCAACTTTCTGCACGCGGAAATTGGAATTGCGGCGGCTAAAGCCGGTAAAGCCTTCTGGATTGAAAAGCCAGTCGGTCGCGGCGAAGCGGAAACACGTTCGGTGCAAGAAGCTGCGGCCGAAGCTGGCGTAGTTTCTAGCATTGGATTCAACTACCGCCACGCACCCGCAGTCGAGAAGGCCAAAGCTCTAATCGCCGAGGGTCGAATTGGCCGTATCACCAACATTCGCGGAACTTTCTTTGCCGACTACTCGGCCGAACCAAACGCCGCCCTTTCGTGGCGCTTCAACCGCAAGCTCGCCGGCTCAGGCGTCTTGGGGGACCTAATGGGTCACCTTGTGGATCTGGTCCAGTACGTGGTTGGCCCGATTGCGAGCGTCTCTGGAATGACCTCAACCGTGATCAAGCAGCGCCCGATACAGCAGATGGGCAAGGGTACTCACTTCGACGTCATCGAAGGGGGAGAACTGGGTGATGTCGAGAACGAAGACTACGCCGGAATGATGATTCGCTTCGCCGACAACGCGGTAGCTGCTGGAGCGGTGGGCACTCTGGAAGCATCGCGTGTTTCGGTTGGGCCACGAGCCTCGTATAACTTTGAAATCTACGGTACCGAAGGTTCGCTTCACTGGGACTTCGAACGCATGAACGAACTAGATATCGCGGTCGGCCGCAAAGGTGACCTGGTTGGCTACACCCGAGTAATGGCAAGCCCCGGTTTCGGAGACTTCGACCACTTCCAGCCAGGAGCCGGAACGAGTATGGGATTCGACGACCTAAAGGTAATCGAAGCGCGAAAGTTCCTCGAAGCCTTTGTGGGAACCAAGCACCTGAATTCAAACATCAATGATGCGGTTTCGGCAGCTGCCGTTTGCGAAGCGGTTGAACGATCTGCAGAAAGCGGCCAGTGGGTACCGATTGCACCCGTTGCCGGAGTCACGGCGGCTATTCGCTAGCTGAAAGCCTGAATCAGAATCCAAAGGTTCAGCGCCGAAAGAGCTACTGCTACCGAGTAGCCAAGCACCTTGGTAATGACGCGGTTCCTCATGTCTCCCATCAAGGTGCGATCCGAAGTTAGGCGGATCAACGGGAACAGGGCGAAAGGAATTCCGAAGCTCAGGAAAACCTGGCTCATGACTAAGACATCGGTTGCGCTAAGCCCGAGCGAAAGCACAAACAATGCCGGAACCAGTGTGATCAACCTGCGAACGATGAGCGGTAGCGACTTTTGTATCAAGAGACCATCGAAGATGACCTCACCGGCATAGGTTCCAACCGACGTTGAGGCCAAACCACTGGCGAGCAGCGCTAGAGCAAAAAGCACGGCGAAGGTAGCGCCACCAGCGCCGAGAATTTCTGAGAAAACCGTGGAAATCACGTCGTCGTTGCGGTTGGTGACTCCGATAACGGCACCCAGCACCAACAGGGCAATGTTCACCGTGCCGGCAATCAACATCGCTAACGAGACATCCCATTTAATTATTCGAACCAAGCGGCGATTATCGATTCCATTGGCCAAGGAGCCGAGGCGGTCACGGCTCAGAGCTGAGTGCACATAGACCGCGTGAGGCATGATTGTGGCGCCAAGAATACCCAAAGCCAGTAGAGCAGACTCTTCGTCGATTAGGCGAGGGGAGAGGCCGGCTAAAAAGTCTGTTGCCACCGGCGACCATGATGAGATTGCTGAGATAAATCCAAAGCTGGTGAGAACGATCAGCCCAAAGATGAAGTACTCAAAAGATTTTCCTCGACCGCGCGATTTCAGATACAGGAGACCCGTCGAAACAACCGCGGTTGCCAAACAGCCGGCAAGAAGCGGCCAACCAAAAAGCAGGTTCAGCGCAACCGCTCCACCAATAAGTTCGGCAAGGTCGGTGGCGATAGCAACCAGTTGCGCCTGCAGCCAGTAGAGGAAGCGTGTTGTGGGGCTTTTTAGTCGCTCCCCCATGATGCGCGACAGGCTTTTGTTGGAAGCCAGGCCAAGCTTCGCAGCAAGATACTGCACCAGCCAGGCAACCAGGTTTGCCGAAACCAAAACCCAAAGTAAAAGGTAACCGTAGTGAGTTCCTGCGGTTAGGTTGGTAGCAACGTTCCCTGGATCCAGATAGGCAACTCCCGCAACCACGGCAGGGCCGAGTAGGGCTAAAAAGCCAGACTTAGCGGTTGATTTTGGTTGCATGATTCAAGACTAAGCAACTAATTTCGTCTGGGTTTATTTAAGCCCCACGGCACGCTTGATAAGTGCGGTAATTTCCTTGGCAACGGCAGGAGTCAACTTATTTAGGGCGTAGGAGGTCGGCCAAAACGTTCCTTCATCAAGCTTTGCCGCATCCTGGAAACCTACCGTGCAATAGCGGGTCTTGAACTTCTCTCCGTCTTGGAAGAAAACGATGACCTTGCCGTCGAGATAATAAGCCGGCATGCCATACCAAGTCTTCACTTCGAAGTCTGGACACACATCTAGCGCAATCCTGTGCAATCCCATCGCCAGCTCCCGATCCTGAGGAGCCATTGATTCAATTCGGGCAAGAGTTAGGGAAAGAGACTCTTCACGAGAAAGCTGAAGCTTGCGTTCTTTAGCCGCCTGTCGCATTGCCGCGCGCTCTTCTTTGCTGAATGATTCGGTCATGCAATCGATTCTGGCAGATGCGAAATCAATTTAGACTTTTCCCATGGCTAAAAAGACGTTACCGACCGACAAGTTGGAACAGCAACTACCAACCATGGCTGATGTGGCCAAAATGGTTGGGGTTTCTCGTCAGCTCGTTGGATTAGTTTTTCGTGACGCTCCAGGAGTCGGGGCCGAAACAGCAGCAAAGATTCGAGCCGCTGCGAAAGAAATCGGCTACCGCCCAAACCTAGCTGCTCAGTCACTCCGCCGCGACTCGTCCAATAACATCGGATTCCTATTCCACGCCGACCAGTCGTCGATGCAAGACATTCTTCCAGCCATGTACAAGTCGGCTAAGGCGGCTGGCTTCAACCTGATTATCAGCGCAGTTTCTAAATCACACAACGAAAGCGAAGCAATCGAGGAATTGCTAGGTTACCGTTGCGAGGGGCTGGTACTTGCAGGTACCGAACTCTCACAGAGCCGCGTTCAGAAACTTGCTCGTGAGATTCCGCTGGTATCGCTCGGTCGTCGCATGGATCAAGTTCGCGCTGGAATGGTTTCTTCAAACGGTGAAGCCGGTATTTTCGCTGTCACCAAGCATCTAATCGGCTTAGGCCACAAAGACATTGCATACGTTCATGCAAAAGACATGCGTGATGCCCAGTACCGACTTGAAGGTTATCGAGCTGCGATGGACGCTAACAAGCTGAAGTCGAGAGTTGTTACTATCGATGGCGACTTTGCTGAAGTCGGTGGCGCAGAAGCCGCCAATAAGTTGCTCAAAGAAAATCTCCCAACCGCGGTCGTTTGCAACAATGACCAGAGCGCGCTTGGTCTTTCCCACCGGCTTTTACAGGCGGGCATCAGCATCCCAGAACAGGTTTCGGTTACCGGCTACGACGATACTGTGGCGAAGTTTCCCTTCATGGACCTAACCACCGCAAGGCAAGATCCGGAAGACCTGGCACACTTTGCAGTAACCGATTTGGTTGCCCGAATTCGCGGAGAGAAGTACATTTCAGAAACCTACCTAACACCGGCGACACTGATTGTTCGGTCAAGCACTGCTAAACCCCGCCAAGAATCAACCTTGCGCGTTTAGCACGAGCAAGTAAAAATTTACCAAAAAGTTATCAAAAATCCCGATTTCTATTTGGCACGTGCTAGTAAACACGATAGTTTTGACATAGAGGAATTTTGCCTCTCGTCAGATTTATCCCCCCGAATGCCAATCATCCGGGGGGATAAATTCATTTAATGAATAAGGGCTCAGACTTTCGTCCGAGCCCTTATTCATTGAGAAAAGTATTAAGTTGTTTTGGAGTTCTTGCGCTCGTCGATGATGATTGCCACGATGATGATGCAACCCTTAACCACGATCTGAAGGAACGGAGACACGTTTAGAAGGTCTAGTCCATTATTGATTGTTCCAATTAGCAGGGCACCAACTACGGTTCCCCAGATCTTTCCAATACCGCCCTTGAAGCTGGTTCCACCAACGATTACAGCGGTAATCGCGTCGAGCTCGATTCCCTGACCCAAGGTCGAGTTACCCGACCCAATACGTGCTGACCAGAGAACACCTGCAAGTCCGGCTAGCAAGCCGCTCAGGGTGTAGATGATGATGGTTACACGTGGGATTCGAATACCAGAAACTCGGGCTGCCACTTCGTTGCCACCGATGGCATAGGTGTAGCGGCCGAATTTGGTGTAGCTCAGGATAAAGGTTGCAATAAGTGCAACTGCAATGAACAACACCACCGGAAGTGGAATACCCGAAAGGCGCACGTCTGGGTCGCTGAAAAGATAGCCCTGACCCAGGAAGTTGTAGTCGTCTTTTAGGTCAGAGAACGGACGGCCGTCGCCTGTGTAAATGTATGCCAATCCTCGTGCGATTGACATCATTCCAAGTGTCGCGATAAAGGGAGCCAATCGGAACTTGGCGATTAGAACACCGTTGGTGAATCCAGCCAAGGCTCCAACAGCCAATCCTGCTAGGACAGCCACAATGACTGGCACATCGATGCCTTCAAACTTCACCAGCGATCCGCCAGGATTCTGAGCCAAGCTGGCAGCCACCACGGCTGAGAGCCCAAGGATAGAACCTACCGAGAGGTCGATACCAAGGGTAATAATTACAAAGGTCATACCGACGCCGATGATTCCGATTGCCGAGACCTGACGGATAACGTTCACCATGTTCACCGGTGCGATTGAGTTTCCCTCGGTCAGAATCGCAAGCGCGACCACGAAAAGAATTAGAACGCCGATGATCATGTAGGTGCGAGCGAAATTGGCGATGTCGAATTTCTTTTTCACTACCGGAATCGATGAGGTTGCTGTTGTTTCTTTTGTCATTTTCTTTTCTCCTTGTTCTTACGCAACAGCTTCGTCAGCGAAACGAGTTGCAAGCTCCATAATTTTTTCCTGGGTTGCGTCCTTGCGGTCAACTTCGCCAACCATCTGTCCTTCACACATCACCATTACTCGATCGCTCATGCCCAAGATTTCGGGCATTTCAGACGAAACCATGATGATTGCTTTACCCTGTTTGGCTAATTCACCCATTAGGCGGTGAATCTCAGACTTTGCTCCCACATCGATTCCGCGAGTTGGCTCATCGATGATTAAGATATCTGGGTCGGTCAGTAGCCAGCGAGAAAGCAGGACCTTCTGCTGGTTTCCACCCGATAGGTTCTGAATCTGTTGTTCCAAAGAAGGAGTCTTCAAAGCCAACGCTGTGCGCTGAGCTTCACACTCGCGGTCAATCATTGGACGTCGAAGAACTCCCATAAATGAGAAGCGATCGATGGCCGCCATCGACATATTGTCTCGAACCGAAAGCACTCCCATGATTCCGGTCTTTTTGCGGTCCTCTGTAAGCAGTGCCAAGCCAGCCTCAATTGCTTGGTGAGGCTCACGAATTTTGACAGTTTTTCCGTTTACTTTAACGGTCCCCGATTCAGCGGGGTAGATGCCAAAGAGCGTTTCCAGAACTTCACTTCTGCCAGAACCCATGAGACCGGCAATGCCCAGAATTTCTCCTCGACGAACGTTGAATGAAACATTCTTCACCAGACGCCCTCGTGTAAGACCTTCAACCTCGAGGATCACCTCACCAATTTTGGCTTCGGCTTTAGGGAAAAGCTGGTTTAGCTCGCGGCCCACCATTAGCGAAATCAATTTGTCTCGGTTCATGTTCTCAGCTTTGTCAGTTGCTACCCAGGTGCCATCGCGGAACACTGTGACCTCGTCCGAGATTGCGAAAACCTCATCCATCTTGTGAGTGATGTAAACGATCGCTGTGCCAGCAGAGCGGAGGTCGCGAATCATTTCGTGGAGGCGGGCAACCTCGCGCTCGGTGATAGCCGAGGTCGGTTCATCCATAATGATGATCTTTGACTTGAATGCGATGGCCTTGGCGATTTCGACCATCTGTGCCTGAGCAACACTCAGACTCTTCATTTGTGCAGAAGGGTCAATACTGATATTCCAGCGGTCGAAAACCTTTTGAGTCTCTGCGATCATCAGTTTCTTACTCACAAGGCCCGCCTTGGTGCGAAGCTCGCGCCCCAGGTAGATGTTTTCGGCTGCGGTCAATTCTGGGATGAACATGAGTTCTTGGTGAATCATCGAGATTCCATTAGCCAAACCATCTAGAGGGTTTGACATTTTGACCGGCTTGTCATTCAAAAGAATTTGACCTTCATCCAGCGTGTAGACGCCAGCAAGGATTTTCATAAGTGTGGACTTGCCTGCACCGTTTTCGCCCATTAGCGAGTGCACGAGTCCAGGTCTTAGGTTTAGCTGAACGTTGTTCAGTGCTAGGACTCCAGGGAACCTTTTGGTGATGCCCTTCATCTCTACGATGTATTCGCCCATTTTTACTTCTTTCAATTTGTTACTGCTTTTATGAGAGTTGGCCGGATGGGTTTCCCCACCCGGCCAACGACTACATGTTTTTAGACGCTAGCGGCTTATTTGAAGTCGCCGATGTTGTCTAGGGTTACTAGCTGGTAAGGCACGTCAACGTAGTCTGCAACGGTCTTGCCGTTTACTAGGTCGATCGCAGCCTTAACTCCGCCGCCACCCTGACCAGCTGCATCCTGGAAAACGGTGGTTGCTAGTTCGCCAGCTTCAAGTGATGCAAGCGCGTCTGCAGTAGCGTCAACGCCACCAACTAGAACTCCACCAGCACCTAGGGTCTTGCCAGCAGCCTTTAGTGCGTTGATAGCACCTAGAGCCATTTCATCGTTGTTTGCACAAACGATGCTGAAGTCAACACCAGACTGTAGCCAGTTCTCCATTAGAGCCTGACCCTTCGCGCGGTCCCAGTCGGCAGCGGCGGTCTTTACAACCTTCATGCCTGGGTTCTTAGCTACAACGTCGTTGCAACCCTTGGTGCGGTCTAGAGCAGCTTCGTTGGTTAGCTCACCCTGCATGATTACAACGTTGCCCTTGCCACCGGCAAGAAGTGCAAGCTGTTCCATTTCTAGAGTGCCCGAAACTAGCGACTGTGAACCAACGTAAGGAACGCCGGTCTGTGCTGGGTTACGGTTTACGTAAACGATAGGGATGTCAGCAGCCTGTGCAGCCTCGGTCATCGGGGTTGCAGCAGCGGTGTCAACGGCAACTACAAGAATTGCGTCTACGCCCTGTGAAATGAAGTTTTCAACCTGGCTTAGCTGGGTGTCAACTTTGTTGTCTGCAGCAACGATGGTGAGCTCTGCGCCCTGTGCGTCAGCTTCCGCCTGCATACCGTCGGCAACCTTCTGAAGGAATGCGTCTAGTACTGGGAAGGTGGCGCCGATTTTGACGGTCTTGTCTCCGCTGTCAGCAGGTGCTGAACAACCGGAAAGAACGACTGCCGAAACAGCAATGGCGGCGATTACGCCGGCCAATTTACCGAATTTCTTCATTGAACCTTTACCAATCTCTTGATTAGGAACCTCAGACCTTTTGGTCTTCGGATCTCTCCCCAGGGCTTTCCTGTGAAGTAAAGGAATTTGCTTCTCGTCATTTGTAAACTTATCAACCACATGTGGGAGTTTGTTATGACATTAGGTGTTACGTTAGCGAATTGTTACTTTCACGTGCTAGTAACTTTTTAGTTGGAGCCACCCAGGAGAATCGAACTCCTGACCTGCTCTTTACGAGGGAGCTGCTCTACCGACTGAGCTAGGGTGGCGAGTTGCGAGAAGCAACTAGAAAAGTTTACCGCCTACTATAAGAGCCATGACCTACGCGTTCCCTTCTCCAGAACTAATCGATCCAACCAACGTCACTCCATATCGCTGGGGAATCATGGGGGCGGCCGATATCGCCCATGCCTTCGTTGCAAGTGTTCAAAAGCACACCAAGCAGCAGATCGTTGCCGTAGCATCGCGCACGCCAGGAAAAGCGGAATCCTTTGCCAAGAACTTTGGCATCGACAACCACGACAATTATGAAGACTTGCTAGCCCGCAACGACATCGATGCAATCTATATTCCAACCTTGCCAAGTCAGCACAGAGACCACGCGCTGCAAGCTATCGCCGCTGGCAAGCACGTGCTCATCGAAAAGCCAGTAACCCTAGTTCCGAGCGAAGCGGCCGAGATCTTCGCTGCCGCCAAAGCCAAAGGCGTTCTAGCCATGGAAGCAATGTGGACTCGTTACCTGCCGCAATACGACATCATTCGAAAATTGATCAACGACAACACCCTGGGTGAAATCGAACTAGTCAATGTTTCGATGTGCCAGGCAAACCTCGAAGTTCCGAGGCTCTGGAAGAAGGGTCACGGCGATCCCCTCAACGACATGGGTATCTACCCAATCTCGTTCTGTCAGACCTTCCTAGGTAACCCAACCAAAATCACCGCCCAGGGCAAACTAAACGAAACTGGCATCCCAGAAGAAGTTTCGGTCCAGCTTCAGTACGCCAACGGTGCCAGGGCTTACGTTCTGGTTTCCGGCCGCGCTGCCATCCCCGGTATTGCTCAGATCGCAGGAACCAAAGCCAAGCTAGACGTAGGCCCAGAGTTCTTCATCCCGAGCAAGCTGGAACTTCGAAGCAACGACTTCAATTCGAAACCAACCACCTGGGTACATGAATACCCGGTGATTGGTCACGAAGGTCTCAGCTACCAGGCAACTGCCATGGCATCTTTCCTAGACCAAGGTCTCTTGGAGTCGCCATACGAATCCCACGCTGAATCCATTGCCAACCTAGAGGTTTGCGCAGAGGTTATTCGCCTAATCGGTGCTGAGATTCTCTAAAGGAGTCCGGCTGCAGCAGCTCTGTGAACTATTTCCGCTCGGCGATGGGCATTCAGTTTCCTGGAGGCATTTTGCAGATGGAATTTGATGGTGCTCTCGCTAATGAACATGGCGGCTGCGATTTGTTTGTTGCTTAGACCCTTAGCTACGTGTTTGATGACGTCGACTTCACGATCGGTGAGATGTTCGGTTTGTCTGGTTGAACCGAGTGAGTGGGCGACTAGGTTTCCGACACCTTTACCCAACACCGTTTCACCGTCCTGAATTGCCTTTACACCTTTGCCGAGTTCGTCGGCTTTCACATCGTCTTTGCAAAGGTAGCCGTTGGCGCCACGTCGAAGTGCTTCCACGACAATCATTTCGCTCAAGGTGTTGGCAAGAACTAGAACTTTGGTTGCCGGATACCGGTCGGTGACTTCTTCAACAATTTTTAGACCGCGAGTTGTGTCGTCGCCTAGGTCAAGGTCGATGATGAGAACGTCGGGACCGTGTTCGTCGACGGCATCGATAACTGCGTCATAGCTGGTGGCTTCGGCAATCACAGCAAAACCGGTGCTGCGCTCGAGGATGGAACGCAAGCCCACGCGGGTAATGACATTGCGGTCGGCAACCACAATGCGCGTGGTGGCCTGAGGCATGCGTCTGCCGAGAGGTACATCGGAGCGTTTTTCTCGATCCATAACTAGATGCTAAACCTGCTACCTAGCCATTTGGCTAGGTCGTTACCTATCCGTTAGATGTGCTTATGGCTAGTTGGGTGTTTTTGGCGTTTTCTAGTGGAATTTGCGGGCGTAATGTTCGATTTACTGGTCGGCAACGGTGCTGACCGAAGAAAAGGAAAAGCAATGAGCGTTTACGCACAACCAGGTCAAGCAGGGTCCATTGTTGAATTCAAGCCCCGCTACGACCACTGGATCGGCGGCCAGTATGTGGCGCCGTCATCAGGAGAATATTTCGAGAATGTGACTCCGGTCACCGGCCGTGTTTTCTGTGAAGTTGCCCGAGGCAACGCAGCCGACATCGACAAGGCACTAGATGCCGCACACGCAGCAGCACCAGCTTGGGGAAAGACTTCTGTCACCGCTCGCGCAATCATTTTGAACAAGATTGCCGACCGCATGGAAGAGAACCTAGAGAAGATTGCTGTTGCTGAAACCTGGGACAACGGAAAGCCGGTTCGCGAGACCATGGCTGCCGACATCCCACTAGCAATCGACCACTTCCGCTACTTCGCTGGTGCCATCCGCGCTCAGGAAGGTTCGCTTGGAGAGCTAGACGACGACACCGTTGCCTACCACTTCCACGAGCCACTGGGTGTAGTTGGCCAGATCATCCCTTGGAACTTCCCAATCCTCATGGCTGTCTGGAAGCTTGCTCCAGCACTAGCCGCAGGTAACTGCGTTGTTCTGAAGCCTGCCGAGCAGACTCCAGCTTCAATCTTGTACCTGATGGAAATCATCGGAGACTTACTGCCTGCCGGTGTTGTCAACGTTGTTAACGGTTTCGGTGTTGAGGCTGGAAAGCCTCTTGCATCGTCGCGTCGTATTGCCAAGATTGCGTTCACTGGTGAAACCACCACCGGACGCCTAATCATGCAGTACGCCTCGGAGAACATCATCCCGGTCACCCTAGAGCTTGGTGGAAAGTCACCAAACATCTTCTTCCGTGACATCGCAGAGAACAACGATGCCTACTACGACAAGGCAATCGAAGGCTTCAACATGTTCGCCCTAAACCAGGGTGAAGTATGTACTTGTCCTTCACGTGCCCTAATCGACGCACCGATCTACGACAAGTTCCTAGCCGATGCCATGGTTCGCACCAAGGCCATCATCCAGGGTAACCCTCTAGACACCGCAACCATGATCGGAGCCCAGGCTTCGAACGACCAGCTTGAGAAGATCTTGAGCTACATCGAAATTGGTAAGCAGGAAGGCGCCAAGCTACTTATGGGTGGCAAGCGTGCCGACCTCGGCGGCGACCTTTCGGGCGGTTTCTACATCGAGCCAACCATCTTCGAAGGCACCAACAACATGAGAATCTTCCAGGAGGAGATCTTCGGTCCGGTGCTATCGGTAGCTAAGTTCGATGGTTTCGAGCAGGCAATGGAAATTGCTAACGACACCCTCTACGGTCTTGGTTCAGGCGTTTGGACTCGCAACATTAACGTTGCTTACCGCGCCGGACGTGCAATTCAGGCCGGACGTGTGTGGACCAACAACTACCACGCCTACCCAGCACACGCTGCCTTCGGTGGTTACAAGTCATCTGGTATCGGTCGCGAGAACCACAAGATGATGCTCGACCACTACCAGCAGACCAAGAACCTTTTGGTTAGCTACTCAGAGAACAAGCTCGGTTTCTTCTAAACCGAAAACGGTTGCTGGTGCGGGAGTTCTTTTGGGGCTCCCGCACCAACACTTTTCAGGAGTAATCTGCAATTATGAGCACCATCTACGGAACTCTTCCCAAGCGCATCGACGTAACCGTGGCCGCGGGGGAACTGCTATTGAAGCTCACCAATCGCAACGGGAACTTAATGTTTCATCAGTCGGGCGGTTGCTGCGATGGCTCAGCGCCAATGTGCTACCTCGACGGCGAATTCAGGGTTGGTGGCGCCGATGTGTTGCTTGGTGAACTTGAAGTTCCCGGAATCGAGAAGCCGATTAAGGTTTGGATTTCGCTAGAGCAATTTGAGTATTGGAAGCACACTCACATTGAGATCGACGTGGTTCCAGGGCGCGGCGGTGGATTCTCGCTAGAAACACCAGAGGGCATGCGCTTCATAATCCGCTCACGCCTCTTTACCGACGAAGAGTACGAAGTGCTCAAATCTTCGCCAGTGCTCCTTGGAAGCGGCGATTACAAACTGGTTTAGTTAGTATCGGTTCGCTTCGTCTTCATCAAAGTCGTCATCGTCTTCTTCTTTTTCGTCTTCGTCTTCGTCATCGCTCAGATAGTCGGCGGCGTAGCCTCCCGAATAACCCATGCCTTCGTAGCCCCCAGGGCCGGAATGGATGTCGCCTTCGCTCATGCCTGAACCATCGTCGTCGGGATTTAAATCTTTATCGCTCATGCAAAAAACATAAACCCTGACTAGGACATGAAACATAGACTCGAAATATGAACGCACAAGGGGAACAACCAACCATCCAATTTCTAGGCGCCGCCGGAACCGTAACCGGTAGCCGATTCCTTCTGAGTTATCAGGGAACCAGGGTCCTAGTTGATTGCGGGATGTTCCAAGGGTTGAAGGAGCTTCGTCTCAAGAACTGGGCTGACTTCGCTGTGGATCCTGAAACTATTGATGCCGTGGTTCTCACCCATGCGCACCTAGACCACTGCGGATACCTACCAAGGTTGGTGAAGCTTGGGTTCAAAGGACAAGTTTTTCTAACCGAGTACACCGGCAAGTTGGCTGAAGTGATCCTGAGGGATTCGGCTCGTATCCAAACCGAAGACGCTAAGTGGGCTGCCAAAAAGGGTTTCTCCAAGCACAATCCGCCTCTGGCTCTTTACGGGGAAGGTGATGTGGATCAAACCCTGAAACTGTTTGAGCCTCAGAAGTTCGCAACTCGGGTTGAAGTCGCCAAGGAAACGTTTGTGACATTTCATCCTGCTGGGCATATTTTGGGTGCGTCATTCGTCGAGGTTGAATTTTTCGGAAAGCGCATGCTGTTTACCGGGGACCTCGGCCGCCCCGATCACCCACTTCTGAAGGCGCCGGGAGCGTTTCCTGAAGGTCAGTTTGATGCGGTGGTAACCGAATCTACTTATGGGGATCGTGACCACACCCCAACGACCGATGACTTTGCCACGGTAATCAACACCACCATCGATCGAGGCGGGTCGGTTCTAATTCCAGCTTTTGCAGTTGACCGCACCGAAGTTATTCTGGTTCACCTGCGCGAGCTCTTTGAGACAGCAAAGATTCGCCAAGTTCCTATCTATGCCGATAGTCCGATGGCTCTCAAAGCTCTGGCTTTCTATCGCGATGCAATCAACAAACACTCCGACGAAATCCGCGACGATATTGCGGAAACCTGGCAAGGTCGTGACCCATTTGATCCAGGCACCCTGGTGGAATTGGTGACCGTTGACGAATCGAAGACAATCAACAATCCGGTTACGCCTTGCATAATTATTTCGGCATCCGGCATGGCAACCGGTGGGCGAGTGGTTCATCACCTGCGTGATATGTTGCCTAATCCAAAGCACACCGTGATTATGGTTGGATACCAAGCTCTGGGTACTCGCGGTCGAAATCTACTGGACGGCGCAACTGAGGTTCGCATGCACGGCGAAATGGTTCCGGTTAAAGCTCAAATCGGAAATGTTCAAGAATTCTCGGTTCACGCCGATGCCGATGAACTACTTACCTGGATCGGTGTTGCCAAAGACCGAATCAAGCAGGTTTTTGTGGTTCACGGAGAAACCGGAGCCGCCGAGGCTTTGGGCTCACGAATCGAAAGCGAACTGCACCTTCCTGCTGTGACACCTAGAGATGCCGAGCAGTTTCCCATCTAGTGCCGATAGCCTAGACAAGTGAAAAAGTTCAGCCGGCTCTTGATTGCTAGCACTGCCGCGCTTGGATTGCTTGTGGTCGGTTCGCTTCCATCGGAGGCTGCCGATTGCACGCCGATCAAGGCGGAACTCTCTGCTGCCAAGCTGGGCAAGCTCTACGCCTATGCGGTCGACATCACCACTGGCAAGGTTTTGGTCAACGTTCGTTCGAACCAGCAAACTCCTTCGGCTTCGGTGATGAAGACCATCACAGCCGCGGCGGCTATCAAGTTCATCGTGAAACCGCGGTTGGTTGCCAGTGCTCTGCCCTATCGAGCAACTACCACTGTGCTGACCATCCCTGAAGAGCCAGGAACCCTGGTGCTGCGTGGCGGGGGAGATCACACGCTCACTCGGGTTGACGCCTCTTCTTACACAACCTATTACCTGCCGGGAGCGCACCCAGCCAAGCTACGCATTCTGGCCAGTGAGGCGCTCGCGGCGCTTCCTGTCGGAACGGTAATCAACAAAATTGTGCTCGACGACACTTTCTTCAAGGGGCCTTTGTGGAACCCGAACTGGTACGCATATTCCAGAACCAACGGCGATATTTCGCCGATCTCGGGGCTGATGGTTGATGCTGGCCGAATCAACCCTGACCTGACGGATAAGAAGTACAGCGGAGTACGTGTTTCGGACCCAACGGCACAGGTTGGTCGTTACTTTAAAACTTGGTTGGGCGAAGCCGCCAAGAATGCCAAGGTAATCAAGGGGGTAACCCCGCTAACGGCAAGTGTTCTCGTTTCTAAAGAATCGCAACCGATTGATAACTGGATACGGCACGCACTCAGGATTTCAGATAACTCGGAGACCGAGGTTATTGCACGCCATACCCAGTTGGCCCTGAAGTTGCCGAACCACTACTCTTCCGTGCAGCGTATGGGTCGTCGACTCTTTTCAAGCCTCGGCGTCGATTATAAAAAGCTGGTTATGAAGGATGCCTCGGGCCTGGCGGCAACCAACCAGGTCACACCGCAGCTTTTGGTGTCACTAATGAGTGCCGCCGCAAATCCTGAAAGTGACATCGCACTTTTACCGGAACTAATGGCGACGTCTGGTGATGGCGGAACGCTCGGTGGCCGCTTTTTGAATTACAACAAGACCACCAAGAAATACGACCTGGTAATCCCAAAGGGGAGTATCCGAGCGAAGACGGGTTACATAGGAAGTGTTTACAGTCTTGCGGGAATCGTTACCACGGCAGATGCGCACAAAATAGCGTTCGCAATTTTTGCCAGATCCGATACGACACACGGACGGTACGTTGGTGTTGGAACCAAGAGTGCCATCGACGACGTCGTTGAGAAGCTCTACGTCTGCGGATCTACTCTTTAGAAGCAGACTTTCGGCGGAACAAGAGCCAAGCAATAACGGCCACTCCAACCACTGCCAATCCCGAACCAACAAATGGGTTTAGCCCAGAATTGTGGTTCTCGTGTTTTTCTTCAGCCACCAATGGCTTTGCGATTACCTTTGGCGTTGGTTCGGCAGTTGGCGAATCGGAGGCGCAAGCCGGCACGGTGTACTCGGTCTGTGCATCCTCGGAAACGCTAAAGGTGAATTTTCCGCTAATTGGGTGGCCATCTTCGGCAACTGTACGCCAGGTCACCTCGTAGTCGCCTTGGGTCGGAAGGAAAGCGTTGGTGTAGATCGTCTTGTCTTCCACGCCAGAGCAATCGGCCTTGACTGGGTTTCCAGTGGGGTCAACCACAACAATCTCGGTGGAGTTGGCCAAGTTCAAAATGTTCTCGTTGAAGGTTACGCTGATCAGTTGCTCGCCACCTGCCACCGCTTCGCCAGCTGATGGAGTGGTGCTAACTACATCGGTGTGCGCGAAAGAAGGCTTCGACGGGATTGCGATCAGAAGAATCACAGCAAGTGCGGTCAGAAGATTTTTCAAGGTGCGCATAGGTCAAGTCTAGGCATGTCAAAGGGCTTGGTTAGACTTGAAAAGTCCGCTGTATTGGAGTGATTTTGAGCAAGCCTAAGTTTGAGTTCTTGAAGCAAACCGTTATCGGTGCCACCGGTGGTGCCTTGGTTTTGGCGTTGACCATTTGGGGAATCAGCGCCACCGGAACTCCATCGGGTAATCCAACGGCAAGCCCAACCGAAACCTCAACTGAAACACCAACAACCGAGCCGATTGCCTCATGCTCGGTGAAAGAACAAGCCAGCGACCCACGTCTCGGCACCCTGGCGGCGCAGGTAATTGATTTGGCTTCAGGTGATGTTCTATACGACAACGCAGGAACCACCCCTTCAGTCACGGCATCTTCGGTCAAGATTGTAGCCGCGGCAGCTGCCATGCAGGCACTGGGACCAAACTTCCGAATTAGCACCAAGGTGGTCTACTCACCAAGCAAGCCAGACACCATTGTTCTGGTTGGTGGCGGTGACCCTACCCTTACTCGTCTAGCGACCGGCTCATCGGTCTACGCGGGTGCCGCTCGCCTCAGTGACTTGGCTCAGCAGGTGAACGACTGGGCAACCTCAATGGGTACCACTGAGATCAAGCACATCGTTGTTGACTCAACTCTGATTACCGGTTCAACCTGGGAAGCCAGCTGGCCGGTTGCCGAGCGCACTGGTGGCTACCAGCCAATGATCACCTCTCTTATGGTCGACGGAGACCGAGCCAACCCTAAGGCGGCCGTTTCAGCACGAAGCACCGACCCTACCGGTCGTGCGTCACGTGAATTCAAAAAGGCGCTTGGAGTAATTGCTGCAAACGCCGACATCAGTGCCGGAATTGCTGCTGGTGGCGCCACCAAGATTGCCGAAGTGAAGTCGGCCAAGTTGCCAACCCTGATCAACTACATGATCTCGGCCAGCGACAACACCATCGCCGAGTATCTCGCTCGTCACGTTGCGATTTCACAGGGATTGCCATCGAATCTGGAGTCAATTCAGACCGGTTACCAGAAGGCACTTAGCACCATGGGCCTCGACTGGACCGGAGTTGTAATCAAGGATGGTTCTGGAGAATCGAAGAACGACCTGATTCCGCCATCTTTCTACAACAACCTGATGGCGAAGATTCTCGCCGGCGATGCCAACCTGCAGAGCGTTGTGAAGGGTTTCCCCATCGCTGGAAAGTCGGGCACGTTAGCTGGTCGTTTCGGCGGGGAAAACTCGGTGGCTCGTGGACACATTTTTGCTAAGACCGGCAGTATCTATCGTGCCTACGCTCTGGTAGGTTACATGGATGCCAAAGATGGTTCCCGTTTGGCTTTCGCAATTCAGGCGGCCGGTGCAGCCACCAGCCCAAACACCAAACTTGCCATCGATAATCTCGCAACCGCTATCTATAACTGCGGACTTGAACTTTCCAATGACTAAAGCTTTGTTCGTCATCGATGTTCAAAATGACTTCTGCGAAGGCGGGTCATTGGCGGTTTCTGGCGGCTCTAAAGTTGCCTCCGAAATTACCGAGTACCTTGCCAAACATAAATCGGATTACGATTTCGTGATTGCATCTCGAGATTGGCACGATGCTTCAAACAACAACGGCGGGCATTTCGCGCAGGCCGGAGAAACCCCAGATTTCGTAAACAGTTGGCCGGTTCACTGTGTTGCCGGAACTCACGGGGCTGAGTATCACCCAAACCTAGATCTCACTCCAATCAGTCACCATATTCAGAAGGGTCAGGGCCAGCCGGCTTACTCTATCTTTGAAGGTGTAACTAGCTCGGGTCAGTCGACGGCAGACCTGCTCCAAGATTTAGACGTAACTTCGGTTGATGTTGTTGGCCTGGCAACCGACTACTGCGTTCTAGCATCTGCCCTCGACGCGAAGAATCAAGGTTTAGAAGTGCGGGTACTAAGCAATCTAGTTGCTGGCGTAACCGAAGAAACAAGTCAATTAGCAAAAGAAAAGTTAGCAGCCGACGGCTGCCAGATCATTTAGGAAGAATATGTCACACGCCCTGACCCCAAACTCTGGAGCCAAGTACTGGTTTCGACTGTTTTTCCCATTCGTAATTGCCTTTGGGCTTACCGTTCCGGGTCTCTTCCTAGAACTTTCCCATGCTGAAATCAGCCCTGTGGTTGGCATGTTTGCATTCGGTGGTGCTGTGGTTGCCGGAGCATTCGTGCTCGGCTGGATTAGCGAGGCCGCAGAACTAGATCTCCGCGGAGGTCTATCCATTGCATTGCTGGCCGTAATCGCGATCCTTCCTGAATATGTCGTCGACTTCTACTTCGCATTCGCTGCCGGCTCAGACCCTTCGATGGCCGCTTATGCTTCGGCTAACCTAACCGGCGCCAACCGACTCTTGCTTGGTTTGGGATGGCCTGCGATGGCATTCTTCGGTTATCTTGCAATGCGAAAGGTTCGCGATAACAAGACCGGTGAGAACTACAAGTTCGGCGTGACCTTGGAAGAAGAATCTCGAGTGGATCTTGCTTTCCTAATCGTTGCCTCGCTAATTGCACTTATGGTGCCACTTACCAAGCAGTTTGATCTTTTCACTGGATCTGCACTAATCCTTCTGTTCGTTCTTTACCTCATCCGAGTCTCTAAGCAAGACAAAGAAGAGCCAGAGCTAGAGGGCATTCCTGCTCTCGTTGGTGCACTGCCTAAGTGGCCTCGCCGAATCTTCTTATTTGTCACCGCTGCTTTTGCCGCGTTCGTGATCATTGTTGTTGCCGAGCCATTTGCGCACTCACTTATCGAAGCCGGTAAAGAGCTAAAAATCGATGAATTCATCCTAGTTCAGTGGCTCGCTCCACTGGCATCGGAGGCTCCTGAGTTCATCGTTGCCATCATGTTCGCTCTCCGTGGTAAGCCGGCAATAGGTCTAGCAATCTTGGTTTCGAGCAAGGTAAACCAGTGGACCGCACTCGCCGGATCCCTTCCGCTCGGTTATGCACTTGGTGGTGGTCAGGGCGGTCTGCCAATGGACCCGGTTCAAGTTGAAGAATTCACACTAACCATTGCTCAAACCGTTTTTGGTGTGGCTATTTTGCTCAGCCTACGTTTGGGCAAACTCGATGCAATTGCCCTAATTGGTCTCTTCGCTGTGACTCTGGTGTTCCCGAACCCAGACATCAGAATCTGGGTGGCGTACCTCTACTTCGCTATCGCTATTCCATTACTGGTTTATCGCTACCGCGAGCTTGGTCGCACAATCAAGTCACCGTTCATGAGTTCCACAAAGTTTTAGGTTTTGCCAAAGAGCAAAGTCGTTAGGAGTTGGTGGAAGCCCGTTGCGGCATTCACTACTCTCACGACTTTGCTTTTTAGCACTTCGAGCGCGCAAGGCGCAAGCGACCTTGACTTATCCGGCAAAATCTCAAATTATCTAGCTCAACAGCCAGGTGGTTACTCGGTCACTGCCATGGAACTCGGGGCAGACAATCGCGAGGTCCACCTCGGAGACTCCACTCAGGTGGATCCGGCGTCGATTTTCAAGCTTTATTACGCGTGGTTGGCGCTGGAAAAAATCCAAGACGGCAAATGGCAACTGTCAACGAAACTCAAATCTAATTACTCCGTTCAAACCTGCCTAAAGTTGATGATTTCCTATTCCGACAACGAATGCGCCTCTGATATCAGGCTCAAGCTTGGCATCGCGCACATAAACAGCAAACTCGCCAGTCTGGGTCTGAACAACAGCCACGTTGTGTCGAGCGGTAGTGGTAGTTATCTCACCAAACACACCACAACAGCCGACGTAGCTACTTTGCTCAGTAAATTGCATCAAGGGCGACTGCTAGACGCCGCCAGAACCAAGACATTTATCGCCCTACTAAAAGGTCAGATTTGGCGTTCGCGAATTAGCTCAGCTCTTCAAACAGGTACCGTGGTGGCTTCAAAATCTGGTCAACTTCAAACCACCACAGGGATGATTGAAGCCGACAGTGCGATAATCTTCGGGCCTCGTAGCACTTACGTTTTAGTTGTCATCGGTAGATCCGGAGCCAGTGGTGCCGCAGTTCGGGGAGTCAGTAACCTGGTTTACCGACAGTGGCAGGGAGAAATCATTAGTCAGGCACGCTACCCCAGTTCGCAACTCGTAACAAACGCTGCCACCTATTTGCGTTCCAAGCCAGGTGGATCCGCAATCAAGAGAATCGCGGCTGGTGTGGCTGTAACACTGGCCTGGTCCGAACGCGGTTGGCTCTTTGTCAAAGTTGGCGGGCAACGGGGTTATGTTTATCAGTCTTCAGTTCGTCTATCTAATAGGTATCTGCACTGGGGCTCACCTTAAACTAGAAATATGAAACCCTTACGTGTTGCGATTTTTGGCGCTGGCCCTGCCGGTATTTACGCAGGTAACATCCTTGCCGGCTCTTATGAGAACGTAACCATCGACTTATTCGACTCGCTTCCAGCCCCATACGGTTTGATTCGATACGGAGTAGCGCCAGACCACCCACGCATTAAGGGAATCGTGAATTCACTTCACGAGATGCTCGATTCGGGAAAAATCCGTTTCTTCGGAAATGTTGAGTTCGGCAAAGATTTAAAACTTGAGGACATCCAGCGCCACTATCACGCGGTTATCTTCGCAACCGGCGCCATCAAAGACGCCCAGCTCAACATTCCAGGTGTTGACCTTGAAGGCTCGTTCGGAGCCGCAGACTTCGTTTCCTGGTACGACGGTCACCCAGACGTACCTCGCACCTGGCCGCTAACCGCCGAGAAGGTTGCTGTGCTTGGAAACGGAAACGTGGCCCTAGATGTTGCCCGTGTTTTGGCCAAGCAAGCCGACGACATGCTAACCACCGACATTCCAGCAAACGTTTACGAAGGCCTGAAAGCTTCACCAGTTACCGATGTTCACGTCTTTGGTCGTCGAGGTCCTTCAGACATCAAGTTCACTCCAATCGAACTGCGTGAGCTCGGCGAAGTGGAAGACGTTGAAATCGTTCTCTACCCAGAAGACTTTCCTGAAGGTTGGTTCAACGAAGACGCAGAGGGCGTAACCAACCAGCACCGCGTCATGGCCCGCGTTTTGCAATCTTGGCTGGAGCGAGACTCCGAACCAGCCAAGCGCCGCCTCCACCTGCACTTCTGGCACCAGCCTCAGGAAATCGTTGGCGAAAACGGTCAGGTGGTTGGAATGCGTTTCGACCGCAAGGGCGAGATTCGGGATTACCCACTTCAAGCCATTTACCGTGCCATCGGTTACTGGGGTAGCGAACTTCCTGAGGTTCCATACAACGAGACCAAGGGAGTTATTCGAAACCTAGGTGGTCGAGTGGTTGATGAGAACGACAACCAGGTATCAGGTTTGTATGCCACCGGTTGGATCAAACGTGGTCCGGTTGGTCTTATCGGTCACACCAAGAGTGACGCCATGGAAACGATTGAAAACCTAGTCGCCGATGTGGAAACCCTAGCCGATCCAGTCGAACCACAGCTTGAGCAGGTTTTGGCACTTCTTCAGAACCGTGGCGTTGCCTACACCGATTGGTCGGGTTGGCTCAAGCTCAACGAACACGAACTACGGCTAGGAACTAATTTCTCAGGTCCGGTGAACCGCGAACGCGTTAAAGTGGTTGACCGACAAGAACAGGTTGAAATCGCTCGTGCGGAGAGTATCTAAGTCCTCATTATTGCTTCTGGCTGGAACTAGCGTCTCGCTGGTTCTGGGCCTTTTGCTCGCGAGCGACTTGGCTTTTATGGCCGGGGCCGCAATCGGCTTTGGTCTATCGCTTCGGTTAGTTTGGACCTCCGTGCGTGAAGGCGAAATTGGTTCGGATATTTTGGCTCTCATTGCCATAATTGCTACCTCCCTTACCGGTGAGTGGATAGCTGCAAGCATCATCGCCCTAATGCTTGCTACCGGGCGAGCACTAGAGTCTTGGGCTGCTGGACGCGCTAGGTCACAGCTTGAGGCATTGGCACAGAGAGCACCAAAGCGAATCCAATTGGTTTCTGCAAACGGAACCATCACCGATTCAGATGTTTCTGAGGCGAAAGTGGGTGACACCTTTCTAGTGCGTACGGGTGAGGTTGTGCCAGTCGACGGCAGACTGGTTGCCAACGCCAGCTTCGACGAATCAGCACTAACCGGTGAACCGCTACCCAAGGAAAGGGCCGCCGGAGACGAAGTTCCTTCTGGCGTTGTAAACGCAGGCGATCCTGTGGAACTCATTGCCACCACCACCGCCGAATCTTCTACCTATGCAGCGTTAGTTCGTCTTGTGGAGAACGCCAAAGCCCACTCGGCGCCGGGTGTTCGCCTTGCCAACAAATACGCCCTTTGGTTTGTGCCACTCAGCCTTGGAATCGCTGCCATCACTTGGCTTATTACTGGAGATGTTCAGCCTGCTATCGCTGTGATTGTGGCAGCCACTCCTTGCCCGCTGATCCTGGCAATTCCTATCGCCATCATTGCCGGGATTTCCAACGCCGCCAAGCACGGAGCGATCATCAAAGACGGCGCTGCGCTCGAACATTTAGCCAAAAGCCAGGTTCTTTTGGTCGACAAGACTGGAACGCTCACTCACGGTGGCCCTGAAATCACTGGCATTCAAACTGCTCCGGGCATCACCGAAGCTGACCTCCTCGCGATTGCTTCAGGCATGGAACTCTCCAGTAGCCACGTTCTGGCCAAGGCCGTGGTTCGGGGAGCTCGCGTTCGAGAAGTTCTTCCAGCCAAGGCCACCATGGTTCAGGAAATTCTCGGCGAGGGCTTAGTTGGTGTTGTAGATGGGCATCAGATTCGAGTCGGCCGCCTTTTTGAACCAGCACCAGATTGGGTGAAAGTTAGCACCGCGCTTCAGATTTGCATTGATCGCGATGGCGAGGTCATCGGAGTTATCGATCTCAATGACCCAATTCGCGAAGACGCCGCGGCTACCATCAATGAACTTCGAATTCTCGGAGTGGAACGCGTGCTTTTGGTTACCGGTGATCGCAAGCCAGCGGCCGAGGTAGTTGGTCGGGCGGTTGGCGTGAACGAAATCTTCGCCGAATGTCGACCTGAAGACAAGCTCGAACTCGTTGGCATTGAGAAAAAGAAGGCGAGCGGTTCCGTGCTCGTGGTTGGCGATGGAATCAACGACTCTCCAGCCCTGGCAGCCGCAGATGTCGGCGTTGCCATGGGGGCCAGAGGTGCCACCGCTGCCAGCGAAACCGCATCCGTTGTGATCATCGAAGACTCGATTGGCCGCCTCGCCGACGCCATTCGAATTGCCCAGGGAGCTCGAGGCAGAGCACTTCAGGCCGCCGGAATTGGCATGGGGCTCTCACTGATTGCCATGCTCGCCGGAGCATTTGGTTTAGTCTCGGTCACCGAGAATGCCATCGCTCAGGAGTTCATCGATGCCGCTGCTGTCCTGTGGGCACTTGTCCCTGCAAAGAAACGAAGCTAGAGAACTTCTTCTAGATAAGCGGAAACATCGGCCATCTGTTCTTCGTTTATGGAGTGTCCAAGGTTCTCATACCGTTCAATGGTGGCCATGGTGCAACGCTTCAGCCAACTCTCGGTTCGCGCAATTGCGTCTTCGGAAATAACGTCATCGTCGAGCCCGCGACCGTAGTAAACCTTTGGCTTAGTTGCCTCCAATTCTGCGTCGCCAGTTTGCTTGGCCCCAATCACGAAACCAGCCAGAATCACTGTCGCCTTCAGGCGACCAGGACGAGTTCGCAAAAGCTGTGTCGCCATCAATCCACCCTGCGAGAATCCGATCACAATTAGGGGGGCATCCTTGGGAAGGTTTGCGTCTATCCAGTCCCAAATTCTTTGTGTCCCTGCTTCAACATCCGCTTGCTCGGGGTTGCTGGGAACTTTTCGAGGCGCCCAGCAAAAGCCTCCATTGCCCGCATCAATCGGAGCTTGAAGTGAAATCCAAGGCAAACCTGGCAGGAAAGCCATCAGGCTAGGTAAGTCACGCATGTTGGACCCGTAACCATGCAGCAAGATCACAATCGGCGACTTCTTATTCCAGCTAGCCAGATTCGACGACAGGTGCTGAGTTATTTTGGATTCCATAACTGTCAGTCTAGGTAGCCGATTTGACCAAAAACGACCGTAAACCCCTTTCAAATATTCAAAATCTCCCATAAATGGCCCATTTAGCGAACCTTTAGGAATCGGCCAAAAACGTGAGTGTTTTGATTGAGGTAATCAAACCTTATTACTGGGGGCACTGTGCTGAAATTCAATAACTTCTCAATCTCGATTCGCGTTGCTATTGCAATGTTCGTCAGCATTGTGCTGGCAATCGGAAATGTGACCAGCGCTTCGGCAGCCGGAGTGACGGCACAAACCATCAGTTGGTCCACGGGTGCCCCAACTCCTAAATTTGTTGGCGACGCTGACTTCACCCCTTCAGGCGCAACTTCAACCTCTGCATTAGCCGTGAGCTATGGAGTAACCAACTCGGCGGGTATTTGTAGCTTCACAAGTGAAGGCAAGATTCACTTGGATGGGCATGGAACTTGCACGGTTACCGCCAACCAGTCTGGAGATGCTACTTACGCAGCGGCGACCCAGCTCACCAAGACTTTCTACGTGATGCCAGCAGAACAAAAGAACCTGAGTGGCCTCACAGTTTGCTTCACCGCACCATGGACCCACTGTGAAATCAATGGACTTAGCTATGGTTGGGACTACGCGACAAGTAAATACACAACTTTCGCAAAAACCGGCGAGACTGCGACCGTCCTTGCTAACCAGAGCTCTGGGGCTGGTCAGCTCGGCGGAACTTCAGTTGCTTATCCAGTGAGCGGAACCGCCACTGGTTTTTACACCAACACCTCTGGCGCAGCAGAGTCGCTCAACTGTTCGATTTCGGTAACTGGAACCGGTTCTCACTCTGTAACCATTGGTGGAACCAGCCTCAGCGTTTCAGCTTCAAACGGCTCAAGTTCATCCAGCCGATCGGGAACAATTGCCGCTGGAGCAACAGTGGCAGTGTCATCAGTATTCTCATGGTCTTCTAACTACGGCCAGCCGGTTCGTTGGGTTGTTCCTTGCACCATCGGCGGACGCAACTTCAACACCGATAGTTTCAATTCTGCGATTCGACCTTCGATTTCGTCTATCTCACCGAACAATGGCCTTGCTGCTGGTGGAGCAAACATAGTTATCTCTGGAGCTAACTTTGGTGCCACGGGGGCTACCGTGACCATTGACGGCGTGAACTGCCCAGTAGTCGGTAGCCATACCGCAGCCTCCATCACCTGTACCGTCCCTTCTTCAAATGGCGCAACCAAGTTGGCCAACGTCGTGGTTACGGCTGCCGATGGCACTTCTGGCACGAAAGTAGGTGGCTACTCATATGAGGCTGCCAGTTACCCGCTGCCAAGCAGCACCCTGGCCCCAGTTTCCTCAACTAGCGCTTCTGCGCCGATTCCAATGGGCAGCTCGGTTACGAGCACGCTAGGCGCTTGGGACATGAACGGTGACCCAACCACCACCACCGCAGTCAAGTGGCAGGTGTGTACCACTGCTCAATCACTCCTCTGCACCGACATTGCCGGCGCAACAACAAATCCTTGGGTAGCGACTGCCGACGTGGCTGGAAAGTACATTCGAAGCGCGGTTACCGCAACCAACAACGGTGGGTCAACTACCGAGTACTCGAACATCCTCGGCGTTTTTGCCAAGGCGACACAAAGCCTCGAAATTACAGCAATTTCGGCAAAGTCTGTTGGGGCAAGTGATTTTTATCCAGCTATTAGCTACACGCCAGCAACTCCAGTTCGCATCGCTACTCTCTCGAGTTCGACCCCTCAGGTGTGCACCATCGTTGCTAACCGGATTCACATCGTGGCAAACGGCACGTGCAATATCGCAGCAGATCTTGCTGAAGATGAGACTTTCAATGCTGCGGCACAGAAGACTTCAAGTTTCGAGGTCACGGCTCCATCGTTCACCACGCCGGTTCTCGGTTCAGTCAAGTGGGGCGTGAATTACTCATTCCAGTACATTTACTCGAACCCGAATGCCACGTTCACTTTGAGTAGCGGAACTCTACCTCGCGGGTTGACATTGTCTTCCAGCGGCTTGCTCAGTGGCTTGCCGCTAAGCAAGCCTGGTACCGCCTTTACCTGGGAAGTAACTGCAACTGATGCCAATGGTTCAACTACAGTTCCTAGCTCGATAACCATTTCCAAGGGTGACCAGGTTGGTTCAGCTTCGATTGCGCTGACACTTACGACCCTAAACGGCAAGAAATATCTTCCAGCCACGATCCAGTCATCCGCCTGGGCCATTGGCGCTTTGCCAATTGTGGCTGCCGGAGAAGACTATGAATGGTTGAGTCCGCAGTCTGGAACCCCTGCAGTTTGCTCGATTGACAACAATGGCCTGCTAACCATTAAGGCCAAGGGATTGTGTGTCATCCAGATTTCCGTGGCCGACCAGACTTGGGGTCGCAGCATGTCACTAGGTGGTTCTTGGCAGAACATGGTGGATCTTCCAGCACCGTTGAAAACAAACACAATTACTTTTACCCAGCCCGCTGACGTTGCTGCGGCTGCAGGAGACTTTGCACTAACCGTGACTGCCACCTCGAAGGTAGTACCAACCTTCTCTTCGTCAACTCCAAATGTTTGTACCATCGTTGCTGGTAAGGTTCACCTAGTGTCGGCCGGTACCTGCACCGTTTCAGCGGCTGATGCTGGAAGTGCCACATACAACTCGGCCCCTGCTGTTTCGCGTTCATTTCAAGTTATTCCTTCGCCAGATGCCCCAACCATTACCGTGGCAACTGCAGTAGGTGCTGCAGGAACAACTGCTTTGGTTACCTTTACTGCGGGAGTTCTAAACGGTTGGAATCTAAACGGATACCAAGTAACCGCCACACCTGCCAACGGCTCGTTTGGTTTCCCATCTACAGTGAAGTGCCCAACCGAGGGCGTACCTTGCGTGGTCACTGGTCTAACCCCTGGTGTTGAATACACCTTCGTTGCCTCGACCCTGGCAGCAAAGGGTGCATCCGTGGCCAAGGTTGACTCTTCGCCATCGAAGCCGGTTCTGGTGACTCTTCCTCAGGTAATCGAACTTCCTTCTCCTGGAGTGAAGCGCCCAGATGCTGGATCGTTCCCACTGTTCCCAGCTTCCGACATTGGTGATTCAATCAAGCCGGTAGTTACTTCGAACACCACATTGGTTTGTACCGTAGACGCCAACAACGTGGTCACTGTATTGACCGCGGGAATCTGCACGCTCACCGCAAACAGTGATCCAGTAACTGCTAAGGGCTTGAACTTTGGTGCTGCGGCTCCAATTTCATTGAGCTTCTCGGTTTCGGCTACAGCTCCTGCGGTGACCACTGCGTCGCCTCTGGCTGCAGCTCAGGTTGGTGTAGCTGTTTCTATCGTGAACACCGCTTCAGCCGGCAGTGCGTTTATCCCGACTACCGCAGGGACCTGGTCGGCAACTGGATTGCCTGAAGGTTTGGTTATCGACACCAAGACTGGAAAGATCACCGGAACTCCTTTGGCTCCTGGTGTTTATGACCGCATTCTGGTGACCGTGAAAGACAAGGCAGGCGTGATTGCGTCTAAGCCACTTTCGCTAACTGTTGCTGCTGCTCCAGGCATCGTTGGCCCAGCTACTATCGCAGTTGTTGCAGGAGTCGAGGCAGCAATCAGCAGTCTCACCGCACTACCTGGAACTGGTTCGATTCCGTTGACTGGAGCATGGACAGTTACCATAGGAACCCTTCCTGCTGGACTGTCTCTGAACGCAGACACCGGTGTTATTTCGGGAACTCCAAGTGGAGTTGTCGGCAAGACCACCGTGACCATCACGCTAACCGACTCGGCTCCGCTAACCGCTAGCAAAGTTCTAACCTTCGACGTGGCTGCGGCTCCAACCATCGCCGGTTCAAACGCACCAGAAACCATCAACGCTGTTGCTGGCAAGGCGCTTGCTCCGGTTGTTGTCCCGGCGGTTACTGCTGGTACAGCGGGCAAGCCAGCTAAGGGTGCCTGGACCTTTGTACCAGTTGCACCAAGTGCAGCGCTACCAGACGGCCTTGTGTTCAACCCAGACACCGGTGCCATCTCAGGCATTCCTTCGGTTGCCGGTAACTACACCTTCGACGCTGTATTCACCGATGGCAAGGGCTTGAAAGCTACCAAGCGTTACAACCTCGTGGCCGCTAACCCGCCGAGCATCAACACCTCGCTAATGCTGCCGGTTTACACCATTGGTGGAGCTGCAATCAACGTGCCACAGGTAAAGGCTGCGGGTACCGCAAACATTCCTGCTTCTGGTGCTTGGTCTGAAGTGGGTAATGCTCTGGCTGGTCTAGGCTTGGCGATCAACGCCGACACCGGAGCTATCACTGGTACACCTAAGGCAACCGCCACCAAGGATCTCAAGTTCACTGTGAAGCTAACCGACGCTGCTGGTCTAACCGACCAGGTAACGTTCACTCTTCCGGTAGTTAAGGCTGGCACCAACAAGACCACCTTGAACCTTCCGGTTGAAATTGCTGGCGGCACTCTGATCACCGACAGCCTGTTCGACCTTTCGTCGCCAGCTGCCGGTGCGTCAACTATGAACCTCCCAATCACCTATTCGGTTACCGCAACCTCGATCACGTCTTGTTTCATCGACGCGGAAAAGAAGTTGCACATCATCGGTACCGGTGTCTGTGGTGTTACGGCAACTAGCGGAACTGCGTCTGCTAAAAACGTTTCGGCTGCCACTCAGTCGTTCAACGTCTTGAAGCGCTCACAGGTTCTAACTGTTACCGAGCCTGGTGAAGTTGTTGAAGGATCGGATCCAGAGGTTAGCGCTTCAGAGGCTACCGATGACCCTGCCGGATTCCTGATTTCAGCACGTCTAAGTTCTGGTCTTGACCCGGTTTACACTGTGGTTCCTGCGAAGAACCCGAACGGCACCGACCGCAACCCGAACTGCAGTATTGATGATGTTGGTCTCGTGGTTTGGACCTACGACATGACCCTTACCCCTGGCAAGCCTGGCTATGACGTCAACGGTGGAAAGTGTCGCGTCGCGATCTCGCACCCTGGTGACGCAAACTACACCAAGGTTGAAACTCAGTACCTAGACCTTCTAGTTACCGAGCACAGCGAACCAGATGCAGATTCGGCCGATGCGGCTGGAATGGAGCCAGCGGTTTCGATGGGCCTTCCTCGTACCGGCGGAAAGATCTCCAAGTCTGGGGTTAGCTTCACCGTCAAGGTTGGACCAACGGGAGTAACCGTTCAACCGCAGTCCACCGGTATGTGGATTGGCCCGATCAGCGCCACAATCACGATTGACTACAAGAATGCCGCCAACGAGCCGCTTACCCAACAGTGTGTTACCAACTTCGGTATCGCTGCTCGTGATGCAAAGGGTAACGTAATCACCAACCCGGCTTTGGAAACTAAGGCTGCAGTCGACAAGGTGACCTCGGTTTACAAGAAGATGCCTGCCAACGGACCCAAGGGTTACATGGCACGAAAGAACTTCACGAACTCGGTTACCTGTAAGTTGAACGCTGAAGCTACCAAGTATTTCCAAAGCGGTAAGCAGCTGGTGGCCAGAGCCAAGGTGGTTCGTGACCGTCGTTGGCCAACCACTTACAAGCCAAAGTTCCCGAACGGAACTCCGGCTGGTATTAAGACCGTCATCTGGACCATTAAGGTTGGATAGCTAGAACCGAAATGTAATCGGCCTTACCGAAAATGGTGAGGTCGACTACTTTTTTGCTAGATGACGTTCACGTAACGCCAAGAACATCGGGAAGACGAAGGCCATGGCGGTGATGCCGGAGAGTAGAACCAGAATCCAGGTTCGCTTCATGCCAATGCGGGAACTTTCGGCGAACATGAACACAACCCCGGCGACGGCCACGATACCCAGGTCGTAGGTGGCGACCAGGTCAACCGCGGTTGCCGTCCAGGCTCGTCCGTAGTCTTCGCCGTTCATAACGGCCTGGTAATTGAACACCCAAGCGGTGATCAGGCCGGCGATGGCAAGAGTCAAATAGACCCAAAACAAGACGGTGTTTTTCACGAGCTAACTCAGAAGCGCTGCGGCTAGAGCAATAAAGATTCCAACAAAAATGGCTGGCGTTAGATACTTTGCAATGTGAAGCCAAGGAGCCGATTTAGCAATCGTTGCGGAGATTCTGCTCTTAGAACCGAGAGCCTTGAGGTCGGCGGCTATAGCCTGGGCTTCGTGGGCTGCCGAGTATTCAACTAGCGCGCCTAGGATGCCAGAAGCCAACAGAATGCCAAGGACACCCCATACCGAGTAATTTCCAGCTGACTTCACTGCCGGAACTAAACCGGCCGTGGTGATCAATAGGAAAGTTGGTGCTAGCTGGGCGAAAACCAGCTGGTTCCGGCTCTTGTTCCAAAGTTGAATCAGTTCGTACTCGTTCAAGTGAAGACCTTTCTCTTTCTCCTATTCAAACAGTTCTGAATCGATTCCTTATTCCGTTTGTGTATCGGTAACCAGGCAAACTGAAAAGCCAACCAGCGCTTGGGTTAGCGTTAGTCATGCGCAAAATCGTTTCAGCAGTAATCGCACTGACCATTGCCTTGCTAGGATTTGTGAACCCGAGTTCACCGACTGCTGAACCAGCCCAGGCCGTAACCACGAGCCGCCCGCTACCATCGTGGGCCAAAAGCGCCAGCATCTACGAAGTGAACATCCGCAGCTACACCACCGCCGGAACTTTCAAGGCGTTCAAGAGCCACCTACCAAGACTCAAGAAACTCGGCGTCAAGGTGCTCTGGCTAATGCCGATTCACCCAATCTCGGAAGCGCGCCGCAACGGCAGCATGGGATCGCCCTATGCGGTGGCCGACTACAAGGCAGTCAACTCAGACATGGGAACCAATGCTGATTTCCTTTCGCTCATCAAAGCGGCTCACGCCTCTGGCTTCAAAGTGGTTCTCGACTGGGTTGCCAACCACACCGGCTGGGACAACGTTTGGATGAGTAATCCGAGTTGGTACACCAGAAATAATGCGGGAGTAATTCAGCCACCGAATCAAGAGTGGCTCGACGTGGCCGACCTGAACTACAGCAACGCCGACATGCGCGCCGCCATGATCGATGCAATGAAATATTGGGTGACCACATTCGACATCGACGGCTTCCGCTGCGACTATGCCAATGGCGTACCAACCTCGTTCTGGGAGGAGGCCACCACACAACTCGACGCAATCAAGCCGATGTTTATGCTTGCCGAGAGTGAAGGCGTTGCCGACGAACTGAACTCTGCATTCAATGGAAACTACTCATGGAGCCTGCTCTCAAGGCTCAATAGTGTGGCCAACACCAGCGACCCTGATGCCTCCTACCTCACTTCTACCCTCGACAGCCTTGATTACACATATGCCAATGGTTCGTTCCCGATGACCTTTATCACCAACCATGACCAAAACTCGTGGAATGGCACCGAGTATGAACGACTGAACGTGTTTGTAACTCGGTTCTCAGCCCTTTACTTCACTGTGCCTGGAATGCCACTTATCTATTCCGGTCAAGAGGTTGGTCTAAAACGTCGTCTTCAATTCTTCGAAAAGGACGCCATCAGCTGGCCGAAATCGTCGTCGATGACCACTTTCTACACCAAGCTGGTTTCCCTAAAGACCAAGAACCCAGCGCTCTGGAACGGCTCTGCCGGGGGAGACCTCGTTCAGTACGAGGGAACGAATGCCAACGTGCTCACCTATAGCCGCCAGCGCGGCTCGAGCAAGGTCGTGGTTGCTATCAACCTAAGCTCATCGAAAGCTAAGACGACCATCGACACCGGCAGCGCTCTGAAGGGCTACTACTACGACTATGCGTCGGGCAAGAAATTCAAAGTAACATCAAGCCGAATGACCATCTCGGTTCCAGCCAAGGGTTTTGTGATTTATTCGACAGCTTTGGTCAAGTAGTCTTCGACCGAGATTTCATAGATCAGTTCGAGACCATCTTCTTCGTCGATTTGTTCACCGACCAGCGGCACACCGAATTTTGTGATGATGGCAATCGAAGGTAGATTTTCCGGACTAACCGTGTAACGCAGAAACTTTACTTCGGGCAGTTTTGCGGCCCAGTCCCACATTCCGCGTAGCGCCTCGGTGGCGTAACCCTTACCTTGCTCGCTTTCGGCAATGCCTAAGCCTATTTCAACCATTCCGCGTTCATCGGCCCCGCCATGGAACGAAATACTGCCAACGCCAATGTTTCGCTCTCGATCAACGATCATGCGAAAGTACCAGCGAATGTTTTCCGGCTTTTCACGAACATCGGCAACTCGGTTCGCACGGGGAAGATCTTCGCCGGAGAGCACTTGGTGAGGATTATTGAAGCTGCGGTCACTAAAAACCTCAGGGTCATTTCCTAGGCTGAAAAGCTCCTTTGCGCTCAGGCAAAAGAGGTCTAGGCGAGGCGTTTGTATGAGTTGGTAATCCGCTTTCATTAGTCGTGAAGGAACATCTTTCCGGCAACCTTGATAACAGCCGACTGCGGTAGGAAACGCGTTGCCTTCGCCATGAAACTGTTCTTGGCTCCAACCACCACCGACGGCTTCGATTTCTTCTGGTCGAGCGCCTTGAATGTGGCTTTCACGACATCGCTCACAGGTGCCAGGCCGCTGGCAGGGCTGACCTTGAAACCCTCTGAGAAGAATTCGGTGGCAGTTGCCCCAGGGCTCACAGCTAAAACACGTACGTTGGTGTCGTTGGTTTCACCCCAGAGGGCTTCGGTGAATGAGCGAACGAAAGCCTTGGTTGCCGCGTAAACAGCCATTCCAGGAACTGGCTGGAACGAAGCGGTGCTCGCGATGTTCACAATAACGCCGTAATCGCGAACAAGCATGCCTGGCAACACGGCGGTTGTTAGGTCAACAAGAGTTGCCACGTTCAAAACGATTTCTTGCTGAATCTTGCCACGGTTCTCGTTGGCCACACGCTCGTTGGTGCCGAAGCCAGCGTTGTTTACAAGTATGTCGGACTGAAGTTTTTTCTTGGTCAGCGCGTCCATAAGCTTTTGGCCAGAATCGAGGGTCGATAAATCTAAAGCCAAAATGTCAATTTTCACATCGTGGCTGGCATTGATGTCGGCGGCAAGTTTCTCGAGAACATCGCCTCGACGGGCCACCAAAACCAGATTTGACCCCCGCTTGGCAAATTCGTGGGCATAGGCCAAACCGATTCCCGAACTAGCTCCGGTGATCACTGCTGTTTTCCCGTTGAAATCCATTTGGTTCTCCTGAAGTCGGCTTAGATGTCTACTATCGCACAGCACCTCATCAGGCTAGGCTCGGCACATGAACCGTATCGAAAAACCAGCACTAATCGCGGCAATTATTGGCCCAATTCAATCCGTCTTGGGTTGGACTATCGCCGGGGCGCTTTGGGTTGGTTATGACCCAATCAAGCAAACCATCAGTGACCTAGCAGCAAACGAGTCGCCAGTGAAATTGATCATGTCGAGCTTCTTTGTGCTCGGGGGAGTTCTAACTCTCATTGCAGCGGTTTATGCCAAAACTTTGGCAATGCCGGGCAGAGTGGCTCTATTCGTTTCCGCCATCTGCACCTTCGGGCTAACTATCTTCCCAACACCGCTGGTCGGATACTCGCTGTGGCACCGCATCTTCGCGATTTCGTCATTTGTTTTGTCTGCGGGTTGGCACCTTTTTGCCATGCGTTTTCGTAAGGATGCCCCCTGGATTTTGAAACCTCCAGCGGCAATTATCGGTACCGCTCTGCAAACCGCGCTGGCTCTTTGGTTCCTCAGCACCTGGACCGACCCTAATGCCACCGATGTGGGCGTTTGGGAGCGCGTTGTCGCAGTCAGCCAGTCGCTCTATGCCTCAGTTGTAGTAATAGTGATCTACCTAGGACAGCGGTCTAAAGGTACTTCACTTTGAACCACCAGATATAGGAAACAGCCTTCGCGTGACCGCCGATAACTCTGGCCGTTACCTTGGCTGAACCCTTGTAGAACTTCTGGTTGGTTAGGTAAACCGTGACCAAGCCATTTTTGTCGGAAACGGCGTTTAGAGCCGAAAGGTTTTCACCCACTCCGGTGAAAGTGAATTTCACCCTCACGCCAGCCGATGCCTTGCCATAGTTGGTCACCCTAAACTGGGTGGCTCCAGGGCCTCCCGCAATTCCTCGAACGTTTAGCAACACGGGTGCAATCTTGTTGGTCGGGGTCACGAAACTCAGGATTCCGTCGGCAGACTCGGTGATGTTCGGACCGGCCAGAACCTTGTATTTGAAATGGCCAGCAGAAGTTACGTTACTGAGTAGTAGCGGAAACGAAGCATTCGAGTTTGCATCCAGTTTGAAGAAGCAGGTGTGATTGTTCCCGCCAAGAGTTTGGTGGTCGCAAGCAGTGGATGAAACGCCGTCGGGCCCAGAAACTAGCTCAAGCCCAACGCCACCAACGAAATCAAAAAAGTTGATCTGAGCATACTTTCCTGCCTGCGCCTGGGTTCCTTTGAATTTGAAAGTTGCGGTCTGCGCCTGGGTTGAAAGCGCGTAACCTACTCCAGTTGCTGAAGCCCCACCACCAGTGATCGACACAGCAGAGAGCGTCGGAGAAGTGATCCATGCGTTATCGATAGCTAATGCCGGGCTGGCGCCAAGAAATGTGGCTAGGGCGATTATGGAAGTGAACAGTTTGCGCATTCTTTTTCTTTCGGTCGTTCGACCGCGCGCACACACGTTTAGGTAACAGTAGCAGTAGATATCTTAGAAGGCGGTACTGGGAAGATCTTTCTCGCCGTTTACGATTGCCTCAACGATGCGATGAACCACATCACTCACCGCTTTACCAGTTCCAAAGTTCGGGGCGGTTCCGAATAAGGCTCGGCCCGCCAATCCCGATTCGGTGTGCCCAGGTCTGGCGTCGATCCAGCTAATACCGACTTTACGAAGTTCCTTCGCAGCCGCAACCGCGTACCCAGCAATCGCCGTCTTACTGGCCGAGTAGGCGGCTAATCCAGCCATCGGCATCTCAGAGATGACTCCGCTAATTGAAACTACAAACGGCTCGCTGGCAATAGAGAGTTTCTCTAGTAAAGCGGAGGCCAACTGAATCTGCCCGGTTGCATTCACCTGCATTAGTCTCGCCGCAACCGAAGCAGGAGTTTCGAGCATCGAACCGAAGGCAACCAAACCGGAAGCAAGCACAATGCCGTCCAGCGGCTCAGCCTGCCCTCTTAGAAAAGCAACCAGCTGCTCGATAGACGACGGTGATTCCAGATCAAGTATTAGTCGCTGGTGAAGGTCTGCCCGAAGTCTCACCGAACTCTCTGCAGTTCTAGCAGTGCCGGAAACCAAAGCCCCTTGAGTCATAAGTTGATCGCAGAATTCGCGCCCGAAGGCGCCATTTGCTCCGACCACCAGAATGTGTTTGCCAGCCAATAAAGTCATGACGCTACTAACAAGAACCGCCCTGAACAAAATTCCAAGTTAGAGTTCTTGTGAGAGCCAGATTGGTTCGGGAGAGGGAGATTATGGCTCAGAAAGAGCAAAAAGCTCAGAAGAACACCAAGAAGGCACCGGCCAAGTCGCTAAAGGAAAAGCGCCTCGAAAAGCAGGCGAAGTCGGACAAGAAGTAACCACACTTTTTTCGAAGAATGCACCTCAAATTTTGGGGTGCATTTCTTTTTCTCGATCTAAAGGTCTGGATAATTCAAAACAGTTTAGGTAATCGCAAATAACTTCCTTAGACTTCGAAACAGAAAGCTCATTGGGGGAAAGTTTGTTCATTGCTGATACCGTCGGAACCGAAAAACTCGTAACTGTTGAAACTCTGCAGAGGCAACTAGATCTCATCGCCGAGGCACTTGATTCGAGTGGTGATGGTTTTGCCATTTGGCAGCTCGCTCCTGCCGAAGGCGGGTCTGCCCCCACCTTCAACCTCGTTCTCATAAACAAGGCCGGCGCAACAATAGCTGGCAAGGACCAGGGCAAAATTATCGGTAGCAACTTAAGAGACATTATTTTTGGCCCCGCCACTACAGTTCTTGAATCCCTTTTCGCTAGGGCGCTAAATGCGGGCCACTCCGTAAAGGAGATAGTGCCATCGGTAACGGATGAAGGCGAATTGTTAGTTTTTGAAAACACGGTCGTACCTTTTGGTGCTGACTTGGTTTTCACCACTTACCGTGATGTAAGTGTTTCGAGCCGTGAACACAATCGTCTGGTTTGGCTTACGGAACACGATTACCTAACCGGCATGCCAAATCGAGCAAAATTAGAAACTTCGATATCCGAAAGTCTCATTAGCGCCGAAAATACGGGCGAGCTTATGGGTTTCAGTTTCATCGACATCGATCATTTCAAAGACATCAATGACACCTACGGCCATGACGTGGGAGATGCGCTGTTGGTTAACTTTGTGAAACGAATTCGTCACTCACTCCCCGAAACCGCACTTGTTGCCCGCATCTCTGGCGACGAGTTTGGACTTCTGCTAACTAATCTGAAAAGCGAACAGCATTTGCAAGAACTAGTTGACGAAGTGTTTTCGGCAATGCAGAGGCCATTCAATCGTGGTTCTCTCGAGTTTTCCATCACCTGTTCGGCAGGCTGTGTTTTGACCAACGGGGGTCAAAGTTCGAAAGAACTAATGAAAATCGCTGATCAGGCTATGTATCAAGCAAAACAGTCGGGTCGAAACAGGTATCGGTTAGTAAACATAACCAGAACTATTTAGGCGCATCGGGGTAAATGCTTCGGGTGACTTTGCGTGTTCTGCGGCCACGTAACCAACTCGACCGAAACCATTTTGGCAATATGTGAACAATCGACAGCGCTGCGTAGATCACTGTGTTCAGGGCAACCAATGTGGCCAAGATTACGAAGAATTGAGAGTGCATGAAGCTCTCGGGCAACAACAGGCCTGCGTGTAAATCGCTAATTATCATTTAGCCACTCCCCAGTGCGCTTCTCTGCGAAATGCCATGTCGAGAGCGCCTTTCACAAAAATGATTCCAAGGAACGTGTCGTAAAGAAGTTCAATGATTAATGTTGCCGCAAGCAGCTGGGCTTTCCAACCAGACTTCCGAACGGTCCAAACTTTCTCAACGATGAACGCGACAGCTAGGAAAATCCAGAACGGATACCAAACCCAGACATCGGAACTCAAAAGTTGCAGGGAAATCAGAAGAAAATATGACCAGAGTGCGAACACAGAGTAGGCCAAACCTAACTGCTGAGACCAGTATCGAGCGGTGGTTGAAGTGATGCCATAAGCCCCGATGTTTTCCATGGCACCTCGTTCCCAGCGAAGTCGCTGATGCCAAAGTGAAACTAGGTTTGGCATTAGCTCGGTTTCCACCATGCATTCTGGCGGTGAAACCATGAGTGCACCCAGAGATTTGAGCGCCAAGGTAAGTTCATTGTCTTCAGTTAGCGCCGCGGTGTCATATACCTGGCCAGGCGTTCCTGGAATCGAATGACCTCGCTCCTCAGCAACCGTGCGAAGCGAACGTGCCCTGAAGATCGACGCGGTTCCGGTAAGTACAAATACTCTGCCTTTTCGTCGGCCAATTTCGCGTGAATAGCGCGTGTATTCATTCTTCTGAATTTGCGCCAGCAGGCCTCGTCGATTTTCACCAAAGAACAACCCACCTATGGCACTTAGGCCTCGGTCATCGGTGAAGTGCTTTACCGCGGCACTGAGAAACCCCTGTCGGAGCACGGTGTCGGCATCCATAACCATCACGGTGTCGTTTTCCCCAAGTTCTGGAAGTAGCACCCGCATTGCTTGGTTGAGGGCGCCTGCTTTCTTTTCGCGGTTTTCGACAGATTCGAAAACTTCCACGCCGAGAGCCCTGGCAATAGAAATTGTCCTGTCGGTGCAATTATCGGCAACGACGATTATTCGGTCGGGTTTTCTATCCTGGGTCATCAAGGATTTGATGGTTGCGGCGATTAGCTTTTCTTCATTGTGGGCGGGGATCAAAACCGTCACTGTGACTTCTCCGTAGAAGGCGCCTCGGGTTCGATCCATCAGAACCCAGGGTGACAGTTTTTTGTGCGTCTTGTCATGCGAGCGTCGTGAGAGATTCACATCCCTAATTTCCAAGCCAACGAAAGCAACCACCACGGTTGAACCTATAGCGATTGCGGCAATGACGGCAAAAAGCGGGGGAGTTTGCCAACTGTAATTGATGGACAGATTTTCGAGCACCGGGAAACTGACCACGGGCTCTTGTATTGTTTCTGCAGTGCTTTGCAGAGTGAAATAAACCACCACGAAGGCTAGTACCGAAATCGCCAACACCAGCAAGCCAATCAAATTTTGGTAGTTGCCACCTTTTGGTTTGCGCCGCTTCGTCATGAACCCCCATCGCCCAAGATGCTCCAGCGGAACTGTTTGGTCAAGTCTCATTAAAGCACGTGGAAACCGCTTGTGGGGATAGACTCAAGCCAACAGCAAGGGGATTAGAAAGTGGCTCGCGAAACAAGGGACAAATTACCTGAAACCCAAAGGAAATTGCTGGCCGACGTAGAGAAGCTGTTTGAAAAACAAGACCTGCTACTGGTAAAACTTTTGATTACCAACTACCCAGTAATCGAAGTTGAATTCGGGGAAGAACTGGCCAAGCAGGCTGTTGAAGATCTCGTATCGAGTTTTTCTCGATTGAACGCAATCTCCCACGTCGAACGAGTTTCAGATGTCCTCTTCGCAATCAGAGCTCTCGACGCATCTAATCCCCAAAATTTCATTCGTCAGGTGAAGACGCTTGTCGCCGAAGTAAACACCTCTGGAAGGTACCGCTTTTTACTTGAAGTGAGTATCGGTGCTGTGATCACTGAACACACAGCCGATTTATCAGCGCAAGACTGGGATGCCAGGCTCAATCTCGCTCTAATGAAGTCCACTAGAACCGGACAGCCAGAGTTGGCCGACAGCCATGTTGCCACCTCTGAACAGGTTCGTCATGAGTTGTCTCGACTAGGGCCAGGGTCTCCTCCGCCCGAGGGTATGTACTGGGTTTTTCAACCGATCAACTACGTGAGTTCGGGAGAAATTTTTGGTTACGAGGCGCTGTGCCGCTGGGATAGCCCCAAACTCGGTTCGGTAAGCCCAGAACTGTTCATTCAGGTGGCTGAAGACCTCAACCTGGTTCAAATCATTGACTTCTGGACTTTGAAGGCCGTGGAAGCCGCCTATACAAACCCAATGCTGGCGGCTGGTCAAGCAATTTCAATCAACATCAGCGCTCAGACACTTGGAAACGACCACGAATTCTTTTCCGCGGTTGATCTGCTTTTGCCAAAAATCAAGGAGTCCCATTTCTCGCTGATCTTTGAGCTCACTGAAACATCGGTAATTGAAAATCAGATTGACCTTAGCCTTGGTTTATTGGCCATGCGCAAACGTGGTGCAAAGCTGGCGATCGATGACTTTGGAACAGGAAGAACCAGCTTGAGTGTGGTTAGTAGCCTGCCGACAGACTTCGTGAAACTAGACGGTTCACTGCTTCAGGTCGAACGCCCAGATTTGAGTCTTGGATTGCTTGAACTGGGAATGAAGTTTGCCGAATTAGTTGGTGCCGAAGTAATCGTGGAAAAAGTCGAAACTCCGGCCGACCTAGACCTTGCTCGCAGGGTCGGTGCAAAGTTTGCACAGGGCTGGCTATTTGGCCAACCGATTGATCTTCGAGCCGCAACTGAGAAATCAAACAAGGCGACCAAAAAGTAATTGCACCTCCGAGCTTGGCAATCCTTTGGGATTCTTGCGCATTGAACCCGAATTGAGTCGTATACTTTCAGAATCGTGAACAATTGTTCACAAATTGAGTCGATTTAACACGTTTTCAGAAAGCCACGAGAAATGATCAAGAAGTCCACAATTTTCGCCGCTCTTGCAGGAGCAATCGTGTTTTCTGCGTTGGCCTACTTTCTGCTCGGATCTAGTGCCAGCTCTTTGGGGCCGCTGGATTCGCCGGGAGTAATCGCCTCGAATTTTAAATCCGGTGCTCTTTCGGAAGCCATCAGTGAAGAAGAATGCACTTTGACAAGTGGCGACAAAACAACTTGTTACCGCATCACTATTGCGGGCAAACCCGTGGACACAAAAATAGGTCCATTTTGCCCACAAACTATAAGTTCGAGTGCGGAGGAGTCTGGAATCTGGTTGGATGGAAGCAAAATATATGACGCTGATGGCGCATTCATCCTTGACCTAGCCACCATCTATGGCGACGCCAAGTGGAAGCTTTATGACGACAGTGGAAAAGTGAATGTCACCGACACGAAGGAAGCGTTTCAGGGAGCGGCCAGACCAGACGTAGACGAGGCCTACAAATACCACTGTGTCGAAGGTGCCTATGAGTGGACTCAGACTGGCGAACCAGTTCCAATTTCGATGCTCGTTCCTAAGACTCCTGTCCTCGCCACCTCTGCAGCGACCAGCCAAGGAACCGATTTAGGGGTCACACTAAATGGTCTAGTTATCGCGCCTTCGGCGCCTGTCGACGCAATCCTGAGCGCCTACACGATTGCAGCATTTGACGACTGTGGTGGTCACTTCAACCCTGGGGAGGGCTATCACTTGCACGCCTATACCGCGTGTGAGGGAACCAAATACGGCAACAGCATAGAAGACCCAGATGCAGAGACCTCGATAATTGGCTATGCGCTCGATGGGGTGGCGGTTTTTGCGCCCCTGGCCAGCAACACCACAATCGCACTTGATGAATGTAATGGCCGAACCACTGACCAAGACGGATATCACTACTACGCTCAGTCTGCCGAGAAAAACCGTGTGATCAAATGTTTTAAGGGTCTTACCGCGGTCACCGAGACCCAGCTGACAGGCCCTCCTGGCGGTGGAGCTCAAGCCGGACCACCACCAGTTGGAATATCCACTTCAACCTTGTCGACACCAAACTATTGGCTTCTTGGAGGAAGTGCGGCGGTCGGTGCTCTTATTTCTGGAGGTTTAGCGGCTGTTCTTGGAAGGCGTAAGGCCAGCAAATACAGTAACACTGGCGCCTAGGACTTGAGTTGAACCCAAGTGCGCCCATAGACCGCAGCAGGAGAAGGGTTCGCCTTGGCTTGCTCAGCTTCGTTTTGGCTGCAGTGGCGATATGCGCGAATCCTTCGATTTCCTGGGGGCATGCGTTTCTAACGACTCCAATATCTCTCACCGTTCGCAATCAGATGGTAACAGGCACTGCCACGGTTGACGCTCTACAACTGACACTGAAAGAGCAAGACCAGGAGGGAATTGATCTCACCAAGGTCCAAGAGTTGATTACCGTTGGGGTAAATGGCGTTGTCCTTCCAATTAAGGCCGCTTGGACAAGTGAAACCTTTGATAAAGCTGATCCGAAGAATCAAACAATCGTTTTTGTCACTGAGTCCTTTGAAGGCGAACTACATCGAATTGATGTCCGTTGGAATTTCTCTTCTCCGAGCAAACAGGTTCTCTTGCAAACAGACAAGACATCTATGATTGCGTACCTAAATGAAAAAGACTCAGTTTCATTCAATATTTCGTTTTGGGATTCCGCTGGGTCGTATTTCTACCAAGGCGTCGGCCACATCGTTTTCGGTCTCGATCATTTGCTTTTTCTAATAGTTCTCGGACTTGGTCTCTTTAAAAGCGCCCTAAATCGAAAGTCTGTAGTTAGAGCGATCGGTTTGGTCGGGGCCTTCACGCTGGGTCATGCACTCAGTTTCACCCTCGCCTACTTTGGGTTGATGTCATTTTCGACGACTTTAGTCGAGCCGGTAATTGCGCTTTCCATTTTCGCGGCAGCTGTGGGAGCCCTCACAAAATGGCAATGGGAAAAGTATTGGGGTATCGCCACTTTAATTGGCTTGGTGCATGGTTTGGGTTTTGCATCCAGCTTGGCTCAAATGGGTCTTGCTACGTCACAACACGCAGTGGCAATAGTCTCATTCAACTTGGGCATTGACCTTGCCCAGACCTGCGTAGTGGCTCTAACAGCAATCTCCCTGTGGGTCGCTCGAAACCACTTAGGTCACAGTCACGAACTACTGCGTCGTTTGGTACTTGTTGCTATCGCAGGAGTGGCTTTGTTTTGGACAATCACACGCATGATTACCGGATAAACGAAACCCCACCTGGAAGGTGAGGTTTCGTTTTGGTAGGCCCCGTCGGGATCGAACCGACGACCCACGGATTAAAAGTCCGTTGCTCTAACCAACTGAGCTAGAGGCCCGTGCGCAAATGCGCTTGTCTATTCTAACCTTTTGCGGGTGCGGGTTAGTTAGCTACGGCGACGGCGAATTCTTGAAACAGCGTTCAAGAACATTCCGGCACCGAGAAGCATCGACGACAGCGAGATCAGTAGTGAGAAGTCGCTACCGGTTGAAGCCAAGGACTCAACTGGTTCCCACTCTGCGTAGAGCACCGTGCCCACAGGCAAGATCGGGGTT
>JBEGSI010000031.1:0-43743 GCA_041180065.1 Actinomycetota bacterium | reverse complement strand
CTAACTTCCTTGGCGAGTGCTCGGGAACAAGTTCTAAAACCACGGCAAACGCTCCCGCCTCTTGAACTGCGAGTGCGTCGGCGATGAGAGTGTTGGCGCTTTCGCCGCGACCCTGAACCTTAAATCCACCGAGCGAATTCACGCTCTGCGGGGTGAAGCCGATGTGGCCCATTACTGGAATCCCAGCTTCAACCACTGATTTGATTTGGGCAATGCTTCTAGTGCCACCTTCGAGTTTCACCGCAGAAGCGTTAGTAGTTTTCATCACACGGATCGAGGTTGCCAGAGCATCGGTTGCTCCGGTTTCGTAGCTCCCAAAAGGAAGGTCAACCACGACGAGCGCGCGCTCCACGGCGCCGGAAACTGCTCTGCCGAACGGAATCATTTCATCAACTGTCACGGGGAGCGTGGAGGTGTAACCAAGTACGTTATCGGCAGCGGAGTCTCCGACCAGAATGAGGTCGACTCCGGCGCGGTCAAAAATTCCAGCCGTAAGGGCATCATACGAGGTGAGACAGGCGATTTTTCTACCCTGTTGCTTGAATTCGAGCAGGGTTGAGGTGCGAACCTTCTTCGGGGTGAAGTCGGTCACTATCCGCGCTTCCAGGCGTCAACTTCTATTTCAACCAGCATTTCTGGATTGATGAACTGGATTCCCGCTAGCATTGTGGCGGCCGGACGAATCTCGCCGAAAATCTTTCCGTGCGCCTCTCCGACTCGGTCCATGTCCTCGGCATTCGCCAAATAGACGCGGGTACGAACGACATCGGCAAGGGTGTATCCAACTTGCGCAAGGGCTGCAGCGATAACGGTTTCTAGGGCAACCAAAGTTTGCCCGTAGGCATCGCCTTTGTGTTGCAACTCTCCGTCAACTGTGGCGGTGCTGCCTGAAACGTGAACGTATTCGCCTGCAACCACTGCTCGGGAATAGCCAATTTTGGCTTCCCATGGTCCGCCCGACGAAATCAAACGATCTGCTGCCATTTTCTATCCTTTGTACTTGTTGGTTATTGGAAGTCTGCGGTCTCGTCCGAAGGCCATGCCGGTGATTTTCGGTCCGATGGCACCCTGACGTCTTTTCCATTCTGCCCTGTCGACGAGACCGACCACACGATTGACAACTTCGGCCGCGAAGCCTTTTTGAATAATTTGTTCGGCGCTGAGACGCTTCTCAACATAGCCATCGAGAATGGCATCTAGTACGTCGTATTCGGGTAACGAATCCTGGTCGGTTTGATCTGGTCGAAGTTCGGCTGACGGAGGCTTTGAAATAGAGTTCTCAGGAATTGGCGCGGTTTCGCCGTTGGCCTGTGCCCAGGAGTTTCTCCACTTGGCCAACTCCCAGACCATGGTCTTTTCAACATCCTTGATAGGGGCGAAACCGCCTACCGAGTCGCCGTAGATTGTGCTGTAACCAACCGCCAGCTCGCTTTTGTTTCCGGTGGTAAGAGTTAGGTGGCCGAAGCTGTTGCTCTGGGCCATCAGGATTACTCCGCGCATTCTTGCCTGAAGATTCTCGCTGGCCAAAGCGGAAAGCTCGAGTTCTTGCTCGAAACTCGCAACCAGCGACTCGATAGCAACTGTTTCGAAGTTGCACCCGAGGTTGTTTGCCAAAACGGCTGCGTCACCTTTCGAGTGGTCTGACGAGTATTTCGATGGCATCGAGATACCGTAAACATTTTCGGCGCCGATAGCGTCGCTGGCGATGGTTGCCACTACTGCCGAGTCAATACCGCCACTCAGGCCTAGCACCACCGATTTGAAACCGTTCTTCACAACGTAGTCTCGCAAGCCCAGCACAAGCGCGTTCCAAACTTGCCAGTTGTCATCGGCTTTGGTTTGAACATGTTCGCTCACCAATTGTGCGTTTTCACCGTCGAAGTCGATCAGAACCAAATCTTCGGCGAATTGCTCACCACGGGCTAAAAGGGAGCCATCTTTGGTTACAAACAAGCTATCGCCGTCGAACACCAGGTCGTCTTGACCGCCGACCAAATTCACATAGGAAACCGCGGTTTTTTGGTCCCTGGCTAGGTCTCTAACCAATTTCAGGCGACGATCGTCTTTATCGATTTCAAAAGGTGAGCCATTCAAAACCAAAGTGAGTTGAGTGCCGAATTCCTGAATTCTGGCAACCGGTCCGCCAGCCTGCCAGATGTCTTCGCAGATGGCGAGTGAAAACTTCAGCCCGAAGATTTCAAAGCAGCCAACCTCATTGCCGGGAACAAAATTTCGGTACTCGTCGAAAACTGAATAGTTCGGTAGATGGTGTTTGTTGTAACGAGCGAGTATTTTCCCCTCGTGCAACACGTAGGCGGTATTGCTGGCAATCGCCCAACCGTTTGGGGCAGCGGCCTTACTTGGAGCACCAACGACTACCGCAATGTTTCCAAGTCCTTCTGCTACCAGGCGTGCTGCCAAGGTATCCACTGCCGACTCAGCACTCATCACAAAGGATTCGCGAGTAACCAAATCTTCAACCGGGTAGCCGGTGATCGACATTTCGCCGAATTGAACCAGCTGCGCACCGGCGTTTGCTGCCATAGCGGTGATTTCGACCAGTTTGGCAACGTTGCCCGAAATGTCGCCGACAATCGGGTTACTTTGAGCCATGGCTAGGCGAATAAAGGGCATAACGACTAGCCTAGTAGTAGGAAATAAGAGAGGTAGTTCCAGTGGACAAACAGCGCGATTTCGTTCTCCGCACTATTGAGGAGCGTTCGGTCAAATTTGTGCGACTTTGGTTCACTGATGTTGCTGGAACCCTGAAGTCGGTAGCTATTGCCCCGGCCGAAGTTGAGGGTGCGTTTAGCGAAGGTCTGGGCTTCGATGGCAGTGCTATCGAAGGTTTGGCAAGAACCTATGAGGCCGACATGCTTGCCATGCCTGACCCGTCTACTTTCCAGATTCTTCCTTGGCGAGGCGAAATCGACCCAACCGCCCGCATGTTCTGCGACATTCAAACCCCTGATGGTCAGCCGGCTGCTGCCGACCCACGAAACGTGCTTCGTCGTGCACTTAGCAAAGCCAGCGACATGGGCTTCACTTTTTACATCCACCCGGAAATCGAGTTTTATCTTCTGAAATCGTCGCAGTTAAATGACGACGGCGAACCAGTTCCGGTCGACAAGGCTGGTTACTTTGACAACGTCCCTGGAGGAACCGCGCACGATTTCCGTCGCCGTGCCGTGCAGATGCTTGAACAACTGGGCATTTCGGTTGAGTTTAGCCACCACGAAGGTGGGCCAGGCCAGAACGAAATTGACCTCCGTTACGCCGACGCACTAACCATGGCCGACAATATTATGTCGTTCCGAACTGTGATCAAGGAAGTTGCCATCGAGCAGGGCGTTTATGCCACCTTCATGCCGAAGCCTTTCACACAGCACCCTGGATCAGGAATGCACACTCACATGTCGCTCTTTGAGGGAGACACCAACGCTTTCTTCGACGCCAGCGGACAGTATCACCTGTCGAAGACGGCTCGTCAGTTCATGGCCGGCATTTTGCGCCACGCCCCTGAAATCACCGCTGTGACGAACCAGTACGTGAACTCTTACAAACGACTTTGGGGTGGAGGAGAGGCTCCTTCATTCGTTTGCTGGGGTCACAACAACCGTTCGGCGTTGCTTCGCGTGCCACTTTACAAGCCAGAAAAAGGCCAGAGCTCCAGAATTGAGTACCGTGCGATTGATTCAGCAGCGAACCCTTACCTTGCCTACGCGCTAATCCTTTCGGCTGGTCTCAAGGGCATTGAAGAAGGCTACGAACTTCCAGCTGAGACCGAAGATAACGTTTGGGACCTAAACGACTCCGAACGCCGCGCCATGGGTATTCAGCCGCTTCCACAGAGCTTAGATCACGCGATTCGCAAGTTAGAAGAGTCAGAGCTCGCTGCCGAAGTTCTAGGTGAAGAAGTGTTTAGTTACGTGCTTGCTAACAAGCGCCGCGAATGGAGCCTATACCGCTCTCAGGTAACTCCTTTCGAATTGCACCAAAACCTCGAGACTCTGTAGTCGTTATGGCTGGCCTGGGTCTGTCCGAGCTGGCGAGGTATGGCTTCGTCGAATTAGAGGCAACCGTTGCCAAGCTTGATCAGCTAGTCACAGCCGTTGGAGATTCCGGTCGCTCTGCTCTAGCTGAACTCGGCCTTTCAGCAAATCCAGACCAGGCTTTGAACGCGCTGTTAGATCTATCAGCATTAGATAGGACCACGGTCAAAAGACTTCTCGGGAAGACCGATTCTGCGGCTCGTTTGGTTCGAACCATCGGGGCATCCAGCGCCATGGTGGATCTCCTTAGAAGGCGTCCTGAACTTCTTGCCATCTTTGATTCAAAAGAGGCAAGGCTTCCGGACGTGTATGAATTACGCAAGCGATTTACAACGGCGCTCGGCAACGCGACCGGGGGCGTCGAAGACCGCTGGGTTCGAGTGCGACTAACCTATCGCACCGAGCTCCTTCGTTTAATTGCCTTCGATGTAACTCACCCAGACGCGATTCAGGCATTCTCAGAAGTATCTAAACAGCTTTCAGATCTTGCCACGGAAGCAATGGAGGCCGGGTTACAGATTGCACGCTGGGAACTCACATCAGGCACTGAACATGGCACATTCTCAAAAGAAGAAGTTTTTAATACCCGGTTATCAGTTATCGCCATGGGGAAATGTGGCGCCAGAGAACTGAACTACATCAGCGACGTCGACGTTATTTACGTAGCCGACAGCGGCTCCCCAGATTTGGAGCGGAATCGCGCCCTAGAAATCGCGACCCGCTTGGCAACTCGAATGATGCGAGCGATGGATGGAACCGCCAGCGAACCGATGCTTTGGCAAGTTGACCCAAACCTCCGTCCCGAAGGAAAAGCCGGGGCATTGGTTAGAACCGTCGACTCGCACGTCACTTACTACGAGCGCTGGGCGCAGAACTGGGAGTTTCAGGCGCTGCTCAAGGCACGATTTGCCGCCGGCGACGAGGAACTTGCCAACGATTACCTGAACCGCATAAAACCGCTCGTGTGGTCGGCGACCGGGCGGGAGGGCTTCGTAGAAGCTGCTCAGAAGATGCGCGAGCGGGTCATGGAGCACATTCCTGCCAATGAGGTGAATCGTCAAATCAAGCTTGGGCCAGGCGGCCTTCGTGACATCGAATTCACGGTTCAGCTCCTTCAATTGGTGCACGGACGTACCGATGAATCGGTTCGAGTAGCCGATACGTTGTCTGCAATCGACACTCTGAATTCGGGCGGGTACATCAGTCGTTCGGATTCCAGAACGTTCACGGAACACTATAAATTCTTGCGCTCGATCGAACACCGCATCCAATTTGCCCAGATGCGTAGAACCCATCTAATGCCAGAATCCGATTCACAGATACGAGCAATTGCTCGCGGGATCAATATACGTTGGACAGCAGATCAGCTCACCGAACGATGGAACGAGGTGAAACTCGAAGTCCGCTCACTGCACCAAAAGGTTTTCTACCGCCCGCTCCTGAGCGCCGTTGCCAAACTTGGAGACACAGCACAACTTTCGAGTGACCAAATTTTCGACCGTCTAAAGGCGATTGGTTTCGACGACCCGAAATCCGCTCTAGCTCACATCGAGGCCTTGACCAGTGGTCTATCGAGGCGGGCCACGATTCAGAGGCAGCTACTGCCAGTACTCCTCGAGTGGTTTGCTCAGGGTAGCGACCCGGATTCTGGGCTCCTAGCGTTCAGGCGCCTATCAGAAGATCTTGGTGAGTCTCACTGGTATTTGCGCATGCTTCGCGACTCCAGCGGTGCAGCCGAGCGCATGACTCAAGTTCTCTCGACGAGCAAACTTGCAACCGGGCTCTTCGAGCGCCATCCTGAGGCGGCCGCTTGGTTTGAAGATCCAAACGACCTAAAGGCGCTTTCACTGGAAGACCTGCGTCTTGAAATGGGCTCAATAGTCGAACGCCATGACGAAACTGAGAAGGCTGCCAACAGCATTAGAGGCATTCGACGACGCGAAACTCTCAGACTTGCTATGGGTGCCGTTTTAGGCGTACTTAACATCGATGAGATTTCGCAGGGGCTCAGTGACATCACCGAAAGCTATTTACTCGCTCTAAAGGATTTGATTGACGACGGAACCATCGACCTTGGAATAATCGCCATGGGGCGATTTGGGGGAGCGGAACTCGGTTTTGGCTCCGATGCCGACCTTATGTTCGTTTACCGTTCTCTGAACTCAGATGAGCCACAAAAATCGGCAGAGCGACAAATCGCTCAGCTGCGGAAACTAGCGGCAGACTCGGTGCTTGAATTCGACCTCGATATCGATCTGCGTCCGGAAGGAAAGAACGGCCCGGTGGCCAGGTCGCTGGAATCCTATGCGTCTTACTACGAGAAATGGGCTAACACCTGGGAGGCGCAAGCTTTGCTCCGTGCCAGAGTCATTGCAGGTAGCGACGAATTAGTCTCGGCGTTTACCGACCTAATCGATCGGTACCGGTATCCAACCGAGGTCCAAGCATCAGCAATTACCGAAATCCGACGCATGAAGGCTCGAATCGAAACCGAACGACTGCCGCAAGGTGCCGATCCGAAACGTCACCTGAAACTAGGACGAGGTTCGCTCAGCGATGTTGAATGGTTGGTTCAGCTTCTGCAACTGTCGAACGGAGCGAAGCATCCTTCGATTCGGACTCCGAAAACTCTAGAGGCTCTATCCGCCTGCGTGGCCGAAGGCTTGATTGAACAACATGACGCAACCGTTCTGGAGGAAGCCTGGAAACTAGCCTCACGGGTGCGTTCGGCGGTAGTGCTTTGGGGTACCAAGCGTAGTGATGTGCTCACGACCGACCGCAGACAGCTTGAGGGTATGGCTCGAATTCTCGAATATCCAAGAGGTTCGGCAAGCGCACTTGAGCAAGACTATTTGGCTTATACCCGCCGCGCTCGCATGGTGTTCGAGCGATTGTTCTACTCAGCGTAAGCAAAAGGCCCCAGGATTTCTCCCGGGGCCTTTTTACTTGGTTGATTAGCAACCGAAGTAAAGCTCGAACTCGTAAGGGTGTGGACGAAGCGATAGTGGCTTGATCTCGTTTACACGCTTGTAGTCGATCCAGTTCTCGATAAGGTCCTTGGTGAACACGTCGCCCTGAAGTAGGTAGTCGTGGTCTGCTTCAAGTGCCTGAAGTACTGACTCTAGGTCGCCTGGTACCTGAGGAATGTTCTTTGCTTCCTCTGGTGGTAGCTCGTAAAGGTCCTTGTCAACCGGTGCCATTGGCTCGATGCGGTTCTTGATACCGTCGAGTCCAGCCATCAACATCGCTGCAAAAGCGAAGTATGGGTTGGCCGATGCGTCTGGAGCACGGAACTCAATACGCTTTGCCTTCGGGTTGGTTCCAGTCATCGGGATACGAATCGCAGCCGAACGGTTACCAGCCGAGTAAAAAAGGTTTACTGGAGCCTCGTAACCAGGAACTAGACGGTGGTAGCTGTTTACGGTTGGGTTGGTCCAAGCAAGCAGTGATGGAGCGTGCTTGAGAATACCGCCGATGTACCAGCGAGCCAGGTCTGAAAGACCGCCGTAGCCGTTCTCGTCGTAGAACAATGGCTTGCCGTCTTTCCAGAGTGACTGGTGAACGTGCATACCCGAACCGTTGTCACCGAATAGTGGCTTAGGCATGAAGGTTGCAACCTTACCGAACTGGTCGGCAACGTTCTTCACGATGTACTTGAACTTTAGGATGTCGTCGGCAGCGTGAACTAGGGTGTCGAAACGGTAGTTGATTTCACCCTGACCTGCGGTACCAACCTCGTGGTGGCTACGCTCTACCGAAAGGCCGGCAGCTGCAAGTTCAAGAACGATCTGGTCGCGCATGTCGACGTGCTTGTCAACTGGAGAAACTGGGAAGTAACCACCCTTGTAAGGGGTCTTGTTGGCAAGGTTGTTTCCGCGACCGGTTTGTGGGTCGATCTCAACGCGGTTCGAGTTCCAAGCGGCTTCGTCTGAGTCGATGAAGTGACCCGAGCTGTTCTGGCCGTAGTGGTAACGAACGTCGTCGAAGATGAAGAATTCTGCTTCAGGTGCGAAGAAAGCGGTGTCGGCGATGCCGGTTGACTGTAGGTAGGCTTCTGCCTTCTTTGCAGTCATGCGTGGGTCACGACCGTAAACTTCACCGTTACGTGGGTTGTAGATGTCGAAGATAACAACCAGGGTCTTCTCAACGCGGAATGCGTCGAGGTAGGCGGTGGTTACGTCTGGAATCAACTGCATGTCTGATTCGTGAATCGATGCGAAACCGCGGATTGACGAGCCGTCGAACAGCTGGCCGTCAACGAAGAAGTCTTCGTCGATCATGCTTGCTGGAAGGTTGAAGTGCTGCTGAACACCTGGTAGGTCGGTGAAACGAACATCTAGGAACTTAACGTCCTCTTCCTTGATGAACTTAATAACCTCGGATGCGGATTTAAACATTGGGTTAATCCCTTCAGAAAAATACTGGTTTTAGAGGCACGTCTTTAGGCCTACAAGAAGAGTTTACCCAGCGAGCGTAATTGACCGAACCAATTAATGTTTCGGCAATGTAAAAAGTTTTTACTTTGGTTACTTACGAACCGGACGCGCGCGGCGAGGGTCGATTCCCTTAGGGATCGGAACGTTGATTCCAAGAGCGGTCAGTCGTGATGCGACAGCGCGAACCTCGGCGCGGTTGAGCTTCTTACCGAGTTTCTTGATGGTTTTGCGAAGCTCTGAAAGCTTCACGGCGCGGTCAGATTCGGTGACATAGATGGAGTGAACTGGAACGCCAGGGGCGATCTTTTGAAGCTTTTTGCGCTCGGCATCAACTAGAACCTGAGCACCAGACTGACGCCCTTCACCGATTAGTACAATTCCCGGCGCTCCAACGATTCGGTAGACCAAATCCAGGGCACGAGGATTTCCAGCGATCGGCTGTTCACTTCCACGCCAGTTGCGACGAAGCAGTGTTTGGATTACGGCGCCCGTTGCCCCGGCTTGACCTTCCCATGATGCATACGCGGCCTTTTCAGCTCGGCGCGAAAGCACCAGGCTGAAGGTGATGAATGTTGAAAGCAAGGTCAGGATGATTAGCAGGATTCCCGAAATCCACTGACCGGTGACGAAAGAAAGAGTAGTGAAGAACGTGCCGGTAACCAACACAAGGAGCACCGCACCGAGGATAATCCAAAGGCTCTTGCGATCTAGCTCGATGGTTCGCTTGAGTACAGCGATAATCTGTGCGATCTGACCTGGTTCTTTTGCAGTGTTTTTAGCCATAGTTGACAAGTTTAGTCACCGACGGCTTGTGAGAAGCCTTGTTTTAATGCTTGTTCTGCCAAGTGTGCCAAATTCTCGGGGATTGGAAGTCCCTTCTTTTGCATCGAGCTGGCCCAAAGCCGCCCAGCACGATAAGAACTTCTCACTAGTGGGCCGCTAAGTACACCCAGGTAGCCAATCTCTTCAGCCTCGTTCTTGAGCTCAACGAATTCTTCAGGCTTTACCCAGCGGGTTACCGGGTGGTGCCTAACCGACGGGCGAAGATACTGAGTGATTGTGATGATGTCGGTGCCTGCTTGGTAGAGATCAAGAAGTGCTTGTGAAATCTCTTCACGCGTCTCACCCATGCCAAGGATCAGATTTGACTTGGTGACCATTCCAGCGTTTCTGGCCTGAGTTAAAACATCGAGTGATCGCTCATAACGGAACGCCGGACGAATTTCCTTGAAGATTCGGGGAACAGTTTCCAGATTGTGCGCGAACACCTGTGGTTTGGCATCAAAGACCTGCTGCAGTAGTTCAGGCTTTCCAGAGAAGTCCGGAACCAGAATCTCAACTCCAGTTCCAAGTGATTGCTGGTGAATCTGCCGAATCGTCTCGGCGTAAAGCCAAGCACCCTCGTCATCGAGGTCGTCTCGCGCAACACCGGTAACAGTGGCGTAGCGAAGGTTCATGCGGGCAACGGATTCACCAACACGCCGTGGTTCGTCGGCGTCGAAGTCGTCTGGTTTACCGGTATCTATCTGGCAGAAGTCGCAACGACGCGTGCACTGAGAGCCACCGATGAGGAACGTGGCTTCTCGGTCTTCCCAACACTCAAAAATATTTGGGCAACCCGCTTCCTGGCAAACGGTGTGTAGGCCTTCGGTCTTGACCAACGATTGAAGGGCCTGATACTCGGGACCCATCTTGGCTCGGGTCTTGATCCAATCAGGCTTTTTCTCAATCGGGGTCTCGGCATTACGAGCTTCGATTCGAAGGAGTTTGCGCTCCGGCTTTATTTCGCTCATTGGGTAACCTTGCCTATTTCTCCGAGGTGTCGTTTGATTACCTCGGCAGCCATGGCTGGGGTTATTTCACGACCTAGTAATTCTGTCAGGGTGCTGGTCTTCGCATCGGCTATTCCGCAGGCAATTATGGTTTCGTATGGTTCCAGCGAATTATTGCAATTGAGCGCGAAACCGTGCATCGTGGTGTGGTCTGCAACACGGATTCCGATTGCCGCCACCTTTACGTGGGTTTGGCCAACTGGCGCCCAGACTCCTGAGCGACCATCAACTCGCTCAGTAGCCAGACCGAATTCGGCGATTGACTCGATTAGAACTTGTTCCAGCCAGCGCACGTAACCAACCACGTCGATTGGTCTCGGCAGTTGCATTATTGGGTAGCCTACGAGTTGTCCGGGTCCGTGCCAGGTAATTTTTCCGCCTCGATCGGTCTCAATGACCGGGGTTCCATCCTGGGGAAGTTCGATGTCGTCAGTCCGCTTACCAGCCGTGTAAACGGGGAAGTGCTCGAGTAGCATCACGGTGTTCTCGCGCTTTCCAGCGGCAACTTCTGAGTGAATTTGGCGTTGCAATTCCCAGGCTTCTTCGTAGCCAATGAATTCTGGGGCTAGTGCAACATCAAGAAATTCGGGCATTGTTCAATTCTATTTCGCTCGTAGTTACTAACAGATTCGAGAGCAACAGTATTTCTATGTGTTCGAACCAAAATACTCAAAAGCATGAGCGTTCACGCGGCAATCAAAAAGCCCAGAAATTGCAAACGAATTCGGGGCTTGCAAATGGTGTGTTCTGGTGACCTTACCGAGGTCTCCTTCAGTTTCAGAAATTCTTCGTGGATCAAGCTAGCAAACAGGTTGAGAGCACGAGGGTTTTCTGTCTCCATAACACCCTCGAGGAGGCGACCCGTTTTGGTAACGTCTGCCAATTTCAAGGAGATAGAGCTGTGTCTCATGACTAGAGCTGTAAAGCGCAAGATCCCTAGATTCGCTCTGTTCTCGACTTTGGGTGCGGTTCTGGTGTCGGTCGCATTTGTTCCACTACCAAAATCAAAAGATGTTCCAACTACCAAGGTTGAGTTAGAAGTTCCTTGCGCATTCGGCAAAATCAAAGATGAACTTACCGGTCAAAAGAATTTCGACTATATCGCGGTCACGCCGTCCATACAAACCGGGGGAGTTGAGTCAGGTGAAGTAATTTGCGAAAACCGTAGTTACAGATACACGCTTGACCTCAAAGAAGCCAAGCGTGTACTGAAACTACTTGAATTAGATTCCTAGGTTGCCGTCGAATGCTGCATTCTCAAGACGTGACTTCACGTCTACCAAGAAGCGGCTTGCGTCCGCGCCATCAACCAAGCGGTGATCGTAAGAAAGTGCTAGGTAAACCATGCTGCGGATAGCAATCGAGTCATTTCCAAACTCATCGGTTACCACAACGGCTCGCTTGCTCACGATTCCGGTACCCAGGATAGCCACCTGAGGAAGGAACACGACTGGCGTGTCGAATAGCGCTCCACGTGAACCAGTGTTGGTGAGGGTAAATGTTCCTCCGCCGAGCTCGTCTGGCTTTAGCTGGTTGCTTCGAGTGCGAGCTGCCAGGTCTGCGATCTGCTGCGCAATCTGGGCGATGTTTAGGTTTCCAGCCTCACGGATAACCGGGGTGAGTAGTCCGCGCTCACTGTCAACCGCAAAGCTAATGTTCTCGGTTGGGTGGTAAACAATGTTCTCGCCGTCGATTGAAGCGTTTAGCTTCGGGTGAGCCTTAAGAGCTTCGGCAGCCGCCAAGGTGAAGAACGGCATGAAGTTAAGTTTTACGCCAGCACGTGCGGTGAAGTCGGCTTGAACGCGGGTGCGTAGCTGAGCAATCTTAGTTACGTCAACCTCAACCACGGTGGTTAGCTGAGCGCTGGCCTGCATCGATGCCACTGCGCGCTCTGCCAAAACCTTGCGCAAACGCGACATTGGTTCGGTCTGGCCACGAAGGGCGGAAACCTGAACTTCTGGTGCAACCGCAGCTGCCGGAATGGTCTGGATTGCGCCGGTAGCTGCAGCCAAGATGTCATCCTTGCGGATTCGACCGCCTACTCCGGTACCAGCAACGCCGTTTAGGTCGATACCGTTCTCCGATGCAAGCTTGCGCACAAGTGGGGTGACGTAGCCAGCGTCTGATACGTGGCTAGCGGTGGCAACTGGAGTTACAACTGGCGCTGGAGCGGCAAAAACCGGGGGAGCAACTGGCGGAGCCACAACTGGGGCAATAACCGGGGGAGCAACCACTGGAGGAGCAACCACTGGAGCGGCTACAGGCTCAGGAATAACAACCGGTGCAGCAACTGGCTCAACTGCAACAGGCTCCGCAGGGGCGGCAGAGCCGCTTCCCGAGCCAATAACTGCGAGTGCTGCGCCAACCTGAGCGGTTTCATCTTCTTGAACCAAGATCTGCTCGAGGACGCCTGCAAAAGGCGATGGGATCTCGGTGTCAACCTTGTCGGTCGAGATTTCAACTAATGGCTCGTCAACGGCAACGGTGTCGCCGACCTTCTTTAGCCAACGGGTAACAGTACCTTCGGTAACGCTTTCTCCAAGCGCTGGTAGTAGTACGTTGTCGCTCATTACTTGCTCCTTGATATGGTTTCTAAAACTATGCGTGTGCGTGAAGTGGTTTGCCGGCAAGAGCAAGGTGTGCTTCGCCGATTGCTTCGTTCATGGTTGGGTGGGCGTGAATAAGTGAAGCCACATCCTCTGGATATGCTTCCCAGTTCACGATTAGCTGACCTTCACCAATCTGCTCACCAACACGTGAACCGATCATGTGAACGCCGATCACTGGACCGTTGTTCTTGCGAACCAACTTGATGAAACCGGCAGTACCAAGAATCTGGCTCTTTCCGTTTCCGCCCAAGTTGTATTCATAGGTTGAAACGTTTTCTGCTCCGTAAACTTCCTTAGCCTTCGCCTCGGATAGACCCACGCTGGCAACTTCTGGCTCGCAGTAGGTGACCTTTGGGATACCGATTTCGTCGATGATTGCTGGGTTTAGGCCCGCAATTTGCTCAGCGATGAAGATTCCCTGGCCAAAGCCGCGGTGGGCGAGTTGCAGACCTGGAACGATGTCACCGGCTGCATAAACGTTTGGAAGGTTGGTCTGAAGGCGCTCGTTGGTTAGTACGTAACCACGGTCCATGGCGATGCCCTGCTCCTCGTAACCTAGACCTGCGGTGTTTGGCCCGCGTCCCACTGCAACCAGCATTAGGTCGGCTTCTAGGCGGGTGCCATCTTCGAGAGAAACAATAACTCCGTTTTCGTGCTGTTCTACTCCGGCAAAGCGAACGCCAAGCTTGAAGTCGATGTTGCGCTTACGGAAAGCACGTTCAAGAGCCTTACTCACCGACTCGTCTTCGTTAGGAACAAGGTGAGGTAGGCCCTCAACGATGGTTACTTCGGTGCCAAAAGACTTCCAGATCGATGCGAATTCAACACCGATAACGCCGCCGCCAAGAACAATGACCTTGTTTGGTACGTAGTCGAGCTGAAGGGCGTGTTCTGAAGTGATAACGCGTCCGCCAATTTCTAGACCAGGCAGTGAACGGCTGTATGAACCGGTGGCAAGAATGATGTCGGTGCCAGTGTAGGTGTCGCCGTTTACGCTGATGGTGCGAGGGCCGGTAAGGCGTCCGTCGCCTGCAACAACGGTTACGTTCTTCGACGTAACGAGACCGGTTAGCCCTTTGAACAGGCGGTCAACGATGCCGTCGCGGTACTTGTTTACCTGATTCATGTCGATTGAGCCGAACTGCGCAACCACACCAAACTGGCCGGCTTCTCGAGTTACATCGGCAACTTCCGCCGAGTGAAGGAGAGCCTTGGTTGGAATACAACCGCGGTGTAGGCAAGTGCCACCCAACTTGTCTTTCTCAATCAGGGCAACGTTCTTGCCTAACTGTGCTGCGCGAAGTGCTGCAGCGTATCCGCCACTGCCTCCACCGAGAATGACGATGTCGAAATTGTGGTCAGCCACATTTGCTCCTAAAAGTTACGAAATTCAGTTTCGAGTTTACTAGCCAATGCGCTTTGCGAGGGCAACCAGAGTTCGTACGTGTGAACCGGTGGCACCCTTCGGGATCACTCCGTAAGGAGCACTCTCGTTATTGGCAGTAGCAGCGATATCTAGGTGAGCCCACTTGATCTGGTCGCTCTCACCCTTGGCGCGGTTTCCGATGAACTCCTGAAGGAAAAGACCACCGATGATGGTTCCACCAGCAGTGTTGCCCATCTTGACGTTGGCGATGTCGGCAATTTCCGAGTCAATCAGCGAACGAAGTTCCTTGGCTAATGGCAGTTGCCAAACCAATTCGCCTACGTCTTCCGCTGCGTCACGAACCAAATCCACTGCTTCTTGGTCGCCCATTAGTCCGGCGTGGCGGTTGCCGAGTGCAATCTGAACTGCTCCGGTCAGTGTGGCAACGTCGACGATGTAGTCGGGTTTTGCTTCAGAAGCGAGCGAAAGTCCATCGGCAAGCACTAGGCGTCCTTCTGCATCGGTGTTCAAAACCTCGATGGTCATACCATTGCGTGCCTTGATTACGTCGTTTGGGCGCTGGGCTGTGCTGCTTGGCATGTTTTCGGCAATGCAGAGCCATGCGGTAACGCGAATCGGTAGCTGCAACTTGGCAATTGCGATGGTGGCTGCTGCCACGCTTGCGGCTCCGGTCATGTCGTAGTTCATTCCGAGCATGCTGATCGATGGCTTTAGAGACAAGCCTCCGGTGTCAAAGGTGATGCCCTTGCCTACTAGAGCCAAGTGCTTCTTACCGACCTTTGGCTTGTATTCCAACTTGACCAATCGTGGACCACGAGACGAGCCCTGGCCGACACCGAGAATGCCGCCAAGACCTTCCTTAGCCATACGTTCTTCGGTCCAAATTTGAGTGGTGATTCCGGCGCTCTTTGCTGCAGCCTGCACTGCCTTGGCAAGCGAGTCTGGGTAAAGGTCTCGTCCTGGCATGTTAACCAAGTCTCGAGTGAAGTTGACACCTTCGGCCAGAATTGAAATTTGGTTTAGCGCTGCCGTTGAAGGCTTGTGAGCCGAGATTACGGTGACGGTCTGAAGCTTGATCTCGGCACCTTTGGTAAGTCCCTTGTACTTTGTGTGAACGTAGGTTCCAAGCGCAGCACCTTCGAAAATCGTTGCCGTGTCGGTTGAATCAGCAGTTTCGAAACCGATCACAACATCTTTGAAGCCAGCGAGCTTTCGGGCAGCCGCCGCACCTAGGTTGCGTAGGTCATTAGTAGTAAGAGGCTTAGTTCCAATACCAACCAAGGCGTAAGTGGCTCCATTTGGCGCAGGTAGTCGCACCAAACTTTCCAAGTCGGCACTTACGCCAACCGAAGCAAGGTCAACAGTCGACAACGCAGAGGTTTCAATCGGTGATTCTGCCAGCACCAACTTGTCGGATTTCTTGGTCACCGGAATTACATACGCGGTGTTTTTGTTGAAAGAAGTGAACTTGCCTGAAGTAACCATTTTTGGAGAAGTCATGCTCATCAGCCTAGCGAAAGTAGAATGGCAAACGTGAACGGATTTGGTCTTTTTAGTGTTGTGAATCATCAAATCGAGATTCCGCTCGGACTTCGGATGATCGGCAGCATTAACGGTTTTACCGATGCCGGTCAGGTTATCGAGCAGATGGCCCACAACATCCTCAGCAAATTGGACAGCGAATTGGTAATCGCTTTCGAAAATGACGAGCTCCTCGACTATCGCGCGCGTCGTCCGATGATGTTTTTCGAAAAGGATCATCTAGCAAGCTACGAACCTCCAGTTTTGGGTATCTACCTGGTTCGCGATGAGTCTGGTATTCCGTTCCTGTTCCTTCACGGTTACGAGCCAGATTTCCGTTGGGAAGCTTTCGCCGATGCCGTAGAGGAAATCGTCGACACCTACGCAATTACCGATTTCACCTGGGTGCACTCAATCCCTTTCCCAGTTCCCCACACCAGGCCGGTGGGTATCACAGTCAGCGGAAACCGCGCCGAGCTTATCGAGCGCTATTCCGAGTGGCGTCCAGAAACCCAAGTTCCGGGAAACATTGTGCATCTTTTGGAATACCGACTTTCACGTCTAGGACTTCCAGTTGTTGGCTTTGTGCTGCTAGTTCCTCACTATCTAAACGATTCCGATTACCCAGCCGCAGCAGTAACTGGTTTCGAGCTGATCACCGCTGCGACCGCGCTGGTTTTCCCAACCGACCAACTTCGTGAGGAGGGAGTTCGGTTTGCCGAGCGTCTCGCCAAAAAAGTCGAGGAAAACGAGGAGCTTTCAAAGTTGGTAGCCAATCTCGAGCAGGGTTACAAGTCTGATCGTGCCACCAGTTTCGGTGTGCAGATTTCGGCACCTAAGGCAGCCGAGCCAAACGCTGAGGAAATTGCGGCCGAGCTCGAGGATTACCTAGCGAATCGACAGCGCAATAACCCCGACGAGTTCTAAGAACGACGGGAAATACTTTCCTTCCTTCATCTGTTCCTATAAGTAGTCGCTGCTTGGCAGTTTTTGTCAGCGAGTGGTGGCATAATTATTAGTGGACCCAGTCGTTCGCAGTTTTGCGGATTTGACATGGGTCTTAGTACTGCCCGAATTCGGGCTGTGCACCTACAAGTGAGATGAGTCAAGTGGGGAAAGACAAGGCGAACGGCCAGGAGCCAGCCAAAAAAGAATCGTTTATGAAACGATTCTTGAAATCGGGTGCGTCAGAAACACCGGCAAAGTCGGACAAAAACACACCAGTGAAGGAAACAAGCGCAATTAGTAAGCCTGCCCCAGCAAAGAAAACCCCTGCAAAACCAGCTGCAAAGGTTGAAGCTAAGAAGCCTGTTGTAAAGCCTGCCGCCAAGCCAGTGGCAAAGCCTGCAGCACCAAAAGCTGCACCAAAGCCTGCAGCAAAGCAAGCCGAACCAAAGGTTGAGGCTAAGCCAGCTGCTAAAAAGGCGGAGCCAAAGGCTGCGACTAAGAAAGCGGAACCTAAAGTCACTGCGACTAAGGCAGCAGCAAAGCCTGTCAAAGCCGAGAAGTCGACCGGCCCGGCTGCAAAGCCAGTAAAGGCAACGAAGGTTGCCAAGGCCAAGGCCACCAAAGTTCCTAAGGGTATGGAAGTCGACGAAGACGACGAAGAATTAGACGAAGTTGAATTGGTTCCAGTTGACGAAATCGTGAAAGATGCGATTGCTGAAGTTGACATCACCGAACTGGAAGACGGCAACGACGACGATCACAACGATGACCCAGATGCCAAGGAAAAAGAGAAGGCTGTTGAAGCCGGTGGTGGATTCGTTCTCAGCAACAAAGAAGTAGATGACATCCCGGTTCAGACCGCTGCCATCAATGGTGCTACCGCTGACCCGGTCAAGGACTATCTGAAGCAGATCGGTAAGGTTGCCCTCCTTAACGCTGAGCTCGAAGTGGAGTTGGCAAAGAGAATTGAAGCTGGTCTTTACGCAACCGAGAAACTTAATGCTCCTAAGGCAAAGTTCTCAAAGGAGATGCAATACGACCTAAAGCGTGTTCAGAAAGATGGCGAGCGCGCCAAGAGCCATTTGCTCGAGGCGAACCTTCGATTGGTAGTAAGCCTTGCAAAGCGTTACACCGGCCGTGGCATGCAGTTCCTCGACTTGATTCAAGAGGGCAACTTGGGTCTTATCCGAGCTGTTGAAAAGTTTGACTACACCAAGGGTTACAAGTTCTCAACCTATGCCACCTGGTGGATTCGTCAGGCTATCACTCGTGCAATGGCTGACCAGGCCAGAACCATCCGAATTCCAGTTCACATGGTTGAGGTTATTAACAAACTTGCCCGTGTTCAACGTCAGTTGCTCCAAGACCTCGGCCGTGAACCGACCCCGGAAGAGCTAGCTCGAGAACTAGACATGACTCCCGAAAAGGTTGTTGAAGTTCAGAAGTATGGACGCGAACCGATTTCTCTAAGCACGCCGCTTGGTGAAGACGGCGACAGTGAGTTCGGTGACCTGATCGAAGACACCGAAGCGGTAAGTCCACTTGAGGCGGTTACTGCAGCAGCTCGCAAGCGCGAGTTGGAGCGAATTCTTTCAACCATGAGCGAACGTGAAGCGCTGATTTTGCGTCACCGCTACGGTCTTATCGACGGAATCCCGAAGACCTTGGACCAGATCGGTGAAGAGATCGGCGTTACTCGTGAACGTATTCGCCAGATCGAGAACAAGGCTATTTCTAAGTTGAAGCACCCAACTCGAGCTCAGCGTTTGAGCGAGTTCCGCGGAAACTAACATGACCCCGCTTGCAGTTCTGGTGGGCAAAGCGCTTCGCTTTGTCCTCAGACTGCGCGGAGGCGGCTCGGCTGTTCCTGGCCGAATTGCACTAATGATTCAGCCGAAATTCCTTCAAAAGACTCTCGGGCGAATGAGCAAGGGTATTTATTTCGTTAGTGGGTCCAACGGAAAATCAACAACCACATCCATGTTGGTGGCGATTCTTCGCGCACAAGGATTGAAAGTCCTGAGTAATCCGGCTGGAGGAAATCTTCCTCAAGGATTGGCTTCTGCACTACTGGCAGATGTAAATCTGCTTGGAAAACTTAGCCATGACATTGCAATTCTTGAGGTCGATGAAGCGTTTGGGAAGCTAATCGCAAAGAAGGTAGCTCCTAACGGTTTGCTACTAACCAATCTTCAGTTTGATCAGTTGAATCGTTTTCACTCACCCGAGGATGTCTTCGAATACCTAAACGATTTGGCGTCGCTAACCAAGGACCTGATTGTGGTCAATGGTTCAGACGCTAACACCGAGCGGTTGGCTTCGAGCCATCGCAAGCGGCTGAAGGCCTTTGGCGTATACGCGTCTGAGGCAGCTCTGAAATCTGCGGCTCATGGAATTCTGGCAGCACCAAACTTTGAGCACAATAATGACCAACTTGAGATTACCGCCACCTTGGTTGAGGCCAAAGGTGACTTTGCCAAAATTTCGGTCGGGGGAAGTGTGGTTTCAGTTACGCTGCCTTCTCCGGGTCTCCACTATGCAGTGGATGCAGCGTTGGCTTTTGGAATGGCCAACCAAATTCTCAACACAAATATCGACCTTAAAGTTGCAGCCAGAGCCATTTCGGAAATGTCACCTGTTTATGGGCGAGGTGAGGTGATTGAGCACAATGGCCAGCAAATCCAGTTGATCATGATGAAGAATCTCCCCAGCCTGCAAGCCAATCTAGATGCTCTGACGGCAACGCCTTCAAAGGTGTGGATTTCCGTCGACGAAGGAACCCCAGACCCTTCTTGGATTTACGATATCGACCTTGGGCTACTGGGCCACGCCGACGTGATTTCAGGTACGAAGACCTATCAGTGGGCTACGCGCTTGGCTTACGAAAATAAGCCATACGGAAAACTGATCGAGGATGAGTCGGAAGCCCTCGAGTACTTCCTCTCGCTTCCTGGTAAACACAAAACCGCTGTTGTGAACTACGAGCAAATGATGTGGTTACGAAAGAAACTAGGTCTTCTAGATTTAGAGGGCGGTAATGGCTAACTTTTCGATCCTTCACCTTTACCCAGAGACTTTGAAATTCAACGGAGAAGTTGGAAACGTTTTAGCTCTGAAAGAGCGCGCCACCAAATACGGACTTTCGGTGACCGTTAGATCGGCGGAAATCTCTCAAGCTTTACCAAAGATTAGACCCAGCCTGGTTTTTATCGGTTCTGGAACACTTCAAGCAACGCTTGCTGCGGCCGGTGACTTGGCGACCAAGGAATCCCAGCTCCACCAGTGGGTCGCCGCTGGAACCAAAATTCTGGCAGTTGGAACCGGATTTGATTTGATCGCACAGCAACTGATCCTGCTAGATGGAACCGCAATTCGCGGCCTCGGGATGACCAATACCACTCATAGTGTCACTGACGAGCACCTGGTGGGTGAAGTAGTTATCTCCAAAGATGTGGCGGGGTTTATAAACACTAACCGCGAGATTGTGCGTGGCGACGTCGGATTCGAACTTGGGATCGTCAGGGCGTCAGACGAGAAAAAACTAGTCGGTTACGTCGACGGCTACAGTGATGGCAAAGTCTGGGCAACCAACGTTCAAGGCCCATTCCTACCGATGAACCCGAAATTCGCCGACGAAATTATTGCCTCGATTTGCCCCAATCTTCCTAAGGTGGGGAGTCTCAAAACTCTCGATGGTCTAGCGAAAAAGACTAGAAATGCGATCTCAGCTCGAGTAGGAAACTAGGTTCGATTTCAGGCCGGTGAACAGCTCGTCGGTCACAGTTCCAACCAACTCGCAAAGTGATTCGGCGTTAGCGCCACCAAGAGACTCGTCTCCAAACACCAGAACCGCGTCGCCAATCTCATAGGCGCCAGCTTCAATTCTGCTCGCGAGCGGACCGATCTCGGTGACTAGATACTCGTGAATTCCAATTAATACCTTTGCTTTGCCAGCTAAGTTACTGAAGTAACCGTGTAGGAAGCCAACCGAGATTACTTGCGGTGCAATAACCTCTGCCGTGACTTTCATCGGGCTTTGAAGGCCGAACTCGATTGCTTTACGACCTTCGATTGGCGATGTGCCGAAAGCTGCAACTCCGATTCGAACCATTTCGAAGCGACTCTCAGGCATTGAAAAAGCCGCTGGGCTTGATGCCACATGGCGGAATCCTTGAAATCCCAAGGACGCAGCAATCTGATACGCATCCTCAAATAGAACTAGTGATTTCTGGTCTTCTGCTTGAGATGCTCCCGAGAGATGTGACCAGATGGCGACCACCTCAACTTCTCCTGCTTTTTGAAGCTCAAGGCTACTGGCCACCAATTGGGGCCAGAACTCAACCCGGCACCCGTTTCGGCTCAGTCCGGTGTCGATCTTGAGGTGAATTCGGGCCTTTTCGGGCACTTTCGCAATGGTCTCGAGTTCGCTGATTGAGCTAACGCTTAGATCGATTCCTGCTAGCACGGCGTCTGCGAAGTTACTTTCTGGGGAGTGCAACCAGGCAAACGCTGGCGCGGTTATGCCAGCCTTGCGCAAGGCTATACCGGTCTCGATGTCGAGTACGCCAAGGGCTTCCGCACCAGCCTCCACCGCAGCTTCAGCGCATTTCACTAGACCGTGACCGTAGGCGTCTGCTTTCACGACAGCCATGACCTTGGCGGGCGCCATAGTCTCCATAACTGTTTTCAAATTCTGTCGATAAGTCGCTAAATCAACGTGTTTGGTAAGGGTCATGCGGACCACGTCCTGGCAACACGAGAGGTGATGCGCCCAAATATCTCTAGTGGGGAGAAGCCTGAGGCGGCAGAAAAATCGCTAAGTGAGTAGTCGGCAGTAAAGAAATGAACCTCCGAACCAAGAGCTGGAGAATCTGTTCCTAAATCAATCACGCACTGGTCCATGGCCATTCGACCCACACCAGGGTAGGTCTTGCCTTCGATCGTGACCGTAAAGCGGTTGGTAGAAGATCTAGGTAAACCATCGGAAAAACCGATTCCCACCAATCCAAGGTTGGTAGTAGCTCTGGTCTTACTTAGGTATCCGTATGAGATGCCCGTCTCGGCGGGAACTTGTTTAACCAACACCAATTCGCCGACCAACCGAACTGCTGGAACGCCGGCGGTGATGCCAAGAACCTTTTCCAAAAGTAGGAGCTCGGAGCCATAGAGACCAAGTAAACCATCGGGGTCGACTGCAGCACTGGCTAATGATTTTATTTCATCAAACTTTAGACCAAGAGAATCTAGATTGCTCTCTACAGCAGACCTAGAGATGCGCAGCTCACGACGCAGGGTGCCAAGGTTTACGCGAGATGCCATAGTTCTCTAAGTCTAAACAGCAGTGTGTCAGTCAGGCTTGAACGCTGAGTGCTCGGTTAGCATCTTCTAGTGCCAACCAACGATTACTCAGCCCGCCATCTCTCTGTTCTAGAGGGGTTAGAAGCGGTTCGTAAACGTCCCGGAATGTATATCGGTTCTACCGATTCCCGAGGCCTCATGCACTGTCTTTGGGAAATTATCGATAACTCCGTTGATGAGGCGCTAGCCGGGTTCGGAAATACCATCGACGTTGTGCTTCACAAAGATAATTCGGTAGAGGTTCGTGACCGCGCCCGAGGTGTGCCAGTTGACATCGAGCCAAAAACCGGCTTGACCGGTGTTGAAGTAGTCTTCACGAAACTTCATGCTGGTGGAAAATTCGGCTCCGGTTCGTACGCCGCTTCTGGAGGTTTGCACGGTGTTGGTGCGTCCGTAGTAAATGCCCTCTCGGCTCGTCTTGATGTTGAAGTCGACCGTGGTGGTAAAACATATGCAATGTCTTTCCGACGCGGCGAGCCAGGAATCTTTGATGATTCGAATGGTATCGGCGCCGAAAGCCCGTTCACCCCGTTTGAAAACGAAAGCAAGCTAAGGGAGATCGGCAAGGTCGGCAAAGATGTTTCCGGCACCAGAGTTCGCTACTGGACTGATCCACAGATCTTCATCAAGGATGCCCGCTTTGAACTCGAGGACCTTCTTGGGCGAGCACGCCAAACCGCGTTTCTGGTGAGCGGACTATCGCTTGCTGTTCGCGATGAACGCGGCGTTGAGCCTCAAGAGCACAAGTTCAAGTTCGACGGGGGACTAACCGAATTCGCCGAATTCTTGGCCAAGGATGCAGCGCTAACCAACACCTGGCGTATCACCGGAGACGGCGCTTATAGCGAAACCGTGCCAGTACTGGATGAGTCTGGAAACATGGTGTCACGTGAGGTGCAGCGAAACTGCGCCGTCGAGGTTGCGATACGTTGGGGTACCGGCTACGACGCCGAACTCAAGTCATTCGTCAATATCATTGCAACGCCTAAGGGCGGAACTCACGTTGCTGGTTTTGAAACCGGTTTGATGAAGGCGATTCGTGCCCAAATCGATGCCAACTCTCGAAAGCTCAAGCTTGGCAATGACAAGGTGGAGAAAGAAGACATTCTCGCGGGCATGACCGCCGTTGTCTCGGTTCGCATCGCTGAACCGCAGTTTGAAGGTCAAACCAAGGAAATTCTCGGTACACCAGCGGTCAAGAACATTGTCACCAATGTGGTTGCCAAAGCTCTCACCGAGCGCCTTACCAGCACTAAGCGCGATGACAAGGCTCAGTCGGCTCTGCTACTTGAGAAAATTGTTGCCGAGATGAAGTCGCGAATCTCTGCTCGCACTCACAAGGAAACACAGCGACGTAAGAATGCACTTGAGTCTTCGTCACTTCCAACCAAATTGGTCGACTGTCGAACCGGTGAAACCGAGATATCCGAGTTGTTCATCGTGGAGGGTGATTCGGCTCTCGGAACCGCCAAACTAGCTCGCAACAGCGAGTACCAGGCACTCCTGCCGATTCGAGGAAAAATTCTGAACGTTCAGAAGGCCTCGGTTTCCGACATGCTTTCCAACACCGAATGTGCATCAATCATTCAGGTGATCGGTGCGGGCTCGGGAAGAAGCTTTGAACTGGATGTTGCTCGCTATGGAAAAGTTATCTTGATGAGCGACGCGGATGTTGATGGTGCTCACATTCGCACACTCTTACTAACTCTGTTCTTCCGCTACATGAGGCCTCTAGTTGAGGCAGGGCGCGTGTTTGCTGCGGTTCCGCCGCTCCACCGAGTTGTAGTGATAAACGCTGGTTCTAAGGCGAATGAGACTCTTTACACCTACTCGCAGGCTGAACTTGAAGCGGTTCTGGCAAAACTAGCCGCTCAGGGCAAGCGATACCAAGAACCGATTCAGCGCTATAAGGGTCTCGGCGAGATGGATGCCGACCAGTTGGCCGAAACTACGATGGACCGAGACGCTCGCACGCTTCGAAGAGTTCGCGTTGAAGACGCAGCCGCTGCAGAGCGCGTATTTGAGCTTTTGATGGGCAACGACGTTGCGCCTAGACGCGACTTCATCATCGATTCGGCCGACAGTTTCGACACCGAAAAGATCGACGCTTAGTTACTTATCTTTTACCAACGCTGCTGATTGCGATATCGAGCGTGACACCGCTGGCATCTCGTTTGGCAAGTTCAATGGCGAGAATATCGATAGGCTTGCCGTCGGTGCTGGCTCCAAGTGCTTCTAACGGAGCAACTGCTGCGAAGTAGAGGTGGTCTTCGTTGCGAATGAACTTGTGTGCTCGAACTCCACCGGTTGCACGACCCTTGGCAGGGAACTCGCTCAGCATAGAACGCTTTAGGCTTCCGCCATCAATGCCAGCCAAAGTGCTCTCCGACTTGGCCGCGGTGATTACCTGGGTCTCATCTGCTTTTGTGACTGCTCCGAAACTTATGACGCTAGAGCCATCGGACAGGTTGATTCCCGCGATTCCAGCTGCGGCTCGGCCGGTGGCACGAACACCAGCGGCGTCGAAACGCAATAGTTGGGCATCAGAAGTGATCATTACGTATTCAACCGCGTCGGTTGCTAGGTCGGCGCCGATTATGCGATCGCCTTCTTTTAGTGTGATGACTTCAAACTCTTCTTTGTTTGGCCAATCGGCGGCTACTCGCTTGATAACGCCTTGAGCGGTGGCCAAGGCAATCTCGGAGTTCGATGACAGGTCGAATACTCCGATCAATTTCTCCTCACCCTTTAGACCTAAGAATTCTGATGCGGTGACGGCTGCGGCTGGATCGAAGGTGTCGCCAACCGGAGGTATATCGCCGGCGTGAATTCGAAGCATGCGTCCGGTGCTGGTTAGGAAGCCGATGTCGGTTCTTGTGCTGGTTTCGATGTGGTTGGCAACGCCGTCATGGCGTTTACGTTTGGCGCCGGCTTCGGTAGGAACGAAGTTCGGGGTGCGCCCTAGCAATCCGCTAGCGGTGAGCAAGATGGAACACTCGGTGTCGGCAAGCTCAGCTCCAGAAGCAACCGCCTTAGCGTTGCTAACTGCTTTTACTTCTCCAGCTTCGGAAAGCAGCTGGGTTCTTCTCGCATCGCCGTACTTATCAGCTACCGCTTGCAACTCTTCAGAGACCACATTGCGAAGCAGGGCTTCGTTTGCGAGTAGTTTCTCCAAGAAATCGATCTCTTGCTTGAGGTTATTGCTCTCGGTTTCGAGTTCGAGTTTGCTGAACTTTGTTAGTCGGCGAAGCTTAAGTTCCAAGATGTATTCGGCTTGAATCTCCGAAAGCGCGAACTTGGTCATCAACCCGCTGCGAGCTTCATCAACTTCGTCGGAGGTTCGGATGATTCGAATAACTTCATCTATCTCAAGAATTGCCTTGAGCAATCCTTCGAGCAGGTGAAGTCTCGCCTTTTTCTTTCCTAGTCGGTTATTGCTGCGACGTCGCGTGACCAGAATGCGGTGAGCTAAGAAAACACCAAGCAGGTCACGAAGTCCAAGAGTCTGTGGGCGTCCGGCCACCAAGGCAACGTTGTTTATGCCGAATGAATCTTCCATTGGCGTGAAGCGGTAGAGGAGATCTAGAACGACTTCAGGATCAAAGCCGGTCTTCAATTCGATTACTAGCTTTAGACCGTTGGTGCGGTCGGTTAGGTCGGTCACTGCAGCGATGCCCTGAAGTTTCTTGTTGTTAACGCCCTCTTTGATCTTCTCGATCACTTTTTCAGGCCCAACCAGATACGGAAGCTCGGTTACTACGAGTCCAAGCTTTCTTGGGCTGACGCTTTCAACAGAAACTTTTGCGCGGGTTTTGAAACTGCCGCGGCCGGTTTCATAAGCGTCTTTTATGCCATCGAGACCAACGATGATGCCACCGGTAGGTAGATCAGGGCCTGGAACAAACTTCATCAGCTCTAGGTTGGTCGCGTCTACATTGTTTAGTAGGTGAATCGCGGCAGCAATCGTCTCGCGTAGGTTGTGTGGTGCCATGTTGGTAGCCATACCAACAGCGATGCCAGCGGATCCATTGACCAAAAGGTTAGGGAAAGCGGCGGGAAGGACTTTCGGCTCGGTAAGTTGGGCATCGTAGTTTGGCTTGAAGTCAACGACGTCTTCTGCGAGGTCTTCATTCATGAGCATCGCGGCAAGCGAAAGACGTGCTTCAGTGTAACGAGCCGCTGCTGGACCATCGTCGAGGCTTCCGAAGTTGCCGTGACCATCGATAAGTGGCATCCGGAGTGAGAAGTCTTGAGCCATGCGCACCATTGCGTCGTAAATTGCGCTGTCGCCGTGGGGGTGTAACTTACCCATAACTTCACCGGTGACACGAGCCGACTTCACATGGCCTCGATCTGGGCGCAAACCCATTTCACCCATCTGGTAGATGATTCGACGGTGTACCGGCTTGAGTCCGTCTCTAGCGTCTGGAAGTGCACGCGAATAAATCACCGAGTACGAGTACTCCAAGAATGACTCTTGCATTTCAAGAGTCAGGTCGATGTCGACAATCTTTTCTGAGGGGGTGATGTTTTTCGTCATGGTTTCTTTTTGCCTGTGGCAAACTCTAGGGGATGAACCCTTTGATGCTACCGCCAGCCCCAAAAGATGTTGGGAGATTGTCCCATGTGTTTGGCAGTGCCCTTGCAGCAGTAGGGGGGAACACTGAAAACCGCCTAAGCCTAGCAAAGGCAAGTCACTCGGTGGTAGTGCTCATCGATGGTTTAGGTTGGCACAATCTGCAGGACGCAAAGGCCTACGCCAGGTTTCTGAGTTCACGTCAACTAGATTCCATAAGGTGTGAATTTCCCAGTACCACGGCTACATCCCTGACTGGTTTGGCAACAGGGGAGCGTTCGGGCAGTCACGGGATGATTGGCTATTCAGTTTTCAAGCGCTCAAATCAGAAACCAATGAATCTACTTACCGGTTGGGGTTCGGTCGATGAGGCAAAAGGGTTCAAAAAGGTCAAATCTCTTTCGGAAGCTGTTGAAAATGTCGAGGTACGAGTAATCGGCCCTTCGGTTTATAAAGACAGCGGATTTTCTGCAATCACGATGCCAAATGTGAACTACGTAGTAGCGGATTCCATCTCTGAACGATTTGCTAAGGCGCTTCGGGTGCCAAGCCAAAACTCAGTCACCTATCTCTACGTTCCCGAGCTAGACCAGCTGGCGCACAAATTCGGCGTTTCCTCGACAAAGTGGCTAGAGGCTTTGGAAGAACTAGACGGAGAACTTTCTAAGTTCAATTCGCAGCTTCCAAGCAATTTTGGCGTTCTAGTAACGGCAGACCACGGCGTGATCGACGTGCCATCGGAGAATCACGTTTTCCTCGACGAGTTCGATTGGTATGTCGACTCAGTCCTGCACACCGCTGGCGATCCGCGCTGCAATTTCGTTTACCTCAGCGAAGGCGCAGACTTGGCTGCCTTCACCTTGGCCCTCAAGCACCAATTTGGGGCTTCGGCTTACGTATGCGACAGTTCCGAACTGAAGATTTCTGGCTGGGCTGACTGGACGACTCCAACCACGTCGGAGGTCGCCCCGGATCTTGTGATTATTTGGAATGGCAATGCGGTTGCATACGACCGAAGAGTTGCCAAGCCCCAATATCTAAAAATGATTGGTCAGCACGGCGGAATCTCAGATCAAGAAACCAGGATTCCGCTAATCAAGCTTGGTTGCTTTTAGAACGCTTCGCCGTCGTCTGACTGCGTTCCGCGAACAATTTGATCCCACGACGGCATCGGAGGTCGGCTTCGCTTAGGCTCACTTACCGGTACGTCAACCGGTGCTTCTTGCGGCTCTTCGCCTAAGTCTTCGGTCGCTGGTTCTTCAACTTCTTCTAGAACGGGCTCGTCGACTATTTCGAACACAGGAACTTCCTGTTCCAATTCTTCTTCAACATAAATTGCAGTTGCTTCTTCAACGACAATCTCGGCGACTTCGTTGCTTATTTCGACAACTTCTACAATTTCCACTTCGGAGGTAGCTAGCTCACGACGTTTGCGGAACGCTTCGAGCTTGTCGGCGGTTACCACTGAAGCTTCCACCTTTGGAGCCTCAGAAGGAGTGACCCTAGGAGAACCGCCGAGCGGAGAATCTAGATTCAACGAAGGAGTCGAAAGGCTAGCGGCGTTAGCAGTCTCTGGAGTGAGTAAGTAACGTCTTGGGTCAAAGGTCCAGGTGGCGAAGCCAGCAGTTCCACCCTGTTCAAAGTGAACTGAAATCTCCCAAATGGTGTTTTCTCCACGTTTGGCAGACCAACTTTTGAATTCAGCTCCCGTTTGAGCCAACTTTCCTTCAACAACTTCACCGAACGGCTTCTTCTCAATGTCGTTGAAGCGGTCGGCTGGTAATTCGATTCGAATGCTCTTAGCCATGTCGACCATGTGAGCAAGTTCTTCTAGTACCGGATGAGCAAATCTTTCGATTAGATCAACGCTGCCTCCGCTGGATTCAGCAAGTTCGGTAACGGTTGCACCTGAACGAATCGCATCTTGGATTTCACGTGGCGAAAGTTGAACCGCGTTTGTGTCTGGCAATCGATGCTCTTTTAAGGTCTTGGTCAGGGTGTCGTCAATAAGTACACTGAACCGCTCGCCATCGCTAGCCACCAGCAATAGCTGGTCTTGGTCACGGCCGATTGGATTTAGTTCGCGCATAAAACCCTCCTGCGAAGAGTTTGCCACCTGTTTCTAGGATTCCTCCGTATTGGAGTGTGTGGAATAAAGAACTTTTTTTCGCACTTAGGGTGTTTTGCGTTTGCGAAATGTCATAACTTGTTGCACACTAAACGCGCTTAAGTAATAACTGATTTACGAAGGACAGGCAAATGGCCACCGATTACGATGCTCCACGCAAGAACGATGATGACGCGGAGTCGTTGGACGCTCTCAAAGAGCGCATGCCCGAAAAGTCATCGGTTAGCTCCGATCTAGACGAAATCGAGCACGTTGGCGAGATCATTGACCCTGATAAGCAAGATGAGCTAACCGAGGTTGTAGTTATCCCTCAGCAAAGCGATGAATTTACCTGCATGAACTGCTTCATTGTGAAGCACAACTCACAGATGGCCAAAAAGAAGAATTCGAAAGATGACTCATTCTGCCTCGAGTGCGCGGGCTAAGCCTTTTCTAAAATCTCTTTGATACGTGCCACGTTTCGGGATGTCAGAAGCCAGTACGGTGTTGGATCGGTTTCATCCACAATCTGAATTTTTAGCAATCCCTTGACACTCGGCTGAATTGCCAACCATGCCCTGGCGTCCAACTTTTGGCCCAGCTGTTCAAAGTTCTCATTTTTCGGAATGATTTCGATTTCACCCAAGAACTTGCGTTCAATTCGGGCTCCCTTGCAAACTAGTTCGGTTTCACTGATCTCGATAACTGGAGAAGAGACGAACAAAAAAGCCACAAAAGCCGCACTCAGCAACGCAGCGACGGGAATCGCCCAAGCCTCGCTAATCGGCAACATGATGGCAACTACGCTCACGAAAAGCAAAATCGGCAGCAGCAAATTCGGGGCGCTTGGTAGCACTCGCTCACGGTAAATCATCACCAATTTAGACTACGCTCTAACCATGACCGAATCAGTACCAGTACTTATCGTTGCCGATCCTGAACTCAAACCTGCTTACGCTCAGCCTGGCGACGCCGGCTGTGACCTACGTGCATCGGAAGCCACCGTGGTGCCTGCTAGAGGCCGAGTCTTGGTCAAAACCGGAGTCTCCATAGCTCTGCCAGATGGCTACGTTGGTCTGGTTCACCCTCGTTCCGGTTTGGCTGCTAAGCACGGGATTACCGTGCTAAACACTCCTGGAACTATCGATGCTGGCTACCGCGGCGAGCTTATGGTGACGCTATACAACAGCACCGACGAAGACTTCCCAGTTGCCAGGCTCGACCGCATTGCACAGTTAGTTATTCAACAGTTCGCGAAAGCGGAATTCATCGAAGTTGAACACTTACCCGATTCTCACCGAGGGGAAGCTGGCTTCGGTTCTACGGGAGTGAAGTAGTCGATGTCTGACATGATCAGCCCAAGCGGCCCACAGGATGTTTCTGAAGTTGGTTCAACCCTCGGGTTTCTTTCATTCGGAAGCATTCTCATGCCAACCATTGAAGGTGTATCGGTGCGAGTCGAGGTGGATGAGAACACCGGTCAAGTTGTGGCCGTAAGTTTTGAACACCAGGGCTCAGTTTTGCAAGTCTCAGCCTTTGCGGCAGCCAAAAGTGATGAACTTTGGGATGAGATTTATTCTCAGCTAATCGAAACGGTAACCACCACCGGCGGCAAAATTACTGAAACCGTTGGCGGTTTTGGTAAGCAGCTGGAAGCAACGTTGGTAACACCAAATGAAACTCGTGAATTACGATTCATTGGCTTCGACGGACCGCGCTGGTTTCTGCGTGGTGCCATCACCGGACCGGCACTAACCGATGAAAACGCAGCTCAAAACATGGAAGACATCTTCCGTTCGCTGGTTATCGATCGAGGTAGCGCCCCACTTCCACCTCGAGAACCACTTCCGCTAAAGGTGCCAGACGGCAACTTCGTTCCACCAAAGTCCGGTTTGTAGTGACCTCGTTAGATCCCAAAGACGCCGCAGCCAAACGGCTCGGTATCGACAATTCGGGGGAGAGCCCAACTCAGAGTGGCAAATCTATTCTTGCCACTCTCGGTGGACCGATTGGGGTTCTCGAGTCTCTCATTCCTGGCACTATTTACGTAACTCTCTTCGGCTTGACACTCGACGTAGTTCTTTCGGCTGTTGCGGCGGCGTCAGTAGCCTTGGTTTTCGCAGTCATCCAATTGATTCGTAAACGGCCACTCACCCAGGTCTTTGCCGGTCTAGTTGGCCTAGCAATCTCGATTTATCTCCCGCTTCGTGACGGACTATCCGACACCCACGCAGCGGATTACTTCGTCCCCGGTTTAATTACCAACTTTGCGTATCTAATTGTCTTGTCCATTTCGGTTTTAGTTCGCTTCCCCCTGCTCGGAGTGATATTGAGTATTTTGGCGGGCAAAGGGCAAGTCTGGCGCAAGGACAAAGCCCTATTTCGACGCTATAACTGGATCACAATCATGTGGATCGGCATGTTTGGCACTCGGCTTGCGGTTCAACTTCCGCTCTACCTAGCCAATCAAGTTCCTGTGCTTGGTATCGCCAAGTTAGCACTAGGAACTCCGCTTTACGCGCTGGTAATTTGGTTCACTTGGTTGAGCGCCAAGGAGACCTTCAAACCGCCCAAATAGTGCTAGTTTGGATGTGTTTGAGAATGTTTAAAGGGAGTCTCCATGTCAAAGGTGAATAGTTTCGGAGCAGCAGCAACGCTTGCAGTTGGAGACAAGTCATACAAGTATTTCCGTCTTGATTCGTTGAATGCACCAAAGCTTCCTTACAGCCTCAAGATTCTATTGGAGAACCTACTTCGAACCGAAGATGGCGCAAACGTTACCGCCGACCAGATCAAGGCGCTAGCCAGCTGGGACCCAAGTGCTGAACCAGACACCGAAATTCAGTTCACTCCTGCGCGCGTAATCATGCAGGACTTTACCGGAGTTCCTTGCATCGTCGACCTAGCAACAATGCGTGAAGCAGTGGCAGCCCTTGGTGGCGACCCAAAGCGCATTAATCCCCTTGCTCCTGCCGAAATGGTTATCGACCACTCGGTAATCATCGACGTTGCCGGTAGCCCAGAGGCGTTCGAAAGAAACGTTGAGTTGGAATACCAGCGCAACGGCGAGCGCTACCAGTTCCTTCGCTGGGGTCAAACCGCGTTCGACAACTTCAAGGTAGTTCCTCCTGGCACCGGAATCGTTCACCAGGTCAACATCGAATACCTAGCTCGAACCGTTATGGCCCGCGAGGTCAATGGCGAGCTTCAGGCTTACCCAGACAGCTGTGTCGGTACCGACTCACACACCACCATGGTTAACGGTCTTGGTGTTCTAGGTTGGGGTGTCGGTGGAATCGAAGCCGAAGCCGCCATGCTTGGTCAGCCTGTTTCGATGCTGATTCCTCGTGTCGTTGGATTCAAGTTGACCGGCGCTATCCCTACCGGCGTTACCGCAACCGACGTGGTGCTCACCATCACCGAGCAACTTCGTAAGCACGGAGTTGTAGGAAAGTTCGTTGAGTTCTATGGCGAAGGTGTGTCTTCGGTGCCGCTAGCCAACCGAGCAACCATCGGAAACATGAGCCCAGAGTTCGGCTCTACAGTTGCGATTTTCCCAATCGACGAAGTTACTCTCGACTACCTACGAATCACCGGTCGCACCGACGAGGAAGTTGCTCTGGTTGAGGCTTACACCAAGGCTCAGGGCCTGTGGCACGACCCAAGCATCGAACCTGTTTACAGTGAGTACCTTGAGCTTGATCTAAGTACCGTAAAGACTTCGATTGCCGGTCCAAAGCGTCCGCAGGACCGTATCGAGCTTTCAAAGGCTAAGGCTGCCTTCAATGAGGTGCTTCCTTCGTACACCGAGCAGGTTTCAAAGCCGAGTGCGGTTGAGGGGAAGGATTACACCATCGACAACGGTTACGTAACCATTGCATCGATAACATCCTGCACCAACACTTCTAACCCTTCGGTCATGTTGGCTGCTGGTCTGGTAGCCCGAAACGCAGTTGCTAAGGGCCTCAAGGCAAAGCCATGGGTGAAGACCTCTCTTGCGCCTGGATCCAAGGTAGTCACCGACTACTACGAGAAGGCTGGACTAACCGACGACCTAGACGCTCTTGGTTTCAACCTGGTTGGTTACGGTTGCGCGACCTGTATCGGTAACTCGGGTCCACTAGACGAGCACATATCGTCTTCGATTCAAACCAACGACCTAGCAGTAACCGCTGTACTTTCTGGTAACCGAAACTTTGAGGGTCGTATCAGCCCCGATGTGAAGATGAACTACCTCGCATCACCTCCATTGGTAATTGCTTACGCTCTTGCTGGAACCATGAACTTCGACTTCGAGTCAGACTCTCTAGGTAAAGACAACGATGGCAACGACGTGTTCCTAAAGGACATCTGGCCAACCGCTGAAGAAGTTCAGAAGACAATTGATTCTTCAATCAACTCGTCGATGTTCAAGAAACAGTATGGAAGCGTTTTTGAAGGCGACGCCCGTTGGAAGGGGCTTCCAACACCAACCGGCGCAACTTTCGCCTGGGACGAAAAGTCGACCTACGTTCAGAAGGCTCCATACTTCGACGGCATGACCATGACTCCAGACCCAGTCAAGGACATTGCAAATGCTCGTGTTCTTGCACTATTGGGAGATTCGGTTACCACTGACCACATCAGCCCTGCAAGCTCGATCAAGGCTGATTCGCCAGCCGGAAAGTACCTGACCGGTCTTGGTGTAGCCCGCGCCGATTTCAACAGCTACGGCTCACGCCGAGGAAACCACGAAGTCATGATTCGCGGAACGTTTGCAAACATTCGACTCAAGAACTTGCTACTCGAGGGCGTTGAGGGTGGTTACACCCGCGACTTCACCCAAGCAGATGCTCCGCAGAGTTTCATCTTCGACGCATCGGAGAACTACCGTGCCGAAGGAACCCCGCTGGTTGTTCTAGGCGGAAAAGAGTATGGAACCGGTTCATCCCGCGACTGGGCTGCTAAGGGCACCAGTTTGCTCGGTGTGAAGGCGGTTATCGCTGAGAGCTTTGAGCGCATTCACCGAAGCAACCTAATCGGTATGGGAGTTGTTCCTCTGCAGTACCCTGCTGGAGAAACCGCCGCCAGCCTGGGTCTCGACGGAACCGAAATTTACTCGATCGAAGGAATTGTTGCTCTAAACGAGGGCGTCACTCCGAAGACGGTAAAGGTTATCGCTAAGCCTTCGCAGCATTCGCCAGAGGGCAAGGCTGAGATTAGCTTTGACGCTGTGGTTCGCATCGATACTCCTGGAGAAGCCGACTACTACCGTAACGGCGGAATCCTTCAGTACGTTCTTCGTTCATTGGTGGCATAAACCCGAAGTTTTTGGGGTTTGTTTCGTTATGAGTATCCTCGAGGGAATCGAAGGTCCGAGAGACCTTGATGGTCTAACCTCAGCCGAAGTGGTTCAACTCTGTGGAGAGATCCGCGAACACTTGGTTCAGTCGGTTGCAAAAACCGGCGGTCACCTAGGTCCGAATCTCGGCGTTGTGGAAACCACTGTTGCCATTCACAGAGTCTTCAACTCACCGGTAGACCCAATTATTTTCGATACCGGTCACCAGTCTTACGTTCACAAAATACTCACTGGTCGTCGTGATTTGAGCACACTTCGACGCAAGGGTGGAATCGCTGGTTACCCGCAGCGCGACGAATCCGAGCACGATGTTGTGGAGAGCTCGCACGCATCAAGCTCGCTTTCCTGGGCCGATGGCATTGCCAAGGCATTCAAGATCTCTGGCCAAGATGATCGGCACGTAATTGCCCTGCTCGGTGATGGTGCCCTGACCGGCGGTATGACTTGGGAAGCTCTCAATAACATCACGCACGAGAACGATCGCAAATTAGTAATCGTTGTTAACGACAATGGTCGCTCGTATGCCCCGACCATTGGCGGTCTTGCAAAGCACCTAACCAACATTCGCACCGACCAACGCTACAAGCGCATGTACCGCCTCAGCAAACGCTTCTTCTACGCCTTCGGAAGCCTCGGCCGCATGGTTTTCAACGCTGCTCGTGGTGCTGGTAAGAGCGCACTCGAAACTATGGCTCCGGCAACGATGTTCCCGAACCTAGACATCAAGTACATCGGCCCAATCGATGGTCACGACATTGAAGCTCTTGAGCACGCTCTAAAGCAGGCCAAGCGCTATTCAAGCCCGGTAATTGTTCACGTCATCACTCAGAAGGGTAAGGGTTATGACCCTGCCATGCTCAACGAGGACGACCAATTCCACGCGGTTGGCAAGATTGACCCGACCACCGGAGAATCCCTCGAAATTTCCGGGGGAGTATCTTGGACCAACGTATTCCGCGAGGAAATCGTTTCAATTGCTGAAAAGCGCAGCGACGTCGTTGGCATAAGCGGTGCAATGACGATTCCAGTTGGTCTCGACGCATTCGCTACCAAATACCCAGAGCGCGTTTTCGATGTTGGCATTGCAGAGCAACACGCGGTGGCCTCGGCTGCTGGGATGGCTTTCGGAGGACTTCACCCTGTTGTGGCCGTTTACGCAACTTTTATCAACCGCGCCTTCGACCAGGTGCTTATGGATGTTGCCCTTCACAAGGCTGGCGTGACATTTGTACTCGATCGTGCGGGTGTGACCGGTCCTGATGGCGCAAGTCACCACGGCATGTGGGACCTTGCCGTTTTGCAAGTGGTGCCTAACATCAGAATTGCCGCACCTCGTGATGCAGATCGCCTTCGTGAAGAGCTTAACGAGGCTGTTTTGGTGAACGATGCGCCAACAGTCATTCGTTTCCCAAAGGGCGTTGCGGAGACCACTATCAAAGCCACCAAGCGATCCCAGGATGGCGTGGATTACCTATACGACTCTCCGGCCAAGGATGTTCTAATTGTTGCCATCGGTTCAATGGCAACCACCGCACTTGAAACCGCAGAACTTCTAAAAGCTCAGGGAATTGGTTGCACGGTCATTGATCCACGTTGGGTAGTTCCAGTTCCAAGGACTGTTCTTGACGAGGCTGCCAAACACCGCCTCGTGGTAACTATCGAGGATGGTGTAAAGGTTGGTGGAATCGGTACTCGCATCCGTCAGGACATGCGCACCGCCCAGATTGATACCGCTCTAAACGAGATTGGGTTGCCAGATGAGTTCTTGGAGCACGCGTCGCGAGATGAGATTTTGGAGCGAGTTGGTCTAACCGCCAAACAAATCGCTCATGATGTGGTCGCCCAGGTACTCGGTGCAAAAGTTCCGCACGCCAAAAAATTAGACGAAACTACGACAACAAGTTCGCTAGAGCAGCACTAATTTTCTCTGCCACCAATTCAACCTGCCACTTTCTGGCACCAAATTCTAGAAGCTGAGTCGCTATGTCTTCTGCCGGCTCCCAAGCTACTCTCCTCAGTAAATCAGGCTGAAGAAGATTTTCCAGTGGTAACTCGTGTTCCAGTGCCAACTCCGCCATTACTGGCTTGAGGGCCTGCAATCGTGCATCGGCCTCTGGATGCCGGCTTGGCCAGTTCCGGTGGTTTGGTATTCCCGTTACAGGAACTTTAAGCGGCGGCGTGTCCTTTGTGCTCATGCCCTTCGAATAGGCTTCCCACCACAAATCCAGGAATGGACGTGATGCACGACCATTGAAAGATGACAATGACGCTATTTGAGACCGACTGGTGACACCTGATTTTACGAGTGCGACAATCGATGCGTCATTCACTAAACGGCCCGGCGCGGTGTCTTTATCGGAAGCCAATCGATCTCTGGCAATCCAAAGTTCTCGGGCGATAGCCAACTTCTGAACATCTTTCACCTCGTGCAGACCTGTCATGCTTCTCCAGCGATCTGGCGATTGTGGTTTTGGTCGGAAGCTTAGAAGGGCCTCAAAGTCTTGCCTAGCCCAATCGGATTTTCCTGCGATTTCCAGTTGTTCCAAGAGGACTCTCGCCAGTTCAGGTAACACGTCGACATCAAGAGCGGCGTAGTTTAACCAACCGTTAGGTAAGGGCCTTATCGACCAGTCGGCCGCTGAGTGCTCTTTCGCGAGTCTGAAACCCAAAAGCTGTTCGCAAGCCGCACCCAGGCCAACTCTTGGAAGATTTAGGATGCGAGAGCCCAACTCGGTGTCAATTAGTGCTTTGGGTGTTAGGTCAACTTCGGCCAAACAGCCGAGGTCTTGAGTTGCCGCATGCAAAATCCAGGTGAGGCTGCTGCAGTATTCGGCGAACTTCTTCCAAGAAGCCGTTTGTGAGATTTCGATCGGGTCGATCAAGAAAATGTCAGTGTTCTCACGATGAACCTGGATTAGGTAGGCCTTGTTTCCGTAGCGAAAGCCACTGGCTCGTTCCGCATCAATAGCGAGCGGGCCTGATCCCAAATTCAGGTTTTCTAGAGCACCCAGAAGTTCTTCTTCGCTGTCAACGTAGTAAACCGGCGAGACCGACTCCGAACGCAGGGGAAGTTCTACGGATTCGTCAGAACTAGATTCGTCGGCCAAGTTGGCTAACCTCTTCGCCATGAAGCGATAGACCACTCATCATACAAATGAGATCTATCCATGCTTCAAGATGACCCGCTAGATCATCGCTAGTCGGGCACCAGCTCGCGCGAAGTTCTAGTTCTGCGTGATGGGATTGGGCGGCCAGCGTTCCATGCCCTACTGAAAGAACACGAGTTGTCGTACCTCCAGCCACATCAACCGTTGCGCCATGCTGTTCAAGCGATGTCATCAGCCAAGCCCAGGCGATCTCGGCGGAGTCGTCATCGAAGCCAATGTCTGTTTCTAGAGGTGATTTTGCATAAAGAATTACTCGGTAGTTGTTGGTCCAAGATTCCTGAGGAGCGTCGTCCCAAAGCAAGATGAAGCGCCCAGTGCCACGGAAGATCGACGAATCGTCTTCGATAGCCTTCACGTCGCAGGCAAACGCGATCGCATGACGTGACAGGTTTTGTGGAGCATCAATTTGATCGACAATTACTTCGCTGCGAATATTGGCACGCGCCAAAGAATTGGCAGCTAAGCGAAAATCGGCATTAGCACTCTGGTCGATCTCTAACTCAAGCACTTCACCAGAATATTAGGTAATTAGCCCTGTGAATCGTTGCCACGCCGCCATCTGGTGAACAGCGTCCCATCAATTTCCTCGGAAGAATAAAGGTTCAAACTCGAATGGAAGTCTTCTAGGACCTTTTCCGCTAGCTCGAAAGTGCCGGAAGGTAACGTGAGGCAAAATTCGTCAACCAAGTCTCCAGCCAGGAATTCTTTCGCAAGGCTGGGTCCTACCTCCAGGAGAATTCGCTCGAAACCCCGGTTAGTTAGCGTCGCGAGCACCCAAGGAAAAGCCGAAACACCTGCTGGGGGAGTCAACATAATTGCTCCTGGTAGCTCGTAATCAGTGGCAGTAATCACAGCGAGAGCTGGCTTCTCTTTTACCTTGTAGGCTTCGTTTCGGGCCGTATTTCCACCGGTTACATATACGTCGGATAGTGACCGTAAATGAACAATAAGCGAGCGATCCAGTTCGTTGCTAATGCCTCGACTTGAGCCATTTGAATCAACAAACGAACCTTCTGGGCTGACGACCATGTTGAGCCGAACTCCAGCGAGCGGCTGATAGCGGTCTAGCCAACTCATGCTGACTTTTCGCGAACCTGTCGTTTGATTCGATTAAGCATTCCGCGTAGACCGTTGATGCGAAGCTGGGATACAGCCTCGCGAAGATGCAAACGATCTGGCAGGTCTTCCGGAGCGTCAAGAACTTCTTCAACGCTGTGACCGTTCAAAAGCTGATGAAGAATGCTGGCAAAACCACGAGTTGTGGGGGCTTCTTCAGGTGCCGTCAGGAAAATCTCAACCACGCCGGCGTTCACCTCAACGAATAGGAAAACAGGTGATTGGCATTCCTCCACGCGCTCTAAAAGATCAGGATGATCGGCATAACGCGCAGGCAATGCCGGCAACTCGTCGGCTAACTCAAGCAGCAGAGTTAGGCGATCTCTAACGCCTAGTTCCTGAAAATCGTTACCCAGTTCGTTTAGAGCAGCTTCGATGGTTGCCATTAGCGTGAGTAAACACCAGGTTCGTCGCCCAGCACGATTGGTGCGCCAACCAGGCTGCCCCACTCGGTCCAGGAGCCGTCATAGTTGCGTACTCGGCTGAATCCAAGTAAATACTTCAGGACGAACCAGGTGTGGCTTGATCTTTCACCGATTCGGCAATAAGCGATAACGTCATCGTTCACAGCTAGACCCTTTTCGGTCTGGTAGATAGCCACAAGTTCAGCGCGGTTCTTGAATGTCTTATCTTCGTTGGCAGCTCTGGCCCAAGGAACCGACTGAGCACCTGGGATATGACCTCCACGCAGCGCGCCTTCCTGAGGATAGTTAGGCATGTGGGTGCGTTCACCGTTGTATTCCTGAGGAGAACGAACATCAACCATTGGCTTTCCGATGTGAGCCAATACTTGGTCTCGGAATGCGCGGTCGGTAACATCGTCGCGGTCAATAACCGGGTATTCAACGTGTGCGACTGCTGGTAGGTCCTTGGTCAAAGTTCGGCCTTCAGCAATCCACTTCTCGCGACCACCGTCTAAAAGGCGAACATCGGCGTGACCGAAAAGCTTGAAGACCCAAAGAGCGTAAGAAGCCCACCAGTTACTGGCATCTCCGTAAATCACAACGGTGCTCTCACGGCTGATTCCGGAACGATTCGCAAGTGCGGCAAATGCAGCGCCGTCGAGGTAATCACGAACTACCGGCTGGTTCAGATCAGTGTGCCAGTCGATCTTCACAGCACCTGGAATGTGACCCACTTCGTAGAGCAGAACATCTTCGTCGGACTCAACAATAACTAGGCCAGGGGTATTTAGATTTTCTTCTAACCACTGGGTTGAAACCAGCACTTCAGGGTGAGCGTATTCGGCAAACTTGGCAGTTGGATCTAGAGGCAGAGTCATTTGTTGCATTCCGTTCGTTAGGCTTTATAGGAACCCAATACAAGGTTAATTCATCCGGGGCACAATCGAAACGGAACGGTCATAATTGGTCACACAATTACCAGGCGACGACATCTGCGCCCGAGTCCCTGAATTAATCGCATCAGAATTAATCAATGAATTGATTCCACCTAGAGAGTTCGCCTCATCAAGCTTTGACAACTACCGCCCCGATGTGAATTTTCCATCGCAGAGCGAGGCGCGAGACCAGGCAGCCAGTTTTGTAGGAGCCGGCCCTAAAAAATTGTTCGGAAAGAAAGCTCCTAGCGCACCGGGGCTTTACCTAGATGGCGGATTTGGTGTTGGTAAAACCCACTTATTAGCTGCCATGTTCCACGCCTACGGTGGTTCGAAACTTTTCGGCAGCTTCATGGCTTTTACCAGTTTGGTCGGCGCTCTTGGATTCGCAAAAGCACTCGACACACTCAGCCAGTATCGTTTCATCGCCATCGATGAGTTTGAACTAGATGATCCTGGTAACACCATGATCATGTCTCGATTGCTAAACGAATTAGCCGACCGCGGAACAAAATTTGCTGCCACTTCAAACACTCCTCCGAACGCTCTCGGGGAGGGCCGCTTTGCCGCCGCTGATTTCCAGAGAGAAATTCTTGGTATCGGTAAGCAATTTCTTATGCTCCGAGTTGATGGTGAAGACTTCCGCCACCGACCAACATCAGCCCAAGCGGTTAGCTATTCACTCGATGAACTACGTAGTTGGGTGAATTCTGAAACAGCGGTTGCCGATTTCAGGACACTCCTCATGAAACTAGGTCAGGTTCACCCAGCTCTTTACGGAAAACTTCTCGAGGGTGACCGTCAATTAGCACTGACCGATGTGGTTCCGCTGACCGATCAAAACGATGCTTTGCGCTTCGTTAGCTTGGTCGACAGGGCCTATGAGTTGCAGGTTCCCATTCATGCCACAGGCGTCGCACTGACCACAATCTTTCCGCAACACTTCCTAGATGGCGGTTACCGCAAGAAGTACCTGCGCGCAATTTCACGCCTCGGCGCACTAAGTTCTTAAAACTTTTTACATTTACGAAACACTTCTGTGTCCTTACCCGAAACCTAAGTTCGGTTGACTAACTACATGCACCCAATGCTGTGTGCGTTTGTTTTCAAGGAGAGAGGTAAACAAATGAATCTAGATCAAGGAAATACAGCATTCGTACTTATCAGCGCCGCGCTGGTTCTACTTATGACCCCAGGCTTGGCATTCTTCTACGGAGGAATGGTTAAGGCCAAGAGCGTTGTCAGCATGATGATGCTCAGCTTCGGATCACTCGGACTCATCGGAGTTCTCTGGGTGCTCTACGGTTATGCAATCGCATTCTCAAACGGCGGAACTAAAGACTTCGTTGGAATCGACGGATGGTTTGGTATTGACCTCAGTTACATCGGACTAGGCGCTCAGGTTGCCGACGCAGCCGACCCAGCTGGTGCCTACCCAACCTTGGCTTTCGTTGCTTTCCAGGCAACCTTCGCCATCATCACTGTTGCACTTATTAGCGGTGCTATCGCCGACCGCGCCAAGTTCGGTGCATGGATGGTCTTCGCCGGCGTTTGGGCAACTGTTGTGTACTTCCCAGTAGCCAACTGGGTTTTCAACTTCACTCTTGGTGAAGATGGCACCGTAGTCGACGGTGGTTGGATCGTGAACGACATCGGTGCAATCGACTTCGCCGGTGGTACTGCAGTTCACATCAACGCCGGTGCAGCTGGTCTTGCACTAGCTATCGTTCTTGGAAAGCGTTTCGGCTTCAGCAAGGGAATCATGCAGCCACACAACGTGCCGCTGACTCTGCTTGGTACTGCGCTTCTCTGGTTCGGTTGGTTTGGTTTCAACGCTGGTTCTGAAGTTGCAGCCGATGGCATCGCATCGCTAGCATTCATCAACACTATGGCAGCCCCATCAGCAGCAATGCTCGGTTGGATCCTAATTGAGAAGCTAAAGCACGGTAAGGCAACCTCAATTGGTGCTGCATCGGGTGCGGTTGCTGGTCTAGTTGCAATCACCCCGGCCTGCGCATCACTAACCCCACTTTGGGCAATGGTTCTAGGTCTAGTGGCCGGTATCCTCTGTGCACTTGCGGTTGACCTGAAGTTCGCGTTCGGTTTCGACGACTCACTCGACGTGGTTGGAATCCACCTTGTCGGCGGAATCGTGGGAACTCTGTTCATCGGTCTTTTCGGTACCGGAGTTGGTGCTGCGTTCGGCTTCGGCTGGGACCAGTTCATCGCTCAGGCAATCGGAGCGTTCTCAGTTCTCGGATACAGCTTCGTACTTTCGCTAATCATCGGCTTCGCAATCGAGAAGACCATTGGCTTCCGAGTAAAGGCTGAAGACGAGATCGCAGGCATCGACACCGTTGTTCACGGTGAAGAGGCTTACGCCTTCGGAGCAGACCGCGGATAATATCTAAATAGCTTCACTCCATCCGGAGGGGTCTTTTGTGAGACCCCTCCGTTTGGCGTGACAAGGGAGAGAGCTTATGAACGACGCAACCATGTTTCTAATCATTTGCGGTGCGCTGGTGTTATTCATGACACCAGGGCTTGCTTTCTTTTATGGCGGCTTAGTTCGAGCTTCGTCTGTGGTTTCCATGATGATGATGAGCTTCGGCTCGATTGGTCTAATCGGGATTCTTTGGATCCTCTACGGCTACGCCATCTCATTCGCTAACGCCGGAACCGGAAACTTCGTTGGTCTCGATGGCATCGCCGGAATCGACCTCAGTCAAATTGGTCTCGGTGCTCTGGTTTCAGAGCACGAAACTTCCGACGGTTTCCAACTTGCATTTGCCGGTTTCCAAGGAACCTTCGCCATTATCACCGTCGCTTTGATTAGCGGTGCCATCGCCGACCGCGCCAAGTTTGGTTCCTGGATGATCTTCGCGGGGCTTTGGGCGACCATCGTCTACTTCCCAGTAGCCGGTTGGGTTTTCAACTTCACAGTGGCCGATGGCAGGGTGGTAGACGGTGGTTGGTTGGTCAAAGATGTTGGCCTACTCGACTTCGCCGGGGGAACGGTCGTTGAGGTTGCCTCGGGAGCTTCAGCGCTGGCGCTCGCTTTAGTTCTGGGTAAGCGTTTCGGTTTCCGCAAGGGCATGCACGCTCCTCACAACATTCCGCTCACGTTGATCGGTGCTGCCATTCTCTGGTTTGGTTGGTTTGGTTTCAACGCTGGAAGCGAATTAGCCGCAGATGGAGTTGCATCGCTCGCTTTCATCAACACGTTTGCCGCTGGTGTCGGTGGTCTGATTGCTTGGGCTGGCTATGAAAAACTCGCTCACGGCAAGCCAACCGCCGTTGGGGCGGCTTCCGGAGCAGTTGCTGGAATGGTGGCCATCACTCCTTCATGTGGCTACCTAAGTCCGTTCTGGTCGCTCGTACTTGGTGTAATTGTTGGTGTTGTGTGCGGTTCCGCTATCGAGTGGAAATTCTTCCTCGGCTACGACGACTCACTCGATGTAGTCGGTATCCACCTGGTCGGTGGAATCATCGGAACTCTGTTCATCGGCCTTGTCGGACAGGTTGGCCTTACCGGTGTAGGCCTTCTACAAACTGGTGACTTTAGTCAACTCGGTAAACAAGCAATTGGCGTAGCCGTTGTAGGTCTCTATGCATTCATCGTTAGCTACATCCTGGGTTGGGTTATCCAAAAAACCATTGGGTTCCGCGTGAAGAGCACCGACGAAATCGCGGGTGTCGACCTTGTGATTCACGGAGAGTCAGCCTACTCGCGCACCGATCCTCGCTGGTCACGGTAGCGCCCCAAGCCCTAACGGTGTTTGCAAAACCCGCGTAAATGGGTTAGCATTTTCAAGTTGCGTTTCGATGTAACATGCGGATGTGGCTCAGTTGGTAGAGCACAACCTTGCCAAGGTTGGGGTCGCGAGTTCGAATCTCGTCATCCGCTCACAGCAGCTGCTGTAACACGGTGGAGTGGCTGAGCGGCCCAAAGCA
>JBEGSI010000030.1:0-25105 GCA_041180065.1 Actinomycetota bacterium | reverse complement strand
CCAACCTGACGAGCAAGAAGCACGTGCTCCTTGGTCTGAGGCATAGGACCGTCGGTTGCTGCAACTACAAGAATCGCACCATCCATCTGAGCTGCACCAGTAATCATGTTCTTGATGTAGTCAGCGTGACCTGGAGCGTCTACGTGTGCGTAGTGGCGCTTCTCGGTCTGGTACTCAACGTGTGAGATGTTGATGGTAATACCGCGCTGCTTCTCCTCAGGGGAGTTGTCAATCTGGTCAAACGCGTAAGATGCGTTTAGGTCTGGGTACTTGTCGTGAAGTACCTTGGTGATGGCCGCAGTCAGAGTGGTCTTACCGTGGTCAACGTGACCGATAGTACCGATGTTGACGTGCGGCTTGTTGCGCTCGAATTTCGCCTTAGCCATTTTTGTCCTCCTCAGGACTTGTCATTTACCCGCGCGGGTAACCGCTTGGATTTTGGGTTTGTTTTCTATCTTAGTTGAGAAAGCAGCCTTACGACTACTCCCCCTTGTTCTTCTGAACGATTTCGTCAGCTACAGCCTTTGGAACCTCAGCGTAGGTTTCGAAGGTCATCGAATAAACCGCACGACCCGAAGTCTTCGAGCGCAGGTCACCGACGTAACCGAACATTTCCGACAGTGGAACTAGGGCGCGAACGACCTTGACGCCAGAAGCGTCATCCATTGCCTGAATCTGACCGCGTCGAGAGTTCAAGTCACCGATTACGTCACCCATGTATTCCTCTGGGGTACGTACTTCGACGGCCATGATTGGCTCGAGCAGAGTTGGTTGAGCTAGACGAGCTGCTTCTTTGTAAGCAATCGATCCAGCAATCTTGAACGCCATTTCCGACGAGTCAACGTCGTGGTAGGCACCATCAAGAAGGGTAGCCTTTACACCAACTACAGGGTAACCGGCAAGAGTACCGACCTGCATTGCGTCTTGGATACCAGCGTCGACAGATGGGATGTACTCACGAGGAACGCGACCACCGGTTACGGCGTTAACGAACTCGTAGGTTGATTCTTCAGTTACTTCCATTGGCTCCAGTTTGATCTGGATCTTGGCGAACTGACCTGAACCACCGGTCTGCTTCTTGTGGGTGTAGTCGTACTTGTCGACGGCACGCTTTAGGGTTTCGCGGTAAGCAACCTGTGGCTTACCAACGTTTGCCTCAACCTTGAACTCGCGACGCATACGGTCGACAAGGATGTCAAGGTGAAGTTCACCCATACCAGAGATAACGGTCTGGCCGGTCTCGTGGTCGTGCTCAACGCGGAAGGTTGGGTCTTCTTCGGCTAGCTTCTGAATTGCTAGGCCTAGCTTCACCTGGTCGCCCTTGGTCTTTGGCTCAATAGCAACCGAGATAACAGGCTTAGGGAAGGTCATCGACTCAAGAACAACGGTCTTGTCTGGGTCACAAAGGGTGTCACCAGTGGTGGTGTCCTTTAGACCGATAACAGCGTAGATGTGACCAGCGGTTGCGAACTCAACAGGGTTTTCCTTGTTGGCGTGCATCTGGAACATCTTTCCAATGCGCTCTTTCTTACCCTTGGTCGAGTTAAGAAGCTGAGCACCAGAGTCTGCCTTACCGGAGTAAACGCGGATGTAGGTTAGACGACCGAAGAATGGGTGAGTCATAACCTTGAACGCTAGAGCTGCGAACGGACCATCGGCCTTTGGCTCGCGAACGATCTTCTCTTCTTCGTTGTTAGGGTTCAAGCCTTCAATAGCTGGAACGTCTAGTGGCGAAGGTAGGTAGTCGATAACGGCGTCTAGCATCGGCTGAACACCCTTGTTCTTGAAGGCAGAGCCACAAAGAATTGGGTAGATTTCCGAGTTGACGGTTAGCTTGCGGATTGCGCCCTTGATCTCGGCTTCGGTTAGCTCTTCGCCGCCGAAGTACTTCTCCATGAGAGCTTCGTCGGTTTCGGCAACGGTCTCAAGCAGGATCTGACGGTAGTGGTCAGCCTTTTCCTGTAGGTCGGCTGGGATTGGCTCGATTTCGTACTTAGCGCCCATCTCAACGTCTCCGCGCCAGGTAAGAGCCTTCATCTGAACGATGTCAACAACACCTTCGAAGGTGCTCTCGGCACCGATTGGGATCTGGATAACTAGAGGCTTTGCACCTAGACGGTTGATGATGGTGTCTACGGTGAAGTAGAAGTCAGCACCAAGCTTGTCCATCTTGTTTACGAAACAGATACGAGGTACGTCGTACTTGTCGGCCTGACGCCAAACGGTCTCAGACTGAGGCTCAACACCTTCTTTACCGTCGAACACTGCAACAGCGCCGTCTAGAACACGAAGCGAACGCTCTACCTCAACGGTGAAGTCAACGTGTCCAGGGGTGTCGATGATGTTGATCTGGTTCTTGTTCCAGAAACAGGTGGTTGCAGCTGAGGTAATGGTAATTCCACGTTCCTGCTCCTGCTCCATCCAGTCCATGGTGGCTGCGCCATCGTGAACTTCACCAATCTTGTGAGTGATACCCGTGTAAAACAGGATGCGCTCAGTGGTGGTGGTCTTACCTGCATCGATGTGAGCCATGATGCCGATGTTGCGAACCTTGTTCAGGTCTGTAAGCACGTCTTGTGCCACGGTGGCCCCCGGAAGTTGTTTGTTGCTTTGGAAAGTTTTTACTACTGAAATAGAACGACCGCCTACCAACTTTGGGTCAGTAGGCGGAAGTTCTGCCTACTACCAGCGGTAGTGGGCGAATGCCTTGTTCGACTCGGCCATCTTGTGAGTGTCCTCACGGCGCTTTACAGCTGCGCCTAGGCCGTTCGATGCGTCAAGAATTTCGTTCATTAGACGCTCGGTCATGGTCTTCTCGCGACGGGCCTTCGCGTAGCTAACCAACCAGCGCATAGCTAGGGTGTTAGCACGGTGTGCCTTTACTTCGATTGGAACCTGGTAGGTTGAGCCACCAACGCGACGTGAACGAACCTCAACGGTTGGACGCACGTTGTCGAGAGCCTTCTTTAGAAGAGTTACAGGCTCGCCACCTGACTTCTCCTTGGCACCCTCAAGTGCACCGTAAACGATCGACTCTGCGATCGACTTCTTGCCGTCAAGAAGAATCTTGTTTACTAGCTGGGTTACAACTGGTGAACCGTAGACAGGGTCTACGACTACTGGCTTCTTGGTTATTGGACCTTTACGAGGCATTACTTACCCTTCTTTGCACCGTAGTGGCTGCGAGCCTGCTGACGGTTCTTAACTGCCTGGGTGTCTAGTGCACCGCGGACGATCTTGTAACGAACACCTGGTAGGTCCTTAACACGGCCACCACGAACTAGCACCATTGAGTGCTCCTGAAGGTTGTGACCTTCACCCGGGATGTAGGCGGTTACTTCGATACCGTTCGAAAGCTTGACACGGGCTACCTTACGAAGAGCCGAGTTTGGCTTCTTCGGGGTGGTGGTGTACACACGGGTGCAAACGCCACGGCGCTGAGGACTGGCCTTAAGCGCTGGGGTTTTAGTCTTGGTGACTTTAGCCGACCGACCCTTGCGGACCAACTGCTGAATTGTTGGCACTACTACTCCTTGTTAATTCCGTGGAACATCCCCGGAAGGTTTATTTGCTGGCCCACCGGAAGTTTCCTCGGTTTAGGGCGTCCGTGCTCAAAAAGCACATCAGCCACTAACTTTACCGAAGATACTCCGGTGGGTCAAATGGAATTTGTTATTTGGTGACTTCAGTCGCCTGCCTGATCGAATTCTTCGATCGAGGTAAACGCTAGGCCGGTGGTTCCGAACGACGATAGATCAACCTGGTCGTTCTGAACAGGGGCTGCCCAGATACGGTTCGGATACATCTCGTTCTTGGCTTCTTCGGTTGCTTCAACCTTGATGTTGCGGTACTCCTTGAGTCCGGTTCCAGCAGGGATTAGCTTACCGATGATGACGTTCTCCTTCAGACCAACCAGTGGGTCGGTGCGACGGTCAAGAGCTGCCTGAGTTAGAACTCGGGTGGTCTCCTGGAACGAAGCTGCCGATAGCCATGACTGAGCCGCTAGCGAAGCACGGGTCATACCCATAACTTCTTCACGAGCCGAAGCCGGCTTCTGGCCTTCAGCCACAACTGCACGGTTGTTAGCTGCGAAGGTGTTACGGTCGATGATTTCACCAGGAAGCATCTTGGTTGCGCCGCCGTCGACGACGGTGACCTTTCCAAGCATCTGACGAACGATAACCTCAAGGTGCTTGTCGTGTAGTTCTACACCCTGAGCACCGTAGATTGCCTGAACACCGTTGATGATTTCCTGAGCGGCAGCCTTGCGTCCCTTGGTCGAGAGAACCTCGTGAGGGATTGGGGTGCCGTCTACTAGGTAGTCACCGGTCTCTACCGACTGGCCAACCTCAACGACTAGGTCGTTTAGGTCGGAGATAGTAGTGATTGGCAGCTCTGGATCTAGCTTCTTGAAGGTCTTCGAAGTGGTACGTGAGAAGCTGTAGCGGGTCGCTAGGTCCTTGGCGTCTGCCAAAGCCTTCTCGCCCTGAGGTACAACTCGGATCTCGTACTTCTTCGCGGTTCCCTTGGTCTCAACCTCACGAACGTCAACCACACCAGGCCAGAATGCCATGACAGCAACCTTGCCCTGACGGTTCCATCCGATACGTGCCTCGAGCAAGTCGGTAACACCGGTTAGACCCTGGGTGATGTCGTATGAAATTGCGCGTTCAATACGCATTTCCACACCACCAATACGCTTCTTAATAACCTGCTTCTTCTGCTTGTCAGAAGCACCACCGGTGTGGAAGGTACGCATGGTTAGCTGAGTACCTGGTTCACCGATCGACTGAGCAGCGATAATACCGATTGCTTCACCAAGCTCAACTGCATCACCAGTTGCTAGCGAGGTTCCGTAACATGCGGCACAAACACCGTTTAGCGCAGTACAGGTTAGAACCGAACGGATTACCACCGAATCAACCGAAGACTTGTTGGCGTCTTCAGCCTGAATTGCGGTTAGTAGAGTCTGGTCAACAACAGCTCCGGCCTTAGCCAAAGTGTCCTTGCCGTTCATGATCGGCTCAGCTAGAACTCGGTGCAGCACCGAAAGCTCTAGTACGTTCTTGTTCCACTTGAAGGTGTCGGTATCCGCATCGTATTCCTTGATTTCCTTCTCAAGGCCACGGTCGGTTCCACAGTCTGCAGAGCGAACGATTACGTCCTGGGCTACGTCGACTAGACGACGGGTTAGGTAACCCGCAGCAGCAGTCTTCATAGCGGTGTCGGCGTTACCCTTACGGGCACCGGTTGCGTTAATGAAGTACTCGTTAGCGGTTAGACCTACGAGGTAGTTACCCTTCACCGGCATCGGCGCGAAGTCACCAGAAGCAGTTGCCACTGGACCACGCATACCCATGATCGAACGAATCTGAATCCAGTTACCACGAGCACCAGAGGTAACCATCTTGTAGATGGCGTTGTCTTCTGGGATCGACTTCTTTAGAAGCGCTTCAATCTCGATGGTGTGCTTGTTCCATAGGGTTCCAAGTGCGTCACGACGCTCAACTTCGGTCTTCTTACCTAGTTCGAAGTCGTCCTGAATCTTGGCGTGTGACTTCTCACCGTCGGCGATGATGTCGGCACGGTCCTTGTGGAACTGCTTGTTGTCGAAGTTCGCGTCGGAAATCGACATCGAAACACCCGAACGGGTTGCCCAGTAGAAACCGGCATCCTTGATGCGGTCTAGAGTCTGAGCTACCTCAACACGTGAGTTGCGCTCAACCAGTTCGGTAACGATACCGCTGATCTCCTTCTTGCCGATCTGCTGCTCAACGTAACGGAATCCTGCAGGCAGGGTTTCGTTGAATAGCGCGCGGCCGAAGGTGGTCTCGCGAACCGAACCGTCGAGGCGTAGGCGAATCTTGGCCTGAAGGTCAATTGCCTTCGAGTCAAGAGCCATCTGAGCCTCAGCTAGTGAACCGAAGGCCTTGCCCTCACCGAGAGCACCTTCCTTCACGCTGGTTAGGTGGTAAAGACCAATGATCATGTCCTGGGTTGGAGTTGCAACCGGACGACCGTCTGAAGGCTTCAAGATGTTGTTCGATGCCAACATCAGAACGCGGGCTTCAGCCTGAGCTTCCTGAGATAGCGGCACGTGAACAGCCATCTGGTCACCGTCGAAGTCGGCGTTGAACGCGGTACAAACTAGCGGGTGAAGCTGAATAGCCTTACCTTCAACCAGTACCGGCTCGAATGCCTGGATACCCAAACGGTGCAGGGTTGGTGCACGGTTTAGTAGTACCGGACGCTCACGGATAACTTCTTCAAGAACTTCCCAAACGGCAGCGCGTGAACGCTCAACCATCTTCTTAGCAGCCTTGATGTTCTGGGCGTAACCCTGCTCTTCTAGGCGCTTCATTACGAAAGGCTTGAACAGTTCGAGGGCCATCAGCTTTGGAAGACCACACTGGTGCAGCTTCAACTGTGGACCAACAACGATTACCGAACGACCCGAGTAGTCAACGCGCTTACCTAGAAGGTTCTGGCGGAAACGACCCTGCTTACCCTTTAGAAGATCGCTTAGCGACTTCAGGGCGCGGTTACCGGTACCGGTTACTGGACGACCACGACGACCGTTGTCGAACAATGCGTCAACAGCTTCTTGAAGCATGCGCTTCTCGTTGTTGATGATGGTGCGAGGTACGGTGTCAAGTTCCTGGAACTTGAGTAGACGGTTGTTTCGGTTGATCACACGACGGTAGAGGTCGTTTAGGTCAGAGGTCGCAAAACGTCCACCATCAAGCTGAACCATTGGACGGATTTCCGGTGGCAACACTGGAAGTACGTCGAGAACCATGGCAACAGGCGAGGTGTTCGACTCAATGAATGAGCTAACAACCTTTAGACGCTTGATTGCGTAGGTCTGCTTGGTGCCCTTCGAGTTGTTGATTAGTTCCTTCAACTCGTCGCGGGTTTCTTCTAGTTTGAAGTTCTGAAGCATCTGCTTGATGGCTTCAGCACCGATCTGCACGTTGAAGTAGTCACCGTAGTAGTAGTGGAATAGGTCGAAGATGTCATCGTACTGAATTAGCGTTCCGGCCTTAGCAGTAAGGTGCATACGCCAAGCCAACTGCTCGCGCTGTAGGCTTTCGCGACGCTCACGACGACCGTATTCGCGAACGATCTTGTCGGTCTTCTTCTTGAAAGCCGACTGTAGGTCGCGGATTGCCTTAACCGATGGAGCTTCTAGAGGCTTCTGGTTGAAGAAACCTTCAGGGTCCTTAGCTTCAGCGGTTACTAGCTGGTCGATGCTCTTGTATAGGTCTGAAGGAACCCACTCTGGAGCTTCCCAGAAGCGTGCAGCGGTCTGCATGCGGTAACCCTCGGCCTCAAGCGCAGCGATTTCGTCGCCGGCAGCTTCGCGAAGTTCTGCTTCACGCTCGTCCAGCATCGAAACGATACGACCCAGGTAGTCTTCGCGGTCTAGCGAAGCGTTCTGAGCTAGCTCGTCTTCGAAGCGGTCCATAACGCGGTACGCAGCAAAGTAGATGATCTTGTCTAGGTCTTTTGGAGCTAGGTCAAGTAGGTAACCGAGGCGGCTAGGAACACCCTTGTAGTACCAGATGTGAGTTACTGGTGCAGCCAGGGTGATGTGGCCCATGCGCTCGCGACGAACGTTCGACTTAGCGACCTGAACACCACAACGCTCACAAACGACGTCCTTGTAACGGGCGCGCTTGTACTTTCCACAAGAACATTCCCAGTCCTTGGTAGGACCGAAGATGCGCTCACAGAACAGACCGTCCTTCTCAGGCTTGAGAGTGCGGTAGTTGATGGTTTCTGGCTTCTTTACTTCACCAGCCGACCAAGAAAGGATGTCTGCAGAGGTGGCTAAACCAACTCGGATTGCTTCAAAAGTTTCAACTTGCATTGTCTTCTACTTCTCTTTCTTAGTAGTCTCGGCCAGAGAATTCGTTGTCGATAGCTAGCGATTCGTTGCGAGATAGGTTGATACCCATCTCTTCAGTTGCACGGTCGCTTGCGAACTCGTCTTGGTCTTTCAACTCAACGGCGTTGCCGTCGGCGTCTAGAACCTCGATGTTTAGGGCCAGCGATTGCATTTCCTTGGCAAGAACTCGGAAGGATTCTGGAATACCAGGAGCCTGGATGTTCTGACCGGTAACGATCGCCTCGTAAGTCTTGATACGTCCTGAAACGTCGTCAGACTTGATGGTTAGCAGTTCCTGAAGGGTGTGAGCGGCACCGTAGGCCTGTAGGGCCCAAACTTCCATCTCACCAAAGCGCTGTCCACCGAACTGCGCCTTACCACCAAGTGGCTGCTGGGTAATCATGCTGTAAGGACCGGTTGAACGAGCGTGGATCTTGTCGTCAACTAGGTGGTGCAGCTTGAGGATGTACATGTAACCAACCGAGATTGGGGCTGGGAACGGTTCACCCGAACGGCCGTCAAACAAGGTAGCCTTACCGGTTTCGTCAACCAGCTTCTTCTTGTTTTCGGTTTCCCAAGCATTCTTGGTGGTCGAAGCTAGAAGGCTTACGATTTCGTCCTTGTCGGCGCCATCGAAGATTGGGGTAGCAACCTTGGTTCCGGCGGCACCCTGCTTCATGCCTTCAGGCAGACGCTTTAGGTTGTCGGCGAAAGCCTTCGATAGTCCTTCAACGTTCCAACCACGGCTGGCGATCCAACCAAGGTGGGTCTCCAAAATCTGACCGAAGTTCATACGACCAGGGATACCTAGTGGGTTTAGAACTACGTCTACTGGGGTTCCGTCTTCAAGGAATGGCATGTCTTCGACCGGAAGGATCTTAGAAATAACACCCTTGTTACCGTGACGACCAGCTAGCTTGTCACCTTCGGTGATTTTACGCTTCTGAGCGATCTGAACTACGACGCGGGTCATTACACCGGCACCTAGGTCATCCTTCGAAACGATTACTAGATCCTGCTCGCTGGTGTGGGCAGCTGCATACTCTTCGGTGGTGAAAACCTTCACACCGATGATGGTGCCGCTCTCACCGTGAGGAACCTTGAGTGAAGACTCGCGAACTTCGCGACCCTTGTCGGCGAAGATTGCGCGGAGCAAACGCTCTTCAGCAGAAAGCTCGGTCTCACCCTTAGGGGTTACCTTACCGACCAAGATGTCGCCCGAACGAACCTCGGCACCAACGCGGATGATTCCACGCTCGTCGAGGTGAGCTAGGGTTTCCTGGCTGATGTTTGGTAGGTCGCGAGTGATCTCTTCGTCACCAAGCTTGATGCTTCGTGCTTCAACTTCGTACTCTTCGATGTGGATCGAGGAAAGAGTGTCGTCCTTGACCAAGTTCTGGCTAAGGATGATGGCGTCTTCGAAGTTGTGACCTTCCCAAGGCATGAACGCTACAAGAAGGTTCTTACCGAGAGCTAGTTCACCGTTTTCGGTGGCAGGACCATCGGCTAGAACCTGACCAGCCTCAACGCGGTCGCCCACGTTGACGATTACGCGCTGGTTGATTGCGGTTCCCTGGTTTGAGCGCTCGAACTTGCGAAGTTCGTAGGTCTCGTGCTCGCCGTTGTCACCCATTACGGTGATGGATTCTGCGTTTACGTCTTCAACAACACCTGCGTTGACGTTGATCACGATGGTGCCAGAGTCGAACGCGGCAACGCGCTCCATACCGGTACCAACGTAAGGAGCTTCGCTGCGCACTAGTGGCACAGCCTGACGCTGCATGTTCGCACCCATCAGCGCACGAGACGAGTCGTCGTGCTCAAGGAATGGAATTAGCGAGGTCGAAACCGAAGCCAGCTGTCGAGGTGAAACGTCGATGTAGTCAACGGTCTCTGAGTCTGCTTCCAGAACCTCTCCGCGCCAACGAGCAACAACCTTCTTAGCAGCGAAGGTCTTGTCGGCGTTTAGTGGAGCCTCAGCAACACCGATAACCTTGCCAGCTTCAGCAGCTGCGTCTAGGTATTCGATCTTGCCCGTGACCTTGCCGTTTACAACCTTGTTGTAAGGGGTTTCGATGAAACCGAAGGTGTTGATTCGGGCGTAAGCGGTTAGCGAACCGATTAGACCAATGTTCGGACCTTCAGGAGTTTCTACTGGACACATACGACCGTAGTGAGATGGGTGCACGTCACGTACTTCCATCTGGGCACGTTCACGAGCGATACCACCAGGGCCTAGGGCAGAAAGACGACGCTTGTGGGCTAGGCCGGCAAGCGGGTTGTTCTGGTCCATGAACTGTGACAACTGCGAAGCTCCGAAGAACTCCTTGATTGCAGAAACCACTGGTCGTAGGTTGATCAGGGTCTGTGGGGTGATCGCTTCGATGTCCTGAGTTGACATGCGCTCACGAACGACACGCTCCATACGGCTTAGACCGATACGAACCTGGTTCTGGATTAGTTCACCAACTGAGCGGATGCGACGGTTTGAGAAGTCATCGATGTCGTCAGAGTTGACGTCTAGAACGACCTTCTTGCCGCCCATTGGAACGGTGAAGGTTTCGGCACCCTGCGAGCCGTTGGCTAGCGACATGTCGAAGTAAAGAAGGTACTTCAAGGTACCAACGATGTCTTCAACCGAAAGGGTGGTGGTGGTGCCGTCGACCGAAAGGCCAAGCTTGCGGTTTACCTTGTGACGACCAACCTTGGCTAGGTTGTAGCGCTTGGTCTCGAAGTAGGTTGAACGCAACCATGCTTCAGCAGTTTCTGGACCGGCAGCTTCGCCGCGAACCTTGCGGTATAGCTCGCGAAGTGCATCTTCCTTCGAAACGATTGGGTTAGCGAATGCCTTCGACTCGTCGTATGCCAAGGTGTTGGCGATTAGGTCGACGTCGTAGTTCCAACCCTTTTCAACGATTGCGCCTTCAACGTCTTTGAACTCGGCTTCAATCTGTTCCTTCGAAAGACCCAGGGCCTTTAGGAAGATGGTTGCTGAAACCTTGGTCTTGCGGTCTACCTGAACCTGAAGGATTGGCTTACCGAAACGCGACATAGGCTTGCGGTCTTCGCGAACCCATTCGGTTAGGAACTCAAGGTACGAACCACGGCTTGGAATGATTTGTCCCTTGTTGTTACGAACGTCAAGGTTTCCGGTGGTGTTGGTCGAAACCGAGAAGTAAACACCAGGTGAGCGAACCAACTGTGAAACTACAACACGCTCGGTGCCGTTGATCACGAAGGTGCCGTCTTCGGTCATGACTGGGAAGTCACCCATGAACACGGTCTGGCTCTTGATTTCACCGGTGATGTAGTTGGTGAACTCAGCCTTGATGTAGAGAGGCTTGGTGTAGCTCTTACCCTTCATCTTGCACTCGTCTGGCGAGTGGGCTGGGTCGTAAAGTTCTGGTGCGCTAAAAGCTAGACCCATCTTGGCCTGGTCAGAGTTGTTGTTGTCTTCGATTGGCGATAGCTCTTCGAAGATTTCGGTTAGACCGTTTTTAGCGTCTGGGTTTAGTGCACGCCATGAGTCGTTGCCTACCAGCCAGTCGAAGCTCTCGCGCTGTAGCTTGAGCAGGTCAGGAACTTCAATAGGTTCCGTAGTTCTGGCGAATGATGGACGTTTTGCATCACGGGTGTTGGTGTTTTTTGCGTTCTTCGCAGCCAAGTGAATCCCTCCAAGGGAGTTTCGTTAGATGTGCCGGTTGGGAGATCGCAACCCATTACCTTGAGTGTCGCCAAAATATGCGTCACGGCCGCGCCAAAATATGCGCGACGGGTGATAGGGAGCAAAGTACTACTCTATAACGATTCGCAAACAAATCACAAGATGAAGTTTTAAATACTTAGCAGGCAGCTAAGGCGCTATTAATCTCTTCTGCAACCTTCTCTGGCGAATCAACGGTCAAAATGACTCGAAGATAGGGTTTTCCGCTCAAATTCAACTGAATTGCTGGCTTACCGGCCCGAACAGCAAGGAAATCAGCCCCGCCTTTGCGAAAGAATCGTCCGGCGTAATAAACACCTGGAAGTGCAGTGCCAACGCGCATGGCCCAGGAAATACCTTTAAAAATGCTCAGAGCCTTACCATCGACGACTTCCGCGCCACGAATCGAGGTCACCGGAATCTCAAAATCGCCAGACAGCGACCAAATTTTCTCGGCCAACGTGAGTTTCACGGCAATTCCGTTTTTCAGTACTGCTACTTTTGCCAATTGTGTCGACCAGATGCCTATCGCTCGAGTTTGTGCTTAGGCCTTGACCCAGCGTGCACGCCCATTGACCATCTTGCACTTAATTCTGGAACCGTTGTCCGCGCGCTTCTTTTTACCGACATCGGCTTTCTTGCAGAATTGACCGGCCTTGGAAGCATCAAGTGTTCGAACCAGGGTTTGGGTCGCCTGAGCATTTGCGGGGGTAACGGTCACGGCAAAGGTAGCAGTGGCCATAAGCGCACCAGTAGCAACTAAAGCTAAGAATTTGTGTTTGGTCATTTTGTCCCCAATCTTTGTTTCTAATCTACAACTCTGGGGTTCGATTAGGTGCGGTTCGCCTTGGCGCGATCGCCTCAAACAGGCTGCCCAGACGAATCAACTCGGCATCGCTGTAAGCAGCGCCGGCGATGGTGAGACCGAACGGCATGCCAATGTCTTCGGCTGTTCCCATCGGTATGGTCACAGTTGGGATGCCAAGGTGGCGAATGGCTAGGTTGCCGGTTGCCACCCAAACGCCGTTACGCCAGGTGATATCTGCCGAAGCTTCATTCACATCGGAGTCGGCTGGGCCGACATCGGTGAGCGTTGGGAAGATGGCGGCGGCAAAGCAGTTCTCCTTTAGCCAGTCGTCGAGGTCAAGCTTTCGGGTTTCCTCTAGGGCCGCAAGGCCCTTCGCGAAAATTTCAGATTTTGACCCATTGAACGGATCAATAACGCCAACCTCCTTAGCGCGCGTTACATAGTCGGCTGGGTCGAAGTCGAATTCCGCGTAGCGGTCTTTCAATGCGCCGTGAGGCGCAGGAAAAATTTTTGGACCATCAACCTTGGTGATCGAATCTAGGTTTGGTTGTCCGTTGAGTTTCAGGAAATAATCCCAAGACCATATGGATAGGTCCCAGATTTCGGCATCGAAGAATTCTTCTGGCACGATTCCGCGGTTGAAAACGTTTGGCGCTCCGGCGCGGTCGGCTTCGTAATTGGTAACAACTGGGAAGTCGGTGAGTACAACCTCAGCTCCGGCAGCTTCTAGCTCTGAAACAAATGATTCCCAGAGCTTCAACATCGACGGGCGGGGTTCGATTCTCTGACCAGTGACCGAACCCATTCCGGTGCCTGTGCCCTGTTCGGGATCTAGACCGAGGAACATTTTCGGAGCGGCTAGTTTCACACCTGCCAAAGGTTTATTTGCACTCGAAGCGGCTAGTGCTTTTTGGTGAATTGAAAAAAAGCTTTCCAAATGCACGGCATCGGTTTTCGGTAATTCAACCCAAGACTGCATGCGCCAGAAGTCACCATCGGTGTCTGGATCATCCACAACCAAAAGATCGAGAAGTTCACAAAGGTCGGCCATGGTTCTGGTGTGAGGAACCACAACGTCCATAGTTGGAACCAGCGGCCAGTTACCTCGGGTGGAGATCATGCCGCGTGATGGGGTGTAAGCGCAGAGTGCGTTGCTAGCTGCCGGGGCTCGACCGCTTGACCAAGTTTCTTCGCCAAGGCCGAAGGCAGCGAAGCTGGCAGCGGTTGCCGTGCCCGAGCCGTTTGATGAACCCGAGGCGAAGGCCGAGGTTAAAAAGTTTTCGTTATATGGAGACTCAGCGCGACCATAGAGTCCACGCTGCATTCCACCATTGGCCATCGGTGGCATGTTCGTGAGGCCAATGAGCACACAGCCTGCTTCTCGCAAAACTTTGATTGAGAATGCGTCGGAGGTTGCCACCAAGTGCTCGAACGCCGGCGACCCCGCGGCCACACTCATACCTTTTACCTTGTAGGAATCTTTGGCGGTGAATGGGATTCCGTCGAGCGGTCCTAGGGTTTTTCCGGCTGCGCGTCTGGAATCTGATTCGGCCGCTTCCGCGAGCGCCTGCTCGTTTAGCTCAACCAACGAATTGAGCTTGATGCCGCTCGAGTCGAAGGTGGTGATGCGCTGAAGATAGGCCTCGACCAATTGAACCGAAGTTACTTCACCGGCTTCTAGTGCACTTCTAAGTTGGGCGATTGTCTTTTCAACAACCGGAAATCTCGATGGCACTACTTCGCCTTCGGTTGCTGCTGGGTGATGCAGTGGATTCCGCCACCGCGAACGAAGATTTCACGGGCGTCGATGGTGATCACCCGACGGCCGTAGGCCTCGCTCAAAATTTGCGCGGCACGGGCATCGGCTTCCGGCTCGTTGAAACCACAGGCAATGACGGCGTTGTTGATCACAAGATGGTTGATGTAACTGAAGTCAACGAAACCGTGTTCGTCGGTTTGTTCTAGGGGTGCTGGCACTCGAATCACTTCGAGCTTGCGACCAGCGGCATCGGTTTCCGAAAGGAAGAGCTTCTCCAATTCACGACTAAGCGCGTAATCCGGGTGGTCTGGGTTCTCCTGCCAGTGCAACAGAATTACTCCTGGCTTGGCAAAGCAGGCAACCATGTCAACGTGACCTCTAGTTCCCGGTGACCCGTAGTCGCGGTGAAGTCCTCGCGGTAGCCAGATCGCTTTCTTGGATCCGATAGTTCGAGCCATCTCCCACTCAACGCGCTCTTTAGTTGTGTAAGGGTTGCGCATTGGGTCTAGTTGCACGGTTTCGGTAAGGAGCACTGTGCCCTCGCCGTCGACGTGAATTCCGCCGCCCTCATTGACCAAGGCCGACGGAATGTGGTTTGCCGAACCCGAATCGGATACGAACTTCGCAATCTCTCGGTCGCGTTCCCACATTGCCCAGTTGTTGGCACCCCAACCGTTGAAGGTCCAGTCGACTCCGCCCAGCTGACCCTCTGCGTTTAGTACAAAGGTTGGGCCGATGTCGCGCATCCAAGAATCGTCGAGTGGTGATTCAAGAATATCAATTCTCGGATCAAGTCGCTTCTTAGCTTCCGCGAGCGCGGAAGGGTCGACTACTGCGGTTACCGGCTCGAAATCCACAATGGCGTTGGCAACGGCACTCCAGGTTGAGTAGGCACGGTCGCGTGAAGTTGGCTCATCACCGATGGTGTAGTTGTCGCGAGGGAAGGCAATCCAAATGCGCTCTTGTTCGGCCCACTCTGGGGGCATGGTCCATTCGGTCATGGTTTGCTCTCGAGTTAGATGGCTAGTTTGTTGCGTTTGGCGAGGATGTAGATGATCGCAGGAAGAGTGATTCCGAGTTCAAACGAGATATCGAGACCGCCGAGTAATCCAAGAATCGGACCTTCGTAAATCTCGGTGTAAACAGTAAGCATCGCCGCGGTGAAACCAACCAAGAACGCCACGATTCCGGCAATGTTGTAACCGTTGGTGTACCAGTACTTGCCGCCCTTGGCTGCTGCCTCCAAGGCGGGTCCGTCGTACTTGTTACGGCGAAGCCACATGTCGGCGAGATACAAACTGATCAGCGGTGCCACAGTGACCACGATGAATTGAAGCAGAGTGTTCATCGCGTCGATGAAGTCCCAGACCAGAACCGCGGTCAGGGTGAGGATGACCCCAAAGATTCCGTCGGCGATAACCGTGATTGATCGACGAAGTTTGATACCGATGGTCTGCAAAACCAGACCAGAACTGTAAGCGGTCATGGCATTGTTTGCGACGGTACCCATAACCACGGCGATGGTGAATAGTGGTGAGAACCAAGCTGGCAGCAGACCTTCAATTACCGACTGTGGGTCTTCCGCCTGCAGAGCGGCGGTTACGTAGGCGCCGAGAGAGCTAAGTAAAACGCTTGGAACCATGTAGCCCAAGGTCACCGAACCCACGATATTGCGAATTGGGGTGTTGGCCGGAAGGTAACGGCTGAAGTCCGCACCATTTGTGTAAGAAATAGGGGTGCAGGCCAGCAGTGAAACACCGGCAAAGGCAATGATCCAGAAGTCTGGGCCTTCTAGCGGCGGAACGGCATTGACATCACCCTTCACGGTCGTGAGCAAGAAGTAGGTTGCCACACCAAACACGGCTAGGAACGACCAAGAAATGTACTTGTAAGCCTTGGTGATGAAGTTATATCCGTAAACACTGATCACGAGGGTGATAGCCGCCAGCACGCTGATTACCGCCGCCTTAAGGACGTTATCGGTGGTAATCCCCCAGCGTTCCATGACGGCAAAAATGATGAAGGCGGCGCCAATCCAGTTGAGTGCTAGGAAGATGCAGTTGACCATCCAGCCAGTGAAGACCTGGCTGTAGAGATTACCCTTAGGGCCAAATAGAGCCCTCTGAATGATTTGGCTTGGGGTTCCAGATACCGGCCCGGTGGCCGAAATAAAACCGGTCAAAACCGAAAATAGGTTTCCGATAACGATGACCGCAAGTGCCTGCCAAAAACTTAGACCCATAGCAACCAGCACGCCACCCATGACGAGCACCACGTAGTTCGCCTGAGACGTTGCCCAGACCCCGATTAGCTGACGGGCGCGACCGTAACGTTCGTTGGCTGGAATGTGGTCGATACCGTGGGCTTCAATGCCTTTAGCAACGTCCAATGGAATGCCGTCGTGGGTTTTGGTCTCTGTCATCTTTGACTCGCTAGTTCACTAGTTGGCAGAACCGTTTTCTGCCGTTGCTTCATTCTAGTTTTTTAGACCAACCGGATGGTCTTCTCACGCTTTAATTTGAATGCTGCAGCCATTAGGTTCGCATCGAACTCCGGCATTGGCTTTCCAGTCGCGTATCGATAGAGAGCAACGCAGGCGTAAGACATAACTGACCCTTGAACCAGTGCCAGGGCAAAAGCGAAAACTAGCGAAATACCAATCACTGTGAAGCCCGCGATTGGCTGATAGTTATATGGATCGCCAATAGCCAGGAACATACCGCCAACAACGCCTCCGATTGCCAAAATCCAGGCAAACACGAATAGCACGCCGGCCACTACGTTTACGCGTAATGCCGAACCCCAGGTGGTCTTGATGATATCGGCACTCCGACGAACTGCGGCGATAGGCCCTAGTCCTTCAAACAGTATTGAGGGAATGGCGAAGTAGCTGGCTACAGCCCAAGCCAAGCCGCCGATAAAGCTCAGGAAATTGCCGACCCCTTTTAGATTGTCGCGAATCGCTCGGAGAATCATGCCAACGGTTGCCTCAACCAAACTGAATAGCGAAAGCGGGCCAATTTTCTCGGAAGCCTCTTTAAAGGACGATGCGAAGGTTGGTTCAAACCCGGAATAACGCTGGTTGGCAGCGCACATCACGCAAGCCTGAAACAGGACATGCGTAAAACTGACAATTACACCGATTGCGACAGCAAAAGCAAAAGCCCCCAAGGGCCGCAGTTCGTTGTCAGAAACCCAAAACGTCTCAGTTAGGAATACTGCTGAGCCTAAGGTTCCGAACACAATCACGTTTGCAATCAGCGCGAGTACCGGAAACAGCAAAACAAAACGGTCTTTATTGAAGTTCTTCAGAGCACTTGAAAACAGCGCTCGACCAATTTTGGTGGGTCTGGTTGGTGTTACATCGGTCATTTTTACTCCCCCTAAAAGATGAGATTAGTGTAAAGGAAAAGGTATTTGAGAAAAAGAAAAACCAGACCCGAAGATCTGGTTTTAGGTGGCGGTGACGGTGGGATTTGAACCCACGGTACGCGTTAACGTACACAACATTTCGAGTGTTGCACCTTCGGCCGCTCGGACACGTCACCGTCAACTAGGCTACTACATTGGAGGGTTACATGAGTACTGAGGGTTCTACCAGGGCGATCTTTGCGGCGCTAGGCGCCAACACCGGCATCGCCATCACCAAGTTCATCGCCGCTGCCATCAGTGGGTCAGCCTCCATGTTCGCCGAGGCGATTCACTCGGTCGCCGACACCGGCAACCAAATCCTTCTTCTTCTAGGTGGAAAGCGCGCCAAGCGCCAGGCCACTCCTACCCACCCGTTTGGTTACGGTCGTTCGCGCTACATCTACGCGTTCATGGTTTCGATCGTTCTGTTCTCAATCGGTGGAATGTTCTCAATCCTCGAAGGTGTGAATAAACTCACCGAACCGCACGAGTTGGAACAGGCTTGGCTCCCGCTAACCGTTCTGGGGGTTGCCATCCTGCTCGAAAGCTTCAGTCTTTACACCGCACTCAAGGCAGCCAAAGAGGAGCGCGGTCGCACCTCTCTATACACGTTCATCCGTCACGCAAAAAGCCCTGAGCTTCCGGTGGTAATCCTGGAAGACATTGCCGCCCTGATGGGTCTGGTTTTTGCCTTCGCTGGTGTTGGCCTGACCGTACTTACTCACGACCCAATCTGGGACGCCATCGGCACACTCGCTATCGGTGGCCTACTGGTTGCCGTCGCAGTGATTCTCGGCATCGAAACTTCAAGCCTCCTGGTTGGTGAGGGGGCTACCGACAAGGACACCCAGAAGATTGCCAAGGCGCTGCGCGAAAGCGCTGGCGTTGAAGACATCATTCACATGAAGACTCTGTATCTTGGCCCGGACGAATTGATGGTGGCCGCGAAGATTGCGGTGAAAGCCACCGATAAGGCACGCGACATCGCCAATGCCATCGATATCGCGGAAGAGAACATCCGCAAAGCTGTGCCTAGCGCTCTGGTTATTTACCTAGAGCCAGATATTCTGCGCTCTTCGAAGAACTGACGTAATACTTCTGCCGTCTCGTTTTCCATTACGCCGCCGATGACCTCAATGGCAGAACCCAGCCTGGCATCGCGAAGAAGATCGTAGCGAGAACCGGCAGCTCCCACTCGTTCGTCCCAAGCCCCAAACACAACTCGGCCAATTCTCGACGCCTGAATTGCCCCCGCACACATTGAGCAAGGTTCCAGCGTGACCACCAGGGTCAAATCATTTAGGTGCCAATTAGCGTTTAGCGCGGCCGCGGATCGAATAGCCACAACTTCGGCGTGGGCGGTTGGATCGCCGGAGAGCTCTCGCTCATTCTTACCAACTGCAACCACGGTTCCATCCGGATCAACTAAAACGGCACCAACCGGAACGTCACCCGATTCGGAGACTGCCAAGTGCGCCAAAGCGAGTGCTTCACGCATCGGTTCATTCCATCGGGTTGTCGACATGTTTCCAGCCTAGCGAAGCGATAGATTTGACCCATGCGAGTTCACGTTGCCAATCACCCTCTGATCACCCACAAGCTCACCATTTTGCGTGACAAAAACACCCCTAGCCCGGTGTTCCGCCTGCTGGTCGAAGAACTGGTGACTCTGCTTGCCTATGAAGCCACTCGCGACATTCGCGTTGAAGAAGTGACGATCGAAACTCCGGTTACCCAGGCCAAAGGCGTGAAACTGTCGAAGCCTCGCCCAATCATCGTGCCAATCCTTCGCGCCGGCCTTGGAATGCTCGAAGGCATCGTGAAGCTGCTACCTAGCGCCACGGTTGGCTTCCTTGGAATCAAGCGCAACGAAGAAACCCTCATGCCAGAGACCTACGCCAACCGCCTTCCGGAAGACCTGTCCGGTCGACAGGTTTTCATCATCGACCCGATGCTTGCCACTGGCGGAACCTTGATCGACTCGATCGATTACGTGTTTGAACGTGGCGCCACCGAAGTTATTTGCATCTGCCTTCTCGGAGCGCCTGAAGGTGTTGAAGCTGTTCGCAACCATGTTGGTGACAAGAACGTGAGCATCGTTCTCGGAGCACTCGACGAGAAGCTAAATGAGCACGGATACATCGTTCCTGGTCTTGGAGATGCCGGAGATCGACTTTACGGACTGGCTGATTAGTCACCTATAATTTTTTCATGACTGCAAACAACTACACGTTCGCTTCGGCGATGCGCGTTTGCATGTGTATGCGAATGTGTCGCTAAGACTGCTTGAGCTTTGCTCGCCGACTAGTGACACCAGCACCCCAGCTTCAGCCAAAGATGGCTAACAAATTTTTCGCACACTCAAAAAGGATTTTCAAATGACTCAAGAAGTTAAATCAGAAGCCAGAGGCTTCGCGCTCTACGTTGGCGTTGATGAGCAACAGGCCGTTGACGCTGGGGTTTCGCTCACGGAGTTGGTCAAGGCTCTTCGCCACACGTTGAGCGAACTGGTTCCTGGCGCTGAAACTTACGCCGCTGTTGCACTGGCGCCGCAGGGGGCCGGCGGCCGCAACGTTGATGTGGTTCGAACCGCGCTTCACGACCCAAGAGCGCTCGACCAGTTGGTTCAGCGAACCGATACCGACGACGAAACCGAAGACGGAGTGGTGGTAGACCTTTCACGTCGACGTGTTTTGGTGAATGGTGAGAACGCCGAACTAACCGCAAAGGAATTTGAGCTACTCACCTACCTGATTGAGAATCAGGGAGAGACCATTAGCCGACGAGAGTTGGTGGAACTGGTTTGGAACACCGACGACGCGACCGCGCCAAATGATCGAACGATCGACGTTCACATTCGTCGCCTTCGTTCCAAGATTTCCGGTTTCGAAGACATCATCCGCACGATTCGCGGTGGCGGTTACCGCTTCGATTCGCACCCGGACGTTCACGTTGAGGATTACCAGATTTAGTGTCTGACTTCCCGAACCTAACCCAAGCCGCCGCGCAGTTGTCGCAGCAGGTTTTGGAGTTAGTCGATGATGGCGTCGCAACTCCGATCATTTTGATCGACGGTCGTGCCGGCTCGGGTAAAAGCACGTTGGCCGCACTGCTTCAGAATCAATTTTTCAAAGATGGCGAAAGTCTGCCTCGACTAATTCACATGGACGATTTATACGACGGCTGGGACGGTCTTCAAGCTGGCGTTGATTATCTGCAGCGGTTGATTCTGAATCCGATTGTCGCTCGCAAAAAGGCGTCGTGGCAGGAGTTCGATTGGGTAGCTGGTGAACGCGGACGATGGCGTGAGTTTGAGGGCCAGACCCCGTTGATTGTCGAGGGATGCGGCAGCATCTCTCGTATGGCTGCGGAAGCAGCCTCGATTAAAGTTTGGGTTGAGTCTGAAGACCAGGTTCGTTACCAGCGTTGGCTGGAACGAGAGGGCTCTGAGGAAAACTTTGGCCGCTGGGCGGCTCAAGAGGTTGAGTTTTACGCTCGCGAGCGATCTAGCGAACTAGCCGACCTAACCGTGGCTAACTAGCTTTACGGTTTTTCAACCAAACTCGAAGTCCGGCGATGATTGAAGCGCTAATGAAGAACGCCGCGATCGCATAGGAAACGCTTTTTACTGCTTCGTTGCTGGCTGCGAAGTAGCCGGTTACGGTTAGCCCAACGCCCCAAGCCAACGCCCCAACCAGGTTGGCGCTGAAGAACTTGTAGTAGTTCATCTTGGCGATGCCGGCAATTGGCGGAACGAATACTCGTGCCCAAGGCATGAATCGGCTCACTACCACTGCCCACCAACCCCAGGCTTGATAAAACTTTTCGCTCTTGGCGATGGCGTTTTGAAGCCACTGCCCTTTGCGCTGATCTAGGTATGGTCGGCCAAAGTGACGTCCTAGTGTGTAACCAACTTGGTCGCCTAGCCAACCGGCAATACCAACACCAATCGCCATGACCCAGATGTTCACTCCGGACCCTGCTCCTGCTGCCACTAAACCGGCTGCGAAGACCAGTGAGTCACCGGTGATGAACGGAACAAATGCTCCGACAAATAGGCCCGTTCCTGCGAACACGAGACCCCAAACGACCAGGTAGAACAGCCATGGCCCCAAATCTGGGGACCATGCCTGAATCTGGTCGCTGATGCCAGCGTGAAAAACGTGCATTAGTTAAGGCCGTGCAGAACAATCTCGTCGAGTGACAAACGGGTCCGTGGTGCAACTTCTCGCTCTTGCGCAGGGGTTGGAAGACCAGCTAGTTCACCCTGCTTGCCGAGAACTACTGCGGCAATCGAGTTGCGGTCTTTTTCGAGTCCAAGCAAGTTGGTCACAATTTCGTGGTTGTAACCACTGATCGGATGGGTGGCCAAACCTAGAGCCTGTGCCTGAAGCATCATGTTCTGGGCGGCAAGGCCGGCATCGAACAGTGCGATTGGGTATGGGTTTCCGTCTTGGTTCACCGACGGAACCGAGATAAAGATGATGTTTGAAGCACTTGGAACCCAGGCAGCGTTGAATCCAGACATTGCCTGCTCAACGATGGCTGTGTGAAGTTCTTCACCGCGAGTGACCACCGAGAAGCGCCATGGCTGAAGGTTGTTTGCCGATGGTGCCCAACGGCCGGCTTCTAGAACAGCGGTTAGGTCTTCTTTAGAAACTTCGTAGGTGTTGTCGTAGGCGCGTGGACTCCAGCGCTCTGCGATTTCGGAAAGGATTGGGGTGCTGGTTTCAGCGGTCTTTTTCATACTGTCCCTAACAATCAAATCAACCTTTCTATTCTACTTTTTCGACGGTTTATGAAACTTGCGCTGGTTAGGCTATTTGAATGTCCCGTAAAGGTTTACTCCTATTTCTAGCCACCGGCTTAGCTTGGGGTTTGCCATACTTCTTTATCCGCATCGCCGCTGCCGAATTTTCGGCTCCGATGATCGTTTTCTCCAGAACCTTAGTTGGGGCCGCGGTGCTGATTCCTTTGGCTATCAAACGCGGTGTGCTGAAAGAGACCTTGAAGGCCTGGCCTTACGTGCTCACCTTCGCCGTGCTCGAGATGATGGGTCCGTGGTGGCTTCTAAGCACCGCTGAGGGCGGAAACCCTTCGCACATCAACTCGGGGCTAGCTGGTTTGCTAATCGCCACGGTTCCGTTCTTCGGTGTTTTCATCAGCTACTTCTATATCGGAGACAAATCGGTAATTCACCCGAAGACCCTACTGGGGCTTGCCGTTGGTTTTGTGGGGCTAGTGCTTTTGGTTGGCATCGACTCGATCACCGGCGCAGTTGAGCCAATCTGGGTAGGTGCGGTTATCTTGGCGGCACTCGGTTACGCCATCGCGCCCGCTATCGTTTCCAAGAAGATTCCGCATGTGCCATCAGAAGGTGTAATTTCGGTTTCCATGGTTTTGGTGGCAGCGGTCTACGCGGTTCCAGCATTCCTGAACCCGCTTGCCTCACCAACCGCTAAGCCGAGTCTCGATGGCTGGATTGCGCTCGGAGTTCTCGGTGTGGTCTGTTCGGCCATCGCCTTCGCACTGTTCTTCGACCTGATTCGAGAGATCGGTTCGATGCGAGCCAGCACAATCACCTACATGAACACTGTGATTGCAATCGTTCTCGGAGTGACTTTCCTTGCGGAACCGTTGACTCCAGGAATGATGTTTGGTATTCCGCTGGTGATTTTGGGGTCGATTTTCGCCACGCGAAAGCACTAAAAGAGCCGTTTAGTTTCGCCAGAGCGAAGATATCGATGTTCATCCAGTTACTTGCTGGCATCCTTGATCTGTGAGCCAATTCAATCGTAAAGTTCTGGTCGTCGAGGATGACGCCCTACTTCGCTCCCTTATATCATCGAACCTGGTTGCCGATGGCTTCATCGTTGAAGCAACCGATAGCGCCGCCGGAGCCCGCAAAATTGCTGATGATTTCGATCCAGATGTTGCGCTTCTCGATATCGAGCTTGGAAGTGGCCCAACCGGAATCGACCTAGCCCTGGTTCTGCGTAAGAACATGCCAGAAATCGCTCTGGTTTTCCTGACTCACATTCCAGAGCCACGTGTGGTTGGCGTTGACAACCGCAAGATTCCAAAGAATGCCGCCTACCTTGCCAAGGATCGAATTACCGACCCGAAAATGTTGAGCCAAGCCATCGACGCGGCTCTACGCGGACGAGCCGGACGAGACTTCCGCGACGATAAGCGCGATTACCCACTTGCCGAACTAAGTCGCTCACAGCTCGCTGTGTTGCAGATGGTGGCACTCGGCATGTCGAACACGGAAATCGCCAAAGAGCGCGACACCACGGTTCGTGCGGTTGAGAACCTCGTTAAGCGAGCCTTCCAGGCGGCTGGAATCGACACCGAATCCGGCGGTAACCCTCGCGTGAACGCTGCCCGCGAATACATTCGCATTGCCGGCTTACCTCACGGCAAGTAGATTTACGGAACGGTTACCGTAACCGTCTTAACAACGGTTCCCACGGTAATTTTCAGCGTGTGCTTTCCCTTGGCGTATTTCTTCACAAACACCTGAGTTGGCAGAGTCACGTTGACGTAGGTCTTAGCCTTGCCCTCAAGAATGGTCGCCTTCTGGCCAACCAAGTTGTAGAAGTTAAAAGTTACCTTCTTAGCAGCCGGAGCTAGCGTTACCGCTTGGGCTCCCCAAACCACAGACGAGGTGATCGTCGAGGTTCCAGATGCAATCTGAGTTAGGTTGTCTGGGTCTTGGATGGTCGCGGTGACCACCTGGGTTCCAGCCTCGGCAGAAGTTACGTCGGCGGTAACGATTCCATCGTTCCAACTAACGGCATCGGTTGTGTTGGTGACCGAGCCTGGACCGGTTGAGCTGAAGCGCACGGTAGCGCCAGCTACTGGGTTACCCCAGCGGTCGGTTACCTTGAAGTACTGCTGGGCCGGAGTTCCTGGAACCGCGATTGGCGCAGGCAGTGCCTCGATGAACTTGGCATCGGTAACCGCGTTCTTGCAACTCATGGTGTGAGTCTTGAAAGCGCTACCGGTGATGATCTTGAAGGTAGTGATACCCGTCTTGGTGCACATCAGCGCAATTCGCTGAGTGTAGGTGTAATCGAACACCAACGGCGAACTGAACGAAGCCGAGCTGGCGTAGCCACTCAGTGGTCGTAAGGTGTCATAGATCGCAGCCTTACCGCCATTGTCGGCAGTCACCTGAATCTCCGGTGAGTACAGCGCAATCGGTAGCGAGTTCTTCATGTAGGAAATGTTTAGGTTCACTACGTCGATGTCGGTGAGTGAGTTGTCGAGGGTGTCTAGAGTCAGTGGTGGATTTGTAACCGAGACGCCATCCACAGTTGTCACGTAGTTTCCGGCAGCGTTAACATCCTGTCCGCCGCGGCTAACCGTGGTTAGGGTCGAAGCTGAAGCCTTGATGTTTACATCGGTTACGATTTGTGGCCACATGTAGTCGGCCGATTCGTCGAGGGCGTTGGTGGTTGGCTGAATCGAAAGGGCGATGAAGCCACCCTCTTTAGCCTTGGTGTCGGAGTTCACAAACTTGTTGTT
>JBEGSI010000029.1:0-81253 GCA_041180065.1 Actinomycetota bacterium | reverse complement strand
AGATGTTGTCGCATTTGGGATTGTTTGACCGTTCCGTAACCATTGGTAACTCAGTTGAACTGATTGACCCCAATCCCCAGGAACAGCAGTGAGTGTCGATCCAACTTTGAAAGTTCCCGAGATTGTGGGCGTTGGTGTGTTGGTTTGCGTGCCCACTGCAGTTGTGGCTGAAAACAGCAAGCTTTCACTGAGTGATGTTACGCCGAGAGGTGTCACCCTGAAATCGTATTCCGTGCCCGGTTCCAGTGATTCGATGGAAAATGTTTTTGAATTTCCGTCTAGAACTTGACCAACAGTCCAGTCTTGATTGTTTGCCGAACGGCTTTCGACCTTATAGCCAGAAAGTTCTTGTTTTCGTGTTACGAGACCAGATCGCCATGAAGCAGACACAGTTGAGCTCGTGACTGCATAGTCAAAGGGTGAATGTAAGTCCAAGGCTTTAGGTGCTGTTACGAAAGAATCTGAAATTTGGCCAAGTTGCCCAAAATTATTTCTACCCCAGCAAAATGTCTTTCCGGAGACCAGGAGGGCACATGCATTCTCGTATCCTAGGGTGATCTGGACTGCCGTAGTGATGCCAGAAACCATTACTGGTACGTTGGAATTTGCTGTTGAACCGTTACCTAATTGCCCATAGTTGTTTACTCCCCAACACATTACCTCGCCAGTTTGCTTCAATGCGCAATTGAAACTTCTACCAGAGTCGATTTGAGTTGCGTCGCTCAGTCCCGTTACCAAGACCGGTGCATATGAACTTGTGTTTGTGCCATTTCCTAACGCACCTAAAGTATTGCTTCCCCAGCATTTAACTTGACCAGTTCCAATCAGCGAGCAAGTGCCATCGTCACCGACAGTAACCTGGTTTGCGTCCGAAATTCCGTTTACGAGTGCCGGACTATTGAAGGAAGTTGTTGTGGTAGGTTGACCCGCTTGTCCATAGTTATTCATGCCCCAACAGTGCACTTGACCAATCTTGCTAGTTGCGCAGCCCGTTCGACCACCAACGCTCACCTGCCTAGCTGGCGGCATGTTCACCAGTGCTGCTCCTCGTGTCGAGCGATTGTCAAGTGTTCCTCGAGTAAGCCCCCAACAATATATGTTTCCGTTGTCAATGAGAGCGCAGTTAGTTCCATCACCAACTGTTACTTGCGTAGCATGGGCTACACCGGATACCTTTACGGGAACGGAGGAATCAATCGTGCCGCCGTTTCCTAATTGATTGAACTGGTTTGATCCCCAGCACCAAACCTCTTGTGAAATATTTAAGCCACAAGTGGTGTAGTTACTGCCTCCTACATAAGGTTCACCGCCAGTGTCGACTTCCAATGCGTTGACAAATTGATCAACGGCGACTGGCGAGTTGCTAGATACCTTGAGTCCGTTTCCAAGTTGACCAAAATTATTGTTTCCAATGCACTTGACCATGCCTTCATTGCTTGTGGCGCAGATGGAATAGCCCCCAACTGATAGTTGAACGCCGAAGTCCGTGGGGGCCTGAGTGGAGATATTCGAATCATCTAGCGTTGATTCGGTGAACGTTAGTGTTGTTGCGTCCGGGTCTCCATCTAAAGGTGTGACCTCGAATTCATACTCAGTTGCCGGTTCTAGATTAGTAAACTCAAACTTTGTCGCGATATTTAAGGATTGGATATTCTCGGACCAATTAACACTCTGAGTTTCCCTAAACCTAGTTGAATAACCGCGGAGGTTGTCTACAGATCTGGAGAGGCTAGAAAGCCAGTCGATTTCAATTGACGTCCTGTGTCTTACTGTTTCAAACCTAGGTAAGCTGTTGACTCTCTTGGGAACGTTTGAGTTCGCGCTACCTCCATCTCCTAACTCACCGAATTCGTTTAGGCCCCAACAGTAGACAGCACCAAGGATATCGACAACGCAAGCACCTCCTGTAGTCACTGCGATTTCTTGGGCTTTAGTGTCAAGAGAAACGGCTACAGGGGTGAGAGATTCTCCAGATTGCGTTCCATTTCCTAACCCTCCTTGGCTGTTTGAACCCCAGCACTTTACGTTCCCATCCCCCAGAAGTGCACAAGTCACGGTACTGCCGACTCCAACTTTTACGGCATTTGTGATTGAATCCACTAAAACTGGTGTGCTAGAAGGTGTCTTGTTTCCGGTTCCTAGAATTCCATAATTGTTGTTACCCCAACACTTCACCAATCCCGTTTCTAGGGTTGCACAAACAGCGGATCCCACGTCAACGGCAATTGCATTATTGATACCCGAAACATTTCCAGGATCCGAGAATGTGCCATCTCCTCGGCCTAACGCACCAGAGGAATTTGACCCCCAACACTTGATGGTTTTGTCTGAAATTAGTGCGCAAACACTGCCTGGACCTACACTCACTTCAACCGCGTTTGACACGTTGGGGACGGTTACGGGGACATTAGATTTGGGCAAAATTGAACTACTGGAACCCAGCTGACCTGAATTGTTACTACCCCAACACCTAACCGTGCCATCTTCTAAGACCGCGCAGGCTGTCCTGGAACCTTTAGAAATCTGAATTGCTGAATTTATGCCTGTTACCTGAGAATAAGAAGTAGTTGTCAGATAGTCACCCTTGCCCAATTGCCCAGATTCGTTGTAGCCTTTGCATCGGACTGAGCCATCGCTCTTTAAGAGGCATGTTGTGCCGTATCCTCGCTCTACCTGGAGGGTGTCATTTACAGAAAACTTTTCGAAAATTGGCGCAGTTGATGGTGGAGACGGTGACATAAAATATTCGCCAACATCTGACCAACCCCAGCAGGAGATGGAACCAGTTTCTGCCAGTGCACAATACGAACTATATCCACTAGATAACTGGTAACCGGTCTTTAGGTCTGGTGTTAAGGTCGTCGCACCTTCTGCACGAATTGGAGAAATTGTTATGACGATCAAAATCACCACGAGATGAAAAGCAACCCTTTTTATCGCCTTCAGAGCCCCAAGTTTCGTCAAACTCATTTCTGCCACAGCGCCAAAACTAAACTCAAGAAAGTTATGCCAGAGATTGTAAGCGACCACCACGATTTGGCCCGCTCCAGGACTTCAGTTCGAACGGGGTCTAAATTCAGAGACGTGCGGAATTGCTGGTACATTCGGTTGATTAGAGAAGAATCGATAAGCAGGTGGGCGGGCCAACGCCTTACAAGGAAGCCTGCAAAAGGGCTTTGAATCACTCGAAAAAATGGTTTCTGGGACGAAATTGACCATGTCAAAATTGCTTTTTCGATAGCCACACGAAGCGTGAGCTCTCGGACTAGTTGAAAAATAAACTCATCTGAATTGTGTGAAGGTTCAACATGTAGCCAACCGTCCAGAGGACTCTCCTTTTGGTCAAATATACCGATACCTACGCTGCCCATGACCGCATTAACTGAATAGGACTTGATTATCAACATCGATTGGCCAACGTGTTTCTCCCAAGAACCATTGGCGATTTTTTGAAGATTTTTTGCTTTCTTGCCTTCTTCATCTTCAAAATCAATTGAAATAGCGAATAGCCAACTAACCCTTGATACTTTTATGAGTCGAACCCAAGAGTATTTTGAAAATTCAGAATCAGGTTTAGGCTTGAGAATCTTTCTCACCACAAAGGGTGTAACAACGGGGCGTCCTAACAGGCGATTAATGTTGTTGGTCAAGTTTGAAGTACTATCTTCAACCTGCCATTGCTTTCGGATTACCCTATTTTTTTTGGGTTTTACTTGTAATACGTAAGTCACACGTAGCACATAACCCCCTGAGTTCTAGCTAAATCCTAACTCAAAACCTTTACCTGAAACTGTTTTGTGTATTTGAAAATACTCGAAAAGTCAAAAAGGGTAAAGCAAATGCCCCACAGGTCTCCCTGCGAGGCATTTGGAAGTGTTTGGACTAGAAGTCCCAGTCGTCGTCTGTGGTCGACTCGTGCTTACCCATAACGTAGCTTGAACCAGATCCTGAGAAGAAGTCGTGGTTCTCGTCGGCGTTAGGAGATAGGGCCGAGAGGATTGCAGCGCTGACTTCGCAGTCGTCCTTCGGGAACAATGCGTCGAAGCCTAGGTTCATTAGGGCTTTGTTGGCGTTGTAGTGAAGGAACTTCTTGACGTCTGGGGTTAGGCCTAGTTCGTCGTAGAGGTCTGCGGTGTACTTGATTTCGTTCTCGTAGAGCTCTAGAAGAAGATCGTAAGCGTACTGCTTAATCTCGTCTTTGCGAGCCTGGCTTTCCTGGTTATAGGTCTGCTGGAACTTGTAGCCGATGTAGTAACCGTGGATGGCTTCGTCGCGGATGATTAGACGAATTAGGTCGGCAGTGTTGGTGAGCTTGGCTCGTGACGACCAGTACATTGGCAGATAGAAACCTGAGTAGAACAGGAAGCTCTCCAGCAGAGTTGAAGCAACCTTGCGCTTTAGAGGGTCGTCTCCGCGGTAGTAACCGAGAACAATGTCGGCCTTCTTCTGAAGGTAAGGGTTTTCTTCCGACCAGCGGAAAGCCTGCTCGATTTCATCAGTTGAACAGAGGGTTGAGAACACGCTCGAGTAGCTCTTAGCGTGAACGCTCTCCATGAACGCAATGTTGGTGATTACGGCCTCTTCGTGAGGGGTGATGGCGTCTGGAAGAAGTGCTGCCGCGCCAACGGTTCCCTGGATGGTGTCGAGGAGGGTTAGGCCGGTGAACACGCGCATGGTTAGCAGTTGTTCGTGAGGCTTTAGGGTCTCCCAAGACTGAATGTCGTTTGAAAGAGGCACTTTCTCAGGCAACCAGAAGTTTGAGGTGAGGCGGTTCCATACGTCGAGGTCAATCGCGTCTTCGATCTTGTTCCAGTTGACCGGACGAGTGATAGCGAGCTTGGTGTTCATTTCGTTCTCTTTCTGTCTGGATGGGTTTAGAGCATGCAGCTGACGCACTCGTCAACTTCGGTGCCGGCAAGTGCTAGCTGGCGGATACGGATGTAGTAGATGGTCTTGATGCCCTTGCGCCATGCGTAGATCTGGGCACGGTTGACATCACGAGTGGTGGCGGTGTCCTTGAAGAACAGAGTCAGTGACAGACCCTGGTCGACGTGCTGAGTTGCCTCTGCGTAGGTGTCGATGATCTTGTCTGGGCCAATTTCGTAAGCATCTTCGTAGTACTCGCTGGTCTCGTCTGAAAGGTAAGGAGCTGGGTAGTAAACACGACCGAGCTTTCCTTCCTTGCGGATTTCAATCTTCGAAGCCACTGGGTGGATCGATGAAGTTGAGTTGTTGATGTAGCTGATCGAACCGGTTGGAGGAACGGCCTGAAGGTTCTGGTTGTAGAGTCCGTTCTTCTGAACGAGCTCCGAAAGCTTCTTCCAGTCCTCCTGAGTTGGGATTTCAATGCCGGCCTTAGCAAACAGTTCGGCAACCTTCTCGGTCTTTGGAGCCCATTCCTGGTCGGTGTACTTGGTGAAGAATTCACCCGATGCATACTTTGAGTCTTCGAAACCGTCGAACGATTCCTTCTTCTCGGTAGCAAGTAGGTTCGATGCACGGATGCAGTGGTAAACCACGGTGTAGAAGTACATGTTGGTGAAGTCGAGTGCAACTTCAGAGCCGTAGTGGATGTGCTCGCGGGCTAGGTAGCCGTGCAGGTTCATCTGACCAAGACCGATTGCGTGAGTCTTAGCGTTACCGTCGGCGATTGAGCGAACCGACTGGATGTCTGACATCTCAGAAACAGCGGTAAGCGCACGAATCGAGGTTTCAACGGTGTCGGCTAGGTTGCCGCCGTCCATGGCCTTCGCAATGTTTAGCGAGCCGAGGTTACAGCTGATGTCTTTGCCAATTACGTTGTAGCTGAGGTCTTCGTTGTAGGTGGTTGGGGTGTTCACCTGAAGGATCTCGGAGCAGAGGTTCGACATGTTGATGCGGCCCTTGATTGGGTTCGCGTTGTTTACGGTGTCCTCGTACATGATGTATGGGTAACCGGACTCGAACTGAAGTTCCGCGATGCGCTCAAACAAAACACGAGCCTTGATCTTGGTCTTCTTGATGCGAGGGTCGTCGACCATTTCCTGGTACTTCTCGGTAACCGAGATGTCGCCGAAAGGAATGCCGTAAACGTTTTCTACGTCGTAAGGAGAGAAGAGGTACATGTCTTCGTTCTCACGAGCAAGCTCAAGGGTGATGTCTGGAACAACCACACCGATTGAAAGCGACTTGATGCGAATCTTCTCGTCGGCGTTCTCACGCTTGGTGTCTAGGAACTTCAGGATGTCTGGGTGGTGGGCGTTTAGGTAAACGGCACCGGCACCCTGACGTGCTCCAAGCTGGTTGGCGTAAGAGAAGGAGTCTTCCAAAAGCTTCATCACAGGGATGATGCCCGAGGACTGGCCTTCGATCTTCTTGATAGGTGCGCCAGACTCACGGATGTTTGAAAGGCTCAGAGCAACACCGCCACCGCGCTTTGAAAGCTGAAGTGAAGAGTTGATCGAACGCGAGATCGACTCCATGTTGTCTTCGATGCGAAGCAAGAAGCACGAAACTAGCTCGCCGCGCTGCTTCTTACCGCAGTTTAGGAAGGTTGGGGTGGCTGGCTGGAAACGGCCAGAAATCATTTCCTCAACTAGGTGAAGAGCGAAGTCTTCGTCGCCGTCGGCTAGTGCGATAGCAACCATGACCACGCGGTCTTCGAAGCGCTCTAGGTAACGGGTGCCATCGAAGGTCTTCAGGGTGTAAGAGGTGTAGAACTTGAACGCACCTAGGAAGGTCTCGAAACGGAACTTCTTTGAGTAGGCGAACTCGTTGATCTTCTCTAGGAAGTCGAAGCTGTACTTAGCCAGTACGTCTGGTTCGTAGTAGTCGTGCTCAACCAGGTAGTCGAGGCGCTCGCGCAGGCTGTGGAAGAACACGGTGTTTAGGTTCACGTGGTCTAGGAAGTATTTGTGCACGGCCATCTTGTCTTTATCAAGCTGCATCTTGCCTTCGGAGTTCCAAAGGTTGATCATGGCGTTCAGCTCGTGGTAACTGAGGGTGTTCTCTAGTTCACCGTTGTCGAAACGGGAGATTACCTCGTTTGGAGCTAGCTCTGGCGTGCGTTCCATAATTTGTTGATTCTCTCTTTTACTTCTATTACGTCGTCTGGGGTTCCCAGGATCTCTACGCGGTAGAGAAGTGGGACTTGTAGCTTCTCGGAGACTATGTCGCCGGCGATGCAGTAGGTTTCACCGAAGTTGGTGTTTCCTAGCGCAATTACGCCGGCGATTTTTTCTCGATTTGCTGGGTTGTTGAGGAACTTGATTACTTGTTTGGGTACTGCTCTTTTGTCTTCGCCGCCACCGTATGTTGGGAGAACCAAAATACTGTCTTTTTCTACTGAAAAGTCTTCGACTTCTCTAGTTAGAAGCGGGATGCGGGTTGACTTTATTCCTAGCTTTTCAACAAAGCGCTTGGTGTTCTCTGACGTACTTGAGAAGTACACGATATCGAACACTTCACACCGAGCTAATAACTAGTTCTTGAGCGAGAGGATTTTGTCCATTTTGAAGCCCGACCAGTGATCTTCACCGGCGATTACCACTGGTGCAGCGGTGTAACCGAGAGCCTGGATCATCTCAAGAGCTTGAGCATCTTGGCTTAGGTCAACAACGTTGAACTCGATGTTTTCGCGGGTCAACAAGCGCTTGGTGCTGTCGCACTGGACGCAGGCTGGGAGGGTGTAAACGGTTGCTACTGCAGCGCTCATCTTCTACTCATTTCTAAAAGGGCCATCAGCGGTTTTAGAAGGAGGATCCGCTATCGATTTCTACCCAATTCTACCGAATCGGGAGACCCCAAAAACGCCACTTTCGTGAACCGCATTAGTTAATTTTTAGATCGGCACCAGGTCTATCGTTGGAGAACCTTTTTCGGGTTCCGTCAGACTTTCACTGGCATCCCCTAGTAGCAGATCTATTTAGTTGTAGACCGATAATACGCCTGCAAAATTAAGCATTTTGTAAGGTCTCGGTGTGTCGCGGAATATATTTTTAAAAGTAGTCGAAAGCCTATATCCGAGGTTGAAACTTCTTACAAAAAGAGCACCGGAACCATCGAAATGACCAGCAAAATGGCCGCCGAAATGTTGAAAATCCGTCTCGGGGTTGGTTTTGAAAGCAACCCAGACATCACTTCGCCGAAAGCTGCCCAAATGACGGCTCCCGGATAGGTGGCGATAAGAAAAATTGCCAAAAGGAGGCTGGCCTCTACAAAAGTGGCGTTTTCTGGGATGAATGCGGCCACTACCGTCATAACCACAATCCAAGCCTTTGGGTTAATCAGCTGAAAAATCGTGGCGCGAATGAATCCAACGCGGCGAATCTCTTCGTGGGCTCCAGCGAACGTCGACGAGATGATTCCGTAGGCCATATAGAGGATGTAAGCGAAGCCGGCATATTTCATCCAGTTCTGAAGGTCTGGGTAGAGATCAAATAGGGTGCCGATACCGAGGTACATTCCCGAGAACATCGCCACCAAACCGACCAAAATGCCGTTTATGTAGGTCAGAGATTTTTTGGCGCCAAAATTCATTCCACTGGTCAGTAGGTAGGTGTTGTTCGGTCCAGGAGTTACCGAGGTCACGAAACCAAAAACAGCGATGCCGACAAGTGAAGAAATTAGGTTGTCCATGCGTTTAGTCAACCACAGAGCCGAGCGGATTATTGGGGATTTTGCTGGCTATCCTCGCGGGTTAGACTTAAAACCCTGTTTTAAATGTCCGGGGGAATGATGCGCGTAACGAAGCGGTTTTACACTGCTCTGCTCGCTCTTTTCGCCCTAGTTTTAGGACAATTTCCGGTAGCTAGCCTTCCCGCGAGCGCAGCTAATCTGCCACTGGCAGCTCCGGTTGCCTCGACCCCGACCTCTCTGACCGTTCCGGACGAACTCAGAGTCGGTGCAACCGTTTCAGTGAACCTTGGAACCTGGGATGCCAATCCGGAACCGACCTTCGAAACCAAATGGTATTCGTGTGCAAGTCAGGTACCTTCGGCAGGCTCTTCGGTTCCTGCCGGATGTGTCGTGATCTCTGGAGCAACTGGAAACGATTTCACCATTGGTGCAGCCCAGAAAAATAAGTTTCTACTCGCAGCAATAACCGCCAAAAATTCGGAAAACGCCAATCCGGGAGTAACCAGTTTTTCGGCCAGTACTGAAGTTGCAGCACTTCCAGCTCCACTGATTTCTTTGAGCGCAACCGGAACCGCTGGTTCCGTGAAATTCACCAGCGCCACCACGGCGACTTTGAACACCAAGTTTGCTCTAGACCTAACCGGCTGGGTTACTGCCACATCGTTCACGTACCAGTGGTATCGCTGTGCACAAGCGGTAACGCCCTCGGCAAACGCACCGACCGGTTGTGCGCAATTAGCTGCCAACTCAAACACCTATGTGGTTACCGCTGCCGATGTTGGCGGTTATGTAGTTCCTTTTGTTACTGCTCTAAATGGCACAACAATTTCGTCAACGGCTCGTCCGGCATCAACTTCCGCTGTTTTGCAAGCACCACAGCTGAGTACCGCTTCGAGCGTTTCTGGCACGCCCGTCGCCGTAGGTTTTGAGCTAACCGCAAGCAACGGTTCTTGGCTGGCCGATCCCAGCCCGAGTTTCACCTACCAGTGGTACTCATGTAATAGCGCCGTGGCTGCGGCAACTACCAAGAATGCGGCATGTGCCGCCATAGCCGGCGCAACCTCGATTACGTATGTTCCTGCGGCCGATCAGGTGAATAAATTCATAGTGGTTCAGGTGAAGGCCTCCAACAGTGCGAACTCTGATGCACCGGCCTCCAGTTTTTCTGCGGCAACCACGAAAGTCTTAGCGGCTCCAACTCTCACTACTCCGCCAACTCTTGCCTATGCAAGCATCGCAACCACTGGCCAACCAATCGTCGGTTCGCTAATAACTGCAAGAACCGGAACCTGGGCGGGAAGCCCAGCCGCAAGCAAAACTGTGCAGTGGTATGTATGCGACGCCCCGGTTAATGCTGGTTCGTTAGTCATTCCGCCAGGGTGTGATGCGCTCGCGGGAGTGACGGCTCAAAGTGTTACCGCACTTTTGGCTTGGCAGGACAAATACCTAACCTTCGCCGAAATTGCTAACAACTCAGTAGGTTCCGTGTTCGCATTTGCGGCAGTGAACCTTACCGTGCAGACCAAGCCTCTGTTCTCGGCTTTCCCAACCATTTCGGGTACGGCGAAAACTGGCCAAACGCTCACCGCAAACCCGAGAGCATCAGCGGTTGGCGGCGATTCGGTCGCCACGTACCAGTGGTTGGATTGTTCCGGTTCGGCCATTGCGGGGGAACTCCTTGCCAGCGTTTGTAAAGCCATCGCAGGCGAAACCAATCAGACGATTGTGATCGGAAGTTCCCTGGAAGAGCGCTATGTAGCGGTTCGAGTCACACTAGAAAATGCCGCGGGTGCAGCCACCCGGTATTCAGCTACCAGCGAGATTGTTCAAGGTGATGTAGCGAACCTAACCGCACCGAAACCACTTTCTAGTAATGGCCACACCCGCGTTGGAACTGCGGCCACTGCAGGAGTAACCACCTGGACCGGATTCCCGAAACCAACGCTAACGAATGCTTGGTATCGCTGTGATGCTCCGGTCTTGGGAAAGTCACCGTCGCTTCCAAACGGATGTTCACTTATCAGTGGCGCCACCGCCAACAGTTATGTTCCGGTAAAGGCCGACTCGGGGAAGTACCTGAGTGCCAAGACAGTCGCCGCCCAAGGGTTAGCGCTGACCGAGGTCTGGTCGGCTACCGGTGAGCAGGTATTTGAGGCGCCTAGCTACGATTCTCCACCGGCTCTGGGCAGCCAGCATGTGTTGGGTGGAAGCTCACTCGCCACCAGTGCTGGCTTGGTTCGAGGATTGCCTGAACCAATCAAGACCTACGCCTGGTATCGCTGCACCAATTCGGTAAACACCGACTCGGCAACCGTGCCGGCCGGGTGTTCCGTGATTGCCGGTAAGACCGCATCCACCTACGAATTCATTTCCGCCGATGTAGGTAAATATGTTTTGGTCGCCATTTCCCTGACCAATGATCTAGGAAGCGTCAAACGTTTCACAGCCACCTCGGCGATGGTAAATTCGGGCCCAGCCAATGTTTCAATAGTTGCTCCGAGCACCGGAACCGCCGCGCTCAAAGTTGGTTCAACAATTACCGCAAATGATGGCGTATGGACCGCCTTGCCGAATCCAACTTTCACCTATCAGTGGTATCGCTGCCAGACACTAACCGCGAAATCTGCAACGCCAGCTCCGGGGTGCACGGCAATCTCCGGAGCGACTTCGAAGACCTACCTACTCTCAATCGCCGACGCCGGCATGTTTGTGAGCGTTGGGGTTAGAGCCGACAATCCTTACGCAAGTGAAATCGTTTACTCCCCAACCAGTACCGACGTTGGCGAGGACATCCGATTCGAAGACGAACCAAAATTGATTGCGGTTCGAAACAAGGGTCAGATTTTGACCACGCTGCCTTTGGCCGTTAGAGGAACACCAACCGCGACCCAGAGCTACCGCTGGTTGAGATGTGAGAACCAGGTATTGGCAGCTTCGGCCTTCCTGCCGACCGGTTGCGTGGTTATTCCTAAAGCAGTTCAAGCGCTCTATCCACTTACCGCTACCGATGTAACCAAGTACGTGGTACTTGAGCTGACTCTCAAGAATCGTCTTGGGTCGGTCACTCGCTACACGGCATCCAGCCAGCAAGTGCTGCAATTGCCCGAAATTACTGGAAGTCTCACCATTACCGGGGACCAGTGGCTGGGCAAAACCTTGCAGGCGGGAAATTACGGGGTTTCGGCATTCCCTGCCGCTTTGCCGTCGATTCAGTGGTTTAGGGGAGAGCTGCCAGTTCTTGGTGCGGTAACCGACACCTATGTACTCACCGAATTAGATGTTGGTGAAGTTGTTCACTACGAGATTTCAGCGCGCAACACGGTTGGCCCGATTGTGAGATCCTCCGGGACTACTGGAATCATTGGCTCGCCACCGAGGCTGCTACTAGGAAGTATTCCTGTGGTTTGTGGTGTTGAATCTGATTCTGAGGTTGGAGCAGGCGCCAAAGTTTGGACCTGTCCGGGAGCTTGGCAGTCAACCCCGGCAGATATCCAGTTCAGCTACCAGTGGTACATCTGCAACCTCCCACACACTGCAGCTCCAAATATCGTTCCACCGGACTGCACACTGGTGAAAAAACAAACCGACTTTGAATACTTAGTCACTACTAAGAACGAAACCAAATTTGTGGCCTACAAGGTCGTGGCTTCAAACGGAACCGAAGATCGAACCTGGATGTCGTCGACAACAGCCAAGGTTTACGTGAGGCCGCAGTACCTAACCGGAGCCAAAATTTCTTTCCCAGCCGGGCAGGCTGCCAAAGACGGATCACCAAGAGTTGGTTACACCATTGAAGCAACCTTAGGAAATTGGCGAGGCGCGACTACCAACAACTACCGCTATCAGTGGTTCTCATGTAACAAGGCGGTCACCCAAAGCGTTCTCGAATTGAAAGCCAACTGCGAGGAAATTTACCGCGCCGACGGTTCAGCTTCATCACGCGCTCTCACCATCACCAGCGACTTGGCCGGCAAGTTCCTTGGTGTACACATCAGCGGTCTTTACAAGTACAACGCGCAAACTGATGATCCTGAAAATTCGAATCTCGATGAAGTTTTCACAGCTTCGACCACAAAATTCGTCGTAGAACCACCGATTAACGTAACTCCTCCTCGCATTCAGTCGCGCTACGCCTACGTTCAGGCAACACTCACCGCGACCGATGGCACTTGGCGCGGAACCCCAACTCTCAAACAGGCTCACAACTGGTGGGTTTGTGACTCTCAGGTGGTCCAACCGACCACGGTGAAACCTGCGGGTTGCACAGTGCTGTCCGGCAGCACTGGCAATTGGAAATTGACTCTGTCGGAAAAAGACAAGTACCTGAGCCAGGCCGTTACCTCCTCCAACGCTGCTGGAGAAACCACAATGTGGTCGGCGTCCACTCTGGAGCCGGTAAGCACCGGACCGGTGAACACGGTTTCGCCGGTCGTTTCGGTCGTTGGTGCGCAGAATCCAAGCACCATTAGTGATCTCGTGGTTACCGATGGAACCTGGGTTGGTGACCCTACTCCAACTTTGAACAGCTACAGCTGGTTCCGTTGCGAAAATCGAGTTACCACGGCATCAGAGTTCCGTGATTCAAGTTGTTCACTGATCGAGGCGAATGCTTCGGCCAAGATTTATCGACCAGTTCTCGAAGACGCCGGCAAGTTCATCGTTGCCGCGGTGACCTTCTCAAACGGACGTGAATGGGTTGCCTACAGCGCTTCGACCACGGTAGTGAATTTGCCTCCGAACAACTTGGTTGTGCCATCGGTAGAAGGTAAGCCGTTCGTTGGTTTGGCTCTCACATCGCAGGTTGGAAGCTGGGACGGATCGCCGAAACCAGACTTCGCAAGACAGTGGTTCGCCTGTGAAAGTTCGAGCGATCTACCCGTGATAACAACGCCTAACGACTGCGTTGCGATTGCTAAGGCAGAAGCCGAAACCTTCAAGCCAACCGTGGCTCAGCTAGACAAATATCTACTTCTGCGAGTTACCGGAACGAACCTGGTCGGCAATGAAGTGGCATGGTCGAACTACACGCCAGCGGTGGTTTCTGGTCCGGTGAAGATTACCGATCCAATTTTCACCTACCCGGCTGGAGAACTTAACCCGGTAGTCGGTTCGATGATCAGCACCGACGGCGGAACCTGGCAGGGAACGCCAATTCCAACCAAGTCATACGAATGGTTGGCTTGCGACGTTGCTCTGAAGACCGGCCAAGACCTGATTCCAGATGAGGCTCAGAAGTGTGCGGTCATCGAAGGAGCCAACTCGGCCACTTTGATTCCTAACGAGGCCGTCCGCGGAAAATTCTTAATGATCCACGTTCAAGCGGTAAACGAGCATGGTCCAGCCGACTGGTATTCGGCGACGACCACAGCTGTTTGGATGGCTCCAATTATCGACCACCCGGTTGAGGTCTTCGGAACCATGTTCAACGAGTTAGCAGCCAAAGCTAAGTTCGACACCTGGAAAGCGTTCCCTGTTGTCGACAGGAAGTACGAGTGGTTGCTCTGCACCGACTTAACTATTACCGCGCAAGAAACTCTTCCTGCTGGCTGTGCACCAATTTCGCCGGCGGCTAAAGAAGCAGTCTTCAAAATTCCGACGTCACCTTGGAACGAAGGTAAGCGCCTGGTGGTCAAGGTAGTTGCGAGCAACGAAATCGGAACCGCCACAATTTATTCGGCGACTTCAAACGAAATCAAGCCCGGTCCGGTGAATAAGGTGCCACCGTTAATTAGCGGAGCCACAAACTTTTCCCTAACGGGCACTGCAGCTGTCTCGTCATCAACCGGAACTTGGGCACCGTCGAATGCCATCTTGAGTTACCAGTGGTATCGATGCCCAAAGGTTTTGTCGGTAGACGATGAGCTAGGCGAAGGCTGCGAAGTCATCGCAGGAGCTAACACCGAAAATTATCAACTTGGAGCAGAAGAACCCGGAAAATCTTTGGTGGTCGCGGTTCGCGGTGAAAATGAAATTGGCGCCAGCGTAATCTACTCGAAGTCGACTGTGCTGATTACCGAAAAGGTTAACAACGTTGAATCCCCAACGATTGTTGGACTACCAAAGGTAGAAAGTGAAGTCACCAGCACAGATGGTCTATGGCGAGGATTCCCGTTACCTGGGCCGAGCATCAAACGCGCTTGGCTTGCCTGCACCACAAGGCAGGTAGCGAGAATTGCTGCCAAAGCGGCCGCCGGTTGCTCGGTTTTGCCTCGAACCAATAAGCCGGGTTTCATGATTCCCGATGCCGCCGCCATTATCGGAAAGTATTTGGTTTTCTCGGTAACCCAATCGAACAAGGTTGGAGCCACTGAGACCAAGGTGACTGCCTACTCGGCTTCGACCGAACCGGTGGCCGATTTCCCGACCATCCTGACCGACGCTGTTATCAATCCACCTGATGGTTTTGGAGTCGCTGATCGCCCGAACGTTGGAACCGTTTGGTCGGTGGGTGCCACGTGGAAGAAACCTTTCCCGGTGCAAAGCTACCGGTGGTATTCCTGTGCTTCTCAAGTAACTGCGGCGCCGGCTACGATTGCCAACCTGCCTCAGGATTGCGCTGAGATTTCGGGAGCAACCTCGGCTAACTACACAATTCGCCTTGCTGATCGAGGCAAATACCTATTGGCCGTGGTTACGGGAACCAACGCAGCCGGCGCGGTTGTTTCCATCACTAAATCGACCGTCGACCCGGTAGATCAGCCACCGGTTGCCGACCCGCTACCAACTGTCTCCGGCGAACGTTCCGGCGGCCAGACGCTTACCGCAGCCAAGGGCATTTGGACTCCGTCGGAAACTGTTGTCAGCTACCGCTGGTATGCCTGTGAATCGCCCGTTCTAACCACAGTTTCCGAGATTCCTGGAACCTGTTCGCAGCGTGATGAGTCGAGTGCTAGTTACACCCAGTCGGAGGAGTTCGACGGTGGGAAATACATCACCGCGTATGTCAGTGGAAAGTTCGGCAAGGCAACCTCCGGCTATCTAATCGCATCGACGGTTGGAACCAGACTCGGACCAAACATTCCAGTTGGAAATTCAAAGCCAATTCTTGATTACGACTCGTTCTTAATCGGAAACCTGTTCACCGTGGTTACCGGCGAATGGGAGGGAATCCCAACTCCGGTTAAGACCTACCAGTGGTATCGCTGTTTGCAGCCAGTGGCTAGTTCTTCAACCGCGCTGCCACAGAATGCCGGATGTCAGGAAATTCCGGGAGCTACCGAATCTGGCTACCAAGCCACACGAGCCGATGATGGACAATACCTGTTGGTATCAGAAACCGGCACGAATGACAGTGGCTCGAGTACCTACTTCACAGCCTCTAGCGAAGATCCGCTCTATGCAGGTTTCGAACCGAGCTCGCTGGTCTCCGTATCCGCTGACTCTCTTGAAATTAAACCGAACGCTCCGATTACCATAAGCGTGAGCCCCGGGGTCTGGGCTAAGCCAAACGGCGGTTCAGCTGTGCTGGTACATCGCTGGGTCTACTGCACCACAGCTGTTCCCGCTGTGACTCAAAGGTTCCCAACCGGCTGTTCCACCATGTTCCCGCTAAAGGCAGGCAGGGTGGTAGCCGACGAGGATAAGAATCCGCTGGTGCTAGACATGTCGACGCCGTTTGCTGGTTACTACATCGGTTCGGTCGAATACGTTCAAAAAACGGGTTCTCCTTTATTCGTAGACAACCCGGCCAACCGAGAAACTTTCCGACTTTCGATTTCCACAGCTCAGGTAAAAATCGCACCTACCCTTTGGAACTCTTCGGCCACAACTGAGTTGCACGCCACCGCCGGAGGAAATGGTTACCAAGAACCAAAAGTTGGCACCGAAGCCATCGTGGGTGTCCCCGTTACTCTGACTCAGATCAGTGCTTGGCAAGCCGACACCGACCCATACTCCGAGCGAGTTCTGAAGAAGGTAACGTGGCGTGGTGTTGGCACTGAAGCTGGAACTTTTGCCTACCAGTGGTACCGCTGCACCTCAGCGGTCACAGCGGTCGTAACTTCGCCCCCAACAACTTGCGTCACCCTTGCCGGTGCCACAAACTCGAGTTACAGCCCGGTAGAAGCCGACGTTCGCGCTTACCTAAGTCTGCGAATAACGGCGACTAACTCGGTTGGTTCATCAACCGCATGGACGAAGAGCACCTGGCACGTAACTCAGAAAGCCACCAACGTTGCTGGTGCCGAACCTACCCTGAGCGAAGTTACCCAGACCGGTGTTTCGGCAACGGTTTCGCCGGGCGACTGGATTGGTGAATCGGCGCCAACTCTCGGTTACAACTGGTACCTCTGCAGCACCCCAAGTTTTGTTGCGAACTCTTGCGTGGTCTATGCCGGAACCTCGCGTTCGTTCTCGGTGGTCACTCTGGGCGGTCGCGATCGCGAACGCTATCTGGTGGCAGGTGTAGTTGGAACCAACTACCCATACCTTTCCAGCGATACCACGACCAATTACTTCAAACCTTGGGAAACCAGGGCTTACGTGAGCTCTGGACGCATCTACGAAGCTCCATATTGGTCAAACGGGGTAGTTGACCAAAGTGCGGTCATCACACCGGTTGCCTTGATTGCTGGAAATAGCTCTAGCCAAAACAACTCCCTAGCGGCCAACGTTGGTGAAACTCTTCGAATGGATGCCGGCAGCGAAAAGTGGAACGCAACTCCATCGGTTGCCACAAACTCATTTACCTACAGCTGGTACACCTGTACCAACATCCACGTTGGGGTGAGCCGCGAATCGACGGCTCCAGCGGACTGCACCGAGATTTCCGGACAGACCGCGAATTCACTAGTGATCACCGAGTCGCTCATTGGCAAGCGTGTTCTTGGTCGCGTCGAGACTCAAAACTCCTATGGAACTGGTGTTAGTTACAGTGCTACTACGGCACCGATTACCCAGAAGCCTTTCAACGTGACCGCACCGGTGGTTAATCTAAATGGTTCTGACGTTGCTTTGAAGGGCAGTATGTTGGTCGGGCTCCCTGGCACTTGGGGAGGGTCACCAAGCCCAACGGTTGACCCAAACTCCTATCGCTGGTATTCCTGCACTGCTGCGGTAACTGCTTCGGCCACCCAGCAAGCCGGTTGCGTGCAACTGACCGTTCCGGTTTCTTCTACCTATACCCCTACCGCTACCGATCGAGGCAAATACATTGTTTACAGCCTCGAGGTTAAGAACTACATAAACCCCGCTCCATTAACGGCGTCGGTTCGACACTTCTCGGCAAGTGTGGGTCCGGTCAACATGGACCCAGAATTCGATGCCACCGATCCTCAAATTTCTGAAAAGGCCCACGTGGGTCAGACCCTGTCTCTGGCCGCACCAAACGTAACGAGTTACCCAGATGCAACAACGACCTGGATCTGGTACTCGTGCACCACAACCAGTTCTCTACAGAACCTTGCCTCAGTGCCTTCGACCTGTAGTCAGCAAGGTGTGGAGAACCAAACCAGGCTGACCCTCGACGAAACACACGTTGGTAAATACATTGTGGTTTTTGCCGAGTCGTTTAGTCGAACCAAGGTGACCAAGAAGAACTCGTTGTTTACAGCGGCAGTCACCAGAGAACCGACTAATCTAACGCCACCGACGATTTCCGGAACGCCTCTCGCTGATGGAACCACGGCGCTCACAGCAGTTCGAGGAACCTGGACCGCCCAACCAGCAGTATCCAGCGGCAGTTTTGCTTGGTATCTATGTGACGAGCAGGTTCTTGTGGCAGGTAAGACCAAGCCGTTTGGCTGTGCTGCATCGCCAGTTCAGGCAGCTACTTCGGCGCCAGGAACGATTCGTCCTACTCGTGACATGGGTGGAAAATTCCTGGTACTTGCGGAAACTGCAACGCAGGTAGCCAACAACCTTGGCATGAATACTTCGGTGATCCACTACTCAGCATCAACTTCGGTAATCAAGAGCCCGCCGCAGTTCAACGCAACACCATCAATTTCTGGAATTCGTCACGTTGATCTATCACTGACCGCGAGCTTCACCAAACTTTCTGCCTTCGATCTCGATTCCACAAGCTATCAGTGGTTAGCGTGTACCTCTGAAGTAGCAGGTGGAAACAGCGTCGCTACCAGTGGTTGCTCCGAAATTTCTGGAGCCACGTCCGACACCTTCACCGCCGGTGTGGCCCAAGCGGGCAAATTTATTACCGTTGGCGTTACTCTCACCAACAGCGTGAAATCCGTCACGAGTTTCGCTCCTTCGACGAATAATCGCGTCACCATGACTCCGATCAACACCTCGTCGGTAACCATTTCTGGTGCTTCCCCGCTGGCAGTGAACTCAAACCTCACGGTGACCGAAGGTGTCTGGACCTCGGCTCCGCTCGCTGCCAAGAGCTACATCTGGTACGCCTGCAATACCGCTCAGCCCTCGAGCGCTGCCACGATTCCTAGTGACTGCTCAACCGTTCAAACTATTAGCAACAAGACGTTCAAGCCAACCGCGGCCGAGCGCGGCAAATACATTTTGGTCGTTGAAAAGGCGTCGAGCGTTGTAAACAAGTCCGGTGCCGGTGATGCCTTTAGTGTGAGTTCAACCCTTGGACCAATACTCATGGCACCGACATTCACCACAGATCCTTCAACCGCTGGAGTTCAACATGTTGGCGAAGTGATCGTCGCGACAATGCCTGAGGTGCAGGAGTACCCGCTATTTGCCACCACCTACGAATGGTTGAAGTGCGACAGCGCTGTGGCTACTTCGGCAACAGCCATTCCAAACGGTTGTGCTTCGGTTGGCCGCTCGGCAGGATCTTCGCTAACGCTTACATCAGCTGAGGCGGGCAAGTTCATCGTGGTGATCGCTACCAACTCAAACTCACAGGGCACTGCGGTGAAGACCTCAACCGCAACCACCTTTGTAACTAGCACCCCGATAAGTACCGCGAATCCAGAGCTTTCCGGCGAACCGCTAGTCGCCAATGGGAACCTGGTTGCTGTTTCCGCTGGTGCTTGGAGCGCTAACCCAGCTGTGACCATTGCCGACTACAGTTACGCCTGGTTTACCTGCGCCACCGAAAAGGCAAGTGCACCAGCCAACCTTCCAAACGACTGCACGCAGGTGGCGAATGCCACCGCAAGTTCGCTAAGCCCGACCAACGCCATGGCTGGAACTTATCTGATTGCCAGAGTCACTGCGACCGTTAGAACTAACAAGCAGGGGTTTGGCAGTGCGTCCGCGTTTACCTCGAGCATCGGCAAGATTCGCAACAAGCCACAGTTCGGTGCAACGAACCCGAGCATTTCCGGTGTGGCTCACTTCGACGAACTACTTACCGCGACCTTGGCGCCGGTTTCCGGCTTTGAAACCCCAACTTCTACTTATGCCTGGTGGCAGTGCACCGATGCCGTTGTCGCGGGAGCGGCGGATGTTTCTAGTTCTTGCACTCTGATTGCCGGTAGTGAGGGTGCTGCGCTTCGCCTTGGTGCCGAACAGGTTGGAAAGCGGATTGTTCTTGTTCAAACGGCGAGAAATTTGCAGGGCAGCGTTTCTAAGGCGTCGGCCTCTACCTTGGTGGTTTCTTCAACTCCAACAATTACCTCTGAACCGTTGGTCTCGGGAGCAAATACCTTCGCCACGGGGGCCACGGTCACTGTGACCCGAGGAACTTGGGCGGGAAGCCCTGCTCCAAGCGCGGGAACATATAGCTATACCTGGTATGTCTGCACTTCGGCAGTGGCGGCAGCCGACAGTCTCGATGCGCTGTGTTCTCTGGCAAGCCCGGTCTCAACGAAAGCGGATTTCTCAACCGTTAGCCTCAGCCGTGATTGGGATGGCAAGTACCTGGTTGCTCGGGAAACCCTAACCACTGCTACCAACAAGCCTGGCACCGGAACAGCAAGAAGGTTCAGTGCCGGATTCGGACCAATCAATGTGGCGGCCACCGTTTCGGTGGATCCAACAATCAGCGCCAACACCGCCTCGGCCGGCACCCGGTTGCGCGCAAACCTGGGAACCTGGGTAAGTAACACCAAGCCAATTAGTTACAGCTATCTCTGGTACTCCTGTGGCTCCTCTATAGCAACGCCTCAGAGTGCGGTTCCCAACCCCAACTGCAGCCTGATCAGTGGTTTTGACACGGTTGATTTGGTGGTTCCGTCTTCGGCTGTTGGAAAGTACATTTTGCTTTCGGTGACCGCGAGCAATGCTGGCGGCAAGACGACGAAAACCTCCAGGACCACCAACCTGGTAACCGCGGCGGCAATAGCGAGTGCACGTTTAGGCTGGATTCAATGACTCAGATCCAGATAAGTTTTGCCGGTCGCACGGAAGTTTACGATTCCAGCCAAGTTGTGACCGTTGGTCGTTCCCTAGACGCAACTTTTCAGATCAACGACCCGTCGATTTCTCGCATACATTTCCGATTGGCGTTCGACGAAAGCGCCCGAAACTGGGTACTCACAGACTCAAATAGTGCCAACGGTTGCTGGGTAAATAACATACAGGTTGATTCTGCTCGAGTCACCGTTCCGATGGACGTGCACCTCGGAAAAGAAGTGCTTTCGGCCGTCGTTACATTAACCCCAACTACGGCAGCCGCGAAAGTGGCGCCAACCGGTTCAACGCTTTCGGCAAAAGACCTCATCATCGGTAAGGCGGCCGACGCTGATTTCATCCTGAGTGATGTCTTGGTCAGCCGTAAACATGCACGATTGATTCGCTTTGAACAGAGTTTGGTGCTCGAGGATCTCGGTTCCACAAATGGTACCTACCTAAACGGAAAACTCGTTCGTACGGCACCGGTTCGCGAGGGCGACGTCATCACCATCGGGAATAACGACCTAACAATTCGTAATGGCGAGCTTGATTACCTGCGCAGCCAGTCTGAGAAGACCGGCGGGCTTTACGTAAACGATCTCGAGTTTGCTATTTCCAGTGGAAAGCGTTTGCTGAAGGGCATCAACGTTCACATCGCTCCCGGCACTCTGACCGCCGTTATCGGTCCATCAGGTGCCGGAAAATCGACATTCTTAAAGTCGATTGCAGGAATCAATAAACCAACCGCTGGAACGGTTCAGTTCGACGGCTTCAGTGTCTACGAGAATTACGAATTGCTATCTTCGCGTATCGGAATGGTTCCACAAGACGATGTGCTCCACACCTCTTTGAAACTCGACACCGCACTTAATTACGCAGCCAAACTTCGTTTACGCGTCGACGGGGGAGCGCAGGAGCGAAAAGCCCAGGTGGAACGAGTCATCGAACGCCTGGAGTTGGAGAATAATCGCGGCACCGTGATCAGCAAGCTCTCCGGAGGTCAGCGCAAACGTGCATCGGTGGCTCTCGAACTACTCACCGAACCTTCGCTGCTGATTCTCGACGAACCAACCAGCGGTTTGGATCCGGCGATGGATCGTCAGGTTATGAAAACCCTGCGAGAACTTGCCGTGGATGACCGCGGTGTCTTGGTGGTTACCCACTCGGTAGCCCAACTCGATTTGTGTGACGACGTTTTGGTGCTGGCCCCTGGTGGAATGCCGGCTTACTACGGTCCACCTCGCGGTATCAACAATTTCTTTGGCTCAACCGACTGGGCTGACATTTTTGCTGTAATCAAGGACGACCCTGAAGCGGCCTACCAGCGTTACCTCGCTCACAATCCCAAGGCGGTCGAGGTTCCCGAAGTTCGAGAGCAAGCGGTCGGAGTTTCAAAAAGAGTTAGTGCACCTTGGTTGAGTCAGTTTTCAACGCTCTGCCGCAGGCAGCTAAGTTTGATTCTTGCCGACCCCGGCTATCTGATGTTTCTACTTTTTCTGCCGGTAATTGTGGGTCTGCTCGTTTTGGTGGTTCCTGGCGAAGGCGGTTTAGGGCCTGCTTCGAATAGCACTCCGGCTGAGCCGAGCCAGCTCATAGCAATGCTCGTGATTGGCGCCGCGTTCATGGGGGCGTCAATTTCGATTCGTGACCTAGTGGGGGAGCGAGCTGTTTTTCTTCGCGAGCGAGCGGTGGGGCTGCCAGTCTCTGCTTATCTTGGTTCGAAGCTCCTGGTCTTCGGACTGCTTTCGGCATTTATGGCTGGAATGCTAACCTACGTGACGCTTTTGGCGAAAACCCCGCCGATTCAGTCAATCTATTTCGCATCGCCGGCACTGGAGCTTTTCTTGTCACTAATGCTCACCGCACTGGCTGCCATGGTTACCGGTTTGCTTCTATCGTCGCTGGTGAAATCGAGTGAGCAGGTTATGCCGCTTTTTGTGGTGTTCCTTATGGCTCAGCTTGTACTAAATGGAGGTTTGCTCCCAATCACCGCTGGCTCGTTTATCTCGGCCGCGGCAACACTGGTAATCGCCAGATGGGGGTTTGCGATGTCGGCTAGCTCCACAAATTTGGCTGCCATCTCGCCAAGTCTCGATGAAGACCCGTTCTGGGCACACAACCTTTACATCTGGGGAACCTCGGCGGCAATGCTGATTGGCACCGCAATCATCTTGGTAACGCTGACCCGTTTGCGACTCGACGGGAAGTATGACCGATGACCACTAATCGCGGAATGTCGCTCGCTGAGGCCAAGGCTCTAGCGAAGGATGCGAAAACCTCGGCCGGCGTAATGTCTAGGCTGGCCAACGGTTACCCAGAAGTTTGGGACGATCTGCTCGGTAACCCATCGCTCTATCCAGAGCTCAGAAAATGGATCGAACAGGCAAAACGGGATCAGGCAAAAGCAGTAAGCAGCCTGCAGATCGACACTCAGAGCAAGCCAGGAGCAACACCGCACTTGCGCCAAAAGCAGGTAATCGAAAAAGTAAAGACTCGTGGCCGTCGAAAGCTCGGGCGCTTCGCAAAAACTTTAGGAGTGTTGCTTGTGCCGGCTGTTGCCGTGAGCGCTCTCTGGGTTGGTGTCGATTATCTGAAGCAAAACCAACCTGTTCTTGGAGTGGTTGCAATGGAGACTCTGGGTCAGCCTAAGCCGGTTGGCGGATGGCAGTACAGCCTTCAAACCGACGGCGATTCTTCTTGCACTCAGTATGAATTCGCAACACTCGATCAAAACCAGGCTGTAGTTCTAACTCAAAACGACCTTGAGTCGAAGAGATGCCGCAAGTTGGATGAGCCGATTCCAAGTACCTTGGCCTTGGTTGATCTAACTGATGGTCGCCAGCTTTGGAAAATCGACCTAGCCGGAGAACTCGACTGGACCGAGAAGTGGCAGAAGCAGCTAATCGAGATTCCTGGCCTCAACGAGGTCTTGGTCAAATACACCGACATTAATGGCACCGACGCCGGCGGCGACCAAAAATCGATCGACGACAGCCAAAACCGAAAAATGAAAACGTTGGTTCCCTATAACCGACTTAACGGACTGATCACCGACCCGGTCATCGCTAAAAGTAAGTACCAGCCGATCATGCAAGCCCCGGTTCTGGAAGTTGTTCCAATCCCGGGCGAACTCAAAAGTATTTTGGTTATGACCAACGGATCGAAAAAGGATTTCCGCTACGCGAAATATCGATCTAAGCGCCTTAGCAGCGCAAAGTGGAGCGTTGAATCAGATCAGAAGCCGATGGGTGGCAACCCTATCGTTGGCCATCGGCTAATCCTCGGTCGTGACAAAACCAATAAACCAAAGTCGATTTTGCTTGGTATCGGTAGATTCAGCTCCTGGGCTGGCAAGCCGGCGGTAAAGCTCTACAGGATTGGCAACGCCACCGTGCAAATCGCTGGCGACGGCGTGAAGGAAAAGGCTACCAACCTCATTTCCCAGGGTGGGCTTCAGGGGCACGACATCACCATTGACTCAATTGACGACGATGGTAAAACTATCTGGACCCTAAAGAGCGACGGTTATGCCATCAGCCACGAAGACAGTGTCACGAATCCCATAAACCGCCGTCACTACAGTCAGCTTTTTGTTCTAGGTGGTAAAAACAATCGCGAGGTTTCTCTGGTCGATGTTGACAGCGGTTCATTACGTTGGACGACCAAGGTTTCTAAGCCACAGTTTGAAATCTCAAGGGTCAGTTCCGTTTCGACAGTCTCGCTCTATCTAAACGAAAAATACAAAACAGAATCGAAGTTCTTCTCAATGCTGAACCTCGCCGATGGTAGCGAATCCAAGCAACTAAAAATAGCCGGACGCGCAGTGCGAATTGACGGGGAAACCGCACCTTTATCGATTTTGGTGGATGAGCCCTCACGCGAGAAAATCATCAAGAATGCCGAATCTGGAAAGCGAGTGAACCTAGATAACAGCGATGACAAATCGTCAGAAATTCGTGTCTGCGCCACCGGAGTTAGCAACGAAAACTACACGGCAATCTGGAAATTCGAATGTAACGGTAATCAGCACCTTACGCGCGTCGGCGGGCGTTGGATTCTGGTTGACTTGTCTAACGGCAATGAGAAGTTCTGGCCGCTGGGAGATGGTAACTAATGGCTAATCGCTTGCCGCTAATGCCGCCCGATATTTCCGGGCTCAGCTATCTTTCACCACTCGGTCGCGGTGGTTTTGCCGACGTATTTCTTTACCGACAGTCTGTTCCAAGCCGAGAAGTTGCCGTTAAGGTTTTTCTAAAGAAGTTCCAGACCAATTCACCATCGGCGATCAGTTTCGTCGCGGAAGCGAACAACCTTGCCAAACTTGGCGGGCACCCCAACATCGTCAACATCTTCGAAGCCAACATTTCGAGAGATGGAAACCCTTACATTTCCATGGAGTATTGCCCAACCTCGCTGGGGAAAAACTGGCGAACTAATCCATTGAGTTTGGAATCGGTGCTCGACATCGGCGTTCAAATCGCCTGTGCCTTGGAGACCGTGCATCGCAGCAACTTGATTCACCGAGACATTAAGCCTTCAAACATTTTGATCAATTCCTTTGGAACTCCGGTGTTGTCCGACTTCGGTATTGCCGGTGAAATCAATGTTGCTGATACCAACGACCAAATCGCTATGTCACTTCCTTGGAGTGCGCCAGAAGTTGTGAGTCTCCAGACGCTCGGATCGGTGAGTTCCGACATCTTTTCCCTTGGAGCAACTCTTTATTCGCTGTTAGCTGGCAGAACTCCGTTTGAATCTTCTGATCCCAAGCAAAATGACAACGACAAGTTGAAAGCTCGAATCGTCAAGGCAATTTATACGCCGATCCCAGTTGGTGGAATCCCACGAATCGTTGAAGAGCTGCTGAACAAAGCGATGTATCGTGACCCGGCTCTTCGATTCGGGAGCATGCAGGAATTCGCGATGGCGCTCAACGAAATTCAGGCTGCTCTGCAGTTCCAGGTCACTCGCTTGAGCATTGCCCCTAGCAATGTCAACCGAGTTGAGGAAAATCTTCCAAAATATCCGTGTGGTCACGTGAAAGTTGACACATCCGGCTTGAAGGTTGGCGTTTACGTAACCCCAGCCGGTGGTGGTCGGAAGAAAAACCAAGAAACCGCATTAGATCCAGAGCAATGCCCCATCTGCGCCAAAGCCGACGCATTTGTGCCGCAGAAAAAGAAGTTCAAACTTGGTCCACTGTTTTGGGTTATCGCCGGAGCGGTCGCGTTCGGCTACATCCTGACTTATCTACTGTTGAGTCCGCCGGGGGTATAACTTGAGTTTCTTGCGTGGTAGCCGCGCAACTCGTTTGCCTTCGCGCAAGGTGTTGGAAGTTACAGCGATCTCGCTGGTGCTGGCGCTCATCGTAGGTTCCGCAATTCTTGCCACCGGTTTTGATGTGAAAAACGTAAAACTGAACACTCAAAATGTCTGGGTTTTGCAAAAAGGAACCGGCGCCAATTTGGCTTCGCGTTTCGGGCGGGTCAACACCGAAGTAAACGAGCTCACCTCTTTCAACGCCGTAGCCGACCCTAGCGAGCTGTTACAGAGCGCCAATGCTTCACTACTTTTCGCCGGCGCTAACTCCAAGTTTGTAAACATTAGTTCAGTCAGCCCCTCCGATTTCACCGAGGATACCGAAGACGCAATCGCTCTCGATTCATCGGCTAAATCGATTGATGTGGGCGAAACCGTGGCCGCTCTCATCTCAGCCGACGGTAAACTGCTCATCTCAGAGATCGCTGAGAACGGTTTCTTGAAACCCACCGAAGTACCTTTTCCTATGGGAGTGGAGCGCTTCGACGCCACCGCGGTAACCCTCACAAATCGAGTGAAGACCTATTCAGCGTCTGCCAAAAAGGTTTTTGAATACGATCCAATTTCTCAAGCCTGGAATGATTCGACAGATTCGGTTTCTGGCAGAAGCGTCGGCCCGTTTCAAATGGCATCGATTCGTGATCGTTGGGCTTTGCTAGATCAAGGCGCAAATCAGCTTTGGGTTAGCGGCGCCACAGACCCTGTTCCAACCGCAGCCGATGGGCAACTTCAAAAATCGTCGAGCACCGGAGTCGCAGCTTTCTTTTCGACTCCAACCGCCCTGTACTCGGTAAATCTAGAAACCAGAAAACTCGAACAGCTTCAAGATGTTCCAGATGCTCTGATCACCACGCGCCCCATCACTTTCAAGGGCAACATCTATTCAACCTGGTTGTCGGATAGTGCCGGTTGGTTCTATGCGGGAGGGGAGAAGGCACTAAAGCCTCTCGATTTTGCTGCCGGAAAACTTGATGCGGCGAAACTTACCGGAGAAGGAAAAGACGCACTAACTTTCCAATCAAACGGCGAAACTGCGGTCATCAACGACACCTATAGCGGCTGGGCCTGGAACTTACCGACCGGTGAACTTATCGTTGGCACACAAAACTGGAACAGCATCGTGCCACCTCCTAAGCCATGCAAGGTTGACTGCGAGCAACCGGAAGATTCCAAGACTCCAAAGCCTCCCGTTGCAGTTGCCGACCGCTTTGGAGTTCGCGCCGGGGAACTTGTTACCCTTCCGGTTCTTTTGAACGACAGCGACCCAAACCGCGGCAATGTGATCACCATTGTTCCCGAAACTGTGCGCGGACTTGATTCGAACTTTGGTGAGGTGAAAGTTACCTCCGAGCAACAAATGCTCACAGTTCTAATAAGCCCGAACGCCAGAGGTACCAAGACCTTTACCTACAAAATTACCGACGGCACTGGAACTCAAAACTCCAATGCTGCCAAGGTGACCCTCACGGTCATACCAAACTCCAAGAACAATGCACCGGGTTGGTGTACCGATATCGTTCCGAACTGTTTACAGTCATGGCCGGAAGCGAGTGTTGCTCAAGGTTCCGAAATCTCTATCCCATTCCTGAACGGATGGGTTGACCCAGACGGTGACCGATTCTTTATTAGTAAGGCTGAAATCACCAAGGGCGAAGGGAATCTCGCATACACGCCGGCCGGAGACTTGGTTTACCAGAACGAAAATGCTGGTGAAAAACGCTCGTCGACGGTCACCGCCCAAGTAACTGTCTCCGACATTCATGGCGCTCGCTCCACCACTGATTTTGCAATCACCGTTCGCGCCGAAGCTTTGTTTACCTTCGATGCGCCAGTGGTGGTGATTGCCAAAGGTGAACCAACCACAATCGACTTTGCGAAGTACACCTCTGGTGCTCAAGGGTTCATTTCAATTGCAAACCTGGCGGCGTCAAACGGTGACACCCTAAAGTTCGAGCAGCTTGATTCGACGCGAGTCAAATTCACAGCGGCGGATACCAAACCCTCACAGATGATCATTAAGCTGCGAGACGGCTCTGGATCTGAAGTTGATTCGCTATTTAGAGTCAACGTGGTTTCGCCCGACCAACTCGTTCTCTCAACCGCGCCGGTAACTGTATTAGTTAGTCCTGGTCTCGACACCTCCATCGACGTTTTCAGTGCCGCTCACAACCCCGCCAATCGAGCCTTGGTGGTAAGTAAGCTGCAAACCGATCCAAACAAGGGCGCTTTGCTTTCGGTCGACAAAATCAAAGGTGGCAATCTAAGAATCCGGGGCAAAAATATCAATGACGCCCCTGGTTTTGTTGGAGTTATTAGTTACACGCTCAGCGACGGAAGCGGAAATGCGGCTTACAAAACCGAAGGCCAAGCATTCGTATATGAACTTGCTGCACCGGAGGCCAAGCCTGCGGTAGCCAGAAGAGACTCGGTTACGATTCGAGCCGGACAGTCGACCGAAGTTGACGTGCTTGCCAACGACCTCGGAAGCCCTGGAGTACCGCTCGTTATCGACTCACGGTCTTTGGTGCAGGAAGAAAAAACTAGCTGCATCAAGGGCGGTTTGATTTTTGCCGGTGGTGGCAAGATCCGTATCGTGGCACCACCAACCCAGGGCGGGTTCAGCTGCGGATACTCGATCTACGCGGCAAACAACCCGCTTCTAAAAACCCTCGCCACCATCACCATCAAGGTAGTTCAAAATGATGAAGGTAACCAGCCGCCGGTTGCTCACGACTTGGTTGCCCGAGTTCGCGCCGGCGAAACGGTGAGTATCCCGGTTCTAACCGCTGGGGTAGACCCCGACGGTGACTCAGTTCTGGTGCAATCACTTTTGGGGGTTCGCGGAAATAAGGGTGCCGCCTACATCAACCCAGACGGAAGTTCGATCGAGTACACCGCGCTTTCCAATGCCAGCGGTCAAGACCGTTTCACCTACACCTTGGTTGATTCGCTTGGATTGGTTTCTGGCACGGCAACCGTCAAGGTGGCGATCATCGGTGGTGAGCCAGACACGGCTCCGGTTACTTTGAACGACTATGCCGAAGTGCTTGTTGGAGCGAGCAACAAGGTCGTAATGGACCCGCTTTCAAACGACTTCGACCCACAGCCGAACCCAGACAAACCAATCAGCCTGGTAAAGGGTTCGGTAACACCCGATGCTCCACAAAAGTCAGAAAACTATCGACTCTGGAAAGCGGCAATTCGCGAAAACGGTAACCGAGTCACCATTCAGGCCGGCACTTCCCCGATGACCATGCGATTCATCTACACGGCACAAAGTTCAAGTGGTAGCCGCAGTTCCGGCTACATCACGGTGAAAGCAACCAATGACGCCATCGATGACGCCCCAGACATCACTGATACCTTCGCCACCAGAGCGCAAGCCACGGAATTTGTTCGTGACGGCTTAGACGTCGTTAGCAAGAAAGTTATTTGGACTTCTGGTGACGTGAATAAACTCACGCTCTCACTATGGAAAGAGGAGAGCGGATTCAAGGTGGCGGAAAACACCAGAATTACAGCTTCAGATTTTCCTAAGACTCAGAAGATTGTCATCTTCAAACTTTCTGGAACAAACTTCGCCGGCAAGACCGTTTCCAGCTACGGTTTCCTTCACTTACCAGGCACCCAGCCAAAAATTACCTTCGACCCAAGTGCTTCTAAACAGAAGGTTGATGAGGGCAAGACAGTCAGTTTCGACATGGCTGAACTCACCAACCTAGAAACGGGATTGCAACTCGGCAAGGTTCGCGCGCACGGCGTTCGTGAGAATGCCTCTTGTTCAATCAAGTCGGGCACAACGGTTTCTTATTCGGCAGGAACCGGAGAGCCTTGGAGTGACTTCTGCGATGTCGAGGTGAAGCTAGCTAATTCGGATGAACCGTTTATCACCCTGTTAGTTCCGATTGAGATCACGCCTCGTGAGCCTCAGCCAGAACTGACCAACCAACAGATCACAATCGTTCCCGGTGAAAGCTCAACTCAGATCTATGACCTGATAAACATGACCATTTGGTATGGAAAGAGCGATGACGACAAATCCAAGTTGAAATTTAGCTTCAACGGCGGCAGTGACTTATTTAAAATCTCTAAAAAGAGCTCGTCGAAGTTAGAAATTCAGGCCTACGGTTCTTCGGCACCTGGTTCCAAGCGTTCCATCAAAATTAGCTTGGACGACTACCCGAACACTAAATCGGCAAACCTGGTTTTGGTAGTTGGCCAACTTCCTAACCAACTCCCAGTGGCTCCAACGCTCACGTTAGATTGCTCGGTAGCCGATGGTGAGGCAAATTGTGCGAAGAGCGCCGCAGAAATGAACGCGACGCCTGGTGTTTATAACCCATACGAAAACGAAGAAGACCTTAGATTTGCGCCGTTTGGCTACACCACGGGCGTGATTAGCTACGAGAGCAGTTCTCGCGCCTGCGGAAAAGTGACGATCAAGACACTCGAAGATCGTTTATACGCACAGTGGGGCGGCAAACCAACCGGTGTGAAGTGCACGGTTCCTTACAACGTTCTAGATAAAGAAGGCCGATTGGGTTCCGGCACCCTCGAATTCTCGTTCGCCGGCATCCCCGGCAACGTAAGTTCGGTATCGCAGGTTGATTACACCGCCAGCACGGTTACTCTTCAGATTGTTCCTCCAGCCTCGTCATTCCCAGCAATTACCGAATTCGAGGTAGTCGATGGCAAGGGTGAATCAACCACCTGCGACATAGATTCGAGCGGCGGAGTTACTCGGTGTGTGCTTTACAACCTGAGCCCATATGACGGCGTGAACAAGGTGAACCTTCACACCTATTCGGTGAGAGCTCGAAACGATCAGGGGCTTTCCGAGAAGGCAAAGGTTGTCGAACGGGTCTACTCCTACAAGGCGCCAAAGCGAATTTCTCAATCCAACATTGATGCCGTAACGGTTTACGACCCTGAAGCCACCGAGTCACGTGGTTACGCCGAGGTTACCGTGCGGCCGGTCAATGACTCACTCATCGAACGTTATGAAATCACCGGCGATACCGGCTTGAACCCCGAGGTAAAAATGCCTTCGGCCACCTTTGATCCGTTCAAGGTTCGCGTCGCTGCGAAACCAGGGAAGAGAAGCCGAATCACCGTCACCGCTTTTGGTCGAGTAGATCCTCCGGTTCGCGATGTCGTTGATTCCAACTCGACCAACTGGGTTGGTCCAATTGCCGCAAAGCCGAAAATTGAGTCGGTATTTGCAACCACCAAGAAGAGTGGCTCGGGTTACGTGGCTACGGTTGGGGTGAACAACCTCGATCGAAATTGGAGTTTCAAGTCACTTGAAATCGTCTTCGGAATGTATACCGGAACGACCGCACCGACCTGCGTCTGGGATGTGGGGACTAACGCCGTCACCATGCAGATTGGTGGCGGAGAGACGGTTATCACCAATGGGAGATCAATTGATCTCGGCGATGGAGATGCCCAAAAGGCGAGCGTCACTTCGGGGGTGCTAAAACCGATTCTAGACAACACCTCGTATACGCCTTATGTCTGTTTGGCTAATGGCTATGGCTACACAAAGCTTGCCGGGGCTAGTGTTTCAACGCTGGCGGATCCCATAGCTGGCGCCTTCGCCTACGACATCAGCCCGACACCAAATGCCAGCGGTGCCTGGCTAGTTTCGCTCGGACGTAGCGAGACTAAGGCTGGGGTAAAGCCACAGTTCAACTCAACCGAAACCGATGCCGGCTGGAGTGACACCATTTCATCTGACACCTTTGGAGCCAAGCCGGTTATTCGAGTGCGCTATTGCCTAACCAGTGACCCAACTACCTGCAGCAAGGGAACTAGAGTTCTTGAACCACTCACGCTCTCTCGTTCCTGGCAGTTGAAAATCACCGGAGTCGACAAGCTGGTCGACCTAACGTCTAAGGCTGAAGACCCGAGCATTTCTGGGGAAACCAGTGCCTGTATTAGAAACCACGAAATTGATTTCAAACTTGCGGGCAGCGGATTGCTAAACGCTAATAAGAAGCCACTGTGGCAGATTTCCGGAACACCAACCTATGTCTCGACGACCAACACCACCGGAGATCTAGACAAGCCAGGTGACAACTGGAGAATCCCGAACCGACCTCCGGTCAAAACTATTTCGGTTCAATTTTCCGGAAACCAGTTGAACTCCCGAGTCAAGGGATTAACTGGAACGGTGACTTACAAATTTACGTGTACCCAGTAGTAACCATTTATCGAGGAAAGAGAAAAAATGGCAATTAGTAAGAAGCAGCAGGAAGAGTTCAAAACACTCTTCGACGGCATTGTGAACAATGTCGAGCAAACCCTGTTTGGTAAGCGTCATGTGGTGCAGATGGTTCTTGCCACAATGATCAGCGAAGGGCACGTCTTACTTGAAGACGTACCTGGAACCGGAAAAACAGCCATGGCCCGTGCCATCGCTGAATCGATGGACATGAAATACTCGCGTATTCAGTTCACTCCCGATCTACTGCCTACCGACATCACTGGTATCGAGGTTTACAACCAGAAGAAAGAGGCCTTTGAATTTCAGGAAGGACCAATCTTCGCCAACCTCGTTCTTGCCGACGAAATCAACCGTGCCTCACCGAAGACTCAATCGGCACTTCTTGAAGCCATGGAAGAGCGCCACGTAACCGTGGGAAAGGTTCGCCGCTCGGCCGGTTTGCCATTCTTGGTTATTGCTACCCAAAACCCGATTGAACAGAGCGGAACCTATCCTCTTCCTGAAGCTCAGCTCGACCGCTTCATGATCAAAGCCAGCGTGGGTTACACCGATCCAAACTCGACGGTTGAAATCCTGAAAGGCACCGCGCATGTTTCAGGGCAGTTGAAAGCAGTTGCTAAGGGTTCGGACATTCTCACGCTCTCGGCAATGTCACGTGAAGTTATTGCCAACGAGTCGGTGCTGCGCTACATCGTTGCGATCATCGAAGAAACCCGCCAGGCAGAGCAAATCCGTGTGGGATCTTCGGTTCGTGGTGCGAGAAACCTCACCAAGCTAGCCAAGACTTGGGCGCTAACCAAGGGTCGCAACTTCATCACCCCGGATGACGTAAAGGAACTAGCCACAAACGTGCTCGCTCACCGAATCGTTCTAACTCCTGATGCTGAGTTCGATGGCATCAAGCCAGAGCAGATCATCGCTCAGGTTTTGGAGAAGATCACCCCACCGACAGGAAACTTCGAAGTCTAATAATGAGTAACAGCGAAACCAGACCAACCAAGGGTAAGGCGAAGGCGGCTTCCTCGAACGCCGGCCGCACCCAGGTTCGCGAGGCCACGGCAACCATCAGCCATGGCACCGAAACCGTTACCGGTCGTGTTTCGCTTACCCTCTCGAAGTTCAACGAAGCAGCTCGATTAATGCTTGCATCACTAAGTAAGGCATACGTTTGGGCGTCGGAAACCGTCACCAAGGTCGGTCTGGTTGCAATCGCATTTGTAGTGCTTTGGGTTCCACTAGGTGTGTTCCTCGATTGGCCAGAGTTTGCATTCCTAGGTGCGGTTTCTGCAATCGTCCTCGTAATTGCAATCCCGTTCCTAATTGGCGGTAACGAATACGACATCGTGTTTGATCTTCCCGACGATCATCTGATTGCCGGGGAACACACTAAAGCCCCGATTCTGGTCACTAACACCAGCAATCATCTTCAACTTCCTGGCGTGCTGGAAGTAAAGATCGGCGAGGGCGTTGAGGAATTCGGTATTCCGCTTCTCCGTGCCGGCGACACCAAGCAGATTGACTACGAAATTCCGTCGCAAAGGCGAGGCGTATTGAAACTCGGGCCAATCACCACGGTTCGAACCGACCCGGTGGCTGCGCTAAGACGTGAAAACCGGTTACTTGAAGAGCGCGAAATTTTTGTTCACCCGCAAACCAGGCAGCTCCCTCGCACGCGTGAAGGAATCCTTCGCGATCTCGAGGGCGACCCAACTTCGAGCATCGTTGATTCAGATATGTCGTTCCACTCGGTTCGTGAATACGTGGTCGGCGACAACCCCAAGCACATTCACTGGAAGCTAACAGCGAAAATTGGTCAAGCCGGTAAGTTCATGCTTCGCCAATATGAAGAGAGCCGCCGCTCTAAAATGATCGTGATTTTGGCTGCCAATTCCGGTGAATATCGCGCCGGCTCCGACGAATACGAGATCGCCGTAAGCGCGGCCGGTTCGCTTGGGCTCAGTGCCATCCGTGATCAGCGAAAGATCAGTGTGCTCTCAAGCGACGAGGTGCCGGCTTTTGCACGCGGACGAATGTTCGCCATCAAGGAATTCAAGGTTCAAACCAGACGACGCCTGCTTGATGACCTCTGCCTGGTAAACGCCAGCGAACAAGCCATGGGCCTCAAAGATGTTTGCCGTCTCGCCGCCACGAAACACCCGGATGTTTCACTCGCGGTCATTGTGGTTGGATCAACCATCACGCCTCGAGCCATGCAGGAGATAAAGATGTTCCTGCCGAGCAACATTGGCGTTTTGTTTGTGGTTGCAGATTCATCGCCTGATACCGAACCGAAGTTTGCGGAAGTCAACGGAATCAAGATTTTCACTATTCAAGAAGTTCAAGATCTTCCTGGCCTGATGGGCAGGTTCATCCGATGAAGCTGAAGACCACTTACGCCGTCTACCTGAGCGTGCTAACTGCGCTTACTTTGCTGTTCGTCTGGCCGATTTATCAAGACCTCTTCTTGCTGGTGACCGCTCTGGTGTCAATCATCGTGGGTTTTGCGATTGGAGCAAACCAGCAAATTCGAAAGCCTGGCGTACTCACCACGACCCTGTTCACACTTGTCGCGTTCGTGCTGCTTGCCCTGCCGCTAGCAAACCCGAGAGCACTCGGAAACGCAAGCTCTTGGCTCACTGGCTTCTTGGAGGCCATCACCGGACCAATTCAGGCTTGGAAACAGATCATCACCATCGAGCTTCCACTCGGCACCTACCATGCCCTACTTTCGCCGGTCTTGGTGCTTTACCTGCTTACCGGTGTCTTGTTCGGGTGGATGTTCTTTGGGAAAACTTCAAGGCACGCTCTGGCTTCAATCCCGGTGATCGCCATAGTTATTTTTGCCATAGCGTTCGGTGTAACCAGCGTGCCTGGCGACTTCGCCATGTTTGGTCTTCAGCTTCCTCTTCCAACGCCACTGGTCACCGGAAGCCTTCTGTTCATCACGCTGGTGGTTTACCTCAACTGGGGTGCCAGAGCCACCAGACGTGAGCACCTTGTGGTTCGCCAAGAAGCACTCGGGTTCACAGCAAACCTTGTAATTCGAAAACTACGACGGGTTGCCTTAGCGGCATCGGTGATAATTCTCGCGGTTGCTGTTACCGGTACCACCATGCAGTTCACCGGGCTTTCAAACAGCCGAACGGTACTTCGAAGCGGTGTTGAGAAACTTCGAATCCTCCAACAGCAGACCAGCCCGCTGAGTTCCTACCGAAACTACTTCAGCGACGCGGAACTGCTAACTAGCAATTTGCTGACCTACAGCACCGAACAAGCCCCAGATCGAATCCGCCTCGCGACCATGCCTTACTTCAACGGCGAAACCTTCACGGTTGCACCAACCGGTGGAAGCAACATCGACGACAGCGTTTACTACTCGCGCGTTCCAGCCGACCTAGCCGTTAGTGGAAACGGTTCTCCGAAGTCACTCGACGTTTCAATCGGCAAACTCAATGCAATTTGGCTTCCGATCGTGAATAACGTGAAGCGGGTTACCTTCAACGGTGAAAACGCTTCGAAATTGAGCGACTCCTTGTTCATTAATCGCACCACCGGTACCGCGGCCATCATTCCAGGGCTCAGCAACGACGCCAACTATCGAATCGACTACGTTGCTCTACCCGAGGTGGTTGCCAGTGAAATTACTCCAGGCTCACCAAGCATCGACAAAGACTTGATTCCTGAGAATCTAACCAACTGGTTAGCAAAACAAACCGACCTCAACATCGTCGACGGCGCAACTCTGAAAGATGCCGCCAAAAGGCTGCGTGATCGTGGTTTCCTCTCTCACTCGCTGGTTGAGCCGGCCAGCGATGCCACCCAAACCGTCACCTGGATCAATCAGGTTGATGGACTCGAATTCACCCAGTCGACCGCGGGTCACAACGTGTCGCGCATCGACCAAATGTTCAAAGATCTAATTGCTCAAGAAGATCGAGTGGGTAAGCGTGGCAATCTAGTGGCCACAGCGGGCGACGACGAACAATTTGCCACTGCCATCGCCCTGATCGCCACCGCCAAGGGTTTCCCAGCTCGCGTCGTTATCGGATTCAGAACCAGTCAATCCGAAGAAGTCCCTGGCGTTCCTGCCTGTGAAGAGAACAACGGAACCGGCACCTGCCGCGGCGCAAACTTGGCCGCCTGGGCTGAAGTTCAAGGTGAAAACGGTGACTGGCTCGCAATCGACTCGACGCCTCAGTTTGAAAAGCAGTTGAATCTGACCCCACCGCCGCCAGGAACTCCGAAGGTTCCAACTGAGGCTGGCGAAGATTCTGCCGGTGTGCTTCCTCCTGGGAAGTCGGTTCCGTCAACGGATTCAAACTGTTTGAAGAATCCGGAAAAATGTAAGACACCGCCAAAAGTGTGGTGGGTCTTAGCCTGGGAGTACTTCCTTACCTACATCCTTCCTGTCCTCCAGGGTCTACTGGTTGTGTTCATCTTCGTGGGGCCTTTCCTGCTCATCTTCTTGATGAAGCGCAAACGTCGACGTTCGCGAAAAGAACACGAGTCAGAATTTGCCAGAATCGTTGGAGCCTGGGAAGAATACGTCGACGTTTCTCTCGACTACGGCGCACCGATGCCACGCAACAAGACGCGAATTGAACTGGCCCGGGATTCGGGAAATCCCGAGATCATGCAGCTCGCCGAGCTGGCCAACGAAATGGCTTACGGATCTTCCGATTTTGAAAGTGTCGACATCACCGAGGAAGAACTCGAGGTGTCGGTGAATCAGAGTTGGGAAATTTTCGAAGCAGAATTGAACCGTTTAGTTTCATCATCTAAGCGCGTCGATCGCATTCGGGCAACCTTCTCACTTAGGTCGTTTATTCGGGCGGCAAAGCCGAACGAGCAGCTCAAGAAGCTAACCGGCAAGTTGCGCTTCTCCCAAACCGGAAACGTTTCAGAAGGTTCCGGACTTTCTGCGCTGTTGCAAATGATTACCAGGCAACTGCGTTCATTTAGATCTAAGAAGTAGCATTCACTTAGAGGTAAACCATGAACGAAAACCAGAAATCCGAGCTCGACGACGCAACTGCCATCATTTCCAACCCAGAAATAGATGATGCTACCGAGGTTATCTCCAGCATCGACGAAGCAACTTTTGTGGTTTCCGGCACGTCTTCCGTTGAAGAGGAAACGGTTACGAACTCAAACCCTTTGGAAGAGAACACCATCTCTTCCCCAACCAACACCGGTGGCCACCTAGCCGAGAACAGTTTCACCCGAAGTGGTGAGCCGGCTGCTCCAACGCCAACCAAGTTGATCCCAATTGTCGAGGAAGAAGTTGAACCAGACGCGGTTCTTCAGGTTGAGACCTACATTGACCCAGACCAGGCCAACCTCGGGCTGAAGGTAAACAAGATCGACTCACCAACACCGCAAACCATCATTCCGAAGTTTGAGGCTCCAACTCCAAAGGGCAATGCCCTTGGCGATGCTGCCAAACTAATGAAAAAGAACGAGCGCCGAGCCAAGCAGGGATTCACTACGATCGCAGTCGTGGTGCTGGGAGCAGCTCTAATCGGCGCCACCGTGGCCATCCTGCTGAACGGAAACTAATGTCTGATCACGAAATCAAAGCGCCTTCCCTGAACGAACTGGGGAAGAGGCACTCTTCGAAGTGGCGCCGATTCGCACCCGATGTCTTGCCAATGCACGTAGCCGAGATGGATTTCCAAATTGCCGAACCGGTTCAACAGCGAATCATCAAAATGGTTTCCGAATCTGACCTTGGTTACCTGGGCCCGGTTCCTGAAGTGGCTTCTGCATTTGCCAAGTTTGCCAAGGGTCGCTGGAATTGGACAATCGACGAATCTCAGCTGAAACTTGCCACCGACGTTGGTGTGGCAGTTGTCGAATTCTTGCGTGCCAACAATGTGTCCAACCAAAAAGTCATCATCAATTCGCCGGTTTACCATGGTTTTTGGGAGTGGCTAGGGGAGCTGAACATCACCCCGGTCGACGTTCCATTGAACCCGGATTATTCTCTAGACATCGCCGGCATCGAAGGGCAATTTGCCAGAGGCATCAAATACCTGCTGCTATGCAACCCGCAGAACCCGGTTGGAAAAGCTTTCTCGCGCGAAGACCTTACTGCCCTCGCCCAAGTTGCCAAAAAGCATGGAGCCGTGGTCATCAGTGACGAAATTCACGCGCCACTAACCTATTCCGATTCGGTTTTCACCCCATACCTAGATTGCGGATCAGACGCCGAAGAGACCGGTGTCTGCATCACCTCTTCGAGCAAGAGCTGGAACTTGGCCGGCCTAAAAGCTGCTTTCCTGCTAACCCAAAGCAAAGCCATGCAAGACCGAGTAAATCTGATGCCTCAGGCAACTCACTGGCGATCTTCGATCATCGGAGCCTTCGCCATGGCGGAAGCCTATGAAAATGGCGTAACCTGGCTCGACTCAACGGTTGAGACGCTAGATGAGAACCGCAGGTTATTGGAGAGCGAACTGAAGCGCCTGCTTCCGGAGGTCGGCTACCAAATCCCCGAGGCTGGCTACCTAGCCTGGTTAGACGTAACCAGTTGGAACCTCGGAGACAAAACCGTTGCCAAACTCATCCAAGACGCCAAAGTTTCTCTGGTGCCTGGAAATGATCACGGGCCAGATTACGTGAACCACGTTCGCTTAAACTTTGGCACCAGCCCAGAAATCATCACTGAGGGTCTAACCAGAATTGCGAAAGCTCTGAAAAGCTAGTGGAGCTTAGAAAGCCACTCCTTTTCACCGGCATCGCGGCCGCAGGAATAACCTACCTTCTGGCAGTTCCCAACCAATACAAAATCCCCTGTCTGTTTCACTACGCAACCGGGCTTCAATGTCCCGGCTGCGGTTTGACCCGTGCATCATTGGCTCTGTTGAGAGGCGACCTTCAGGCTGCCTACAACTTCAACCAATTAGCCTTCTTCGTTCCACTGTTCCTCGCCGCCTGGTATTTTGCCAAGAGGTCTAAGAACTCAAAAATACTGGGTACCGCCCTTATCACCGTCGGTGCCACTGCCACACTAGGCTTTTTCTTGGTGCGAAACGGCATCATCTAACAAAAGGGGAACTACTTGACTTACCAAAACGGCGGATACCAGCAGCCAGGCTTCGACAGCACCTGGATCATCGCACTGCCTGGCTACCCACAGGAACCGCTGAACGTTTTCCAGCTTCGTCAGATGGCGGTGCTCGGCACAATCAACTCATCGACCCCACTCAAGGACCCAGCTTCTGGCAATGTGTTCATGGCCAAAGTTGTGCCCGGCATCTTCTCGCGTCGCGACTACGTGACCGCTCTGTTGCTGTCGATTTTCCTAGGTTCGCTAGGCGTTGACCGTTTCTACCTCGGCCAGATTGGTCTTGGAATTGCGAAACTTCTAACCTTTGGTGGTTGTGGAATCTGGAGCCTGGTCGACGTGATTCTGATTGCGATGCGCAAGGTTACCGACAACGAAGGCTTGTCGCTCAGCTAATCGTTCTTTGTCTGAAGTCCCTCTGTTTTTAGCAGGGGGACTTCTGCTTTTGTCTTAGGCTGAGAGTCATGAACATCAACTGGGACGCACTGCGTCAGGTAGCGAACGAATCAATGCAAAAGGCCTATGCGCCTTACTCTAAGTTCCCGGTTGGGGCTGCCGCTCTCACCGAAGATGGCCGTGTGGTTTCCGGTTGCAACGTAGAGAATGCGTCATATGGTCTCGGTCTTTGTGCCGAGTGTTCACTAGTTTCCAACCTCACCATGACCGGCGGCGGAAAGCTGGTTGCCTTCACCTGTGTTGACGGCCACGGCAATGTTTTGATGCCTTGCGGTCGTTGCCGTCAGTTGTTGTTCGAGCACTCTGCCGAAGGTATGGTTTTGGAAACAGTTTCAGGCTTCAAAACCATGCGCGAAGTACTACCGGATGCCTTTGGCCCAAGCGATCTTGAGGAGCGCAAATAATGTCATTCGACGCCGTTCAACTAATTCTTCAGAAGCGCGAGAAAGGTGAACTTTCAACCGCGGGAATCAACTGGCTGATTGAGAACTACACCAAGGGCAATGTGGCCGACGAGCAAATGAGCGCCATGACCATGGCTATTTTGCTAAATGGCATGAACCGCCGCGAAATCACCGACCTAACCATGGCGATGATCGCTTCTGGCGAGCGCCTCGACTACTCGAAACTTAGTTTTCCAACCGCCGACAAGCACTCAACCGGTGGGGTTGGCGACAAGATCACTCTGCCTTTGGCCCCGCTGGTAGCGGTATTTGGCGTTGCCGTACCTCAGCTTTCTGGCCGAGGGCTCGGTCACACCGGTGGAACGCTCGACAAGCTCGAAGCTATTCCTGGTTGGCGAGCAGCTCTATCAAACCAAGAGATGTTTGATCAGCTTCAGGATGTTGGCGCGGTTATTTGTGCCGCAGGCTCTGGACTAGCTCCTGCCGACAAGAAACTCTATGCGCTGAGAGATGTAACCGGAACCGTCGAGGCTATCCCGCTAATCGCGTCATCGATCATGTCGAAGAAAATTGCCGAGGGTACCGGAGCCTTGGTGCTCGACGTCAAGGTCGGTTCAGGCGCTTTCATGAAAGACTTCGCAAAGGCTCAGGAACTAGCCCAGGTTATGGTTCAGATCGGTCAGGATGCTGGAGTGAAGATCTCCGCGCTGCTCACCGACATGTCTACGCCACTCGGTCGCAAGATCGGTAACGCGCTCGAGGTTGAGGAGTCGGTTGAAGTTCTGGCCGGCGGCGGACCTTCCGACGTGGTTGACCTCACCGTGATGCTGGCCGAGGAGATGCTTCGACTAGCTGGAAAGCCAGACGTCGACGTGCGTGCTGCGTTGAATGACGGACGCGCGATGGATAAGTGGAACGATATGATTTCGGCTCAAGGGGGAGACCCAAAGGCTGAACTGCCAAAGGCAAAGTACTCTCACGTGGTTACCGCCGAATCAACCGGCGTTCTTTCAAAGCTCGATGCTCTTGCGGTTGGTGTTGCCAGCTGGCGTCTCGGTGCAGGTCGTGCTCGCAAAGAAGACCCGGTTCAGTTTGGTGCCGGAATTGTGTTGAACAAGGTTCAGGGCGACTCGGTTACCGCTGGTGAGCCGCTAATGACCCTTTACACCGACGACGAGGACCGTTTTGCTCGCGCCATGGAGTCTCTAGAGGGCGGCGTCGAGATCGGTGACAGCGCTGGAGAGCGCAAGCTGCTTCTCGGACGCGTAGAAAGCTAGAAGGCCTTATCTAGAGCCTGACGTAGGTCTTTCAATAGGTCTTCAACATTCTCTAGCCCAACCGATAGTCGAACAGTTCCGTCGGTGATTCCAGCCTTGGCTCGAACCTCTGGTCCGAGACGCTTGTGGGTGGTGGTTGCCGGGTGAGTGGCCAATGACTTTGAGTCTCCAAGGTTGTTTGAGATGTCGATCACCTGAAGCGCATTCATAAATTTGAAAGTCTGTTCCGCGGTTGCGTTGAAAGTTATGGCAACCATCGAACCGCCGCCGCTCATCTGCTTTTTAGCAACTTCGTAACTCTTGTGGCTCTTCAGGAATGGGTATTTAACCGAGTCAACCTTTGGGTGTGCTTCCAGTGCTTCAGCAATCGCCAGAGCGTTTGAAGTCATTCGCTCAACGCGCATGGTTAGAGTTTCGAGTGACTTCAGAAGCACCCAGGCATTGAATGCGCTCATCGAAGGGCCGGTGTGTCGAATGAACGGCTTGAGCTGTTCGTTGATGTAGGTCTCTGAACCGAGAACGGCTCCTCCAAGCACGCGACCCTGGCCATCGATGTGTTTGGTTGCCGAGTACATGATTACGTCGGCGCCAAGCTTCAGCGGGCTCTGTAGCACCGGTGACGCCATCACGTTATCGACAATGACGGTTGCGCCAACCTTGTGTGCAAGATCGGAAACCATTCGTATGTCGACGATTTCCATCAGCGGGTTGCTTGGGCTCTCGATGAAAACAACCTTGGCGCCGCCTTCTAGGGCTTTTGCCCATTCGGCTTCATCATTACCCTCAACCAAAATCGTTTCAACGCCCCACTTTGGCAGGATTTCGGTGAGGACCACGTAGCAAGACGAGAACATAGCCATCGACGCCACCACGCGATCGCCAGCCGAAACCAAACAGGCCACCGAAGCAAACATGGCCGCCATTCCGGATGCGGTTGCCTTGCAGGCCTCAGCACCTTCGATTTCGGCCAAACGGCGTTCAAACATGGCAACCGTTGGGTTGTCGAAGCGCGAGTAGAGGAAGTGATCGGTTTCGTCGGCGAAAGCGGCAGCTGCCTGCTCGGCCGAGTCGTAAGTGAAACCGGAAGTGAGATACATGGCTTCGCCAGTTTCACCGAAACCGCTTCGAGCCAAACCGCCACGAACCGCTACCGTGTCTGGGTGAAGGTCCCATTCGGCAGGATTAGCGTCAACGGGCGCTTGATAGCCCCATGGGCGGTTTCTTTTGGTCATAGAAGAATATTAGGCGAGTATTACTCTTCGCCGATGTCTTCGTTCCAGAGGGCGTCATTGTTCACGATGAAATCACCCATCAGTTTGATGAGACCCGGGTCGTTCATAACGTGAACTTCGGCGCCGTGTTCGGCCACCCAGTCTTGTCCGCCCATAAAGTTTTTGTCATCCCCAACGAGCACTCGACCGATGCCAAACTGGCGAATCAATCCAGAGCAATACCAGCAAGGGGAGAGGCTGGTGGCAAGAGTTACCTTGCGATAGCTTTTCTGTCGACCGGCATTTCGAAAAGCACTGGTCTCTCCGTGCATCGAGGCGTCGCCTTCTTGCACACGAAGGTTGTGGCCGCTGCCTAGCAGTGCGCCGTTTTCGTCGAAGAGCGCTGCACCGATTGGGATGCCACCCTCCGAAAGACCGAGGTGAGCCTCGGCAATGGCAACGCTGAGCTTCTCTTCGTCAGTAGCGAAGATCTGTCCAACCTTAAATTCCATTGCCGAGGCCTCTCGTTTAGTTCTTTACTTCTTGTTGGTTAGCTTGAACAGCACGTAGTACAGCGCTGCTGCACTCAAGCCGCCGGCTAGGGCAGTCCAGTCGCCGTTGTCGGCTCCTGGTCCGGTGAAGATTCCGTAGAACTTCACGGTAGGCATCTCAGACTTCGCAAATAGGAAGATCGAGGTGGCTACGGTAACTACGAATACCACTGGACCAATCCAGTTTTCGTGCTTGCTGTCTTCAGCGATCAGTGGCTTGATGTCCTGACCCTTGCGAAGAAGCTTGTCAACGACAAGGATGGCAACCCAAGGAGCTAGCCAGTAACCAACGGTTAGTAGGAACAGCTCGAATAGGAAGCGGAAGTTGTCTTCTACTGCGAAGTAAGAAAGACCTCCACCGATTACACCGGCTAGAACCACCATGATTGCACGACGGGTCTTGAAGCCAAGCTTCACACCGGCGGCGATGAACGACATGGTTCCCGAGTAGATGTTTAGCACGTTGGCAGAAACCGAACCTACTGCGATACCAATCAGGGTTAGTACTGCTAGCCACTGAGGCAACTCAGCTACGAATAGTGAAGTTGGAAGACCGTCTGAACCGACAACGCCGGTCCAAGCGATTGCGCCAACTGCCATTAGCAAGGTGGTTGCGGTGAAGTTACCTAGACCTGCGGCCAGACCAACTGCGCGAGGCGAGCTGTTCTCCGGTAGGTAGCGGGTGAAGTCAGCGGCGAATGGGGTCCAACCCTGGGTGTAACCATAGGCCAGAGCAACACCAACGCTGAATGCGCCCCACTTGAAGTCGGTTCCAACTTCAACGCCGGTTAGCTTTCCCTGCGAAATGATTACCACGCTAACCGCGGCAAACACAGCGGCTAGGTAGAAGAATGCGTAGCGCTCAAACTTCTGGATGAAGTTGTGGCCGATAAATGCGGCTACAACCTGAACCAAAATGATGATGGTTACTGAAACAGCAACTGGTAGAGCGGTTAGGGAGGAAAGCGCAAAGGCACCAGAGGTGGTGTTTACGGCAAACCAACCGATACCGGCAACCAAAGTTGAGGTAGCTGCTGGAACGATGTTTCCTAGACGACCGAATGCGGTACGACCTAGAACCATCTGAGGAACGCCATACTTTGGTCCCCAGCTGGAGAACCAGCCGTGGGTAACAGCTGCTAGCGCGTTACCAAGTGCGACAGCAAGAATTGCCTGCCAAACATTTAGGCCTGCAAATACAGCAAGGGCTCCGATGAATACGGTTGCGAACTCGAGGTTCGGGGACGACCAAACAGTGAAAAGGTGCCACGGTTTGCCGTGACGTTCACCCGATGGAATCGGGGCAACGTCGTTGGTTTCGATTGCACCTGCCGAAGCAGGGTTAGTGTTGGTTGTTGTCATAAGGAAAAAGTTACCTGTTAATTTCCTGTTAATTTGCCAAAACTCCCAATATCTCGAACCTTTTTACAAGAACGCAACAATGTCTGGAATGGCTTGTAACTTAGAGGCGTATGAACTCTCTAACCGCGGTAGCCACCGGACCATTCAGTTGGGATTTTTACCACACGGTTCGCGATGAATTTGTGGGGTCTATTCGCTTCGAAGTTCTGAACGTTGAAAAGAAAACCTGCGAACTTTTTTGGGATGCGGGCGATGTCGTTTTTGAACGCGAAAACATCATCGAAGCCCATCAGCGGGCAATTGGTTTCGCCATTTTCGATTTGAAATTTGTCTCGGTCAATACTGCGTCTGCTGTCGACGATCTTGACACGCAGAATTTATACGAAGCAGTGGGTTTTCTTTCAGGCCGAGATTTCTCAAAGGGCAAATTCCGTTACCGCAGGTTCAGTGCCGATCGCTATGACCTAGTCATCAAATTGGCTACGACCTTCATGGGCCAGCACCTAGATTTAGGTCTCTGGAGCTTTGGTTTTGACTCGGCGAAAAAGCGGCTGGGTGTTTGCAAATACGACCAGCATCTGATTTCGCTATCGCGCTATTTCGTTGATCTTCATTCACTGGCTGAAATCGATCAGGTGATTCGTCACGAGGTAGCCCATGCGCTCGCGGGGCCGAAAGCCGGACACGGGGCTAAGTGGAAGAAAATAGCCACCGACATCGGCTACAACCACAAAAAGATTTCTGGAGATGAAATTGGAAATGCCACCGCAAAACTTATTGGAGTTTGCCCGAACGGTCACACCGTTTATCGGCACCGAAAACCAAAGACCGCTCTTTCTTGTTCGAAATGCGCTCCGAGATTTGATCGAAGGTTTTTGATTACCTGGTCAGGGCGGTAACAATCAGCATCATGGTCACCATGAAGCCGGCGAAGAAGTTTAGCCAGATGAACTGCTTCCAGCCCTTGTTCGCGCTCTCGCAAGTGGCATCGGTGATGCTCAGGTGCGGAATCAGGATGCCGACGTAGGGGAGAGCTGCCACCGCAACCAGGTTGGTTGGCCAGCCCAACGACAAGAGATAGAAACCTGCTGCGAGGTACATTACGAGCGCTGCTCTGGTGGTGGCTCGAGCTCCGAAGTAGGTGGCGATGCTCGAAATGCCGCCCTCGCGGTCAGCCTTAACATCCTGCACGGCACCGAAAGCGTGGGAAGCCATACCCCAGAGTGTGAACGAGGTAATGATGGCTGCATTGGTCGGAGTGGCTAGGTCCTGATTGGTAAGTGCCAGTGCAAAAACCATCGGTCCAACAAAGTGGCTCGCTGAGGTGATTGAGTCGAGCACCGGCTTTTCTTTGAAGCGAAGGTGCTTGGCCGAGTAGGCCACAACCGTGAAGACAAATAGAGCGAGCCAGAGGCTCGAATTGACGTTGCCAACTGCAACCAGGTAAACCACAAAAGGAACGCAACTGACAATTGCCGACCAGATAACAGTTCGGTGGATCTCTTTAGGAAGGAGAGCCCCTTCGATGCCGCCCTTTCGAGGATTGCGAAGGTCGCTTTCGTAATCGAAAACGTCGTTCACTCCATACATCAACAGGTTGTAAGGAATGAGAAAGAATAGGGTGCCGATGATCAGGGTGAGGTCAATGCGCTGTTCAATCATCAGGTAGGCGGCGGCAAAGGGATAAGCGGTGTTTACCCAGGAGATCGGACGCGACGACCAGAAGATGTAGTTCAGTTTTTTGCTCAGAGTCATTTGGTCAGTGCCTTCCAGATTGCTGGAACTAAGAGTACCGCCACAACCGTGTAGGCAAAGTCTTCAATGGGTGCAACGCCAACGTAGACGCCATAGATTTTCGAAGTGTCGTACTCAACAATTCCAGCCAGGATGATCAAGTTGTCGAACAGGGCCGTAATGATCAACATCGGAATTGCCACTACCGGTGTGGTGAAGCAACGGTATCTGCTCTTGATTACCCAGGTTGCCACGAACGATACTGCAAGAAAAATAAGGTTTAGCTCTCCGTAGTTCATTTGTTCCGCCGATCTAAGCTGGCGCTCACGATTAGCGTGGTGTAGCAAAGTAGAGCGAGAAAAAAGAGTTCTTCAACCGGAAAGTGCGGAGCAATCGTAAGCCCGGTGATGAACTTGCTTTCACCTTTGAAGAAGATGCCGAGATCAATTCCGACGAAATCCCAAATTACAAAAAGAGCATAGGGAATGGCAATGGCAATCGTGGCGGCCTTGGCGTTTTTACCAAAAGCGAGTTTGAATCGCAGGTCTATCAGGGCTAACCCTGCCAGTGAAAACAGCAGAGCGCCTAGATAGATGAAATTCACTTAAGCCCGATCCAAGCGTCGTCGCTAAGTTTTTGTAATTCGCCGGGGATTGGGCCAGCACTCTTGTCGCCAACCAGGCGCTTGTAAACCAGCTCGGCACCGATGAGACACATCGGCAGGCCAATACCTGGAACGCTGTGGTGACCAGCGTAGTAGAGACCCTTAACCTTCTTGCTCACGTTGGCTGGGCGGAAGAATGCGCTCTGCTTTAGCGTGTGAGCCATGCCGAGTGCGGTTCCCTGCCAAGCGTTCAGCTCGTTAACGAAATCGCGCGGACCCATGCTGTGACGAACCACGATGCGTTCCTTCAAATCAGGAATGTCACACCACTTACCAATTTGTTCGATAACTTCGTCGGCGGCCTTTTCAAATTTCTCATCACCGCGACCACCGATGCTCGGGTCGGCGGCTACTGGCACCAGAACGAAGAGGTTCTCGTATCCTTTCGGCGCAACCGTTGGATCGGTTTTGCTCGGGTTACAGATGTAGAGGCTGGCTGGGTTTGGAACCTTGCGCTTGCCGTCGGCTTTGTGGAATACCTCTTCGAAGTTCTTTCCCCAGTCTTCGGTGTAGAGCAAAGTGTGGTGGTCAAGCTGAGGGAGCTCACCTTTAACGCCTAGGAACAAGAGCATCGCCGATGGGCCTGGCTCGTGCTTGTCCCACCACTTCTGAGGAAGAGTTTGTTCTTCTGGCTTCAGCAACTGGGTTTCCACATGGTGAAGGTCGGCATTGCCAACGACTACATCGGCTTCATAGAAGATGTCGCCAACCATCACACCGGTAACCCGTGGCTGACCGCCAGTTTCAACAAAGGTTTCTCCGATTAGGTCAACGTTTGGCTTGCCTTTTTGGGTCACGATCTTGGTAACGCGAGAGTTGCAGTGAACCTTCACGCCCTGAGCCTTGGCGATGCGCTCGATGGCCTGAATGATGGTGTAGAAACCACCCATCGGGTAGAAAACTCCAACGTTCATATCGACGTGGGTCATTAGGTGATACATGCTCGGGGTGTTGTAAGGGCTGGCACCTAGGAACACGGCAGGGAAGTTCAGGATCTTGCGAAGGCGCTGATCTTTCACATGCTTACCTGCGAAGGCGTCGAGGGAGCCAAGTAGGTGCTTGATGAAGTTTCCAGCACGTTTTAGAACTTCAGGGTGGAAGAACGATTTGGTGTTTTCGAAGTTGGTGTAAAGGAAGTGGTCAATCGAAATGTTGTATGCGTCTTCCGCAGAGTCAACGTAGGCCTGTAGAGCCTTTCCAGCACCTGGCTCAATGCTCTCGAAAAGCTTGATGTTGTCGCCGAGCTTTTCGCGAATCACCAACACCTCGTCGTCGCCTTCGTTGCGCGTTTGGTAGGCCGGGTCGAGACGAACTAGTTTCAGTTCCTTGTCGGCGGTGGTGCCCATCAACTTGAAGAACTGGTCGAAGGCATCTGGCATCAGATACCAGCTAGGGCCGGTTTCGAAGGTGAAGCCATCTTTTTCGTAAGTGTAGGCGCGGCCACCGATGCGCTCGCGGGCTTCGAGAACGGTAACGTCCATGCCGCTCTTGGCCAGAATTGCTGCGGTTGAAAGTCCGGCAATTCCGCCGCCGATTACTACTGCTTTTTTCATCTTGGGTACCATCCGAAAATAACGCGAACGAGCATGACTACCTTGTACCAGTCTGGTACTCGAATTCTGGTGGTCATTAGCTTTTCCGCTGGGGTGATTGAAATTAGATCATTTAGAACTTGGAACAAAATTTGGGCAGCACCAACAGCGCGCTGAGCTCCCTTTGGAAGGATGCGAATCGACCTCGCGGCAACTTTGAGATCTTTACGAATGTCGGCAACAAGTTCGTCGCGTTTTTCGTTGGTGAGCTTCTTGGGATCGAGACCGGGGAAATAGGAACGACCGAGACCGTCTTTGTCGGCGCCAAGGTCGCGCAGGAAGTTCACCTTTTGGAACGCGGCGCCTAGTGCCCGCGCCCCCTCCGTCAAAGTAGCTAAATCTGCGTTCGAGTAGTTTTCCCCGATTAGGAAAACCTTCAGGCACATCAGCCCGATTACCTCGGCCGAGCCATAGATGTATTGCTCAAATGATTTCTGGTCATGTTTGGTTTTCCAGAGGTCGGTTCGCATCGAATCAAAGAACGGCTTAATTAGGTCTCGACCAATTCCCGCCGCATTAGCCGACTTGGCAAATGCGTGAACGATCAGGTTGGTCGAATACTTTGCGCGAAGTGCTCGGTAAACCTCTTTTTCGAGTTCGTCGATTGCGGTGGCTGGGTCAACGCTTCCGCCAGCCAATTTGGCTTCTTGAGCCGAGCCGTCAACTACTTCATCGGCCACGCGAACCAGCGCGTAAATGTTGGCAACGTGCTGGCGATACTTTGGCGCTAAAAGCGATACGGCCATTCCAAATGAAGTTGAGTAAGCATCAATAACTGCCGAGGCAGCCTTCTCCGAGGCGAAAGTGTAGAGAGCCAGACCGGTAGGTGCTTCTGGTGTCGATTGAGCCATAAGTTCAGGCTACAACCAGTCGCGCTTTTTGAACGACCAGTAGAGCCCGCCAGAGATGACCACGATGAGAATGTTCGACGTCCAAACTCCAAAGGCCTCGCCGAAACCCCAGTAGGGGATGTTTTGCCCGTAGTAACCGGTGATTGCAGTCGGCACCGCGATGATTGCGGCCCAACTGGTGACCTTTTTCATAACCAGGTTCATTCGGTTTCCCTGTAGGGTCAGGTTCGTTTCCAAAAGCGTGGTTACCAAATCACGCAGGCTGTCGGTCCAGTCGGCTACACGCATGGTGTGGTCGTAGAGATCTTGGTAGTAGGGGAGCATCTCGTTGTGAAGGATGTCGCCGTTGTGTTTTAGAAGCGGGTTAATCACCTCACGCATTGGCACTGCAGCTCGTCTTAGTAATACCAGCGATTTACGCAACTCGTAACTGCGCTTTTGAATCACAGTGTCTTTGGGATTGCTGTCGAAGAGTAGATCTTCAAGCTCTTCAAGTTCGTTGTCTAGGCGTTCGATCACTTTGAAGTAGTTGTCGATGACGACATCGAGGATGCCCCAGAGCAGGAAGGCCACACCGTATTTAGCCAGCTCTGCCGATTCGTCCCAACGGCTGATCACATCGTTCATCTGGAAAGAATCATTCTGGCGAACGGTAATCACTGCATCTTTAGTTACGAAGATCGCCAGCTCGGCAAGATCGAGTTCGGCGGTATCGTTTGGGAAATTGGCCTGGTACATGTTGATAAACAGGTGCGAGTCGTAATGGTCGAGTTTTGCCCGCTGACCACCCTTGATCGAGTCTTCGATTGCCAGTTCGTGAAGACCAAGCTCATCGGCAAGAATTCGGTAATCCTCTGCGGTTGGGCGAACTAGGTCGTACCAAACTGCGCTGTCGCCACCAAAATGTTCGTCGATCTGGTTCAGTGGAAAGTCTTTTGCAACGAGCGCCCCATCGCGATACTGCCTGCTCATAGTCATGATTCAAATACTAAACTTGAATTTATGTCTGCAGATATCAAACCAAGAAGCCGCGACGTTACCGACGGCATCGAAAAAACCGCCTCGCGAGGAATGCTTCGCGCTGTTGGTATGGGCGACGAAGACTGGGTTAAGCCTCAGATCGGTGTTGCCAGCTCTTGGAACGAGGTGACTCCTTGCAACCTTTCGCTCGACCGTTTGGCCGATGCCGCAAAGCAGGGTGTTCACGCTGCTGGTGGTTACCCACTCGAATTCGGAACCATTTCGGTCTCCGATGGCATCTCAATGGGTCACGAGGGCATGCACTTCTCGCTGGTTTCTCGCGAAGTTATCGCCGACTCGGTTGAGACCGTTATGCAGGCAGAGCGCCTCGACGGCTCGGTTCTTTTGGCCGGTTGCGACAAGTCGCTTCCAGGCATGTTGATGGCGGCTGCTCGCCTTGATCTTTCTTCGGTCTTCCTTTACGCCGGAACCATTGCTCCTGGTTGGGTTCGTTTAGAAGACGGAACCGAGAAGCAGGTAACCATCATCGACGCTTTCGAAGCTGTTGGTGCTTGCAAGGCCGGCAACATGTCGCAGGAAGACCTAACTCGTATCGAGAAGGCAATCTGTCCTGGTGAAGGTGCCTGTGGTGGCATGTACACCGCTAACACCATGGCTTCGGCTGCGGAAGCACTTGGCATGAGCCTGCCAGGTTCGGCTTCGCCTCCTAGCGCCGACCGTCGCCGCGACAACTGGGCTCACCGCTCGGGTGAAGCGGTGGTCAACCTGTTGAAGCTCGGCATCACTGCCCGCGACATTCTTACCAAGAAGGCCTTCGAAAACGCTATTGCCGTCACCATGGCTTTCGGTGGTTCAACCAACGCCGTGCTTCACCTGCTCGCAATTGCGCACGAAGCCGATGTAGACCTAACCCTCGACGACTTCAACCGCATCGCCGACAAGGTGCCACACCTTGGCGACCTAAAGCCTTTCGGTCAGTACGTGATGGCCGATGTTGACCGCGTTGGCGGTGTTCCAGTGGTTATGAAGGCTCTGCTCGACGCAGGTCTAATCCACGGCGACGCCCTGACCGTAACCGGCAAGACCGTTGCTGAAAACCTAGCTTCGATCAACCCACCAGACCCAGATGGCAAGATCATCCGTGCTCTAAGCAACCCGATTCACAAGACCGGCGGCCTAGCCATCCTCAAGGGTTCGCTAGCTCCACAGGGTGCTGTTGTGAAGACCGCCGGTTTTGACCTCGACGACTTCACCGGACCAGCCCGCGTTTTCGAACGTGAGCGTGCTGCTATGGACGCGCTAACCGAAGGCAAGATCGCCAAGGGTGACGTAGTGGTTATTCGCTACGAAGGACCAAAGGGTGGCCCAGGAATGCGCGAGATGCTTGCCATCACCGCAGCAATTAAGGGTGCCGGTTTGGGCAAAGATGTTCTACTATTAACAGACGGACGATTCTCAGGCGGCACAACCGGCCTTTGCATCGGACACATTGCACCAGAAGCCACCGAAGGTGGACCAATTTCTTTGGTGCGCGATGGCGACTTGATTCGAGTCAACATCGCAGCTCGTTCGCTCGAACTACTCGTTGAGCCAGAAGAGTTGGATGCCCGTAAGAAAGACTGGGCTCCGCTTCCACCACGCTATACGCGCGGTGTTCTCGCGAAGTATTCGAAGCTCGTTGGCTCCGCAGCCACCGGCGCAGTAACCGGATAATTCGTTTTTCAGGTTTCACTAACGAGGTTAATAAATGTCTAAAGAGGTTCTAACCGGAGCACAGGCGATCATTCGCAGCCTGGAGCTTTTGGGTATCGACACCGTTTTCGGTTTGCCTGGTGGCGCAATTTTGCCTACCTACGACCCGCTAATGGATTCCAAAAAGATTCGTCACATCCTGGTTCGTCACGAGCAGGGCGCCGGACACGCTGCCGAAGGTTATGCCTCGGCTAGCGGTCGTTTGGGTGTTTGCATCGCAACTTCAGGCCCTGGTGCTACCAACCTGGTTACCGCGATCGCCGACGCCCACATGGACTCGGTTCCACTTCTTGCCATCACCGGTCAGGTTGGTTCTCACCTAATCGGCACCGACGCCTTCCAGGAAGCCGACATCGTTGGTATCACGATGCCGATCACCAAGCACTCGTTCCTAGTCACCGACGCCAACGACATCCCTGAAGTAATTTCAGCCGCTTACCTGATTGCCACCACTGGTCGCCCAGGTCCGGTTCTGGTTGATATCACCAAGGACGCTCAGAACCAGAAGTTCGATTTCTCTTGGCCACCAAAGGTTGAACTTCCTGGCTACAAGCCAGTAACTAAACCTCACGGCAAGCAGGTTCAGGCCGCCGCCGAGATGATCGCGAAATCGTCGAAGCCAATTTTCTACGTTGGTGGCGGAATCGTTCGAGCTGGCGCAGCCAAGGAACTTCTAGAGCTAGCCGAACTCGTAGGCGCTCCAGTAGTTACCACTCTTATGGCGCGCGGTGCTTTCCCAGATTCTCACAAGCAACACCTCGGAATGCCTGGAATGCACGGAACCGTTCCGGCCGTTATCGGTCTGCAGCGCTCCGACCTTCTAATCACCCTTGGTGCCCGCTTCGACGACCGCGTAACCGGCGACTCGAAGAGCTTCGCGCCTGATGCCAAGGTCGTCCACGTCGACATCGACCCAGCGGAAATCGGCAAGATTCGTCACGCCGATGTTCCAATCGTTGGCGACCTGAAGGAAGTAATTCCTGAACTTACCGCCGAGCTGAAGAAGATCTACGGCACCAAGAAGCATGACCTAACCGACTGGTGGACCGCCATGAGTCACCTAGTTGAGCACTACCCACTTGGTCATGATGAGCCAGAAGACGGCAAGCTTTCACCGCAGGCTGTTATCAAGCGCATCGGCGAACTTTCCGGTCCAGAGGCTATCTACGCTGCCGGCGTGGGTCAGCACCAGATGTGGTCGGCTCAGTTCATCAAGTACGAACGTCCAAACGCTTGGCTAAACTCTGGTGGCGCCGGAACCATGGGTTACTCCGTTCCCGCAGCCATGGGTGCCAAGGTGGCTCAGCCAGATCGCCTAGTTTGGTCGATCGACGGCGACGGCTGTTTCCAGATGACCAACCAGGAACTCGTTACCTGTGCGATCAACAACATTCCGATCAAGGTTGCCATCATCAACAACTCGAGTCTTGGAATGGTTCGCCAGTGGCAGACCCTGTTCTACGACAAGCGTTACTCCAACACCGACCTTCACACCGGAACCGATTCGCTGATGATTCCAGACTTCGTGAAACTTGCCGAAGCCTACGGTTGCCTCGGAATTCGTGTTGAAAAGGAAGAAGAAATCGACGCCGCCATCAAGCGGGCCATCGAAACCAACGACCGTCCGGTGGTCATCGACTTCATCGTGAGCCGCGACGCCATGGTTTGGCCAATGGTTGCGGCCGGTGTTTCGAACGACGAAGTCAAATACGCACGCGATGCGGCGCCAGTTTGGGAAGGTGGAGAGTAATCATGAGCAAGCACGTTCTCTCAATCCTGGTTGAAGACAAGCCAGGTCTACTAACTCGTGTTGCCGGGCTTTTCGCTCGCCGCGGATTCAACATCGAATCGCTTGCCGTGGGCACCAGCGAAATCGAAGGGCTATCCCGTATCACCGTTGTTGTTGCTGTTGAAGGGGCTCCGCTAGAGCAGGTCACCAAGCAAATCAACAAGCTGATCAACGTAATCAAGGTTGTTGAACTCGACCCTGAAGCCGTTCAGCGCGACCACATGCTTATCAAGGTAAAGACCGACGCCGCTACGCGCTCCCAGGTGCTCGAAGCGGTAACCTTGTTTAGGGCTCGCGTCATCGACGTCGTGAGCGATGCAGTGATTATTGAAATCACCGGCGACACCTCAAAGTGCGCTGCTTTCATCAAGATTCTCGAACCGTACGGCATCAAAGAAATGGTGCAGTCGGGCGTATTGGCAATGGGCCGTGGCTCAAAGTCGATCACCGAGAAGGTATCCAAGTAGTTTTTCCAAAACCAACAAACAAGGAGAAAAGTAACAGTGGCTGAAATCTTTTACGACAAAGACGCAGACCTTTCGATTATCCAGGGCAAGAAAGTAGCCGTCATCGGTTACGGTTCCCAGGGTCACGCTCACTCGCTAAACCTGAAGGACTCAGGCGTAGACGTAGTAGTAGGCCTAAAGCCTGGTTCAAAGTCGAAGCCAACCGCAGAAGCCCAGGGCCTCAAGGTTGTTACCCCAGCAGAAGCTGCTGAATGGGCCGACGTCATCATGATCCTTACCCCAGACCCAGCACAGCGTCACGTTTACGCTGAAGACATCGAGCAGCACCTAAAGCCAGGCAAGGCTCTGGTCTTCGGTCACGGTTTCTCGGTTCGCTACGGTTTCATCACCCCTCCTGCCGACGTTGACGTGTTCCTCGTAGCACCAAAGGGTCCAGGCCACCTAGTTCGCCGCGAATACATCGCCGGCAAGGGTGTTCCAAACCTTATCGCTATTCACCAGGACGCATCGGGCAACGCTTTCGAGCTAGGCCTAAGCTACTCGAAGGCAATCGGTGGAACCCGTGCAGGAACCATCAAGACCACCTTCGCTGAAGAGACTGAGACCGACCTATTCGGTGAGCAGGCTGTTCTCTGTGGTGGCGCAAGCCAGCTAATCCAGTACGGCTTCGAGACTCTAACCGAAGCTGGCTACCAGCCTGAGGTTGCCTACTTCGAGGTACTTCACGAACTGAAGCTAATCGTTGACCTAATGTACGAGGGTGGCATTGCCAAGCAGCGTTGGTCAGTTTCGACCACTGCTGAATACGGCGACTACATCTCTGGCCCACGCGTTATTGGCCCAGAGGTCAAGGAGCACATGCGCGATGTTCTAACCGACATCCAAGATGGCACCTTCGCTCGTCGTTTCATTGCCGACCAGGACGCAGGCGCACCTGAGTTCAACGCACTTCGCAAGAAGGGTGAAGAACACCCAATCGAGAAGGTTGGTGGAGAGCTTCGCAAGCTATTCTCATGGCTACGCAACGCAGACACCGAAGCCGACTACGTTGAAGGTTCAACTGGTCGCTAAAGATCTAAGTAAAGAAACCCGTCATCGAAAGGTGGCGGGTTTCCTTTTTTGTAAGTCTTGCTTTTCGACTTTCCGATGGGTAGAGTAATCAATGCAGACCCCTCTTCGAGCATTCGGAATCAGGGGTCTCGCTGTTTTAACTCTTGAGGTTTTCGATTTTGGTCTCGCTCAGATAAGTACTCCGAGTACCAATCCCATCCAAACTGGTTGTTCTTTGCCTTTTCTATTGAGGTAGTTGCACACCAAGCAATTAGGTCGGCAATTTGAATTAGCTGGGAGTTACTCGATTCCAAATGGATTGCATCCTCCACAATCGACCTGTCTTTGAGTTTCAACTCTCGATGGACATTCCGGTAGAGCAGGTCGCTGCCGTCACCATCTACAAAAACTAGTGCGAGGGTTTCCTTTAACTTGAGCCGAGTTTCAAGTGAGTGCACAAAACCGCCATAAAGTGTTTTCCTTGTTTCATTTCTTCTGCCTGGGATTCCATAGAGATACAAAGCGTGAACTTCTAGGCCTTCAATACTCCTTAGGCCTTCAAGGCAAACTTTTGCAAGATCTCGTCCGAAGTCTTTCCAAAGTTCAATCCCGTTGTTTGTGTACTTTTCTGGAATGTTTTTAGTAAGCCTTCCTCTTCCATGCACAAAGTGGCTGGCATGAAGTTCCGTTTCGGAAGACACCCTAAATTCAGTGGTAATTTTGCGCCGTAAGTCCATCCAAGCGCTCAAAATTGCGTTCCAACGGCTTGGCTCAAACTCAATCCATGCCAACACTTCTAGCCCAGACTCAATCCATGCCAACACTTCTAGCCCAGACTTAGGTTCCCCAGAATCATCCATGTAAATCAGGCGGGTAATTGCTTTCTGCATTTGCCAAGACTATTTGCAGTGGTTACTTGATCGAATTTGGATTTTAAGCTGTGTGCAAATTTTCTAAGCAAGATCGAGCTCCACTAGGGGCTTGGACTTTACCGATCTAACGAATTCGGTTTCGGCCTTTTCCCATTCGGATGTTGATACGAACAGAACGTTCACATCACGTCCTAAGTAGCGTTCAACGTTTGCTGCGGCTCTGGAAGCTTCGATTCGGTTCACGTAGCCAACGATTAGGAGTTCGACTCGGTTTGGTTCAGGTCCTAGTTCGCGCTTGAGTTTGGCGGCCCAGTCACCGTAGATGTAAGCCTTTTCCAAGCCGTCGACGCCATAGAGCGCTGCGGGGAGAACTGCAACCGGACCATAGCTGTTTACGACTATCTGCCTGGTTGGTTCATAGAGCAGGTGTTTGGTGTTGACCTGAATTACTCTGGCGCGGCCAAAGGTGCGTTCGGTCACCACGTGGGCCTCAACCAGGCGATCAACTTCACGCATAGCGGTTGGTGTTGATACACCGGCAAATCGAGCTAGTTCGGAAACGCTGAAGCCGTCTTCCGGGTTCATGAATAGCTGCGCGAGGATGAACCCCTGGGTGTCGGTTCTTAGCAGGGGAGAAAGCTGCGCTGGGGATACTTTCATTATTTGAATAATAACTTACGTTTTATGTAACAAACAATTCCGAACTGGCTGCCAGGGTCGGATACGGTTGAAAAGTACCCGAGAGAAGGATGCTCATGAGCAAGCCAGTTGTACTAATCGCCGAAGAACTATCTCCAGCGACCGTTGAGGCGCTAGGCCCAGACTTTGAAGTGGTGAACGTTGACGGAACCGACCGCCCAGCGCTTCTAGCTGCTCTGGCAACTGCAGATGCCATCCTGGTTCGTTCTGCCACTCAGGTCGACGCTGAGGCGATTGCGGCGGCTCCAAAGCTCAAGGTTGTGGCCCGCGCTGGTGTTGGCCTCGACAACGTCGACATCAAGGCTGCTACCGCTGCCGGTGTGATGGTTGTGAACGCACCAACCTCAAACGTGATCTCGGCTGCTGAACTTGCCATCGGCCTTATCTTCTCAACCGCTCGCTTCATTCCAGATGCCAACGCATCACTCAAGGCTGGCCAGTGGAAGCGCTCACAGTTCACCGGTGTTGAGCTTTACGAGAAGACCATTGGAATCATTGGTCTAGGACGAATTGGAACCCTAGTCGCGCAGCGCCTGGCCGGTTTCGGAGCCCGCCTGATCGGCTTCGACCCATACGTAACCCCAGCCCGTGCTGAGCAGATCGGTGTTGAGTTGGCAACCCTGGATGAAGTAATGGAGCAGTCAGACTTCATCACTATCCACATTCCAAAGACTCCAGAAACTACCGGCATGATTGCTGGGCCACAGTTTGCTAAGGCAAAGCCAAACCTTCGGATCGTCAACGCTTCTCGCGGTGGCATCATCGATGAGACCGCACTCTATGAGGCACTGAAGTCGAAGCAGATTGCAGGCGCTGGTCTAGACGTATTCGTGTCTGAGCCACCCACCGGCAACCCACTTTTGACCCTCGACAACATTGTGGTCACCCCTCACCTAGGTGCTTCGACCGATGAAGCTCAGGAAAAAGCTGGTATTTCGGTCGCGAAATCGGTTCGACTAGCACTTGCCGGCGACCTAGTGCCAGACGCCGTGAACGTTGCCGGCGGAAATATCGACTCGTCGGTGAAGCCAGGTATCTCGCTCATGGAAAACATGGGACAGGTTCTATTTGGACTGGCCGGTGGCGGCGTATCGTCCATTGAAGTTGAAGTTCGTGGCGAGATCGCCGCTCACGACGTTTCGGTTCTAAAGCTGGCTGGTCTAAAGGGCTTCTTCCAGAACGCCGTAACCGAGCAGGTTTCTTATGTAAACGCTCCGCTAATGGCTGAGCAGCGCGGCATCGACGTGAAGCTGACCGTTGACTCGGTAAGCGACGAATACCGCAACGTGACCGCAATCAAGGCAGTCATGACTGACGGCACCATTGCTTCGGTTTCGGGAACCGTAATTGGCCCGAAGCTTCACCAGAAGATCGTTGCCATCAACGGCTACGAAGTTGAACTCGAAATGGCTGAACACCTAGTGGTCATGATTTACTCAGACCGCCCAGGCATCGTTGGTATTTACGGAAAGGCTTTCTCGGAAGCTGGAGTGAACATTGCAGCCATGCAGATCGCCCGACAGCAGAAGGGTGGCAAGGCGCTATCGGTAATCACCGTTGACTCTCCAGTGCCAGCCGACGTGCTCGAAGGCGTTCGCAAGGAGATTCAGGCTGAAACCATGAAGGCAATCGACCTAAACTTCTAACATGACCAAGAGCGAAACCGCAGTACTCATCTTTGATGGTGACTGCGGTTTTTGCACAACCACGGCCAACTACATCGAGAAGAATTCTTCTACCCCGATTGAGATTCACCCGTGGCAGTGGATTGAACTTGCAGATTACGGGCTAACCAAAGAACAGGCTTCGGCCAAGGTTCAGGTTTATGAGAACGGCAAGACTTTCGCAGGCCATAGGGCTTTCGCAAAGTTATTGCGCCTGCAGCGCCAGTGGTGGTTCAAAGTCTTGGGAGCTTTTTTGGTAATTCCACCTTTTAGCTGGGGTGCTCGAATCGGCTACTTCTTTGTTGCGAAGTACCGACACAAACTCCCTGGGGGAACTCCGGCTTGCGCCCTAAGGCCGAAGTCCTAATTATTCGGTAGCGCGGCCTGATTCGATCCAACCCATAGTGCCACCGGCAACCGAAACGGCGTCGATTCCATTGGCTTCAAGGATGTCGGCTCCCTTTAGTGAGCGAGCGCCTGATCGGCAAATTACAAAAACGCGTGAGCCGTCTTCGACTTCGTCGATGCGCTGTTCAAGTTCACCCAGTGGGATCAGGGTTACGCCCGGAACGTGAGCTTCGTCGTATTCTTCTTGCTCGCGAACGTCGAGAACGTAGGCTCCATGGCTGATTGCATCGGCTAGGTCGTCAAGGGTTACTTCGGTGGCCACGGGCGCTCCTTTTGTTGGTTGTTTCTCAAGTTTATTTTGTTGCGATGGGTAAGACTTGGGTTATGGCTAAAGTTACCTCTGATTACTGGGACAAAAAATACGAAATCGAAGACTTTCTATACACGAAGGTTGAGAACCGTTTTGTGGTCGAGTACTGCTCGCCTTTGAAGCCTGGTCGTGCGATTGACCTAGCCGGGGGAGAGGGTCGTAATTCGGTTTGGTTGGCTAAACAGGGATGGATAGCCGAGAACATCGACTTTTCACCGGTGGCTTTGAAGAAGTATGCCGACTACGCCGAAGAATCTGGGTTGGCGTCTAAATGTTTGGCCACTGTTGCTGATGCAACTTCGTTTGTGCCGCAGCAGGATCAGGTTGAGCTTGGTTTGATTGGCTATTTGCAGACACCTGGAAGTGAACTGAAGAAGGCGATTCGTCGTCTTGGAAAGCACATCGTGCCTGGTGGTCACCTGTTTGGAGTGTGGCATGCCAGGGCAAATTTGGCAGGCGGATTCGGTGGGCCACGTGACCCACGCGTTTTGCCAACGGTTGGGTTTTTAAAGCGAGCACTTTGGGGCCAGGGCTTCGACGTGATCGAGTGCACCTTGCGTGATGGGCAGATTCAAACCAAGGAAGGGCTCAAACCTTCTATTACGGTTGTGTTGCTTGCCCGCAAACGCGGCTGACCTAAAGGTAATGTTGAGTAAAACCGCATTGTTTGGAGCAACATCGTGACCCGTGAATACAAGATCGCCGTTATCGGCGGAGACGGAATCGGCCCTGAAGTAACAGCTATCGCCCTCGACGCCATTCGTAAGGTGACCGCAGGTTCTGGGGTGGAGTTCAAGACCACCGAGTTCGACCTTGGTGCTCGTCGTTATCTTGCAACCGGCGAGACCATCACCGACGCCGACTTTGAGTTACTAAAAGAGCACGACGCAATTCTGCTCGGTGCTATCGGTGACCCACGTGTGCCGTCAGGTGTTCTAGAGCGTCAGCTTTTGTTGAAGCTTCGATTCACCTTTGATCACTACGTGAACCTTCGCCCAACCAAAATTTACCCTGGCGTAATTTCGCCGCTTCGCGCCCACGGAAACGTTGACTTCGTGGTGGTTCGAGAGGGCACCGAGGGTCCATACGTTGGTAATGGTGGCGCTATTCGCGTTGGCACTCCAAACGAGGTTGCCAACGAGGTTTCGGTTAATACCAAATTCGGTGTTGAGCGTTTGGTTCGATACGCATTCGATCTCGCTGCCGAGCGCGATCGCAAGAAGCTCACTTTGGTTCACAAGCACAACGTTCTGGTTCACGCCGGATGGCTTTGGCAGAACACAGTTACCGAAGTTGCTAAGGAATATCCTGGCGTAAAGGTTGACTACCTACACATCGACGCAGCGACCATCTTTATGGTGACCGATCCTGAGCGCTTCGACGTGATCGTGACTGACAACCTGTTTGGTGACATCATCACCGACCTAGCTGCTGCTATCGGTGGCGGAATCGGCCTTGGTGCTTCTGGAAACATCAACCCAGACGGCGAATTCCCGAGCATGTTCGAGCCAGTTCACGGTTCGGCACCAGACATCGCTGGCAAGAACCTTGCCGACCCTACCGCTGCGATTCTTTCGGCAGCACTACTCCTTGAGCACCTCAAGAACCCGGTGGCTGCTGCTCGCATTGAACGTGCCGTTGCCGACGACCTTGCCACCCGTGGCGATGCTAAACGATCCACTCAGGAAGTGGCCGCCAGCATCCTTTCGAAACTCTAAGGAGAGTCACTATGACACCGCAGTGGAAAATCACTCGCAACGAAAACCCGATGCCGAATGCCGAGCGCGAAGCCGTGCTCGAAGCTCCGGTTTTCGGAGCCGTTCGCACCGACCACCAGGTTGTTTGTGTTTGGGAGCAAGATAAGGGTTGGACCAGTGCCGAGGTTATTCCTTACGGCCCAATTCTGATGGACCCAGCCGCAGCCGTGCTTCACTACGGCCAGGAAATCTTCGAAGGCATCAAGGGTTACCGTCACGCCGACGGCTCGATCTGGACCTTCCGCCCGTATGAGAACGCCAAGCGTCTGCAGCGTTCTGCCAAGCGCATGGCACTACCGGAAGTTCCGGTTGAATTGTTCGTTGAGTCGCTTGTGAAACTGATGGAAGTTGATGGCGATTGGGTTCCGGCTCCGGTCAACGAAAAGACGCTTTACTTCCGTCCGTTTGAGATTGCGGCGGAAGACTTCTTGGGTGTTCGCCCGGCACACCGCGCTGAGTATCGCGTGATTGCTAGCCCGGTTGGCCCGTACTTCACCGGTGGCATCAAGCCGGTAAAGATTTGGATTGCCCTAGACTCGGCTCGCGCTGGCCGCCACGGTACCGGTGAAGCCAAGACCGGCGGAAACTACGCTGCATCGCTTCAGGCTCAGACCGAAGGATACGAGCAGGGTTGCTCGCAGGTTATGTTCTTAGACGCTGAAACCGCTACCTATATCGAAGAACTCGGTGGCATGAACCTGTTCTTTGTTTACAAAGACGGTCACGTGGTCACGCCTTCGCTCGATGGAACCATCCTTCACGGAATCACCCGCGATTCGGTAATTCAGCTGATCAAAGACCGTGGCATCGAAGTTCAGGAACGCAAAATTTCCTTGGACGAAATGCGCAACGGAATTAATTCGGGCGACATCACCGAAGTTTTTGCCTGCGGTACTGCTGCGGTTATTACTCCGGTTGGGCAGTTTGCCAGTAAGAACGAAACCATTGGCTCTGCCGATGCCGAGCCAGGAGCGCTAACCGTGAGCCTTCGCGAGGAGCTAACCGGCATTCAGTACGGAACCGTTGAAGACCGACACAACTGGCTCTATAAACTGGCTTAAATGAAGATCGCAAAGTTCGCTTACAAAGGTGTACCGGCTTGGGGTTTAGTTGATGGTCCAGAATTAGTTCTTTTCAAGGGTCACCCGCTATTCAACAACTATGAAACGAGTGGGGATCGTCTTCCTCTAAAAGACGTTCAGTTGATGCCACCGGTTTTACCAACCACCAAGATTCTTTGCATCGGCAAGAACTACGAAGATCACGCTATCGAGATGGGTCTTGGCATTCCAACCGAGCCGCTGATTTTCTTCAAGCCAACCAGCGCGCTAATCGGCCCTGAAGAAAGCATCGTGATTCCCTCGAAGGTGACCACCGATGTGGACCCTGAGGGCGAACTGGTGATCGTGATCGGTCAGCTTGCGAAAAACGTTTCGGAAGAAGACGCCATGGATTACGTTTGGGGTTTCACAATCGGCAACGATGTTTCCGCACGCGACATTCAAGACCGCGACGGCCAGTGGGCGAGAGCCAAGGGCTTCGACACGTTCTGCCCGCTAGGGCCTTGGATCGAAACTGAATTTGTTCCTGATGGCCAGGTTTTGGAAACTCGCGTCGACGGCGAAATTCGTCAGCGCTCCGCTACCAACAAGATGATGTTCGACGTTCCCCGAATTATTGCTCATGTAACCGAAGCAATGACGCTACTTCCTGGCGACGTTATCTTCACAGGAACACCTGCTGGTGTTGGTCGCATTGAGCCAGGCAACGTTGTTGAAATCGAAATCGAAGGTATCGGAGTTCTTCGCAACCCTGTTGCTTAGACTTGAAGCATTATGACTTCAGGTATTACCGCACCTTTCACCACCGCAACCGGCTCCGATGTTGTAGTTCGTTTCTGCCCTTCGCCAACCGGTCTTCCGCACGTTGGTTTGGTTCGAACCGCTCTATTTAACTGGGCTTACGCTCGCCACACCGGCGGCAAGTTTGTGTTCCGCATTGAAGACACCGACGCCGAGCGCGACAGCGAAGAGTCATTCGACATGATCCTGGACGCCCTGGGTTGGCTTGGTTTGAACTGGGACGAGGGTGTAAACGTTGGTGGGCCGAACGAGCCTTACCGCCAGTCTGAGCGCGGCCACATTTACCAAGATGTCATTGCGAAGCTAAAGGCCTCTGGTCACATCTACGAGTCTTGGATGAACGCTGAAGACATCGACACTCGCAACGAAGCCGAGGGACGGCCTAAGCAGCAGGGTTACGGCAACTGGGAGCGCGACGACGCAACGCGTGAGCAGTATCGCAAGGAAGGCATCGCGCCTGCCCTTCGCCTTCGTGTGCCTGATGTCGACATCAAGTTTGACGACCTGGTTCGTGGGGAGATTGTTTTCCCTGCCGGTTCGTTCCCAGACTTCGTGGTGGTTCGTCCGAACGGTCAGCCGCTCTACACTTTGGTGAACCCGGTCGACGACGCCCTGATGGGTATCACTCATGTACTTCGCGGAGAAGACCTGCTGTCATCGACCCCACGACAGATCGCGCTTTACAACGCCATGGTCGAGGCTGGCATCACCAAGTTCATCCCTCGTTTTGGTCACCTTCCTTATGTGATGGGGGAGGGAACCAAGAAGCTTTCGAAGCGCGACCCTGAGGCTAACCTGTTCCACCACCGCGACCGCGGTTTCATTCCAGAGGGTTTGCTCAACTACCTTTCGCTTCTCGGTTGGGGTCTATCAGCCGACCAAGATGTCTTCACCATGGAAGAGCTGGTTGCTGCTTTCGACGTTGAGAATGTGAACCCTAACCCGGCTCGTTTCGACCAGAAGAAAGCCGACGCCATCAACGCGGCCCACATTCGTTTGCTTTCTCCAGAAGACTTCAAGTCACGAGTAATTCCGTACCTTCAGTCATCTGGAGTTCTTGGAGCTTCCGTTTCAGAGGGGGAAGATGCTGTGCTCACAGCGGCCTGCCCGCTGATTCAGGAGCGAATCACCGTTCTGTCGGAAAGCTCAGCCATGCTTGGTTTCCTGTTCACCGATGAGATCGTGGTAGCCGACGACGCCAAGGCCGGTCTACCTGCTAACGCCAAGGAAATCCTTGATGCCGCTGTTGCTGCTCTGCAAAGTCTCACCACTTGGGAGACCGCTTCGATCCAGGAACTTCTCAACAACACATTGATTGAAAACATGGGCCTAAAGCCGCGCGACGCCTTTGGCCCACTGCGAACTGGCATCTCTGGGCGACGAATTTCTCCACCGCTTTTCGAGTCGATGGAGATTCTCGGGAAAGAGCGAACTCTCTCCCGACTTGGAGTGTTTGCTAACACCCTGTAAACGCCTGTAATATAAAGCGGTTACCCACTTTGGGATATGGTGTAATTGGCAACACGAAGGTTTCTGGTTCCTTTGTTCTAGGTTCGAGTCCTGGTATCCCAGCAACAATAAAAACAGTCGAGAAATCGGCTGTTTTTTGCTTTAACCTAGCCTCATGGAAACTGTTGAAGAGTATTTGGCGGCGCAGCCAGAGGACAATCGAAAGGCGCTTGAGCGCGTTCGGAAGATTATCCTGAAAACTTTGCCGGGAAGTGAAGATGCTTATTCATACGCGATCATCGGTTTCCGTTACAACAAGAAATTTGTGATTTACATTTCTGGCTGGAAAGACCACCTGAGTTTCCACGGCTTTAGCGTTTCGCTTGGAAACGAGATGGTTGCGAAGTATCCGCAGCTGAAGCTCAAGGGTCGCACTCTGCACTTTCAGCCGACACCTGAGTTGCCAGAGGCTCTGGTGAAGGAGTTAGTTCTCGCGCGAATTGCTGAGTTAGGCCATTAGCTAGCAAATCAAACTCTTGCGGCTCTGCAAGGTTCAGGTCAAAATCCCCAGAAGCACTGTCCGAACAAATGTGAAGTCACGGTTCCTCAATTCAAAACTTGCGTGCCACTAACGTCTAGCGCGACTGATTCAGCCACCGTGCTATCATTAAGCAAGTTGCAGGGGGCAACTTTTTTAGCAGGGGGGGGTTTAAATGAAAAAAAGATTCGCGTTTGTTTTTGCAATTTTCACGGCTGTTTCGTTAGGCGTTGCGATTCCAGCATCCGCAGAGGGTTTTCGCGGGAGCTATCTTTCCGGCTGGCATGGTGTTCAATATGATGGGTTAGTGCCTGCGACTGTGTCAAAAACCTGGGTAGATAAAAACTCCGACAATGCTTCAACAAGGGTTTATCTCTTTGACGTAACGGCGAACTTTCCCGGAACGCAGTACACGTACGTAAGCCCGAAACAGCAACTCCAAATGCAAAAGAGCACGATTTTTGGCTGGCAATCGCTGGGCAACCGCACCATGAACACAGGAGCAGCACACAATTGGGGGGACTTAGGAGCTGGGACTTTCCGGTTCCAGTGGAACGGCGCGAGCGTCAATCTAGGGTCCGAAACGGTTAGCTGTTACTCAAATTGTGTTTACGTATTTGACGCGGAATCGGTGACTATCTGGTGGTAAGGGCTTCTTGGGCCACCAAACTAGAAAAGCAAGTTATCTTCGCCAGCAGTGCGTTGTTCTTGTTAGTGGGATTTTGGTTGCACGGGAGTTCACAGAATCTCTTGGCTCCTGTGGCTTCTTTGGAAGCCTTGTCCTATTACGCGATCTATGGAGCCACTGCAGTCGTAGGAATCCTGGCTCTCCCATTTACTTGGGCGGCTAGCTCAAAAAGGCTGGGTAATCGTTCAGTTGAAATTCTTGCTGCAAAGAACTGGGCTGGTGGCTTCAGAGCATTCTGGGTTTCTTCCCTTGGCACTGTCGGCCTTTTTGCAATGATCGCGATACTTTTTTTCGCACAACCAAGTCAGGCCACTTTTGGTGAGAGGAGTTTCCTCCCATCCCTGCTGCTTTTAGCTTTCACTACAGTTTGCTGTTCCCTGGCAATTCTTCTTGGGCGACTTTTTCCTGTGTGGATCTCCGGACCAATTGTGTTGCTTGCGCCATATGCCCTAACAGTTTGGACTGTGCAGGTTCAATCTCAGCAACCTTGGGCTTCTAATTTGCTACTCACCTATTCGATAATTCCGCAATTCTCGGTCGAGAATGACATCAATTGGTTACCAATTGTTAGTGCGTCTTTTATGTATCTCGCTGTAGCAATCACCATTCTCGCTTTCATTCGGATTTCGTCGAAAAGCGGCAATCGCTTTCTTGCCGGGGCTTTAGCCATTTTGTGCGCCGCCACAGCTTTCGCGTCTTTTGCGAATGTAAAGGCCAGCCCTCTGATAGACAGAAACTTTCGCGAGGTGGAGTGCAGCATCGGGGCTGTAAGGGTCTGCTCCTGGCCGGAAATCACCGTCGCGTACCCCGAGCAAAATAAAAAAATAGAGTCGATGATTTTGGTTTCGCAGCAGTTGGGCTTGGCTCGAATTGAACAAGCTGGCATTTTCAATGACAGTGTTGGTGGTTCAACTCTGAAATTGAAACCGATTTACTCTGAGGACACCAATGTGCTCGCCAAAACTCTGGCCGGCGAGATGATTATTGACGACAGTTGCCCGCTACCTTTGGACCCGTCCGGCGGCTTCATCACTCCCATTCAAGCTGAGATAGCATTGACAATCTTGTTAGGTGGTCAACCCTTAGAAATAGCACCTGAAATTGAATTCGCATCCGAAGATCCCAAATTGGAAACACGTCGATTGTCTAAACGAGAATCGCTCGAATATTTTGGGTTGGAGAATCAGGCGAATGTGAGAGCAATTTTTGCGAAATGGATTTCACAGCCAGAGGGAGTTTGTGCCGGATGAGTCAAGACGAATTACTAATAGAAATTGATGATCTGAGTTTTGGTTATTCAAGGAAGTCATTAGTTTTTGATGGTTTTTCAAGCAGTTTCCATACTGGGGCCACTGCGATTCTCGGGCCGAACGGTTCTGGAAAAACAACTCTTTTTGACCAGATGCTCGGGGTTCGCGCACGGAAGTCAGGCGACATTCGATTTAGCGTAAACGGTAAAGTTCTGACCACCAGGGAATTGCGGGGGAACGTCGGGTTTCTCCCTCAGAGCGATGTCGTTTTTCACGGGATGACTGTTGGCGAGCACCTGACTTATGCTGCTTGGTTGCGAGGATGCGGCAAAACAGAGGCGAACGATGAGGCATCCAGGCTTCTTGATTTGGTGGACCTAAAATCCAAACGCGACGAATTTGCAAGCAAAATTTCAGGGGGACAGAAGAGGCGTCTTGGAATCGGCATGGCTCTTGTCGGAAAACCAAAATTTGTGTTCTTGGATGAGCCTACTGTGGGTCTAGATCCCGAGCAGCGATTTGCAATAAACACGATTATTGGCACGATTTCCTCGAAATCTTTAGTTCTCTCATCAACTCATCAGGTTGAAGATCTAACGCAAACATACGGGCAGGTTCTTATGCTTCGAGATGGGGAAAAGCTTTTCAGCGGTTCAACTGAGGATTTTCTTAATGGCGGAAACCCGATGGAAACATACGTCTCTCGCATGAACGAAGCAGATGCTGCTCAGATTCCTTAGACATCGAGGCCTAGTTTCAGTCCTGATCTTTGAGGCGATTCTTTTCGTAGTTTTCACCACTTGGGCAGATTTAGCTCTCACGCTACCGCGTTTTCCACTTGGTTCAGGTGTGGTGTCTGTGTCGCTGGCATCCTTGCTAGGCCTTCCGGCCGTTTTGGCCGTAGCCAACGCCTTCAACTGGGCCCTAACGCCATTAGAGGCTTTGAGTGTTCGCTCAATTTCTCTTCGAATTGTGCTGGCAGCGGCGCTCTGCCATGGATTTGCATTACTCAGTCTGTTGGTGTTTTTCGGTGAAGCAAGCGGCCTCGCCTTGCTTGGTGGTTATTGCTACTTTTTGTCTCTTTTTTCGATCGGCACACATCTAGGCATCAACAAATTATTCTGGGTTTTGCCAACTCTCGGTGGATTGTTGATTGTTAACGCTCCGAGTGCTTGGCTATCATCTGACCTGTACGAGGCAACTTTCGGGTTCTTCTATTCCGAAAACAAGATTGAATACCCTTTCACAGTATTCATGTTGACAATTTTTATCGTCGGAAGTCTCTTTTTTAAAAAACCTAAGGTTATTTCCTAAGTTCTTCAATGACTTCGATGGAATCTCCAGTTTCTAGGTAGAAAAAGTATCCCCCACTTGAGGTGGTCACTTGCTCGATGCGTGAGTTGTTCAGTTGATGACCCTGTTCACTGAGGTGAATGTTGTGGGTGGGGAAGCAGTTCTCTGGTTTTACCGCCGACACAAAATCCATGACGTCGCCGATTTTTAGCCAAGGCGCCGATGACGGGCAGGCGAGGTATTTCACTTTCCGATCTGGTTGGGTGTAGCTGTCGCCGGGGTAGTAGAGAACGTCGTTGATCATTACGCCGCAGTTTTGGATTAGCGGAATGCTTCGATGAATCTCGATGTGGAGATCACCGAAGAACTCAGCCGTGAATGGCCCTAGTTGGTGGAAGTCTCCGTGATAAACAGGTTTCGCTCCGAAAGATGAGAGTCGGTCGGCAACTTCTTTTGTTCCCAGAACTACAACATCCGGGTTGTCTTTCACGATTCTGGCGATTTGGTCTTCGTGCACATGGTCGTCATGGTTGTGGGTAATGATGATGGCAACTACGTTTTGGTATCCGTCCATTGGCCTGGTGTAAAAACCTGGGTCAAGGATGAGGGTCTTGCCGTCTTTTTCTAGAACGAGTGTGGCGTGCTCCAATTTGGTTACCTTCATAAAGACCATCTTGCCAACCCTGCGTAGAATCTTGCTTAGTTATGAAAAAGTCGGTTCGGATTTGGGCTGCGGCATTTGTGTTTTCACTATTGCCGCTGGCTTACGCAACGGCTGAGTATTTCAAGCTTCCGATTCCTTGGGATTCGATCTCAGGATATGTGACTCTCGGACTCGGTTTAGTTTGTGCACTTCCACTTTGGGGTGCGCTGGTAGCTAGAGCCGCTAAACGTAATAACCAACAAGACGTTCTCGGAGTAATTGCACTACTTATTTCCTATGCCTACGCGTTGATTTCGGGCGACCCAAACTACGCTTGGCAGCCAACCGCGATTACTTCCATTCTTCTTTTGGCTGGATGGATTTTGCACAATCAAATAACCTTCGTCCCAGACCAGGTTAAGAATCTTGCGGAACTTTTGCCAAGCAAGGCGACACTAATTGAGGGCCGAGAGCTGGAGCACATAGCTGCCGCCGATTTGGAAATCGGGCAAATCATCCTGGTTCGTCCGGGTTCGGTAATTCCTGCCGACGGTTACGTGATTCAGGGCCAATCGCTCGTTTCAGAAACCGCAATCACCGGTGAGTTAGATGCTGCGCTGAAAGTTCCAGGGGATTGGGTTTTGGCCGGAAGCGAAAACTTGGCTGGCAAGGGCGCAGCTAATGCTCCGCTTACCATTCGGGTCAGTGCAGTTGGTTCAGCTCTTTTGGTTCACGAATTGGCGCGGTCAACCGAATCGGATTCCGACAGCAATCCAAGGTTCACCAAATTGGCAGATGTTTCTAAAAATGCGGTCACGATCTTGGCACTCGCCTTAGCGCTCATTGCGGCCGGTGTGCAGTTCGTTTGGTCGCAGTCGCTTGAGGCGGAATTCTCGGTTGCAGTGGGGGTGCTCTTGGCCGGCCAGGTGGCAGTTATCAGTAGAAGCGTTCCCTTGGCGGCAATGGCAGCTGGCATCAAGGCCAAGGCTCTGGGAGTGCTAGTTCGATCACGTGCCAGTTTTGAGCAACTTGCCAATATCAACCACGTTGTCTTCAAAAAGACCGGTGTGCTTACTAAAGGTCAGAGTTCAGTTGGTCGAATTCACCTAGCCCGCAACACGTCGATCGGATCCGAAGCGGAGCTATTGGCCCTCGCCGCCGCAGTGGAGATGGGAACAAGCCACGAGCTCGGTCACCTCATCATTCAGGAAGCCGCGAAACGCGGATTGGAACTTCCCTTGGTAACCGAATTCGCACCGATTCCCGGGCTGGGTGTATCGGCCAGGTTCGATGGTTCTTTGGTGCAGGTCGGCAATGCCGGAATGGTGAACGTTACCGGCGTAAACATTAACCCCTACGATCTTTTTCAAGTTTCGAACGCTTACAGCGAAGGTTCGAGTGTCGTCTTTGTGAGCATCGACGAACTTTTGGTTGGCTACATCGAATTCCCCGATGAGCTTCGAACCAACTCGGCGCAAACGATTGTTGATTTGAGCGGCAAACACGCCATCACAATTCTTTCCGGAGATGCCACGACGCTTGTCGAGAAACTAACTCACCGACTGGGTTTGAGTGACTTCGCGGCTGAGGTGCTTTCGACCCGCCAAGCCGACTGGGTAAAGGAGCGCAGAGCTAGCGGCTCAAAGGTTCTACTTATTGCCGATGGGCACTACGACGCCGCAGCTCTAGCCGAAGCCGACGTCGCGCTTGCGTTTGGAGCAGGTCACGATGTTCACCTCGACTCGGCAAACCTTGTTCAGATTTCTCAGGATCCACTCGTGGTTCCTAGGCTATTGGAACTTTCCAAAAGGGTGCAGTCACGAACTCTCTGGAACGTAATTCTCGGTTTAGCGGTTTCGGCACTGCTGATGGTTGCAGGATTCTTCGGAATCGCGGGTCCTCTAATCGCACTTTCGGGGACGCTGATTTCCTGGTTCCTACTTCGCAGGATTGTTCGGTTAGCCAAATGACCACCTTTGGCGTGATTCTCAACCCGACCTCGGGTAAGGGTAAAGGCGAGGCTCTCGGCAAGGCCTTTGTATCAGAATTACAAAAACTTGGCGTAACCGTAGTCGACCTTTCCGGCAAGGATTATGAGTCGGCAAACGAAAACGGTCGTCGTGCTATTGCCGACGGTTCGATTGATGCGTTGGCAGTTGCTGGTGGAGACGGCATGGTTCACCTCGGGGTAAATCTTTGTGGAGGTACGCAGGTGCCTTTGGCGATCATGCCCTGCGGAACTGGCAACGATGCCGCGCTCACCCTGGGGATTCCCATCGACGATGCTGCCGGTGCAGCTGCACTGGCAGTGGGGTCGCTGCCGCATCCGTTCGTGGCCGACCTGGGGCTAGGGGTAACCCCGGCCAGACGCTTTTACTTCTTCAACTCGGCATCGGCCGGCTTCGACGCAATTGTTAACCGCCGTGCCAACCGCTGGAAGTATCCGAAGGGTCCGTCGCGCTACACGCTGGCGATGCTTTATGAACTGGTCGGCTTTAGTTCGTTGAAGTATCGGGCGAAAATCAACGGAGAAGAACGTGAGCTCGACGGCATGCTCTGCGCGGTTGCCAACGGACCTTCCTATGGGGGTGGAATGCTGGTTGCGCCGGAAGCCACTGTTGATGATGGCCTACTCGACCTGTTTATCGTTCACAAGATAACCAAGCCGGAACTGATCAAGGTTTTCCCAAAGGTGTTCACCGGAACGCACGTTACTCACCCTGCGGTTGAGATTGTTCGAGTAACCGATGTAACCCTAATTAGCGAGGGAGTGCCGGTCTACGCCGATGGCGAGCCCGCCGGTCAGCTACCGATGACGGTCTCAATCGCACCAAAGGCACTAAGAGTATTGGCGAAGCCAACTAACTCTGTGGCATAATCGTAAAGTTGCTCTAACGGCCCCATCGTTTAGCGGCCTAGGACACCGCCCTCTCACGGCGGCAGCACGGGTTCAAATCCCGTTGGGGTCACCATTCTCCCTTTCGACGCTTCGTGCTCGGAAGGGAGTTTGATTTTTAAGCGTTGTAATCAAAACGAAATGAAAAATTTACCTACTAATTTGGCGTGTGGGCAAGTTACGCATTGTTACGGCAATAGGCTGTAATCACCAGCAGTTAACAACAGTTGTTACCTGCATATCAGGAGGAAAAACAGTGAACAAGATTTCACGCAACACCTTCAAGGGTCTAGCACTGGCAGCAGTTGCCACCCTTGCTCTAACCGGTTGTGCTCCAGCAGCACCAGTGGTTCCAACCATCGACTACACCGCATGTGCAGTTTCAGATGAGGGAAGCTGGAACGACAAGTCGTTCAACGAATCAGTAATGGACGGCCTAAAGAAGGCTAAGGCTGAGCTAGGCGTAAAGATGGCCGATGCAGAGTCGAACTCTTCAGAAGACTTCGCACCAAACCTACAGGCAATGGTTGACGCCAAGTGTGACGTCATCTTCGCTGTTGGCTTCAACCTAGTAGCTCCAGTAAACGAGTCTGCAAAGGCAAACCCAACCATGAACTTCGTCACCATTGACGGATGGTCAGAAGGCAACGCAAACCTAAAGCCAGTTGGCTACTCAATGGAACAGTCAAGCTACCTAGCTGGCTACCTAGCAGCTGCTTACTCGAAGACCCACGTAATCGGTACCTACGGTGGAATGAACATTCCTGCTGTAACCGCATTCATGGACGGCTACTACTACGGTGCTAAGGCATTCGAGAAGGAAACCGGAACTGCTACCACCGTTCTAGGTTGGGACCCAGCCAAGAAGACCGGTGACTTCATGGGCGACTTCACCCCTAACTCGGGTGTATCGAAGACCATTGCAGCTAACCAGGTCAAGGGTGGCGCTGACGTGCTATTCCCAGTTGGTGGCGACCAGTTCGGTGCTGCTTCTGAAGCTATCAAGGAAGCCGGTGTTGACGGCGTCATGATCGGTGTCGACAAGGACATCGCGAAGACCTCGCCACAGTACGCTGACATGGTTCTAACTTCTGTTGAGAAGCGCATGACCAACGCTGTTTACGACATCATCAAGAAGTACTCTGCAGAGGGTGCAACCTTCGATGGTGAAGCTTACGTAGGTACCCTAGAAAACGGTGGAACCGCACTTTCACCATTCGGTGCATTCGACAGCAAGATCTCTCAGGAGACCAAGGATGCTCTAAAGAAGCTAGAAGCAGGCATTATCGATGGTTCGGTAAACCCACTTCAGTAATCTGAAATTAGAAAGCCGCCGAGATAGAAATATCTCGGCGGCTTTCGCCTTTTTTGGAGGATTCTTTCCGCTAGATTTAGGGGATAAAGGAGTTTTAGGCAATGAAGCTTGAGTTACGTGGAATCACCAAACGATTTGGTTCGTTGGTAGCCAACGACAACATCAACCTGGTGGTTGAATCCGGAGAAATCCGCAGCCTGCTTGGCGAGAATGGTGCCGGTAAATCGACCCTAATGAACGTGCTCTACGGCCTCTACCAGCCCGACGGCGGAGAGATCCTCCTGGATGGCAAGGTTCAAGCTTTCAAGGGCCCAGGTGATGCCATGGCTGCTGGAATCGGTATGGTTCACCAACACTTCATGCTCATCCCTGTTTTCACCGTGGCCGAGAACGTGGTTCTTGGAAACGAGCCGGTAAACGCTATCGGTGGCTTAGACCTAGACACCGCTCGTGCTCGGGTCAAGGAAATCTCAGACCGCTTTGGTTTCAACGTCGATCCAGATGCGCTTGTCGAAGACCTGCCAGTTGGTGTGCAGCAGCGTGTAGAAATCATCAAGGCGCTTACTCGAAATGCCAAGGTGCTGGTTCTCGACGAACCAACTGCAGTACTCACCCCTCAGGAAACCGACGAGCTGATGCAGATCATGCGTGACCTTGCCAAGTCGGGCACCTCGATCATTTTCATTACTCACAAACTTCGCGAGGTTCAGGCAGTTGCCGACAAGATCACGGTGATCCGACAGGGCAAGGTTGTTGGTGAAGCCAACCCGAAGGCCAGCGCATCGGAACTAGCTTCACTTATGGTTGGCCGCGAAGTTGATCTTCAGGTTGATAAGGCAGCCACCAAGCCAGGCAAGGTTATTCTTTCCGTCGATAACGTTTCGGTGCTCGATGACCGCGAGCAGCGTGCCGTCGATGGCGTTAGCTTCGAGGTTCGAGCCGGAGAAATTCTGGCTATCGCCGGTGTTCAGGGTAACGGTCAAACCGAGCTTTCTGAGGCGCTACTTGGCCTTCGAAACACGGTTCGCGGCAGCGGGGAGATCAGCCTTGATGGTCAGAGCCTGAGTTCGCTCTCGGTCCGTAAACACCTTGAAGCCGGAATCGGTTATGTGCCAGAAGACCGCAAGAAAGACGGTCTGGTGAGCGAGTTCTCTATCGCCGAAAACTTCATGATCAATGGTTCGTTCAGCAAGCCATTTGCCAAAGGCATCAACATTGACTTTGCTGCCCGAGACGAAATTTCGGCGAAACTGATCAAAGAATTCGACGTTCGCACCCAATCTGCTGAGACCCCGGCTGGCAAACTCTCCGGTGGAAACCAGCAGAAGGTTGTGGTTGCCAGAGAGCTTAGCCGCGACGTGAAACTTCTGATTGCTTCCCAGCCAACTCGAGGTGTCGACGTTGGTTCAATCGAGTTCATCCACGAACGAATTGTTGCCGAACGTGATTCTGGCAGGGCAGTAATTTTGATCTCCACTGAGCTCGATGAGGTACTAGCTCTAGCCGACCGAATTGCGGTCATGTATCGAGGACGCATCGTCGGTATCGTCGACGCTAAAACCTCTCGCGAAACTCTCGGCAAGATGATGGCAGGTGTTGCAGCATGAGCGAATCCAACAAACTTTTGAAAGAGATCATGTCGGGGTCGCCGTTGCGTATTTCGCTTTCGGTCCTACTCGGATTTTTCATCGGCTCGATTTTCATGGCTGTCTTCAATGAAAACGTCGTCGACACCTACGAGACCTTCTTTTCCTACCCTGGTCTAACTTTCCAGGTTGCCGGGCAGACCATCATCGATGGTTACGGGGCCTTGTTCAACGGATCGATCATTAACCTAAACGCCGACAACCCGGTGAGCATGTTTCGTCCTATTACCGAGACTCTTCGCTTGGCAGCTCCGCTGATCATGGCTGGTCTCGGTGTTGCTCTCGGCTTCCGAGTTGGGCTATTCAACGTTGGTGGAACTGGCCAGCTCATCATGGGTCTACTAGGTGCTACGTGGGTTTCCACGCGTTTCGACTTACCTTATGGTCTTCACATGATTGTGGCCCTAGTTGTGGCTGTGGTTTTCGCTGGCGCCACCGGTGGTTTGGTTGGTTACCTCAAGGCCAAGACCGGCGCTCACGAAGTAATCGTGACCATCATGATGAACTACATCGCGATCGACTTGTTCACCTTTTTCCTTCGCACGCCGAGCCTGCTACTCGAGGAGGGCGGCGGTGGAAACCCTAAGTCGGACCCACCGGCACTAACCGCCCAGTTCCCAAGACTTCTCGGTGAATCATTCGGTCTAAACATCGGCATCATTCTTGCCATCGCAGCAGCGGTTGTTTACTGGTGGCTCATGGAACGCTCGGCAGTTGGCTACCGATTCCGCATGGTCGGCCACAACGCCAATGCCGCACGTGCCGCAGGTATCAGCGTGGAACGAACCTACGTTTGGGCCATGGCTGCATCGGCCGCCTTCATCGGTTTGGCAGCTGCCAACCAGGGTCTTGGCGCCACCAGCGGTCTAACCTCGAGCATTCACGCCAACATCGGTTTCGACGCGATTACCGTGGCACTGCTCGGTGGCTCAAAGGCTCGTGGTGTGGTCATTGCCGGTCTAGTGTTCGGTGCCTTCAAGGCAGGATCACCGACCATGCAGATCCTTGGCGTCTCACCGGAAGTGCTCGGCATCGTTCAAGCACTGATCGTGCTCTTCATCGCGGCACCTCCGCTGATCCGTGCAATCTTCAAACTACCTAAAGCTGAGGTCAAGTAATGAGCAAGCTAGAAGTAACCCCAGGCATGTTTTCTAGTGCCGAGATTCGTCCGAGTTGGAAGACTCCGATTGTTCTCACCTTTTTTGCATCGTTGGTCTTGCTGGCCTTTGGCGTCTTCGGTAAGCCTGGTGATGTCACCTACAACCTAAGCAACAAGGGCGATATCTTCTCGGTTCCAGATGTTGTGGTGGCTTCAACTTTTGCCAACCTCGTTTTTGGTTCGCTAATGCTAGCTATCGCTGGGTTCTCGGTTTGGCTAACGATTCAAGGCAAGCGAACTCCTAGCTGGCTAACGCTAATTGCCGGGCTCATCGGAGCGACTGCTCTTCTTGGCTGGCTCGCGGCTGGCAACGTTGTTCCGGTTTCATTCATCCTTGGATCAGCCATCGTGCTTGCAGTGCCAATTATTTTGGGCGGCCTCGGCGGTCTAATGTCTGAGCGCGTTGGAGTGGTGAACATCGCCATCGAAGGTCAGCTTCTAACCGGTGCCTTCATGGCTGCTGTTGTTGGTACCGTTACCCACAATCTTTGGTTCGGTTTGATTGCTGCGATGGTGGCTTCCGCGATTCTGTCGATGGCACTGGCGTCGCTGGCCATCAAGTACTTGGTTGACCAGATCATCATCGGTGTGCTGATTAACGTTTTGGTAATCGGTATTACCAACTTTCTCTACTCTCAGTGGTTGGCAAGTTCGGGGGAGGACGCCAACTTCCCCGGCACCTTCGACATAATTTCGATTCCATACCTAAGCGGACTACCGATCATCGGTCCGGCACTTTTCGAGGCCAGAATAACCGTTTACCTGACTTTCATCCTGGTTCCATTGGTTTGGTTCGTGCTGTTCCGCACCAAGCTTGGTCTTCGCGCACGCGCCGTTGGTGAACACCCAACCGCAGCCGACACCGTTGGCATCAACGTGGCTCGAACCCGTTTCTGGTGGGTAACCATCGGTGGAGCAATTGCCGGCCTCGGCGGAGCTGCGCTCACCATCGGAAACGTTGGAGCTTTCGGTCGAGAGATGTCTGGTGGTCTTGGCTTCATCGCTCTGGCGGTAGTGATTCTTGGTCGCTGGCAGCCGTTCTATGTTTCGGCTTCGGCGCTGCTGTTTGGTTTCGCAATCATCTTGCGCGTTTGGGCGAACGGTGTTGCCCCCGGTATTCCAACCGATTTCATCACCATGGTTCCGTACCTGGTCACGCTGATCGCGGTGGCTGGATTCGCCGGCAAGGTGCGTGCACCAGCTGCATCGGGCCAGCCTTATATCAAGGGCTAGTTACTTCTTCAGTAGGTTGTAACCGCTTAGGAACAGCACGATTGCTACCGGAATCAGGGTTGCGTAGTTCAAACCTTCGAACGCTATTGCTGCGAGCACGGTTCCGGCAATAGCTCCACCGAATGCCCCAGATAGCTGCATGCTTGAGTCGCTCAAACCTTGAACGTTGGTCTTCTGTTCTGGCGGAAGTGTTGAGGTTAGAAGCGCCGAACCGGAAACCGTGGTTGCGCTCCAGCCCAGCCCAAGTAGGAACAATCCGAGCGTGATCTGATTGTGGTCGTGTCCGGCGGTTGCCGAAATCAACAGCGACGCGATGTAGATTCCCTGCCCGATCAAAACGGTTTGAATCTGACCGATCTTGTCGGCAAGCCATCCGAAAACCGGAGAAAACGCGTACATTCCAGCAATGTGGATCGAAATCACGAAGCCAACAATCGCTAGAGTCGCACCGTCGTGCTTCATGTGAACCGGTGTCATCGACATCACCGCGACCATCACCATGTGGCCAAGGGAAATAGACGCAATTGCGTAAGCCGCTTTCGGGTAAGCCCTCAGCGTTGCGAAGGCGGTTTTCAGAGACACCTTTGGTTTCGGCCCCGTGGTTTCCTTGGCAAGGGCTTGCGCCGTCTTTAGTGGGTCTGGCCGGAGGCCGAAGAAGAAAACCAAACTTGCTGCAAGCTGTGCCGCGATTGTGATTACGAATGGGCCAGTCATGGTTGGTAGCCCTAGAGCATCACCGATTACCTCGCCCGGTCCGAACAGGTTCGGACCAATCACGGCACCCAGGGTGGTTGCCCACACCACAAGTGATAGGTCTCGCCCGGCTTTGCCTTTGTCGGGTAGATCGGTTGCTGCAAAACGCGCTTGCAGGCCAACCGCAGAGCCGGCTCCCATTAGGAAGAGCGCAACGAGTAGAAGGGGGAAGATGCGCACGCTAGCTGCAGTGATTACCAACGTGGCACCGGTGATGGCAATTGTTGCCCCGAATGCCAATGCCACACGACGTCCGCGTGCAAATGCCAAACGGGCTAGGGGAATTGCTGAAAAGGCTGCACCCAGTGTTGAGAAGGTTGCTGCTGAACCACTCCAGCTTTCCGAGCCCGAAAGATCGGCGGCCAGAAGTGCGCCAATCGAGAGAGTTGAGCCTAAACCGAACCCGCTGAGCACCTGACCCATGGTGAGTGTGCGAATAGTTTTCTTCTGTAAAGCAACAAGCTCGGCGTTATTCACCCCGCCAGCCTACGCCTATCTCGGTAAACTTGAAGTTCTAGAGCTTCAGAGGTGAAAATGTCGCAGCAACCGCTAACCCTTGCCGAAAAGGTATGGAACGATCACTTGGTGGTCAAGGGAAAAGATGGCGCGCCAGACCTGCTCTACATCGACCTCCACCTGGTGCACGAGGTAACTAGCCCGCAAGCCTTCGACGGTCTTCGCATGGCTGGCCGCCCGGTTCGTCGCCCGGATCTCACCATCGCGACCGAAGACCACAACACTCCAACCATGGACATCGACAAACCAATTGCCGATTTGACCAGCCGCACCCAGATTCACGCGCTTCGCGATAACGCCAAAGAGTTCGGAGTTCGCATTCACTCGCTCGGCGACATCGAGCAGGGAATCGTTCACGTGGTTGGTCCTCAGCTAGGTCTCACCATGCCTGGGCTTACGGTTGTTTGCGGTGACTCACATACTTCTACCCACGGCGCTTTCGGCGCTCTTGCGTTCGGCATTGGAACCTCCGAGGTTGAGCATGTTCTAGCCACCCAAACTTTGCCGCTGAAGGCTTTCAAGACCATGGCGATCAACGTTGAAGGCACGCTACGTCCTGGCGTTACCTCGAAAGACATCATCCTGGCAATCATCGCCAAGATCGGCGCCTCTGGTGGTCAGGGTTATGTTCTCGAATACCGCGGTTCGGCTATTCGTGCACTTTCCATGGAAGCTCGCATGACCATCTGCAACATGTCGATTGAAGCCGGTGCTCGTGCCGGAATGGTTGCTCCAGACGAAACCACGTTCGCTTACCTAAAGGGTCGCCCACACGCACCTGAAGGCGAAAACTGGGACGCCGCGGTTGAGTACTGGAAAACTCTAAAAACCGACGAAGGTGCCAAGTTTGACGTTGAGGTTTTCATTGACGCCAATCAGCTCGACCCATTCGTAACCTGGGGAACCAACCCTGGTCAAGGTGTTTCACTGCTCGACTCGGTTCCTAGCCCAACCCAATTCGACGACCCGAATGAACGTGCCGCAGCGATGCGCGCACTTGAGTACATGGACCTAACCGCCGGCACTCCGATGAAATCGATCAAGGTTGACACCGTGTTCCTAGGCTCTTGCACCAACAGTCGTATTGAGGATCTCCGCGCTGCCGCAGCTGTTATCAAGGGTCGTAAAAAGGCTGACCACATTCGCATGCTGGTAGTTCCTGGTTCTGCCCGCGTTCGCATCGAAGCCGAGGCTGAAGGCCTAGACCAGGTTTTCAAAGACTTCGGCGCCGAGTGGCGTTTCGCAGGCTGTTCAATGTGTCTTGGTATGAACCCAGACCAGCTCGCTCCGGGCGAGCGCGCCGCCTCAACTTCAAACCGAAACTTCGAAGGTCGCCAGGGCAAGGGAGCCAGAACTCACCTGGTGTCTCCGCTGGTTGCTGCCGCTACCGCCATTCGCGGAACACTATCTAGCCCATCAGACCTGGAGGCTGCCAACTAATGGAAAAGTTTGAAGTTTATTCGGGAGTTGCAGTTCCACTTCGTCGAAGCAACGTTGACACCGACCAGATCATCCCAGCGGTTTATCTAAAGCGCATCACCAAAACTGGCTACGACGACGCCCTGTTTTCAGCATGGCGAAGCGACCCTGATTTTGTTCTGAACCAGCCTGCTTTTGCGCAGGGGTCGGTTTTGTTCGCCGGACCAGACTTCGGAACCGGCTCGAGCCGTGAGCACGCGGTTTGGGCACTTCGCGACTATGGCTTCAAGGCTGTTTTCTCGTCGAAGTTTGCCGACATTTTCCGAGGTAACTCTGGCAAGCAGGGCTTGGTCACCGGCGTTATTTCCGATGACGAAACCGAGGCGATCTGGCAGGCGCTCGAGGCCAACCCAGGGCTCGAAGCCAAGGTTGACCTAGTCAACCGCGTAGTGACCGTGGGAGACCTTACGGTCAAGTTTGAGATTGACGAATATACTAGGTGGCGTCTACTCGAAGGGCTCGATGACATCGGTCTAACCCTTCGAGATGAGCAGTCGATCACCGACTTCGAGGCTCGCCGCGAGCCTTGGCGTCCGAAGACACTGCCAGCCAAAGGAGCCTAAATGAGTCAGATCACAGTACGTGGTGGCAAAGCCCTCAAGGGTCGCGTTGATGTTAAAGGCGCCAAGAACCTAGTCACCAAAGCCATGGTGGCAGCCCTGCTCGGTGAAACTCCAAGCGTTCTCAAAGACGTTCCGTTTATCTCCGACGTCGACATTGTTTCTCGTCTTCTTCAGCTTCACGGCGTTGCCATTTCGCACGATGAAAACGGTGTGATGTCACTAGACCCGAGCGAAGTTGCTTCGGCTCGCATGGTCGACATCGACGCCCACGCCGGAAGCTCACGAATTCCAATTCTTTTTTGTGGCCCTCTGCTTCACCGTCTTGGCGAAGCGTTCATCCCTGGGCTAGGTGGTTGCCACATCGGCGACCGACCAATCGACTACCACTTCGAGGTTCTCCGAAACTTCGGTGCAGTCATTGAAGAACTTCCAAACGGAACCCGCTTATCGGCTCCTAAGGGTTTGAAGGGTGCGAAAATCAGCCTTCCTTACCCGAGCGTTGGCGCCACCGAGCAGGTTCTACTAACCGCAACCCGAGCCGAGGGGCTCACCGAACTTAGTGGCGCAGCCATTGAGCCAGAGATTATGGACCTCATCGCCATCTTGCAGAAGATGGGTGCCA
>JBEGSI010000028.1:0-2506 GCA_041180065.1 Actinomycetota bacterium | reverse complement strand
TTGGCTAACTGGCTTAGGCTTCCATACCTACTAGAACTGCAACACAAAGGTTAATTACGGTTAGTAGTCCGATAGTTGGCACTACCCACTTTGGCGTGACTTCTTTTTTGTTGTAGGTGTAAGCAATAAAGAAGATTGCGGTGATAACTGCGCTCTTTACGCTGATCGAAATTGGGTTTACGTGCTCGCCGTTTGCTGGAAGCAATCCGGTCATGATGAGACCTGCTCCGAGAGCTAACCATGAGCCGTGCAAAATGCTTGGCAGCACCTTTGCACCGGTCTTGAAAGCCTTGGTCTGGCTAAGCACGCCAGCCATGATTGAGGCGAAACCTAGTAAGTGAAGTACTAGCAGAATGCGAATAATTAGTTCCATTATTTGAGTCTAGCCATGGTGATGGCAGCCTCAACGGCTTCGCGTCCCTTGTCTTCCTTTGATTTTGGTAAGCCGGCACGATCGAGCGCCTGCTTCTCATTGTTCACGGTCAAAAGTCCAAATCCCACTGGAATACCGGTGTCTAGCTGCACGCGGTTTAGGCCATCGGTGGCTGCGCGGCAGACATACTCGAAGTGAGGAGTGTCACCTTCGATTACACAACCGAGTGCAATCACCACATCAGCACCCTGATCGATTGCATAGGCGGCTGCAAGTGGAAGTTCGAATGCACCAGGCACGCGCCAGATTTCGTAGGTGTCGTTGCCCGCTTCTTTTAGTGCACGCTCGGCACCGGCGAGTAGCCCCTCGGTGATGTTGCTGTGCCAACTGGTGACCAGAACGGCAATCTGTAATCCGGTTGCGTCAATCTGAAGTTTTGGTGCGTTTCCTGCCAAAGTTATGCTTTCGGAATTAGGTGACCCATGCGATCGCGCTTGGTAGTCAAGTAGTTTTCGTTTTCTGCTGCGAGTCCAACAATAACCGGTACATACTCGTTTACCTTAATTCCTGCTTTTTCTAGGAAGTCACTCTTGGCAGGGTTGTTGGTCATCAGGCGGACGCTCTTTACGCCTAAGTCGTGCAAGATGGCAACGGCTGCGCCGTACTCGCGGTTCTCGCTAGGAAGACCAAGCGCCAGGTTGGCGTCGACTGTGTCGTAGCCCTTCTCCTGAAGTGCGTAAGCCTTGAGCTTGTTGAGCAAGCCAATTCCTCGACCCTCTTGTCCGCGAAGGTAAATTACGACTCCACCATTAGGGTCGTTAGCAATCTGATCTAGAGCGAAGTCGAGCTGCGGACCACACTCACACTTGAGCGAACCAAAGGCTTCACCGGTGATGCACTCACTGTGTAGGCGCACTAATACGTTTTCGCCGGTTGGGCGGCCAGAAACCAAGGCAACGTGATCAGCCGTGGTCTTGGTGTCGTAGTAGCCGCGTAATCGCATTGGGCCATGGGCGGTAGGCACGTTGGCCTCTGCCTCAAAGCGGATGCGGTTATCTGGGTTGGCATCCTGAGGAATCGGGTGTGTATCTAGGTGCTCCACGAGCTGTTCGATAGTAATCACAGGAAGGTTAAACCGCAGACCGGTCGAAATTAGTTCCGGAAGACGCATCATTTCTCCGTCTTCTCGAACCATTTCTCCGATTACCCCAACCGGGTTCATTCCGGCCAGTTTCAGTAGGTCAACAGTGGCTTCGGTGTGGCCAGGGCGGGTGCGAACGCCACCGGCATCAGCGCGAAGTGGCAGCATGTGGCCTGGGCGAATGAGATCGGCAGGGCCTGAGTTCGGGTCGGCTAGTACGTGGGCGGTGTTGGCGCGGTCGGCAGCGCTAACCCCGGTAGAGATGCGGTTGGTGGCATCCACAGTGATGGTGTACTTGGTGCTGTGCGGGTCTCGGTTGTGTACTGTCATCAACGGCAGTTCTAGTGCGTTAGCGCGTGATTCTTCCATTGGCACGCAGAGGAATCCGGTGGTGTGACGAACCATCCAGGCGATCCACTCAGGCGAAGCAAGCTCGGCCGAGATGATAGCGTCACCCTCGTTCTCGCGGTCGTCGGCATCGGCAACCAGCACCGGTTTTCCGGCGCGCAGCGCGTCAAGCGCTTGCTCAATTGTCGATAGTTCCATTACATGCCCCTTGCTTCGAGCAAACGCTCGATGTGTTTCGCCATTACGTCGGCTTCAACGTTGACTTTGTCACCCACGGCCTTTGAGCCAAGAGTGGTTACTGCCAAAGTTTCTGGAATCAGGCTCAGCCCAACAAAGTCGTCGCCAACTTCATTGACGGTGAGTGAGACACCGTCGAGTGTGATCGATCCTTTGTAGACCACATACTTCATTAGTTCGCGCGGAATGCTGATGCGCAACCATTCCCAGTTTTCGCTCGGCTGTCGAGAAATGATCTCGCCTACGCCATCGACGTGACCCTGCACCACGTGTCCACCGAAACGGGTTTCTGCTGTCATCGCGCGTTCGAGGTTTACCGGGTCGCCAACTTTGATGCTGCTCAAGCTGGTCTTGTCCAAAGTCTCTTTCATCACATCTGCTGTGAATTCTCCGTTGCCGAATTCGAT
>JBEGSI010000027.1:0-17062 GCA_041180065.1 Actinomycetota bacterium | reverse complement strand
CTTTCCGAGGCAGGAGCCAAGATTGCCCGAGTAGTAGCCGATGAGTTTGGTGAAGATCGCTGGGTTCTAGGTTCTATCGGCCCTGGAACAAAACTTCCAACCCTCGGACATGAGAAGTTTTCCACCCTTAGAGATGCATACCTTCTTCAGGCCAAAGGATTGATTCGCGGTGGCGCCGATGCACTGCTGGTAGAAACAACGCAAGACCTATTGCAAACAAAGAGCGCAATCCTTGGCGCAAAACGAGCAATGAAAGAGCTAGGGATTTCCCTGCCAATCGTGGTTTCAGTTACCATCGAAACCACCGGAACGATGCTCCTGGGTTCTGAAATCGGCGCTGCGCTAACCACACTCGAGGCTCTAGGTATCGACGCAATTGGTTTGAACTGCGCCACCGGTCCTGCGGAAATGAGCGAGCATCTTCGTTACCTCTCGAAACATTCCAAACTGCCAATCTCAGTTATGCCGAATGCAGGTTTGCCGATTCTTTCGGGGACCGGAGCTTATTACCCTCTTGGTCCAGATGAACTCGCATCAGCGCAGGCAGCTTTCGTTCGCGAATTCGGTGCCGGTCTCGTTGGCGGTTGTTGCGGAACAACACCAGAGCACATCAGAAGCATTTCGGACGCGGTTCGAGCACTTACGCCCGGTAGACCAAAGTTTGAGTTCGACCCCGGCCTCGCCAGTCTCTACCAGCACCAGCCATACGATCAAACGGTAACCTACCTGTCAATCGGTGAGCGAACTAATGCCAATGGGTCAAGGGCCTTTAGAGATGCCATGCTTAGCGGCAATTGGGAAGAATGCCTAGAAATCGCGAAAGGTCAGACTCGCGACGGGGCTCACGCTCTCGACGTCTGCGTTGACTATGTCGGACGCGATGGCGTTTCAGACATGCGTGAACTCGTCAGCCGCCTAGTTACCAGCTCAACTCTGCCACTAGTACTTGATTCCACCGAGCCTTCGGTTATCCAAGCGGGGCTTGAGAGCTACGGTGGTCGAGCGCTAATCAACTCCGTCAATTTCGAAGACGGCGACGGCCCGAACTCTCGTTTCACCAGAATGATGACCCTTGCGAAAGAGCATGGAGCTGCCGTTGTCGCTCTAACTATCGACGAAACAGGCCAGGCTCGTACCGCTGACCACAAGCTAGCGATTGCCCGTCGTTTGGTTTCAGACATTACCAATAATTGGGGATTACCGGTGAGCGACATTGTTGTTGATTCCCTCACCTTCCCAATTGCCACTGGGCAAGACGAAACGAGGCGCGACGGTATCGAAACCATCGAGGCCATTCGATCACTCCACTCAGAATTCCCTGGAATCCAATCCACACTCGGAATTTCCAACATCTCGTTCGGCCTAAATCCTGCTGCCAGACAGGTGCTCAACTCTGTATTCCTAAGCGAGTGCGTGAAGGTGGGTCTAACATCGGCAATCGTTCACTCGGCGAAGATCCTCCCGCTGAACCAAATTCCTGAAGTGCAGCTCAAGGCGGCCATGGAGCTGATCTATGACGCCCGTGAATACGATGACCTTGGGAATGTCTTATACGACCCTCTAAACAACTTCCTGGATGTTTTCTCCGGTGTCGACTCTGCTGCGGCGAAGATTAGCCGCGCTGAAGAGTTGGCCGCTATGCCGCTCAACCTAAGACTGCGACAGAGAATCATCGATGGCGAGCGAAAAGGGCTAGAGGCCGACCTAGATGAGGCGATAGCCGAAGGCCAGAGCGCACTAGCCATCATCAATGAGCACCTACTCTCCGGCATGCAGGAGGTTGGCGAGCTGTTTGGTCGTGGTGAAATGCAGCTACCTTTCGTTCTTCAATCGGCAGAAGTTATGAAGACCGCCGTTGCCCACCTGGAGCCTCTAATCGAGAAGACCGATGAATCAGGCAAGGGAAAGATTCTCCTAGCAACCGTTCGTGGTGATGTTCACGACATCGGTAAGAATCTCGTTGAGATCATTTTGAGCAACAATGGCTACGACACCGTCAACCTTGGCATCAAGCAACCGATCAACGACATTCTGGCGGCTGCGGAAGAGCACAACGTCGATGTCATCGGACTAAGTGGCCTACTCGTGAAGTCGACACTCATCATGCGAGAAAACCTTGAGGAAATGAATGCTCGCAAGGTTGCCGATCGCTACCCGGTAATTCTTGGAGGTGCGGCACTAACCCGAGCATTTGTAGAAGAAGACCTTGCTGAGATTTTCGACGGCGAAGTGCGTTACGCCCGAGACGCTTTTGAAGGTCTGAGGCTGATGGACACCATCATGCAGGTAAAGCGTGGCGTTCCAGGTGCTGAGCTACCTGCACTTCGTAAACGCCGCGTCTCTTCGGAATCGAAACTCATCAGAACCCCCGAAGAGCAAATTCCGAACCGTTCCGATGTTGCTACAGACAACGACATTCCGTCTCCGCCATTCTGGGGGAGACGTGTCATCAAGGGCGTCCCGCTTCGCGATTACGCCAGTTTCCTCGACGAGAGAGCTACGTTCATGGGCCAATGGGGCCTAAAGCCTGGACGCGGCGAAGACGGAGCTTCCTACGAAGCTCTTGTTGAATCCGAGGGTCGTCCGAGACTTCGCGCTTGGTTGGAGAAAGTTCAAACCGAATCGCTAATGAATGCCTCGGTCGTTTACGGTTACTTCCCGGCCTACAGTGATGGCGATGAACTAGTCATTCTGCATCACCCTACTGAGGGTGCAACCGACGGCGGTTCCGGGGGAGAGGCTTTCACCGAACGAATGCGTTTCAAGTTCCCTCGTCAAAGTAGAGATCGCCACCTTTGCCTGAGCGACTTTGTTGCTTCCAAGGAATCAGGAAAGATCGACGTCGTTCCGTTCCAACTGGTGACCATGGGCGACCGGATTTCGGAGGTAACCGCCGAACTTTATGCCGAAAACAAATATCGCGAATACCTCGAGTTGCACGGTCTTTCGGTTCAGCTCACCGAAGCGATGGCAGAGTTTTGGCACCAGCGCGTTCGATCCGAACTTGGTTTCAGTGGGGAAGACCCTAACGACGTTGATTCGCTTTTCAAGCTCGAATACCGAGGTGCTCGTTACTCATTCGGATACCCTGCCTGCCCTGAACTTGAAGACCGCGTAAAACTTGTTGAACTTCTAAAGCCAGAGTCTATTGGCGTGACATTGAGCGAAGAACTCCAGCTGCATCCTGAGCAATCTACCGATGCCATGATCTTGCACCACCCAGAGGCTAAGTACTTTTCTGTTTAGCTAAGCGGAGCCGGGTTGTAGTTGATTATTTTCCAACTAACACCGTCGTGCCCAATTGTGGTCAGCGATGCATTTCCAAATCGTTCACCATCTCGTGGCAGCTCTCCAGCACTAACCAGGTGAATGATTCGACGGATTAGCGCACCGTGGCTCACGGTAAGCACCTTAGTGCCCTCAAACTCTGACAGAAATGTGTCAAGAATTGACATCACACGAACATCAAGATCTTCGATTGTTTCTGAATCCCGCGCGTGCTGACCAGCGGGATATTGCTGCCGCCATTCGTCATAGGTCATTCCTTCGGCAATGCCGAATGAACGCTCGATCAGTATTGGAAAAACTTCCACCTGCTCGATGCTCTTCATCGCCGCCACAATATTGGCAGTTTCAAGGGCTCTAGAAAGTGGGGAACTGACGATTCGTGACCAGTCTTGGCCTATCAGCACGCTGCCTGCTGTTCGCGCCTGCTCTCGGCCAAAATCATTAAGCGGGATGTCACTGATTCCTTGTAGGCGCATGCCTACATTCCAATCGGTTTGACCATGACGAAGAAGGCCCACAACAGTTTGCATCTGATCTCAATCCTTAGAAATGAGTTGGGTGGTTCACCTCGAAAGATGAACCACCCGTTAGTGTCCGAAAGGGGACTTGAACCCCTACCCTCTAATGAGGACTAGCACCTCAAGCTAGCGCGTCTGCCATTCCGCCACCCGGACTAACCTTCAAAGTTTACCACGAAGAATATCTTTGGGTTCTTCGCTTTGAACTCCAATCGCACTAGGTTTGGGTTATGGCTAAAGATTCTAGAGTTGCCCTTCAGCACTTCATCGCTGCACTTGAGAACCACCATTCGGCTGCGTCACTGCGACGAGATAGTGATGATGCGAATGTGGAGCGCGCCTATTTGCTGCTTCAAGAAGCTTTTCTTGACTATGAAGAGGCGCTCCAGGACTCTTATGAGGAATTACTTCCATTCGAGTTAGCTGAGGACGAAGGCGAGTGAGTTTTTTCACCGCAATTATCCTCGGACTAATTCAAGGGGTAACCGAATTCCTTCCGATTTCTTCTTCCGCTCACGTTCAAATCGCTGAGGCACTTCTTGGTCAGAGTCAGTCGAGTGTTGAACTGACTGCTTTTATCGCAACGATCCAACTCGGAACAGAAGCGGCAGTCCTAATTTTTTTCTGGAAGGACATCGTCCGGATCGTAAAGGCTTGGGGGAAGAGCGGTTTCTCGCAAACTCCAACTCAAGACGCGAAATTGGGTTGGATGATCATCATCGGTTCCATACCTGTGGTTATTGCTGGGTTACTTTTCAAACACCAAATTGAAACAAACCTGCGTTCACTTTGGGTAATCGGCTTCACTCTCATCATTTTTGGTTTGGTCCTCGGGCTTGCCGACATGGTTGGTAAAAAAACTAAGCCGATTTCTGAACTCACGGTGAAGCATGGGATTCTTTACGGCCTAGGTCAAATGCTTGCCGTTATCCCTGGCGTTTCCAGAAGCGGAGGGACCATCACAGTTGGACTCCTTCTCGGTTACTCTCGCGCCGCAGCGGCGCGCTATAGCTTTCTATTGGCAATACCGGCGGTTTTGGCAAGTGGAATCCTCGAATTCGTCACAACCTACCAATCACTCAACAGCGAAGACTTAGTCGCGGTTGGAGTTGCTACGTTTGTTGCCTTTGCCAGTGGATACCTGGTGATCAAATACTTCCTTCAGTACCTGTCGAAGGGTTCATTTGCACCCTTTGTAATCTGGCGCGTACTAGTTGGTACTGCTTTGCTGATTGCCCTCAGCGCTGGCGTTTTCGGCGCTTAGCGCTCTTCGTCGGCGTCGCGTAAGAACTGTTCAACTTCCGCCGCAATCGTGTCTCCAGTAGCGCCATCGATCTCATCGCGGGTCTTTTCGAGTTGTGAAACATACTCGGCTAAGTCTTCATCGGCTTCCGCCAATTCGTCGACTGCTCGCTCCCACTTGAATGCTTCATCTGGAAGGGCTCCGTGCTCGAACTGGATTCCGATAATTTCTTGAAGCGAATTTATGAGTGCGAGAGTCGCCTTCGGCACAGGTCCATTGTGAACGTAGTGAGGAACTGCAGCCCAAAGTGACATTGTGGGGACACCACGTTTTTCAAATTCGGCGCTCAAAATACTGAGAATTCCAACCGGACCTTCGTAGAGTGATTTTTCGGCGGGAACCGATTCGCAGACCAGATCATTAGTACTAGTCGGAGTAATTTGAATAGCCCTAGTGTGTGGTGCATCCGCAAGCATTGCGCCCAAAAAGATGACAGAATCAATTTCTTCTTCTTCGACGGTGTTAGCAATTTCAGCAGCGAAATCAATCCAGTTTCGAGATGGCTCAACACCCAAAAGCACTCTCAGATCAAAGAGCTCAGGCATGGCTGGTCTCAGGATTGCGGCATTTGGCCATTTGAATACTCGCTTGCCCTCATCATCGAGCGCAACTTGGGGTCTGGCGAACTGAAAATCGTAGTAGTTCTGTGAATCAACTTCAGAGATTGCAATGCCACCAACAGCTTCAACAAGAAATCGGGCGGCATTGCTAGCGGCTTCGCCAGCATCGTTCCAACCTTCGAAAGCGACCACGAGTGTTCTGCCGGCGAAGAGGTTATGTTCACTCATCAATCTCCAAAGTACCTAGAACCTTAAATCCTAGGGCAGTGCCAAAGGTAAACTTCACTCATGCTCTTCAACCGCCCACCCAAAGCAGTCCTATGGGACATGGATGGCACACTCATCGATTCCGAACCGCATTGGCTAAAGTCTGAACGCGATCTGGCCGCCGCACATGATGCGCAGTGGACAGAGGAAGACGGAAAGAGCCTTGTCGGCTTGAGTCTCGGCGAATCATCTCAGATCTTTCGCGAGAAAACCGGCCTACCTCTTACAAACGAACAGGTCATTCAACACTGGACAGATTCAGTAAGAGCCGGTCTAGAGAAAGAGATCATCTGGCGGCCAGGGGCAAAAGAACTTCTTCTAGAACTAAGACGTAGGGGCGTGAAGACTGCACTGGTAACAATGTCACTTCGATCGATGGCGCTTCAGGTCGTTGAGGCCATGGGCTTTGACGCCTTTGACGTTGTGGTTGCTGGCGACGACGTTGTTCATGGCAAACCTCATGCCGAACCTTATTTGAAGGCGGCCGCCCTGCTAGGGGTGGAGCCAAAAGATTGCGTTGCTTTCGAGGATTCTATATCCGGAATTCTTAGCGCCGAAGCTGCGGGAACTGTTGCAGTGGGAATACCGAACGTCATGATGATTCCTAAGCGAGAAGGCAGAATCCTCTGGGAGACGCTTGAAGGAAAAAGTATTAAAGATCTAAGAAAGTTGTTTTAATGACCCAGCAATATCGTGAACAATCAACCGGCCCTTTCAAATACGGTGACAAGGTTCAACTATCAGGACCTAAGGGACGCATCTACACAATTACCTTGATCGAAGGTGGCTTGTTTGGCACGCACCGTGGTGACATTCGTCACGATGACGTAGTTGGCAAGCCTGAGGGTTCGGTCATCGCTAACCAATTTGGTATTGAATACCTAGCGCTCAGGCCACTACTTACAGACTTCGTTATGTCGATGCCTAGGGGAGCTGCGATCATCTATCCAAAAGACTCGGCCCAGATTATCGTTGAGGGCGACATCTTCCCAGGCGCAAAGGTTGTAGAGGCAGGCGTAGGTTCTGGTGCGCTCTCCCTTTACCTTTTGAGAGCCATCGGCCCTACCGGACGCTTGGATAGTTTCGAGCGCCGCGAGGAATTTGCAGAAATTGCCAGAGCAAACGTAATCACGCACACCGGACGAGATCCTGAAAACTGGAACATTCACATCGGTGACCTTCAAGTTCGTCTCCCTAGTGTTGTCGCTGTTGGAGATGCCGACCGAGTTGTCCTAGACATGTTGGCGCCATGGGAATGCATTGAAGAAGTTGCTGATGCTCTGATTCCTGGCGGGCTTGTTCTTGGCTACGTTGCAACGGTTACCCAACTCTCGCGTTTCCTAGAAGCACTGCGTGCCTCGGGACACTTTGCGGAACCTCAGGCTTGGGAAAGCATGGTTCGTGGATGGCACCTTGAAGGATTAGCTGTTCGACCTGAACACCGCATGATCGGCCACACTGGTTTCTTGGTGACAGCACGTCGAATTGCACCGAATACCGTTCTCCCGAGCTTCAAAACCAGAGCTGCAAAAAACACAGGTTCCGACGAAGATATTTCGATCTGGAATCCTGAACACCTCGAAACTCGCAAGGTGAGCGAAAAGAAACTTCGCAAAACCGTTCGTAGCGCAAAAACTTCAGCGGAATCAAAGTTAGAGCAAGACCGATAGTTGCCTGAAAGCAACTAAAATTATCAGCATCAACAACGAAAGTCTTAAATTGAAAAAAATTCTCGCTTCGGCGCTAATCATTGTCTCAGCTATCGCGCTTAGCGGCTGTACACCAAACATGTATGACGGTTTGAAGTCCACTTGTGGTGAATTCAAGACAGGTGCCGAGGTCAAGCAGATTGAAGTATCGACCGATCTCAAGAAGGTCCCGACGGTCAAGTTCAAGACTCCAATCGATTCGGCTAAGCCAAAATTGCAGACTGCAGTTGTTGTTGAAGGTAAAGGTCCGAAGATCACCGGCAACCAATTCGTAACCTGGGAATACGCTGTTTACAGCGGGGCCGACAAATCGGAAATCACCAAAACCTCTTTCACTGGAAAAGACGCACCTCAGCAGATGATTCCTGCGAGCGGTGATCTTTGTACCGCCCTCGCCGGCGTTCGTGAAGGTTCGCGTATTGCTCTTTTGGTTCCAAGCGAAGTTGCAGGCACCTCATCTACTGGTGTCCCTGCCTCACAAATTTGGGTGTTCGACATTAAAAAAGTATTCCTTCCTCACGCTGTTGGCTCCGTGAAGCCTGCTGAGAATGACATGCCAACGGTGGTTCGAGATGTGAATGGCAAACCCGCGGTAACGATCCCTAAATCAGCTGAGCCAACTGAGTTCCGCAAGGCCGTTCTGGTTGAAGGTTCTGGCGACATTGTTAAGAAGGACCAATCGGTCATCGTTCACTACTCTGGATACCTTTGGGATGGAACTGTCTTCGATTCCTCATGGGAAAAGGGCCAGGCTGAAACTTTCGTGGTTAGCGAGTCGAACCTAATCCCTGGATTTGTTAAAGCCCTTGAAGGCGTGAAAGTTGGTTCGCAGGTGATTGCCATCATCCCTGCCGACCTAGCTTACGGAGCCACGGGCAATGGATCTGTTCCGCCTAACGCAACTCTTGTGTTCGTATTCGACGTCCTAGGAATCGCTAAGTAGCTAATGGCAGCTCGGGATTCGGTTGCGGGGGCAATAGAGCCCGACGACCAGTCTGAGCGTCTTTACAGCCTCACCCTCGCGCTTATTCGCACCAGCGTTGGGCTCACAAAAGAGGAAATCTTCAGCTCAATCCGCGGTTATCGATTCGACGTTGAGGCTGCTGGTGGCATCGACGGGAACCTTCAGTCTCTCGAGCGTAAGTTCAACCGAGACAAGGAAGATCTTCGACGAATGGGCTTGCAGCTGGACGGAGCTGGAAGCAGCGAAGGTGATGCTGATTACCGCTACCGAATCTCAGACGACGTCTACGTTTGGCCAAAAGGAACCACGCTGACTTCGAAGCAACTTCAGCTACTCGAACTTGCTGCAAGCGTTTGGGACCACGCGGCACTTTCACCAGAAGCCACATCGGGAATCACTCGCCTTCGTGCAATTTCTGCAGTTGGTAATCGAGATCTGGTTACCGGCATTTCTCCTAGGGTTAACACCGTTGAGCCTAGCTTCGCCACCTTGAAGCGTTCTATTGAGGAATTGAACGAAGTATCGTTCCGCTATCGTAAAGCCGACGGTACCGAGAGTGTTAGAACCGTTCAACCATGGCAATTGAGCCACACTCACGGACTTTGGATGTTGCTCGGTTGGGATGAGCAGCGAAACGCTCCGAGAAACTACCTGTTGAAGCGCATACATTCCAGGGTTGAGCGTAGCTCGAAATCTTTCGAGAGGCCGGCGAAGGAAAGTATTGACTCCGCCAAGGCTGAGTTGCTTTCGCACTATCAGGGTAATGTCGCTCGGATTCAGGTGACGGCAGGGACAACAGCATCAATGCACTTCGAAACACATGACAAGATCGACGGCATTACTTCCCTCAACTACCTTGACCTACACCTTTTGGCAGAGGAACTGTTGGAGTTCGGGTCATCGGTAAAGGTCATCGAACCAATCGAATTGAAGGATTTGATTCAAGATACCTTGAGACAGGTGATTGCAAACCATGCCTAAACTCAAGTTTTCAATGCCTGGAGATCATCGCTACAACACACTCATGTCGGTTGTTGCCTTACTCCAACGCGAGGATGAGATTCACATCATTGATTTGGCTCAACACTTCAATGTGCAGCCAAAGATGATGCGAGCAATGCTCTCAACTCTGAATAAGACATCATTCATGCCCCGAAATTCGGAGGAGCAACTTCCATACTTCATCGACCTGGATCGAGTAGATGACCCTGAAGACGGCATGGTTAGCCTTTCGCTAGATGAAGGGCCTCAAGGTGTTCCACAGCTGACCGGACCTCAGGCGGCAGCGATTCTATCTGGACTGTCCTATCTCTCGTCAATTCCCGAATTTGCTAACTCGAAGGACATTGAGGATCTCATCGAGCTTTTGAGCGCAAACCAAAAGAACATCTCAGAGGTTGCATTTCAACTAAATGATGTCGACGCCGATCTAAAAGTTCTTCAACGTGCGATCCTCACCAACCGCCGAATTTCCTGTGTTTATGTGAATAGCAGGGGAGAGGAGTCAGTGCGCGAGATCGATCCGCTGCTCTTGGTTTCGGAAGAGAGCCTTTGGTATTTGCGAGGCTATTGCCGCAAAAACAACGAAATCAGAACATTCCGTCTAGATCACATGGTTGAAGCAAAGGAATTGAACTTTGAGCGCGGCGACGACGCCTTGAAGGCTGCGACTGAACTCGACGAAACGGCTCCAATTTACAACCCAAGCACTAGCGACACCGAAGTTGAGTTGGAGTTAGGGCCAGAGGCCTACAAGCTCGCAGCGCTCTCCAAAGAAGTGGAAGAGCCAAAGAAAGGTTCGACAGAGTTTATAAGAGCGACAATCAAACTGGGATACCTTCCAGATCTTGGTCCGTTGGTAACTAGATTCGGCACCAGCGCCAAGGTCATTGGCCCTAAAGAAGCCAGAGACGTCGTTCGGAAGTTCGCGGAAGCAGCGCTTACTACACACAGCGAAGAATCCTCTGCAGAATGAGTTCACTAATCGCATGGATTCCATTGGCAGTGAGCCTGCTTGTTTTACTGGGTGCTTTAGCGAGCTTACGAACCAAAGGTTTGAAGCTTCAACGTCAACTAGAACGAACCGAGCGCTACCGGGAGAATTTCGAAAGCCGCACCATCCCTGTGAAGACTATTGTTGGTGTCGAACAAATCCCAACGATGGGTGAGGCCTTGGCTCAGCGCGGTGCTTTTTTGAACAAGCGAACCAAGAAGCGAGCCGACAAACAGCGTAGGCTGGTAGCAAGACTCAAATCTCGTAGTTGACTAAAAGGAAGTAACTTATGGCTAAATTATTTGAAAGCCCAGTGATCTGGATCGTTCTGCTTCTAGCAGTTCTTCTTTGGGGAGGCCCAAAGCTTCCTGGTCTTGCAAAGAGCCTTGGTGAGTCAATGCGCATTTTCCGCAAGGAAATGAAGACAATGGGCGACGAGCGCGCAGATGACAAAAAGGATAAGGCAAAGGAAGACCAGTCTTCCGATAAGTAATGTCGAAGAGGAATCCTGAACGCAGGATGAACCTCAGCGGTCATCTTCGTGAGCTAAGAAATCGAATTTACTGGTCTGCGCTTTTCATTCTTTCTGCAGCAGTGGGCGGCTGGTTTCTTTTTGACCCAGTTTTCGCGCTTCTTCAGGCACCTTTCAAAGAGCTGTCAAAGACCCCTGGATTTAGCTCCACTATCAACTTTGGTTCTGTTTCAGCACCGTTCGATTTGCGACTTCAGGTATCACTATTCTTGGGGTTCATTATGGCAAGCCCTTTCTGGCTCTACAATCTCTGGGCTTACATTTCACCAGCTTTAGACAAGCGAACCAAAAGAATCTCTATAACCTTCGTATCCTTCGCGACTCCGCTCTTTCTCACCGGCTGCTACATCGCTTGGGTCCTGATTCCCAGCTTCGTAAAGAGCTTGCTCTCTTTTACACCCGTAGGATCGGCTGCGATCATCAACGCAAATGATTACATCCTCTTTGCCCTACGAGTGCTTCTGGTTTTCGGAATTGCACTGGTACTTCCAGCCATTCTGCTGCTTCTGAACTACTTGGGAGTACTAACAGCTAAGTCCATTATTCGAGGCTGGCGACTAGCAGTTTTTCTATCTGCCGTAGTTGCAGCTTTAGCGACACCAGTGAGCGACCCAATGTCGATGTTGTTGTTGGCGATTCCGCTTATTTTGCTCTATCTCTTGGCTGCTCTCATTGCTCAACTCTTTGACCGCAAGCGGAAAACCAAGACTGAAGCCTTGGCTTCCGATGTCTAAGGAACTCAGCCCAGCTGAGCGTTTTCAGGCGGCTAAGAAACGTTCGAAATCGGCCGCAGTCGATGAGTTTGTTCAGTTACTCAAATTCCCTCTTGACGAGTTCCAGGAGGAAGCCTGTAGGGCCTTGGCTATGGGTAATGGGGTTTTGGTTGCTGCTCCGACTGGAGCCGGTAAAACCATCGTTGGCGAGTTCGCTATTCACCTTGCCTTGGCCAAACAGCAAAAGGTTTTCTACACAACGCCCATCAAAGCCCTCAGTAATCAGAAGTACCAAGAACTTTGCGACCGTTATGGAGAGTCTCGGGTCGGCATCCTTACCGGAGATAACAACACCAATGCCGGGGCTGAAATCGTTGTCATGACCACTGAAGTGCTTCGTAACATGATCTATGCCAATTCTCTGAACCTAATGAATCTAGGCTTCGTGATCATGGACGAAGTTCACTACCTAGCAGATCGATTTCGCGGTGCAGTTTGGGAAGAGGTAATCCTGCATCTGCCACGTGACGTAAAACTTGTTTCACTCAGCGCTACCGTATCGAACGCCGAGGAATTCGGCGCTTGGCTCGATGAGGTTCGTGGTTCCACAAGCATCATCGTTTCCGAAAAACGTCCTGTACCGCTAAACCAGCACGTACTGTTCGGAAACGAACTGATCGACCTGTTTCAAGGCGATGGTGACCAAAATCGGGTGAGTCAGGAACTGGCCGCCAAGCACGCCGCGAAATTGCGATCGCCTTCGATTCGAAGCACCCGACCTGGCAAATACCGGGGCAGTTACCAGAACGATCCAAAAATCCCAAAGCTCTCAAAACCCGAGACCATTGAACTTTTGCGTGACGCAAACCTTCTTCCAGCGATTTTCTTTATCTTTTCACGAGCTGGTTGCGACGCAGCAGTCAAATCCTGCCAGTACTCAGACCTTGGCCTCACCACAAAAGAAGAACGCGAAGAGATAAGGCAAATTGTTGAAGAGCGTTGCGCATCAATCGCCGACGAGGATCTTTCGACGCTCGGCTACTTCGACTGGTTGGCGAGCCTGCAAAGGGGAGTGGCAGCTCATCACGCCGGAATGCTACCTGCTTTCAAGGAAATCGTTGAAGAGTTATTCCTGAAGAGGCTAGTAAAAGTCGTGTTCGCAACGGAGACCCTGGCCTTAGGTATCAACATGCCTGCCCGTACCGTGGTGCTTGATCGACTAGACAAATACAACGGCGAAGGACGGGTTCAGATAACACCTGGCGAGTTCACACAACTCACCGGTCGCGCCGGACGAAGAGGAATCGATCCAGTGGGCCATTCAGTTATTCAATGGGCAGCAAACCTTGATCCAGCTAATGTGGCCGGACTGGCCTCAAAACGTCTCTATCCGCTCATTAGTTCCTTCAGACCCACCTTCAATATGACGGTGAACCTGATTACCGCTTTCACCCGCTCGAGAGCGCGAGAGGTACTTGAAACTTCATTTGCGCAGTTCCAGGCAGACCGCTCGGTGGTTCACCTGGCGAGAACCATTCGGGATCGTGAGATTTCGCTTTCTGGTTACGAAAAGTCGATGAAGTGCCACCTCGGCGATTTCACTAGTTATGCACGACTTCGACGCGAAATATCTGATGTTGAACGTGACCTCAGCCAGAATCGTCCTCGTGACCGCAAGGCGAAAGACATTCGCGCGCTCCCTGGTCGGCACGAACTTGAAAAGAAACTCGCACAGACTAAACACTCACTAAAAACCCACCCATGCCACCGATGCCCCGATCGCGAAAGTCACGCTAGATGGGGTGAACGTTGGTGGAAGCTCCGACGCGAAACCGATGCAGTAATCGATCAGATTGATTCGAGAACAAATCAAGTTGCCAAGACATTCGACAGAATTTGCGAGCTTCTAGTTACCTTTGGCTATCTCACCCGCGACTCCGAAGGGGAACTTGAAGTCACTCCAGACGGCACCCGCCTTGCCATGATTTATGGTGAACGTGATCTGCTTGTGGCTGAGAGTTTGCGCGCGCAAATCTGGGATGATCTTGACTCGGCGACCCTAGCCGCAATCGTTTCTTCGCTGGTCTACGAATCTCGTCGCGACGATGAGCACAGCCAACCGAAACTCCCAAAGGGTAGGTTCCTCGAAGTTCTCCAACAAACCGACGATCTGTGGTTCACGCTGGAGTCGGCAGCCAAGAAGCACAAATTGAAGACCAGCGAACAGCTCGATCCTGGCGTTAGTTTCGCGATCCACCGTTGGGTCAGTGGCGGAAAACTGGAGAACGTGCTTTTCGAGAGTGATCTTTTGGTTGGTGACTTCATCCGACTCTGCAAGCAGATCATCGATCTCTTGGAACAACTTTCTCGGGCTGCAGAGGGGAAACTTTCCGCTACAGCAGACGAAGCCATCGACCGAATGAAGCGAGGAATCGTTGCTTACTCTTACTATGTCTAAACGAATCCTGCTGGCGATCCTTAGCGGCTTGGTGTCGTACTTTGCGTACCCAAGCCCCGCCTTTTGGCCGGCCATCTTCGTCTCGGTGCTTGGGCTCTACATCTCTATTCGCGGTCTCAGGTTCTGGAGAGCATTCCTAATAGGCTTTCTTGGAGGAAGCGCTTTTTATGTGGCACAGATCTATTGGATTAGCCAATATCTTGGCCCAAGACCCTTGATCGGACTGGCAGCAATTGAGGCTGTGATCTTTGCCCTTGGCTCAGCGTTTACCGGCATGGCTACTTTGCGTTTTCAACGTCCATGGATTCTTGCACTAGTCGTTGCCACACTTTGGAATGCTCGCGAATGGGTTGCCACACACTTTCCGTATGGTGGATTCCCTTGGAGTCGAGTTGCTATGTCTCAATCGAATTCGCCTTTATCCTCTTGGGTTGCTATCGGTGGATTCGGGTTGCTCTCCTTCGCTATTGTCTGGCTCACCGTTTTTGCATTTGAGAAGCTCAAGTCGCGAACAGCGCGTTCTTACCTGAAGATCGGCCTCGCAACCTTGGTGCTGTTCCTGGTTCCGGTCTCGGTGTCACTAATTCCTGACTCGACAACTGGAACTCTTCGCATCGCGGGAATTCAGGGAAATGCAAATGCGGGGCTTTTTGCTAACGAAGAACCAGGAACTATCCTGCTGAACCACCTCACCGCCACTAAAAAGTTACTCGCAAGTGGAGAGAAATTTGATCTGGTAGTTTGGCCGGAAAATGCCAGCGACCTAAACCCCGACAACTACGCGGATGTCGCAACGGCTCTAAAAGATCTTGTTGATGAAAAACTCGCTAAACCTCTAATTTTTGGAACGATTACCGAGTCTGGTGATGACATGTTCAACAGCTCGAAACTTTGGGTACCCGGCAGGGGAGAGGTCGACCAGTACGACAAGAAGCGACCAGTTCCTTTTGGGGAATACGTTCCAGATCGTGACTTTTTCAACAAAATTGCGCCTGACCTTATCGGAATGATCTACCGGGGTTACTCATTCGGAACCAGAGACGGCATCTTCAAAATCGGCAATGTTAACGCTGGAATCCTGATCTGCTTTGAAGAGGCCATCGACGAGCTTCCAAAGGAACTAGTCGACCAAGGTGCTACTGTGATCATCGCCCAAACTAATAACGCAGACTTTGGTCACAGTGATGAGAGTGTTCAGCAGCTGGCGATTGCAAAACTCAGAGCAATCGAAACAGGACGATCTCTCGTAAACATTTCCACGGTAGGACCCTCAGTAATTTTCGACCCCAAGGGGGAGGAGTTGGATCAAACCGGTGCATTTGTATCCGACTACGTTATTGCCGATGTTCCGCTTTCAAGTGCGAAAACGCTAACCATGCAAGGTGGTTGGTTGTTTGATCCAGCATCAGCACTAGCCGGTGCAATGTTAGCGATTGCACTTATTGTGGACAACCGCAGGAAGACTACGAAGCTTTAGTTGCTTGCCTTAGCGGCTTCTCGGCGAGAGCGGATGTCTTCTAGACGTTCCTGAAGGATCTCGTCTAGTTCTTCAATGCTGCGGCGTTCTAGAAGCATTTCCCAGTGGGTACGAGCAGTCTTTTCGTCGGACTCATCGAGTGTGACTACGCCATCGCCTTCGGCGAGAACAGCCTGAACACCGCAAGCTTTGCACTGCCAGGTCTGAGGAACTTCGGCTTCGGCAGCGAACACCATTGCGGTTTCGTGCCCGTTGGTACAGCGGTATACGAAGTTGTTACGCTCTGCTAGCACTACGCCTGCTTCAGACTCTAGAGACTGGGTGCCTAGTCGCATTCCGCGCATTGTCTGCTGTGCCATGATGTTCCTTCTGATTGTGATTCAAGTGAGACTCTCGTAGAACCTACGAGGGAAGCTTTTTATTCCTAGTGCTTGTTTCCAAACACCGACTCCATAAGTTTACTCGCGTCAGTGACAATTCCGTCGGCACCGAGTTCTTTGAGCCGCCTAGCCTCAGCAATGTCGTTGATAGTCCAGTAGTGAATCTCAACACCAAAATCGTGAATCGTGTCTATGAACGGCTTGCTATCGAATCGCAGGAGGCCGATTTTTATTGGAATCTGCAAAACGTCGATGTCTTTTAGCAATCTCCAGAGCAGGAAAGATTTGCCTATTTTCGTTGCAAACCAGATTCTCAGTACCAGCAATGCATGGGGCGAGGTTGCTACCCCAGGTAAGGCTTTTAGGGCCTTTCTTCGACGTCTTCCGGAAAAAGATGAAACAAGTACCCGATTCTCACAGCCAAGCTTTTTGATTACGGCAATAGTCGGAGCGACAGCCTCTTTGGTCTTGAGATCTAAGTTGAAACGAGCCATCGGGTATTTGGCGAGGGCATCTGACAGCCTGGGCAGGCGAAGACCATTCTCACTCGAAAGATACCTATCAACTTCGTCGTAATTGAAATCGCGCATTAGGTAAACCGACTTACCTGCTGATGCGACAATTCGGTCATGAAAGAGCACTGCAATGCCGTCTTTTGTCGCCTGGACATCAGTTTCTAGAAAGACGACGCCGGCGTCGACAGCAGCTTGAAAGGCTGCAATGGTGTTTTCCTGAGCGCCGGTTTCCGTGGAGCCTCGGTGTGCCAGAATCTTGAATCCGGCAGGGGAGAGGTAAGGCTTCACGTTATCTCTCCGATTCTCAACATAGGCTTTGCTTGTGCCTTCTAAATCTAGCCAAACTTTCACCTATCGGTTCTCAAAACTGAACCTCGGGCTGTTC
>JBEGSI010000026.1:0-19868 GCA_041180065.1 Actinomycetota bacterium | reverse complement strand
TTTCTCACTGCCCGGCCCGGTTCCCGAGTCTTCGATTACGTCGTGAAGCAATGCGGCTACTTGGAGATCTTCTCGCTCCTGGGCGTTTAGTCTTTGAAAACCTGGGTGGGTGAGAAGATTTCGGTGAACCCGCATTGGGTGTTTGATGTAGTCCTCGCCGAGTTTATCGACCTGACCTTTATGCGCTCTGATTGCGATTTCCATCGCCAATTGAACCTTTGAATTCTCGTTCATTTACTCCCCTAACTCACAGGTTCATTGTCTCTGCCAGCAGGGACATTTTGGGTAGGCTATTTCTAAATCCGAAGGAGCCTCATGTCTGAGAAACGAATTTCCACCAAGTTTGAAAACGCGCTTTTTTGGAGCCGTTGGCTGCTTAGTCCTCTTTATTTAGGGCTCGTCCTCGTCTTGGTTTTGGTCATCGTTCGCTTCGGACAAGACTTCTACACCTTGGTCATGAACATGTTTGCAGGAGATAACCACGCCTTCACCACCGACCTGCTGGCTTTGCTTGACCTGGTTCTTCTTTCGAACCTGATTCTGATTGTGATTTTTGCTGGATACGAGAACTTTGTTTCTCGCATCGACGCCGCTCACGAATCGATTGACCGCCCACACTGGATGGGCACCATTGACTTCTCCGGTTTGAAGATCAAGCTGATCGGTTCGCTGGTTGCCATCTCGGTTATCGAACTGTTGAAAGACTTCATCCACCTCGGTGAGATTGGTGACGAGAAGGTTGGCGATGGCGTGGTCTGGCGCGTGGTGATTCACCTAACCTTCGTGATTTCTGGTGTTCTATTCGCAGTCATGGACTTCGTGGCTGATCGCCACAAGTCGGAAGCTAACGACTTGAAGAAAGATGGAACCCTGAAGAAGGTTTCAAAGCACTAATCGAAAAGTTTGAAGCCCCAGCCGGTTGGTTGGGGCTTCGCTTTGTGCCTAAAGATTCGGGATCAGCACGTAGCGAGTTTCGAGGTATTCCTCGATGCCCTCGGCTCCGCCTTCGCGACCCATGCCGCTCTGCTTGACGCCACCGAATGGTGCTGCTGCGTTGGAAACCAGGCCGGTGTTGATACCCGACATACCGGTGTCGAGGCTGTCGACCAGGCGCATGCCGCGAGCTAGATCCTTGGTGAATGCGTATGAAACCAAACCGTATTCGGTGTTGTTGGCAATTCTCACGGCGTCGGCTTCGGTCTTGAAACGAACGATCGGGGCAACTGGGCCGAAGATCTCTTCCTTGAGGATGCTGGCGTCCTCAGGAACGTTGGCGAGAACGGTTGGCTTGAAGAAGTAGCCTTCGCTGCCAGAAGTGGTTCCACCGGTAACCACGTCGGCGCCTTCCTTCACGGTTAGGTCAACCAGTCGCTGCATGTTGTCTTGCGCTGCCTGGTTGATGACCGGACCACAGGTAGTTCCGTCGGCAATTCCGCGTCCGAGGTTTAGTTCGCCCATCTTGGCGGCAAACTTCGACGCAAATTCGTCGGCGACAGCTTCGTGAACGATGAAGCGGTTGGCTGCGGTGCAAGCCTGGCCGATGTTGCGCATCTTTGCCTGCATGGCACCGGTAACTGCGGCATCGAGGTCGGCGTCTTCGAACACTAGGAACGGAGCGTTGCCGCCGAGTTCCATTGAGGTGCGAAGCACGTTTTGAGCAGCCTGCTCCATAAGCTTCACGCCAACCTTGGTTGAGCCGGTGAACGTGATTTTGCGTAGGCGTGAATCGGCGATGATCGGAGCCGAGGTGGCAGCCGAGGTGCTGGTGGTGATCACGTTGATCACGCCGGCTGGAAGACCTGCTTCTTCAAGAGCCTTCACGAAGAACATCGTGGTTAGCGGGGTGAGCTCGGCAGGCTTTACCACCATGGTGCAACCGGCGGCAATCGCTGGGGCAATCTTGCGGGTAGCCATCGCCAGCGGGAAGTTCCAAGGGGTGATTGCAAAAGCTGGACCAACCGGACGCTTGGTGATTAGCATCTTGCCGGTGCCCTCAGGGTTCGAACCGAAACGACCGCCAATTCGGGCAGCTTCTTCGCTGAACCAGCGCACAAACTCGTTGCCGTAGGTAACTTCGCCTCGAGCTTCGGCCAAAGGCTTACCCATTTCGAGCGAGATCAGCATCGCGAACTCTTCGGCGCGATCGCGAACGATTTCAAAGGTGCGACGAAGAATTTCAGCACGCTCGCGAGGGCTGGTCTTCGACCAAGATTCCTGAACATCGGCGGCTGCAGTAAGTGCTTTGAGGCCGTCTACGGCAGTGGCGTTGGCAATGGTGTGAGAGTCTTGCCCGTGGCTGGGTCTTCAACCGCAATCTGGTCTTTAGCAGACCCTTCGACCCACTGGCCATTGATGTAAAGGCCGGTTGGGACCTTGGCTAAAAGTTCTGCCTCTGTAAGCATCTTCGCTTCACCTAACGTTTGGGAACGTTTCGATTTTACCTTTTTAAGACAGGGAACAGGATTTTCATCATGCGCCACCTTCCTCCGCAAGAAACCTGAGGAAGTCCACAGAAGTCGCCCATATTCTTGCCGAAACAAAAATATTGCGTTACCCTTTCCTTGTTAGGTAAGGAAAGGTTTCTTCCGGAACTTTCAAGGAAACAAGGAATATGGCCCGTGCTCGCGGGCCTTTTTCTTTGCCTGTGCCAACACTGCGGCCAGCTGACACTTCAAGAATTGTGTCAGTAATTAGAAGTCGCCAAATCTGGCCTGTTAGTAACTTTTATGCTGCTAGAAGCAGGGCTTCGATGCCGAAGGCAGCCTTTAACGGGAAATCTAGATAGTCGGCCATGAGCTCAAGTTCTGGCGCCCGCCAAACGTAGTCTCTTGCCATCATTGCCAGGCTCGACCAGAAGAAGCAGGTCATCAGGTCGCTGGCGTAGTGGGTGACTGACTCGCCAGGGAAAGCCTGACCAAGAACCTTCTTTAGAAGCGGCGGAGCATCGGACGCTCCGAAACGGTGAAGGGTTGCCCAAACGTTTAGTTCATACTGCTTGGCAATGTTTGGGTCGAACACAGTGCTCGAGTATTCAACGTGAAGCAGACTGTGAATCTTGCGAGCGTGAGAAATGCGGGCGTTTTCTAGAAGATCAAAAAGCTCTTCAAATCGACGGATGTCGTAGCCGCACTGACGAAGTTCGTAGACGTCGGGGAAATAAAGCTGGCGATAAAAAGGCACGTGACCTCTGGTGTTGACGGCCAGACCCCACTGCTCGAGAACTGGGTCGTTCTCTTCTTCGATGTAATCGTTGGCGTCCACTGTTTAATTGTCCTAGAAGTTCCCTAGGCTAGAGACAACTTTTAGAAATGGGGAAAATAAATGAACAAGTCTTCCGGCTGCGGGCTTTTCAGTTTGGTAATAGTGACGCTATTGGCGTTCAACTTTCTAATGCAGAATCCGATTCTTTGGATCGTATTCGCTATGGCAGTGGTCATTATCATTGCTGCCGTTCGAGGCAGTCAAAAGCAGAAGCAGGCCAAGTTTGTTGACACTCTAGAGGCATCGGCCACTCTGCTCGAGGGTATGGGTTCCGACAAAGAGGTTGAACTCAGTGTTGGGATGGCTCTGAATAAGGGCGAGAAGCTGGTTTTCGTTCTCCCCTACGTGCAGCTAACTGAATACCAAAGCACCGGGTCGAGCTACTCCGGCATGAATGCCGGGGTTAGCTTCCCTCTCTTCGGACAAGTACGCGGCAACATCGGCGGTCAGAGCGGTTCAATTACCAAGAACCCGGAAGAACTTATGGTCGTTGACCAGGGGCAGGCGGTCTTCACCAACCAGCGCATCGTATTTAGCGGTGCCAAGATGGTGCGGGATTGGGAACTAGCTAAAACTGTTGCCCTGGAGCCTGGGGCAAATGGACTCAATGTGAAGATTGCGGTTTCCAATCGCGAGCGCACCTCTGGCCTTCAAGCCCCAAACATTTTTGCTTTCGGACCTGGCTATCCTGCGGGTTTCGTATTCACTCTGAACACCGAAGGCGAATCAGCCGCCAAGAAGTGGGCTCAGGGAGTTGCTAAGCAACTTCGCGATACTGTTGCGTCTGAGCGAGCCAAAGTGGCTCCGAAGGCTATCGAACCTAAATAGCTAGCATGTCGTGACGCACGATAATTGCGTCGCGAGCTGGGCCAACACCGATTGCCGAAATGCGGCAACCGCTTAGCTTCTCAACAGCCAGGATGTAGTCCTGGGCGTTCTTTGGAAGCTCTTCGAAGGTGCGGCACTTGCTGATGTCCTCTTCCCAACCTGGGAAGTTTTCGTAGATCGGCATTGCGTGGTGGAAATCGCTCTGGCTAACCGGAACTTCTTCGTGGCGCACGCCATCAACGTCATAGGCAACACAAACTGGGATCTCTTTTAGACCGGTCAGAACATCAAGCTTGGTTAGCACGAAGTCGGTTAGGCCGTTGATGCGGGCCGAGTAACGAGCAATCGGTGCGTCATACCAACCACAGCGACGCGGACGCCCGGTGGTGGTTCCGAATTCGTGACCGGTGGCGCGAAGGAACTCCCCTGAGTCGTCGAAGAGCTCGGTAGGGAACGGACCTGAGCCAACGCGGGTGGTGTAAGCCTTAACGATTCCGATGATCGACTTCAGCTGGCTTGGACCCACGCCGGAACCGGTTGAAGCACCACCAGCGGTAGCGTTTGAGGAAGTCACGAACGGGTAGGTTCCGTGGTCAACGTCGAGCATGGTTGCCTGACCACCCTCGAACAGAACGACCTTGTTGGCTTCAAGAGCCTGGTGAAGTTCTAGCGCGGTGTCGCCAACATATGGGCGAAGGCGCTCAGCAAAGCCAAGTAGCTCAGCAACCACAACATCGGTCTTGATGGCAGCACGGTTGTAAACCTTGGTCAGTAGGTTGTTCTTATTAATCAGCGCCGCTTCGACCTTTTGGCGAAGAATGCTCTCGTCGAACAAGTCCTGAATTCGAATACCCACACGGTTGATCTTGTCGGCGTAGGTTGGGCCAATTCCGCGTCCGGTGGTGCCGATGGCACGCTTACCTAGGAAGCGCTCGGTCACCTTGTCGATGGTCACGTTGTAAGAGGTGATTACGTGGGCGTTAGCCGAGATGCGAAGTTTCGAGGTGTCGATTCCGCGAGCGTTTAGGGCGTCGAGTTCTTCGAACAAAACGGCTGGGTCGATGACCACACCGTTTGAAATTACTGGAACAACCCCTGGGGTTAGAATGCCTGAAGGCAGCAGGTGAAGCGCGTACTTCTCGTTGCCGATGACTACGGTGTGGCCGGCGTTGTTACCGCCGTTGAACTTGACCACGTAGTCGATGTGCTCGGCGAGTAGGTCTGTCGCCTTACCCTTACCTTCGTCGCCCCACTGTGCGCCGATGATTACTACTGCAGGCATGGCTACCCCTCTTCAAAGCTGGGATTCGTGCCCGAACTGAACACGTTCTAATTTTACTCTAAATCCTCAGTAGCCCCCGCCCAGATGTTGTTAGCCTGTTTTCATGGGGAATGCCGAAGAGCCAAAAGAGATACCAGCCGACAAACTTGCGGAGAACCTGCCGCCGGCTAAAGAGCCAAACTTTTTTAAGAAGTTGAAAGACTTCAAGGCGGAACTTGACGAGAAAAGGCTGAAACTCGAAGAGGCGCGAGAACTTGATGAAGAGGCTGCGGCTCGAAAACGTTGGAACAAATTCCGGAACACTCCTTTGGGGAAAGTTTGGATTCGATTCAAAAAACGGATGAAACGGACCAAGAATGGTCGAAAAGTGCTCACCGGGTTGACCTTCGCTTTCTACGGAAGCCTTCTGGTTGGGATGTTCTTCGTGATTCCTCTAACCGGAACCCTGCTAGACAAGATTTTCAACCCAAACCAAATCGAACTCAGCCAAGAGTTGAAAGATCAGGGTTTTTATCAGAGCTGTTCTGGACGCAAGCACTGTTCGCCGGATGGGGTTGCCTACAAAATTCTGGACGAGCAAGAACAACGAGCCAGTTCGGTTTGCGACGATCGCGATGAATGGTGTGTTCGACTAATTCCACTTGACATCGGCTGCGTCGAACTTAGGGTGAACGTTAGCTACTTCGAAAAGGAAGCCGACTGGGTTGCGGCAGCGAGCGAATCTTTTGCGTTGGCCCCAAAGGTTGGTAAAGATTTCAAAATCAGCGCGGTTTACGATTTAGCTATCAACTCGACCAAGGGGGATTACCCGCTGGTAAGCGTTAATGAAGCTTTTTGCAACCACTAGAAAACGTGCGTGGTAATCCAGCTGTGCATGGCAATGGCTGCTGCTGCGCTGGCGTTGATCGAACGAGTTGAGCCGAACTGGCTGATTTCGAGCACTACCTCTGAAGCGTTGATGGCTTCTTGGCTGAGCCCTGGACCTTCTTGACCGAACAGAAGCACGCAACTTTCTGGCAGGTCATACTCCTCAATCTTTTTGCAGCCTGGCACGTTGTCGATGGCGATGATTGGAAGCTGGTTGGCTTTCGTCCATGCCAAGAAATCTTCAACGGTTGGGTGGTGGGTAACGTGCTGGTAGCGGTCGGTGACCATTGCACCGCGACGATTCCAACGGCGGTTGCCGATGATGTGAACTTCGGCGGCTAGAAAAGCGTTGGCGGTTCGAACGATCGAACCGATGTTGAGGTCATGCTGCCAGTTTTCGATGGCAACGTGAAACTTGTGGCGTCGGCTGTCGAGCTCGGCCACGATGGCTTCCATCTTCCAGTAGCGGTACTGGTCGAGCACGTTTCTGGTGTCGCCGTTTTCAAGCAGTTCCGGGTCGTACTGCTCACCAATCGGCCAAGGTTTCGCGTGCGGGCCAACTCCCCAGGTGGTTTGTTCAGGTGAAGGTTCGTGTGTGGTCAACGTGAATACGCTCGATTTCTGAATTGAAGGGCGATGGTTGCGAACAGTGCCGCCAAAGTTGATGCGACCAAAATCGAAAGGGTTCCGATCGGCGAAATCGTTTCGTTGTTTTTGAATGCCAGTTCGTTGATTAGCAGCGAGACGGTGAAGCCAACACCCGCAAGAACACCGACCGTGGCCACATCCCACCAAGAAAGTTCGCTAGACAAACTGGCCTTGGTGAACTTCGAAACAATCCAGGCCGTGCCAACGATGCCGATCGGCTTACCGAGCACTAGCCCGAGAAGGATGCCGAGCGCCACCGGAGATGCCGCAAGCTCGCCGAGAGTTAGGTCTCCAAACTGAACACCAGCGCTGAAGAACGCGAAAATCGGCACAGCGAATCCAGCCGAAATCGGGTGAATTAGGTGCATTACGCGGTCGGAGGTTTTTAGGTTCATCAGAAGCCCGAGTGCCACCCCTGCGATTGTTGCGTGAATGCCACTCTCGTGAATGGCCAGCCAGGTGATGGCGGCGAGTGGGAGGTAGTAGTACCAACCGGTTACCTGTTTCTTCTGGAGGAACCAGAAGGTTGCTAGCGCCGCAACTGCGACCAGAAGTGCCAGGAAGTTAATTGACGCGGTGTAGAAAATGGCGATGACCAGAATTGCCCCGAGATCGTCGACGACGGCAAGGGTGAGTAAGAAGACGCGCAGTTCAACCGGAAGGCTTTTCCCAACAACGGCCAGAACGGCTAGCGCAAAAGCGATGTCGGTTGCCATTGGGATTCCCCAGCCCACTGCGGTGTTTTGGCCAGCATTGAATCCAAAGAAAATGAGCGCCGGGATTGCCATTCCGCCTAGAGCAGCAGCGATTGGAACAGCTGCCACGGCTTTGTCTTTGAGAGAGCCAACCACTAATTCGTGTTTTAGTTCAAGGCCGGCCACGAAGAAGAAAATGGCGAGCAGGCCGTCGGCGGCCCAGTGAGCCAGGGTCAAATTTAGGTGAAATTCGGCAGGGCCAAATTTCAAATCATGTAGCTGGCTATAGCCGGCAAAATCGGTGTTTGCCCAAATAAGTGCGGCAACGGCAGCAAGAATTAGGAGAATCCCTCCGGTGGTTTCGTTGCGCAGAGTGTTCCCAACCCATCGCAGTTGCTTTTGAGGCAACTTCGAGAAAATTGGGCGATTGCTAGGCATCTAACAAGTCTAAGAGAGTTGCCCCTGGGCGGGGTCGGCGAGCGATTTGGTAGCCTAAGACCATGACGACTCGCAGAAAAATTGAATGCTGGCTAACCGACATGGACGGCGTGCTAGTTCACGAAGGTGTTGCCCTGCCGGGTGCGTCTGAAGTAATTAAGCAGTGGCAGGACCAAGGTCTGCGCTTTCTCGTGCTGACTAACAACTCGATTTACACTCCTCGCGACCTAGCCGCCCGCCTAAAGGCAACCGGTCTGAACATTCCGGAAGAGAGCATCTGGACTTCCGCGCTGGCAACCGCCGACTTCCTGCACTCGCAGAAGCCAAAGGGCAGCGCCTACGTTATCGGTGAGGCTGGGATGACCACCGCTCTGCACGAGGTTGGCTACATCCAAACCGATGTGAACCCCGACTACGTTGTGCTTGGCGAGACTCGCAACTTCAACTTTGAAACCTTGACCAAGGCGATTCGCCTGATCAACAACGGTTCACGATTTATTGCCACCAACCCAGACGCCACCGGCCCTTCAGCTGATGGGCCACTTCCGGCAACCGGCTCGGTTGCGGCTCTAATTACCAAGGCCACCGGCAAGGAGCCTTACATCGTTGGTAAGCCAAACCCAATGATGTTCCGATCGGCGATGAACAAAATCGACGCCCACTCGGAAAGCACCGGAATGATTGGCGACCGAATGGACACCGACGTGGTTGCGGGAATTGAAGCCGGTCTGCACACCGTTCTAGTTCTCACCGGAATTGCCGACGCGACCGAGATTGCAAAATACCCATATCGCCCGAACGAGATTTTGAACTCGATCGCCGACCTGCTCGACTAAGCGTCGACTTCGTTTAGATCTTTTAGTGCCGGTTGGATGGCCGCAATTACAACCGCCGTGAGCACCAAACCAGCAATCACAAAGTAGACCGGCTGAACGCCGAAGGCATCGACAGCGGCACCCGCGAACACCATGGAAATCATTGGGGCTGCATTCCAGATGGTCATCTCAACTGAAAACACGCGACCGCGCATGCTTGGCGGAACCTTCTTCTGAATCACCGTGTTCAAAAGCGGAGGCATTGGCCCCCAGGCGAACCCGAGCACTAGCCCGCAGAGAATCATGATCGGGGTTGGTGGCAAGAACGCCATCGGAATCATCGGCAAGGCCACACCGAAACCGGTGAAGCGAAGGATGTTCGCGTAAGACAGGTAATGGGTGAAGCGTTCGAAAAGCAGTGAACCGACCGACGTTGCCAGAGCCATCGCCATCAGCAAGAAACCGAGCGTCTGAGGGTCGTTGATTTCTTCGTAGTACTTCGGCAAAACCACCAGCTCGGAAGGCATGTAAAGAAGGGCTAGGCAAATCACGATGACGAAGATGATCATCACAGATGGGAGCTTTGCCAGTGCCTTGAAGCCTTGAGCAGCGTAAGAAATCCATGATTCTTCGCCGCGCTCCTTGGCGTCGTCTTCTTTGTGTTCGTGAACGCGAATCGTCCACGCAAAAAAGGCTGACAAAACCATGAACGCGCCTGAGACCCAAAACGCGGCCATCACATCGAACGCCGCAATCAAGATCGACGCGATTGCCGGACCGGTAGCAAAAGCGGCAGCAGCCAGAGCTTCGTGGATCGAATTACCTCGGTCTAGCGTCATCTTCGCCTCGCGAGCAACATCTGGCAGCAGTGACTTACGGGCAGTCATCGAGCCACCGGCAAAGGTGGCACGAATTACGCCCATCAGCAACAACAGCGGCAGGGTGAGCGGGGTAAAGCCGTTGAGAATCGGATAGGCGATTGTTGTGAGAACCGTGATTGCTTCAACCGCAATCGCCATTTTCCTGCGGCCGAGAGCATCAATAAGCGAGCCGAGAAATGGTGAAAGAAGCAGCCCAGGGATTGCCGTTACTGCAATTACCAGCCCGGCCATGGTTGCCGAGTTAGTTAGCTTGATCGTGAGCCAAGGTAGGGTCAAAAACATCATCGAACCCGCGATGATGCTGGCAACCGAAGCCAGTTGCAGGCGAACGAATTGCTTCAATTAGCCAAGATTCAGATCGGTGAGGGTAATTGCGGTGAGATAGCGATAGCCAGCGTCTTCGATAACCTTCTGAGCTCCGGTGTTGCGGTCTACTACGGTAGCAACAGCCACGATGATTGCGCCAGCCTCCTCAAGTGCTTGTGCTGCGGTCAACGGTGAACCGCCGGTGGTAGAAGTGTCTTCAACCACCACAACCTTGCGTCCGCGAACGTCTGGGCCTTCAACTTGGCGACCCATTCCATGTGCCTTAGCGGCCTTACGAACCACGAAGGCGTCGATGTTTCGGCCACGAGCAGCGGCTTGGTGAAGAACGGCTGTGGCAACAGGGTCGGCTCCCATGGTTAGACCTCCGATGGCGACAAAATCGTCGACGCCATTTGCGTCGAGGAGATCTAACATGACCTGACCAATCAGTGGAGCGGCCTCATGGTGAAGAGTGGCCCGACGAAGGTCAACATAGTAATCGGCTTCGATTCCTGAAGACAGAGTCACCTTACCGTGAACAACGGCGAGCTCTTTTACAAGCTCAACAAGGCGTGGTTTTGAAGGAGAAGAGAAGGTCATACCCCAAGTTTATCTAGCCAAAAGAGTGAGAGCCCGCACCTTCCGGTGCAGGCTCTCGACCCGATGAGATTCTTACTAGTTGCTGGTTGCGCGGTAGTTCAACTTCACGTGAACGTTTGGCGACCAAGGCTTGTTTACATCGGAGTTCAAAGTCTGACCCTCAACCAATGCGCCGTTTAGCGGGTTGTGAGCTTCGAACTTGAACGCCAAGGTGATTGGAATCACGCCAACGCCAACGCCGGCCTTGCGAGCCGCAACCAGAGCCTTGAACTTGACCAGAGCGGCAGCCTGAGTTGCCTTCTGAGCCGAGGTCAAGCCGGTGGTGTAGGTACAGAACGCACCACTGGTCTGGGTCTTGAAGTTTGGAACCAGTGCAGCGGCAACCTTCGCAGCCGAACCGAACTTAACTTCACAGCTGTAGGCAACATTGTCGAGACCGGTGAAGGTCATCTTCGCAGTAACCAGACCAACGTTACGGTTGGTTAGTTTCATAGCCACTGCGCTGGTTGCCTGGTTCCAGGTAACTGCAATTGGGCCAATGTTGGTAGCGGTGTTGTTGCTTGGGGCAATAACAGCCGAACCGGCATCGGCTGCAACCGCTGCAACCATTGGGATTGTCCAGGTGAACGACTTTCCAGCCCAAATCGCGTTGGTTCCGGTACCGATGGTAAGAACACAGTTCTCGCCGGCAACCTTTGCCCAAATACGTCCGTCGGCAAGTGCCACACACTTGGTTTCGTCTGACGAAGTGACGGTGTAGTCAGTTCGCTTCGACTCCAAAGTGATCACAGGAACAAAGGCGCCATCGGCAGTTGCTGAAGCAGCGGCAGGAACGCCAACTGGTAGCGAAGCGGTGATGGTGTCGATTGCCTTGTAGTAGAGGCTTGCGTAGGTAGGGGTTGACCATTCCTTGGTTAGGAGGGTCTCGCCAGGGGTGCGCAGAGCGTAGTCGGTTGCACGGTGAAGCTCACGACGGTAGGTGAACTCAACCGAAGTGCTTTCACCAGCGGCGGTCTTCGCAGCAACCAAGGCCTTGAACTTGGCGTAGACAGCAGCCTGAGCAGCCTTCTCAGCCGCGGTGTTGGTCTTGTTTAGAGCACTCTTGGTGTCTGTACAAAGCGCCGGGCTGGTAAGGATGAACGGGTCACCGTTAGCAGGAAGCGGGGTCTTCTTCAGAGTTCCGAAGTTGACCACACAAGACTGCAGTGCACCATCTAGATCGGTGAAGGTCATCTTGGCCTGAACTGGGCCAATCCACTTAACACGGGTAACGAAGTAGACCTGGTTGGTCTTCTGGTTCCACTTCAAAGCCAAACCTGGCAGCTTGACCATGACGTTGTCGTTACGAACTAGTAGCGGCGAACCTGCACCACCGGCTGGTGGCTGCATCGCGATCGTCCAGGTGTATGAAACCGCTGCCCACTGAGCGTTAGCGGCTGCAGTAGCAATGGTGATCACACAGTTCTGGTTTCCGGCCTTGAACCAAATCATCTTGGTGTCAGGGTTGATCGAACACTTAGCCGAGTCGGCTGAGGTCATGGTGAAGTCTTTGCGACCAGAAGCCAAAGTGACTACCGGGGCAATTGCGTCGTCTTCAGACATGCCTTCGTTCGGGGTTTCACCAGGGGTGAATCCGGCGGTAACCGAGTCTGCCTTCAGAACTGGAATCGCAACGCTGGTAGCTGAACCCTCGGCAAGCCAAGCGTTTCCGGCCTTGATGGCCTTGACGATACAGTTACCGTTCGAGATGAAGTGAACCTTGCCATCTACGATCGAACACACGGTTGGGGTGGTGCTCGAAACCACTGCTGGCATTAGCACCGCTGCTTCCATCGGTGAAATTGCACCAACGATTGCACTAACAACACGATCTGGAGTAGCAGTGGTCGCCGGGGTGGTGACCACGTTCAAGGTAACTGGCTGAACTAGCTTTGCGGTACCAACGTAAGTAACCGAACCGGCCATTAGTGTTCCGCCACCACCTAGAACCACGGTCACTGGAACCGAGAACGGAAGTGCAGCAGTTGGAACAGTAGTTGCTCCAGCAACAATCGAGGTAGGAATCTTTACCGTGATTGAAGTGGCGGTCTTGGTTACTGAAGTAACCAAGCCTGCGGTTCCAACACCCATACCGAACTTGATTCCGGTTACCTTCTTGGCAGCCGAAGTCTCGTTTAGGTTCACACCTTCGATAGTGATTGATGTTCCACCAGCGTTTAGCGAGAAGTAGGCCTCTGGCATGGTTACCGCAGGAGTCGGAACCGCAACCATGTCGCGAACGTTCTTCCACTGAATCACGCTGTGAGCCAAAGTCTGCTGAGTCACAGATGGGGTGTAGATGAAGTTCATGTGACCCGCGGCGTCGATGACCGAGTAGCTCACAGGTGAACCCGAGGCACTATAGGTGAGTGCTTCACCGGTAACAACCGCACCGGTTGCCACGTTGTAGCTCATCGGAGCCAGGATGGTTCCGCTCATCAAACGATCCGAGCGAATGAAGGCAACCTTGCCGCCGACAACCGGAGCTCCGGTGCTTGGGAAGGTTAGACCAACGCTGGCCATCATCGAAACGTTGTCAACTGCAATAAGAGTTCCCGCTTCCAAACCGCCAGCAGCAACTGGTGTCGAAGAGAACTTGTTCTGGTTAGAAGCGTTGATGATTGCATAAACGGTTGTTCCGTCGTTTACAGGTGCCAAAGTAACGGTTGGCTCAGATCCAGACACGGTTAGACCAGCTGGCGTTTCGGTAACACTGCCGTCAACCTTCACACGAACAATCACGCGCTCGTAGTTGCTACTAATTCCGTTCACGTTCTTGTAGCGAACCAAGTACATCACAGCGGCAACGTCTGAGGCAGCGGTTGCTGAAGGGTTGAACGAGGTTGTGTAACGTGAGTAGTTGTTCTGAGTTGCATTTGTGGTGTGCAACATGAACAACTTGGTGAATGAACCATCGGTGCCGATGGTGGCAGCGTAACGCTCGTAAATAGTTGTGAAATTGGTCTGGTCGGTCTTGTTACAGGTAACGAGTGCAACTGGGCGGGATAGACCCTGGAAACCAGACATTGAGCTAAAGTTTGCTGAATCTGGGGTTCCAAACTCGGCCGTAGCGTTGCTGGTACAGAAGCTCAGTGCCTTACCGGCCATGTTTACCGGGGTGCCAAATGCCTGACCCGCAGTAGCCTCGCGGAAAGTGTAGGTCGAGTCGGTCATGCAGCTTCCGCCTGGGGCACAGTTCGACACCCATGAAGACATGGCCATCTTGGTGCCCTTGGCGAAGGTCCAAACAGTCGGCAAGTTAACCGTGGTGTTGTTGTTGCCATAGGCGATGGTAGTGCTTACCTTGCCCGAGGTTCCGAAAGTTGAGTCGAAGCCGGTGAAGTCACTCTTGACCTTTTTCAGATCAAAGCTGCGGCCAACCGAACCATCAACACCAGCGTCTGCAATGGTGTAAACATTGCCAACACCGTCTGAGATGAAGGAGCCCTTAGGCATCACATACATTCCATTGGTTGAACCGTAGGTGTCGGTGATACCAGGGAAGGTGCTGGTAATGGTTTTGGCGTCGCCCGCGGTGGTTCCATTGCTTGGTGCGGTGATGGTTACTCCAGGGATTCCTCCGATGAAAGCGGTTGATGCCGGAGACATGCTGCCATCAAGACCATCTGAGTTAGAGGCGTAGGCGCGAACCACATACATGTTCGGTGCATTGAATGTTGCCATTCCCGAGTTAATGGTCACCGTGCAGGTGTAGGTGAGTGCACCCGGAGTGGTTGCCATGCAGGAAGAGTAGCTGTTCATGCTGGTGGTCAGAGGGTTGCTGAAAGTTGTGTCCGACTGCGCGAAGACAACCAACTTGTGCATGTTGGCAGTTTCACCGGCACGCACGGTTAACTTGGCCGAAACGGAGTTTACGGTAGCCATTGGTTCAGTTGGAGTGTTTGGTGCCGCTGGGCCTACCAAACTGTCTGCTGCCGAAGCCTGGGAATATGGTGAGTCAAGCCCGGAAAGGCTGTCATAGGCCTTTACCTTCACGACGTAGTCGGTGCTTCCCAATAGTCGAACAGTGTTCCACATTGGAGGACCCGACATTACGTTACTCAGAGTGACCGAGTAACTGTTGCCAGTCAAGGTAGCGCCCATCATGCCACCCTGAGCCACAACGGTGTTCAGGTCTGACGCCTTGTAAAGCTGGTAGGTGTAGCTGGCCGAACGGCCGCAGTTTGGCTGACCACAGTCGGTGCGCTCAACGTCGGCGGCAATTTTGTTCCAAGTGATCTTGAAACTGGTTTGGCTTACTAGATCTAGAGCGACACCGGTTGGTGCGGTAGGTGCAATCAGCGCTGAAGGCTCGGAAGCTACTGAGTACTCAGACTCAACATAGTCGCCTTCGGCAGTTGCCGTCATCTTGATTACATAGTTGGTGTCTAGGTCAACTGGGAGTGGATTCCAGCTTGAGTCGCGGAAGCTAATTGACTCGGAGTAAGTTCCGTTGGTAAGAGTTGGGTTTTCAACACTTCTAGTCATAACTGGAGTGTTCAGATCCGACTGCTTGAAGAGTGACCAGTTGTAGGTCATTTTGCGGTTCCAGTACTGAACGTTGGTGTCGCTTGGGTGCTTTGCCCAAGTGAGGGTTCCGTAGGTGGTGCCGCCCAGAGTAAAGGTTGGCTTGGCTGGAGCTGCTGGAGCACAAGAAGCTTCAATTTGTGCATTAGCCGCATCGATATCGGTAACGATTAGGTCTAAATTTGGCACAGTTCGGGTGGTAGCGCTGGCCGAGTTATCAATCTCGATCTGGCTGCCAATACGGATACCCTTCCAACTGTTGGTTACAACGTCGCTGGTAACGGTCCAGTTAGGACTGAAGTTACCGCCATAGGTCTGGGTGCCCATGATCTGGAAAGAATTTCCATACTGGTTTTGACCCACCGAAGTTCCGTCGACAAAACGGTCAATCGTAATTGCGTGACCTTCAACCAAGCTGCTGGCAAGCACACAGGTGTTGATGCTCTGGGTCATCGTGGTTTTTGCTGGAATGGTTCCAGTGAAGGCGCCTTGGCCAGAGGAAGTGAACCAAGAGCTGGTGGCGTATACCTCGTTGTCACCTTCTGTCGAGGAGAGAGTAATCGGTGCACCCGCGGTCTTGTCGTAGAGGGTAGGAGCAATGGTGTAATTTCCGGCCGTGATGTTGGAGTTGTCTAGGCTCAAACCAAGCGTCATGGCGAAGTACTGGTAGGTCTGATTGATCTGGCTTACCGAAGCAGGAACGGTAAATACCGATGAATTGGCTGGACCGGCTGGGTCTGGGTTGTCCGATATCGGGTTAACTTCGCTCCAGGTTGGGTAATAGCCTCCGCCACCGGAACCACTGATGTATTTGTATGGCTTAGTTGGGTCGTACTGGGTGCTGGTGCGCCAAGTGACACCGGCTGGGAAGGTTTCGTTCCAAGTGATCACGATATCGTGACCTGCGTACTGCTGCACAGCGGTGTTTCCGAAGCGGATTTGCATGTAGGAGTTGAGCGACGTAGTGCTTGGAGGCACAATTGCGGTTGCGCTGGCCGGTGATAGAACACCCTCAGGCGATGAGTAACCCAAGGACCAGCTCGTCTTCTTGTTTGAACCAGGGTTTGAGACCGTGGTTGCGCTTGCTGGCATGGCGCTGAAACCAACAACCAACATGGCTGCGGTGGCGACGATTGCGGCGATTTTTTTGAACATGTTTGCTTCCCCTACTTGGATGCTATTTTGTTGAATCTTCTCGTGAGTAACGTTGACGAGTATCGTCTAACATTCTAGATGTTCACCCTGACAATTTTGGACTTATCGTCTAATTACTGTTCGGCCAGATTCCGTGTCGCAAATCAAAGCCAATTAGGCTGGTTCAATGCGCATCGCCACCTGGAACGTAAACAGTATTCGAACCCGTGTTGGCCGCGTCGTCGACTGGTTAGTGCGGAATGACATCGACGTGCTCGCGATGCAAGAAATTAAGTGCAAACCCGAACAATTCCCCTACGAAGCCTTCGAAGCAGCCGGTTATAAAATCACTCTTCACGGTCTCAACCAGTGGAATGGGGTGGCCTTCGCCAGCAAGATTCCGGCTGAAGATCTTGAAATCGGTTTTTCGGGAATGCCGCAGTTCAAAGAGGTCTCGGAGGCTCGTGCACTGGGAGCAACTTTCGATGGCGTGCGCCTGTGGAGCCTTTACGTTCCCAACGGCCGAACCCTGGATGACCCGCACTACACCTACAAGCTCGAGTGGCTCGAAGCTCTGGCCTCGGTAATTGCCGAACAGGTTTATCACGAGCCCGAGTTACCACTTGCCCTCATGGGAGATTTCAACATCGCGCCGCTAGATACCGATGTTTGGAACATTAACGACTTTGCTGGTGCCACCCATGTTTCCAAGCCGGAACGCCAAGCCTTCTCCGCCTTTGGGGAAATCGGTCTCACCGATGTCGTTCGACCTTTAGTTCCTAGCGGCTACACCTACTGGGATTACCAGCAACTTCGGTTCCCTAAGAATGAGGGCATGAGAATCGACTTCATTCTCGGCAACGACGAGTTCGCCTCCAGAGTGCAAGCGGCCTCAATCGAACGTGACGAGCGAAAAGGCGAAGGCCCGAGCGATCACGTGCCGGTAGTAGTAACCATCAGCTAAAGAAATAATCCCCAACCGAACGGCTGGGGATTATTTCTAACCGTTACAGGTACTACTGAAGGGTGATCACAGTGGTGCGCGTTGCAGTTGGAATGCGCTTGCCAGAGGCGTATGTGTTCTTCATTGTGGTCGGCATCGCGCGGTAACGAGTGATCTTGAAGGTAACCGTACCCGTGAAGCCCTTCAACTGTGACTGACCCGCGGCCTCGTAAGTCTTGGTTCCCACAGTAGTTGCGGTTCCCTTGGCCTTAGTGGTCTTCTTTATCTTGCTGAAAGAAGTGGCAAGGTTTCCAGCAACACCATTTGATCCTGGGACGCTTAGGCCAGATGCATCCTTACAGACAGCAGTTGCCGTTAGGAATGACTTCTGTTTCATGGCCGCTTTCTTCTGGGCTGCCGTCTTACCTGGCATTGCCTTCAGAGTTCCAAAGACATTGGTGCAGGTGTAGGTAACGCCATTAGATCCGGTGAACGTGGTCTTGGCCAGAATGTATCCGGTGTAAATACCCTTTGACTTCAGAGTGATCAAACCCTTCGTCTTGTCCCACTTGACCGAAAGACCTGGGTCATTAGTTTGAACGAAGTTGCTGCCGCTGGTTGGAACGGCAACGGCTGGAGCATTTCCGTCGTTAGCTTCAGGCAATTCATCTGGAATAGTCACGTTCGATGAAGCGGAAACGGTAACCGAAACCGTCTTAGTTTCAGGAGCCCAGTTGTTTCCACCGCTGGTTACAACGGTTACCACACAGGTTCCAGGGTTAACACCAGCTACTACTCCATCATCGTCCACGGTACAAACGTCTGGGTTGCTCGACGAGAAAGTGTTCACTGCGCCAGGGAAGTTCGACGTTGGAACAATGCGGTGGTCGTAGTCCTCACTGTTCGAAGTTCCATCGTCTAGCGGGTTGTCGGTAACTGTGAAGCTTCCGCCAACGCTCGATGAAAGAACACCCTTCGCAATGACTACCTTGGTGGTTTGGGTTACCTTCTTGGTTCCTAAGTCACCAGACTGAGTGACCGTGATGGAACAGGTGCCTGCCCCGACGATGGTTGGGATTCCGGACACCACAGCACAAGTAGCTGCTGGTGAAAGAGAGATAGTTACACCTAGGCCGACGTTGGTGGTTGCAGGAATCACGAGCGGCACACCAGTGCCGGTCCAAGGTGTGTTGTTAGCTGGAACGCTAATGATTGGAGCAATTACCTGTGCCTGAGGAACTTTCCCAGCGATGTAGGTGAGGCTCTGGCCGGTAATCGGATCGCCGCTAGTGAAGTTGATCACCAGTGGCTGCGCTCCCGCAGCGAGGTTCTTCGGGAGCGTGACCGTTAGTGAGGTTGAAGTTTTCTTAGTGACCTTCGCAGAAACACCTCCGACGGTGACACTCGTGGCTAGGTTCAAGCCGGTGCCGTTTAGGGTCAGGCTGCCGCCTAATCCTGAGAGCACGTACTTCGATGAGACTTTGGTGACCGTGCCTAGCGAGTTTGAACCGCCACCGCCGTTGTCTCCACCGCCACCGTTGTCTCCACCGCCACCGTTCGTTCCGCCGGAGGTCCAGCCAGCTACCATAGGGTTCCACTTAACCCATGAGTATTTTCCTGGATCGGTTTCGATGTACATGTTCAGAGAGCCTGTTTCATCGAAAACCGTTGATAGGAATGCGGAGCTAGCAGTCGGTAATTCAACAGTTACAACTTCGCCTGTAGTCGCCACATTAGAAGTTAGATTGAGCGAAACCGGAGCCATGGCTTGGGTGTTTGGTGTGTTGTTTCCGTTGTATTGGACACGCAATAGGTTGGCGGTTGGGGCGCCTCCAACCATTGTTCCAAGACTCCAAGAAACCCCTGCCCACTGTGAGGTGAATGCCGCATTGGCATCAAGGGTATAGGTCGTTCCGGAATCAAAGGCCCCACTAGTTGAAACATAGTGTTTGGTGCGGTCGAGTGCATGGATGGTTTCACCAACAGTCATCGACGGAAGCGCTGGAACTAGATCCGGAAGGTAATTGTTGACCACATCGTAGTCGGCAGCAGCCACGCCAAATGGGTTTGGGGTTTCGACAACCGAGCCGTCCATCTTGATTCTCACCAAGTTGATTTCACGAGGGGTGAGTTTCCAGGTGCTTGAGTCTATGGAGCCCGAAACCGAGATGAACGCAAATGCGGTGTCGGTTGCTGCACTTGCAAACGGGAAAGCTGTGATTGAGGTTCCGCTAGTGACATCTCCACCTGCACCCCAGTAGTTAATTGAAGCAATAGGGTCGCTTCCCTTGGTCTGCTGGTAAAGCTTGGTCAGTGATGGCGTGTTGCCCAAATTCAACTTCACGACGAAGTACTTGGTTTGTGTGCTGCTATCGCTTGCGTTGTAGGTGGTGCATCCCAGCGAAAGTACTGGAGACGTCATTGGTGTTGGAAGAAGAGAAACCTCGTTCACATTGACGTATTTTGAGCCTGCAAAGTTTCCGTTACAGAACGCGTTCATCGCACTCGCACTGAGTGTGGTTGAAGTGATGTTCGAAGTTCCTGTTGTTCCAGTGACCACGACTAGTGACTGATTGGCGTTCGCCCACGAAGTATCTCCGTCTT
>JBEGSI010000025.1:0-49684 GCA_041180065.1 Actinomycetota bacterium | reverse complement strand
ACCCTTGGTTAGGGTCTGAGCAACGTTTTCAGCAAGTTCACGCCATGCGGTGCAACGCACCCAAACGGTCTCGCCGTCATCCCAAGCGTTGGTCTGACGGTTGAAGGTACGAGGGGTTGATCCCACACGCACGCTCACAACTGCCAAGCCACCCTGGGTGTAACGCAGCTCTGGATCGTCGGCAAGGTTGCCGACAATCGTCACGGTTAGTTCGCCAGCCATGAAGGTTACTCGGCCTTCTTAGCTGCAGGCTTCTTGGCAGCAGCAGGCTTCTTAGCCGCTGGAGCCTCGTCTGCGCTGTCGGCAGCCTTCTCTTCAGCAGAAACTTCAGGAACAACAACAGGCTCGATGTTCACTACAGCTTCGTCTGCGCGCAATACCTTGGTACGCATAACCGCTTCCGAAAGACGTAGCTGGCGGTCTACTTCAAGAACGTCTGCCGAGTTGGCGTTGACGTTGATGACGGCGTAGATGCCTTCGGTCTTCTTGTTGATTTCGTAAGCCAGACGACGACGTCCCCAAATGTCAACCTTGTCAACGGTGCCTCCACCGTTGCGGATTACGTTTAGGAATTTGTCCAGACTTGGAGCAACTGTGCGCTCCTCAACCGTTGGGTCGAGAATTACCATGAGCTCGTATAGATGCATATTTAACCCACCTCCTTTGGACTAGAACGGCCATGGGACTTCCATGACAGGAGGGTTTGTGCAACCTTTCGAGTTTAGCGGGCTTGCCACCATTGAAGCAAGCGGGACTTTGCTTCCTCAGGCCCGAGTGCGCCTTCTTCCAATCGCAGTTCCATTAGGAAGTTTCGGGCTTTACCTACGTCTGGGCCTGGTTTAAGGTCGAGAAGTTCCATGATTTCTTCACCGGAAAGATCTGGGCGAAGGGCGTCGAGCTCTTCCTGTTCGCGCAGCTTTGCGATTCGATGTTCCAGATCGTCGTATGCAAATGAAAGGCGTTCGGCCTTGCGCTTGTTGCGCGTGGTCACGTCGGCCCGCGTTAGTGCGTGCAGGCGAAGCAAGTGTGAGTCGGCATCGCGAACATAACGCCTCACCGCGGAATCTGTCCAGGCTTGCTCGCCATAACCGAAGAAACGTAGGTGAAGTTCAATCAACCTGGCCACCGACTTGATGGTGTCGTTGTCGAACTTCAGAGCCTGCATGCGTTTTTTGGCGATTCTGGCGCCAACCATGTCGTGCTGATGAAAACTAACCCCGCCACCAGGCTCAAGTTTGCGGGTCTTCGGCTTGCCACAGTCGTGAAGCAGGGCGGCGAAACGCAGGGTGAAGTCTGGTTCGAGCCCGTAATCCTTCTCGTAATCGATGGCCTGCTCGACCACGGTGAGGGTGTGCTCGTAGACGTCCTTGTGGTGGTGGTGTTCATCAACTTCAAGCTTCAGCGCGGGCAGCTCCGGCAAAACGATGGCCGCCAGGCCAGAGTCAACTAAGGCCGTGAGGCCTTTCCGTGGATATTTGCCGAGCATTAACTTGACTAGCTCCTGCTGGATTCGCTCCGCCGAGATGATTTCGATGCGCGAAGCCATGGCAGTCATCGCCGCAAAGGTTTCCGGTTCGATCTCGAACCCGAGCTGGCTAGCGAAACGAGCCGCGCGAAGCATTCTTAGCGGGTCGTCGCTGAATGAATCTTCCGGTTTGCCAGGAGTGCGGATGACTCCGGCCAGTAAATCGGCTAGGCCATTAAACGGGTCGACGAAAGTTTTGTCTGGCAAACGAAGTGCCATGGAATTAATAGTGAAATCGCGGCGAAAGAGATCCTCATTGAGATCGGTCCCAAACGCGACTTCCGGCTTTCGGCTGTCGAGCGAATACTTATCGGCACGATAGGTGGTGATTTCAACCTGGTCGTTACCGAATCTGGCACCGATGGTTCCAAAGGCGCGGCCGATATCCCAGTGTGCTGAAGAGAGCGGCTTCACGATTTTCAAAATCTCGTCTGGGTTAGCCGACGAGGTGAAATCGATGTCCGGAGCCGTTCGTCCTAGAAAGGCGTCGCGAACCGGGCCACCCACCAACGCCAATTCGTGACCGGCGTCTTTGAAACGTTTTCCGAGTTCCACAAATAGCGCGTTATCGGTGGTGACCTCAAGGTTTTTGAGGGCTTCGGTTACGCTCTGCATGGGTTCTAGTGTTCCACAGGTTTAGGCTTGGGGCATGAACCAAAATCAACCGCGTAAGCGTTTGCCGAGAGTCCAAGAGACTTCGGCCGGCGGTTTCGTGTTGGCGGCCGATGGCACGCCACGTGTGGTTTTGATTGGTCGCATGCAACGTCGACGTCGACAGCTGGAATGGTGTGTGCCGAAAGGTCACCCGGAAGGCAACGAAACTCTGGAGCAGGCCGCGATTCGCGAGGTCTTTGAGGAGACCGGAATCCAGGGCGAGATCATTGAGTTACTTGGTTCGATCGACTACGAGTTCTACACCCCCGACAAACTTATTTCGAAAACGGTTCACCACTATCTCTTGCGTCAAATCGGTGGAGAACTAAATGTGTCCGGTGATCCAGACCAGGAGGCGGTAGATGCCCAATGGTTCGACCTCGGTGAACTGAATGCGGTTTTGGCTCACGATAACGAGAAGCGCATGGCTCGTGGCGTAATTGAGTGGTATGAGAGATCTCTATGAAGTTTTTGAAAACCATCACCGCACTCGTCCTGGCGCTAAGCCTTGGCGTTGCCTCAAGCGCCAGCGCGGCCAGCAACACCGACGTCTACGACGTAGAAATCGTCAAAGGTTCTGAAATCAACCTTGTGTCTCAAGATTCTCGCGTGCCGATTTTGATTCGCAACAACTACAACACCGAAGTTCGCGTGCTGGTTCACGTTGCCACCTCGAACCTGCGGGTTCAGTTGCCAAAGGTGAGCGCGGTCACGATTCCTGCCAACAGCACAATCAATGCCACCGTCCCGGTTCAGGCCGTGGCCAACGGTGATGTGACTCTTTATGTTTGGCTGACCAGCTTTTCCGGAGTTCGCATTGGCGAAAACGAGAGCCTCAAGATGCATGTGCTTGGAAACTTCGAGGCTATCGCCCTTGGTTCGCTAGCAGTGGTGGTGCTTCTGCTACTGATAGTTGGTACCGCCAGAATGATTCGCCGCCGCAAGGCAACGGCATGACGGTTGCTCGTTCGTCGCTGATCATGGCGAGCGGAACCATTGTTTCGCGCATCCTAGGTTTGGTTCGAACCGTAATGCTCGCCTATGCCATCGGTGTTACCACCAACGCTGCCGATGCCTTCGGTGTTGCCAACCAACTGCCCAACAACGTTTACGCGATCATCGTTGGGGGTCTGCTGAACGCGGTTTTGGTTCCTCAAATCGTTCGGGCCAAAGTTCGCAAGGATGGCGGACAGGGTTACATCGACGGATTACTGACCGTGATCATCACCGTGTTCGCAGCCATAACCCTGGCGGCAACCTTGCTTTCGCCTTTCCTAGTGCGCCTTTACACCAGCGGTTGGAGTGAGGAAACTCTCGCTCTGGCCACAGCATTTGCGTATTGGTGTTTGCCGCAGTTGTTCTTCTACGGCCTGTACTCGATTTTGGGTGAGGTTCTCAACGCCAGAAGTTCGTTCGGCCCATTCATGTGGGCCCCGGCTCTCAACAACATCGTGGCGATTATTGGTCTTGCCGTTTTCGTATCCCTTTTCGGACCATCTGCTGATCTCGCCTGGGATCAAAGTCAGATTGCACTCTTGGCTGGTTCTTGGAGCGCCGGGGTGGCTGCCCAGGCGCTGATCTTGTTTGTCTTCTGGAAGCGCATCGGCCTGCGTTTCACGTTGAACTTCAAACTGCGCGGGCTCGGCCTTCGCCCAGCGTTGAAAGCTGCCAGCTGGACCTTGGCGATGCTGGTAATCACCCAAATCGGTGGTTTGATTCAGACCAACATCACTTCGACGACCCTGGCTGCGAGAACCGCAACCACCGGATCGTTCACCGACGGCATCGCATCGGTAGCCGTTGCTGGAACTGCTTGGCTAATCTTCATGATCCCTCACTCGGTTGGCACGGTTTCCATCGCCACCGCCTACTTCACCAGAATGAGCGAGCATGCTCACGCCAAGAAGTTTGACCTATTGAAGACTGATCTGAAGAAGTCACTTCGCTCGATTCTGGCAATCAGTGCCATCTCCACCGCGGTGATGGCTGTTGCCGCGTTCCCGATTGCTCGCGTTTTCGCTTTTGAATACCGCCCAACCGTCGCTCTAGCTCTGGTTTTGATCGCGATGATGGTTGGTTTGATTCCGTTCAGTCTGAACTTCATGCTGCAGCGAGTTTTCTATGCGCTGGAAGACACCAAAAGCCCGTTCATCTTCACCACAATCCAAATTGCCATCTTTGTGGTCGGCGCCTACATCTGTGCCAGCCAGGTTCAAGCGATGGCTTTGGTTTTCGCCATCTCGCTGGTGATGTCGGTGAGTTTCGCGGTTCAGGCATTACTCGCCTATGTGCTACTTCAGCGTCGAATCGGTAGTTTGAATGACCTTGGTATTTTCCGATACGGCTCACAGGTGGTTTTGGCTGGTGTTTTGGCCGGCGTCTTCGGTTACGCGGTGCTTCACCTAATCGGTGGGGTATCTGAAAACGCGTTCGCCGTTTCCTCGGCTCTGAATGCCCTGATTTCGTGTGCTGCGGTTGGCGGCACGTCCATCGCTGTTTATGTTGGTGCACTGTGGATGGCCAAGAATGCAGAAGTGCGTTCGGTGATGGCAACAGTAAAGGGAATTTTCCGCAGATAAACTTGGGTTAACCCATCCGAACTAAACCTAGGACAATCATGCGCGAAGTAATCATCATCGGGTCAGGCCCTGCCGGCTACACGGCCGCCATCTACACCGCTCGCGCCGGCCTAAAGCCACTAATGATTGCCTCATCGGTTGAGCCCGGTGGCGAACTTATGAAGACCACCGAAGTTGAAAACTTCCCTGGATTTCCAAACGGACTAATGGGCCCAGACCTGATGTACGCCATGCAGGAACAGGCCGAGCGCTTCGGCACCGAAGTTCTCCTGGACGACGTGGTTGAAGTTGAGCTAGAAGGCGACGTGAAGAAGGTCAAGACCGGAAGCGGCGAGACCTACGAAGCGCGCGCAATCATCATGGCCACCGGAGCTGCCTACCGTGAACTCGGTTTGCCACGAGAAAAGGAACTTTCTGGCCACGGAGTTTCCTGGTGTGCAACCTGCGACGGCTTCTTCTTCCGCGAAAAGAACATCGCCGTGGTTGGCGGAGGCGACTCCGCTATGGAAGAGGCAATGTTCCTCACCCGCTTCGCATCGAAGGTTTACCTAATTCACCGTCGCGACACCTTCAAGGCATCAAAGACCATGGTTGACCGCGTTTTGGCTAACGAAAAAATCGAGGTCATCTACAACTCAGCTGTTGCTGAGATCAAGGGTGAAGCCAAAGTTGAGGGCGTGGTTCTGGAAAACACCGTCGACGGCTCTAAGAGCGACCTCGAAATCTCCGGACTATTCATTGCCATCGGTTCCGACCCACGCGTTGGGCTGGTCCAGGGCAAGCTGGAACTCTCTGAAGACCACTTCATCAAGGTTGAAGGACGTTCATCGAAGACCAGCATCTCAGGCGTATTTGCCTGTGGCGATGTAATCGACCCAACCTACCGCCAGGCAATCACTGCTGCCGGCTCAGGTTGCGTTGCAGCGCTAGATGCAGAGCACTTCCTAACCGCCTAAGTTTCACGTAAAACGAAAGAAGATCAAATGTCGAAGAACGCAACCGCAGCAAGCTTCACCGAAGACGTCATCAACAGCGACAAGCTGGTTTTGGTTGACTTCTGGGCCGAGTGGTGTGGTCCATGCCGCATGGTTTCGCCAATCTTGGACGAAATCGGTGCCGAATACGCTGACAAGATCGAAATCGTCAAAGTAAACGTTGACGAAGAGCCACACCTAGCCGCCGAATACCAGATCACCGGTATCCCTGCGATGAAGGTCTTCCAAAACGGCAAAGTTATTCGCGAAATGGTTGGCGCCAAGCCAAAGCCAGCGCTTCTAGCCGACCTTGAAGGCCTCATTTAGTTAGTAATTGCCCCGCCATGGCGGTTAGGCTTGTTTGTCATGAGTGCAAACCTTGGCAATAACCTAGATCCGTGGCTTTCGGCTTACGCCGAACGCGCCCACACGTTATCGGTGTCTGAGGTACGAGCGCTATTCGCGGTAGTTAGCCGCCCAGAAGTTGTTTCCCTAGCCGGCGGCATGCCCTATGTGGCTGCCCTGCCCAAAGACCTCCTCGAGAAGTCTTACTCCAGCATGATGGAGAAGAAGGGTTTGCTTGCCATTCAGTACGGCGGCGGTCAGGGCGATGAAACCCTTCGAGATCAGGTTCGCGAACTAATGGCCCTAGAAGGTATTCGCTCATCCGTTGAAGACATCGTGATGACCACAGGTTCTCAGCACGGTCTTGAGCTACTGAGCGGCCTATTCATCGACGAAGGCGACGTGGTTTTGGCCGAAGGGCCAAGTTACGTGGGGGCCTTGGGGATTTTCCGTCACTATCAGGCACACGTGGAGCACGTTTACACCGACCATGACGGAATGAGTCCGGAAGCACTCGAAGAAGCAATCGATCGCCTGAAAGAGGCTGGACGAACCATCAAGTTCCTTTACTTGGTGCCTAACTTCGCTAATCCTTCTGGTGTGACCCTTGCGAAAGAGCGCCGTCCGCGTATTTTGGAAATTTGCAAGCGTCACCACATTTTGGTGCTTGAGGACAACCCGTACGGTCTTTTGTATTTCGACAAGCCGGTTCCCGACGCCTTGCGTTCGATGGATGAAGAGGGAGTTATCTACCTCGGCTCGTTCTCGAAGATTTTGGCGCCAGGTTTCCGCGTTGGCTATGTTTTGGCTCCCCCAGCCATCAAAGACAAGCTGGTTTTGGCTCAAGAGTCGGCGATTTTGTGTCCGAGCGCCTTCTCGCAGATGATGATCAGCGAATATTTGGCGAATAGCGACTGGCAGGCACAGATCGACACCTTCCGCGGCGTCTACCGCGAGCGAAAAGACGCGGCACTGAGTGCGATGCGCGAATTCTTGCCAAAACTTCACACCACCGAGCCGGATGGCGGTTTCTACCTGTGGGTGACCTTGCCAGATGGCGTTGACTCAAAGGCTATGCTGCCTCTTGCCGTGAAGGAATTGGTTGCCTACACCCCTGGCACCGCGTTCTACGGCGATGGAACTGGCCACAACCAGCTTCGCGTTTGCTACTCATACCCGACTCCTGAGCGAATTCGCCTGGGAATTCAGCGTTTGGCGACTGTTATCAACCGTCAAACCGAACTTCTCGATACTTTTGGCACGAAAGGAGCAGCAAATTGATTCCCAAACCTAAACAGAGCGGAAAATTGCGCATTCTGGTTCTGGCCGGAGGTATTTCTCACGAACGCGAGGTTTCCCTGAAATCCGGTCGACGGGTCGCCGACGCACTAATCGAACAAGGTGCGAGTGTGATCATCCGCGAACCGGATTCTGCTCTGCTCGGAAACATCAAAAAGGACAAGCCAGATGTAATTTGGCCGTGTTTGCACGGTGCCACCGGTGAAGACGGTGCTCTTCGCGACATTTTGGCTCTTACTGGGGTACCATTCGTTGGAGCAACCGCCCAATCGGCTCGTTTGGCCTGGGACAAGTCGATTGCCAAGATTTTGGTGGCAAACGCGGGTATTCAAACTCCGAATTCGGTTACTTTGCCGAAGGAATCATTTCGTGAACTAGACGCTGAGGGTGTTTTGAAGGCGATTTCGTCGTCGTTGGCATTCCCGGTAGTGGTCAAGCCGGCTCGTTCTGGTTCAGCTCAGGGCGTGACCATCGTTCGCAAGCAGGATCAACTCTCGCGTGCCATGATCGATGCCTATGTTTACTGCGATGTAGCGATTATCGAGAAGTTTGTTGAAGGAACCGAGCTCGCAATTAGCGTGATTAACCTTGGTGCTGGCCCGATTGCTCTGCCTGCGGTTGAGATTGAGCCAACCAACGGTCAGTTTGGATACCAGGAACGCTACACAGCTGGCGAAACCAACTACTACGTGCCAGCCCGACTAACTAAGGCGGTGGCCGAGCGCGCTGCAAAGATGGCGATTCAGGCTCACGAGTCTCTTGGGCTTCGACACCTGTCAAGAATCGACCTGATCATCGACAAAAAGGGAACCCCATGGTTCCTGGAAGCCAATGTTTTGCCTGGACTAACCGAAACTTCTCTGCTTCCACAGGCGGTTGTGGCGGCAGGACACGGTTTGGGTGAGGTTTACTACTCGCTAGCCGAATCAGCTCTTCGAGGTCGCGGCTAAATTAGACTTTGGGTCTAGTATTCGGCTTCTACGCCGATTTCCTTCACGATGCGCTTTAGGTCGTCGATGCTGCCGAACTCAATGGCGATGGTTCCCTTGCCAGTTCCGATAGAAATCTTGACCTTGGTGCTGAGGTGATCTCCAACCTGATCGGCCAGACCTTTTAGCATCTCTTGGCGTCCACCTGGGCGAACCTTGGCTTTGCCGTTGCCGCCCGGCTTAGCAATAGCAACGATTTCTTCAAGGCTTCGAACCGAAAGACCCTCATTGATCACCTTGTTGGCAAGGTCGAGCTGGCGAGAAGAATCTTCGATTGCCAAAAGAGCTCTGGCGTGACCGGCGCTGAGAACACCGGCGGCAACCTTGCGCTGCACCTCGGCTGGAAGTTTCAACAAACGGATCGAGTTGGTGATCTTCGGACGCGAGCGACCAATTCGATTCGCCAACTCTTCCTGAGTGATTCCGAAGTCTTCCAAAAGCTGTTGGTAGGCGCTGGCCTCTTCAAGCGGGTTTAGATCGCTTCGGTGAAGGTTCTCGAGCAGTGCGTCGCGAAGCATGTTTTCATCAGCGGTCTCGCGGATGACGGCAGGAATCTTGGCCAGTCCGGCTTCCTTGGAGGCGCGAAGTCGACGCTCACCCATGATTAACTCGTATTTTCCGGCTTCCCCGGCAATTGAACGCACCACGATCGGCTGCAAAACGCCAAGTTCTTTGATTGAGTGAACCAGCTCAGCAAAGGCTTCCGGCTCAAAAACACTACGAGGTTGCTTGGAGTTCGGGCGAATCGAGCTAATGTCTAGGTGCCCAAAGCGAGCACCTGGAACTGCAACTAGGTTTTCTCCGGTGCTACCGCCGGCAGGGAAGAACACGTCGATCGGAGCTTCGTTTGGGTTATCCGAAGTAGGAATCAGGGCGCCGATTCCGCGACCTAGACCAATACGCTTATCTGCCAAGTTGTGCTCCTCTGGTTGCTATTTCGATTGCGGCTTCCAGATACGCTACTGCGCCTGGAGAACGGCGATCGTGGGTGATTACGGTTCGGTTGTAGCTTGGAGCCTCAGAAACGCGCACAGCGCGCGGAATGACCGAGTTTAAGGTGATGGTTGGGAACTTCTCTCGAACAAAGTTCACCACGTCTTCAGCCAGGCGGGTGCGGCCGTCGTACATGGTTAGCAGCACGGTAGACAGCTCTAGTCTCGGGTTCAACTGCTGGCGAACTAGCTCGATGTACTTCTTTAGCTGGTCCACGCCTTCAAGGGCGTAGTACTCGCACTGAATCGGCACCAAAATCTCTCTTGCCGCGGTCCAGGCGTTGATGGTCAGCAAGCCAAGGCTTGGTGGGCAGTCGATGAAAATGTAGTCGGGCGGAGTCATTGTGGTTTCAAGGTAGCGTTCGATCGCAGTCTTTAGGCGGTGCTCTCTGGCAACTCCGGAAGCCATTTCCATCTCAACACCAGTTAGGTGAATGGTAGCCGGTGCGCAGTAAAGTCCTGGAAGTTCCGAACTGATCTGGATAACGTCTTCCAGCTCAGCCTCGCCCATCAAAACCTCGTAGAGGCTGCGAATTTCAGCGTGGTGAGGGATGTTCAGCGCAGTTGAAGCATTTCCTTGCGGGTCTAGGTCTAGCACCAGAACGCGCATTCCCTTGCTGGCCAAAGCGGCTGCGATGTTCACGGTGGTGGTGGTCTTACCAACGCCACCCTTCTGGTTAGAAACGGTAAAGATTCTGGTGTTTGCTGGCTTGGAGATCACCGCGGCATCGATTCTGGCCAAGCGCTGGAAGCTCTGGCTCAGCTCTTGGGCCAGGGGAGTGTCGTTGAATTCGCTCATGATTTATCGAGTTGTTTCACGTGAAACATTGGACACGGCCTGGCTTTCGATGGTGTGCTGCCATCCGGTCGGTTCTGGGCTGTTCTCAACGCGATCGGCTGGGTAGCCTAGGCCTGGCACAACGGTTGCCGGCGTTACGGCTGTTGATTCGGCAATCTCGCGATCAGACATGTGTTTCTCCAAAACTTCCCCGAAATCAGACTAACTTAGTTCGAACTACCAAGGTTGGCTCTGGTAGCAATTGAGCGCCGGCAAGTTCGATTTTGAAACTGGCGATTCCGAGCTTCTTCTGCAAGCGCTTGGCCTCTTCGATTTCCTCGGCCGCTTTCGAACCTTTTAGAGCCAGAATCTCCCCGCCGTGACGAACCAGAGGAACGCACATGCGTAATAACTTAGGAAGTGCGGAAACGGCGCGGGCGGTTGCGATGTCAAACGCCTCGCCAACTTCCTCGGCTCTGGCACGCAGCACCTCAACATTGGTCAAGCCCAGCTCTTCTACAACACTTACTAGCCACTCGGAACGGCGTTCCATTGGTTCGATAAGTGTAAAGCGGGTCTCTGGCAGAACTATTGCCATCGGAATCCCTGGTAATCCGGCTCCCGAGCCGATGTCACAAACGGTTTTACCTGGCGCCACCAACTCGGCGACTACCGCTGAATTAAGGATGTGCCGGCTCCAGAGCCTCGGCATCTCACGTGGCCCTAACAGACCTAGTAAATCACCGTCTCTGACCAATGCGTTGGCGTAACCGCGCGCTAAATCGAGGCGGTCACCAAAAACAGCCGCTGCGGCAGATGGCTCGGTTTCTAGTTCAAAAACTTCTTCAATCATCGCTATCTAATCTTTCATGTTTCACGTGAAACATCCAAAAGAAAAAGGCCGAGCTTTAGCCCGGCCCCTTTCAAATGATACTTATGCAGGCTTGATCACAATGTGACGGTCGCGGCCTTCACCCTCAGATTCAGAGGTGAGACCGGCTTCAGCGATGATATCGTGAGCGATTTTGCGCTCGTAAGAGCTCATTGGCTTCATTGGAACGGCTTCGCCAGACTCACGAACCTTCTCGATTACCTTGTTGACAATGCGTCCTAGTTCGTCGGCGCGCTTCTGACGTGAACCGCCAACGTCGAGAATTAGACGGCTAAAGCTGGTTGTTTTGACCTGAACGGCCAAACGAGTTAGCTCCTGAAGGGCCTCAACGGTCTCAGGCTCAGAGATAAGGCGAAGATTTCCGCCCTGTTCCGAGGAAATCTCTAGGTAGGCGCGTCCCTGACGAACGTCGATGTCGATGTCGCCATCTAGATCGAAGATGTCTAGAAGTTCTTCTAGGTAGTCGGCGGCAATGTCGCCTTCTTCTTCCAGTGCTTTTGCGCTAGGTTCAGCGGATTCGGTGGCTTCTACTTGGGTTTCTTCTTGTTCACTCATCGGTGTCTCCTATTACTTACGCTTCTTGCCGCGCTTGCCAACTGGCTGGTTGCGCTGGCGCGGGGTCTCTTCTTCGGTGGCTTCAATGGCTTCGACGGTTAGTTTCCCGCGCTTAGCTAGTCGGGCCTGGCGGTCGTGCCAAGCTTTCGACCCTTCGGTAGGCATGCGACGAATCACCACGAACTGCTGACCCATGGTCCAGAAGTTCGAGGTTAGCCAGTAGAACATAACGCCAAGTGGGAAGCTAATACCCGAGATGGCGAAGATGATTGGGAACAACCAGAGCATGATCTTCTGCGTCTGCATGTACTGAGTGCTCTGCACGCTGGCAGGGTTCTGGTTCTTCGAAATGATCTGCTTCTGAGTGATGAACTGGGTTGCAGTCATAACAACGATCATCACAGCGGCAAGGATGCGAACCTCGTTGTCGGTTGTGGTCATGAAGGTGTCCTTCAGCGATGCGCCGAAGAAAGTAGCCTGCTGGAACGATTCAGCCAGTGTTACATCCATCATGCCAACGCCGGCGGTGCCGCTCTGTGCGGTAGTAAGTACAAAGAACAAGCTGGTGAAGATAGGCATCTGAACCAGGAGTGGAAGACATGAGCTAAGCGGGTTTGACCCAGTTCGCTTGTAGATCTCCATCTGCTCTTGTGCCATCTTCTGGCGAGACTCCTGGTCGGTCTTTCCCTTGTAGCGCTTCTGAAGAGCGGCAAGTTCTGGCTGGGCCAAAACCATGTTGCGCTGGCTCTTGATCTGACGCACGAATAGCGGGATTAGCGCAGCTCGCACAACCAAAACCATTCCGACGATGGCCAAAACCCAGGTAAGGCCATCGGTAGCTTGGAAGCCAACGAGGGTTAGACCGTTGTGGAAGATAGCTAGAAGGAACTCGACAACCCATTTGATGGGCCACAGTAGATCTGGCATTTACTTACTTTCTATTTCGGTAGTACAAAACCGTTTGATAAAACTTTGAAGCGACCTGAGCCGGGTTTTACCGGCTCCATGCCTCCGGCAGACCAAGGGTTGCAGCGCAAGATTCTCCAAACTGTAAGGACAGAGCCAAACAACACACCGCGCTGTTGGATCTGTCCGAGGCCATAGGCCGAACAGGTTGGGTAATACCTACATACATCTCCGTATAGCGGCGAGATAACTTTGCGATATCCCAGCAGAAACACGATGACAGCATTCCTGGGTATTAGCCAGATGAATTGGAGCGCTTTCGCAAACCAGTTCACTTGTTGAACGCAGCTTTCACGTTGCTCAACACTTCTTGTTGAAGTCTATTCCACTCATAGCCTTTGGCTTCAGGCAATGCCCTAATGACCACATTGAAACCGGTTGGGTGGGTTTGCAGTATTTCACTGGCAATTGACCTGAGTCTGCGTTTGACCAGATTTCTGCCAACAGCCCCCGCCACGGCTTTGCTCACGATAAAACCAAAGCGGGCATGAGTCAAAGACTCATCCCGCTGTAGGTAGAGGACGGTTGCCTGACCCGAGATCTTGGTTCCGGTTTTCATTGTGTGGCGAAGTTCCGCCCCGGTCCTGATTCGGTTGTCTCTTGCGAGCACCGTCTGGCTTGGTTACGCCGAAAGCTCGACGCGACCCTTGCGACGACGTGCTGCCAGGATGGCGCGGCCGGCGCGGGTCTTCATACGTAGACGGAAACCGTGGGTCTTTGCACGACGACGGTTGTTCGGCTGAAAAGTACGCTTTGACATTGGTGATCACTCCAAAAATCTGTTTTGAATCATTGGTTAGTGCCGGAAACCCGACTGGTATTTTTGAGCTCGACCTGATTCAAAGCAGAGCAACCTATTAAACCTAAGGGTTGTTGTGGTGTTTGGTCAAGTTTTTAGCCATATTTTCTTTAAATCTCTTCACTTACATCACAATTTTGCAAATTAACGTAAGACACGCCGTTTCGATTTGCTTTAATCAAATGCAGTTCCCCAGAATTACTCTGGTGGATTTGTAACCTGTGAATAATTATCCACACTTTTGCGAAGTTATCCACATGTTATGCACAGGCGTCTAAGTTGTGGATAACCTGTAAATCTTGAATTTTATTGGAAGGGGTGTGTGTTGGACGACTTGGTCAAAACACAAAGCATTTGGCACACCGCCCTAGAAACTCTCAAGGTAGATCCAAGAATCACACCACAGATGCAGGGTTTTCTGGAATTAGCCGAGGCCAAGGGAATCATTGGTGAAACCCTTTATCTAGAGGTTCCAAACGACTTAGCAAGATCGATGCTCGACCAGCGAGTGCGCGGTTACATCGAAGAAGCCCTGGCTCTAAATCTTGAAGATGGTACTAATTACCAATTCCGAGTGACCACCAATCCAGACATAGAACCTTCTTTCGTTGAGTCAGCTGCTCCGGAAATCATCTCAGAGGCGAGAAATACTGACCGCCAGAACTACACCCCGGTAGTGAACGGTTTCGAAACCCGACTGAACCCGAAATATACTTTTGAAACTTTTGTTCTAGGTGAGTCAAACTCCTTCGCCCGAGCCGCAGCTTGGGCAGTTGCAAACGCGCCGGCCCAGGGCTACAACCCGCTTTTTATTCACGGCAACAGTGGCCTTGGTAAAACCCACCTTCTTCACGCGATCGGCAATGAAGCGCTCAACCTGTATCCCACTTACAAGGTTCGCTACGTTTCTAGCGAAGAGTTCACCAATCACTACATCAATGCCATTGCTAATAACAGGGCTCATGAATTCCAGGACGAATACCGCCAGGTTGACATCCTTCTTATCGATGACATCCAATTCCTGCAAGGTAAAGACCAAACTCAGGAAACCTTCTTCCACACGTTTGAAAACCTGTACCGAAACAACAAACAGGTAGTTATTTCAAGTGATGTTTCCCCAAATCAGCTGACCGGATTCGAAGATCGCATGCGTTCAAGGTTTGAAATGGGACTTATGCTTCAGGTTTCGGCTCCTGCTCTTGAGACTCGCATTGCGATCCTGCGCAAAAAGGCAGAGATCGACAAAGTTAGAGTCGACGATGAGATATTCGAATACATCGCCGAGCGTGTTTCTAGCAACGTTCGTGAATTAGAAGGCACTCTGATTCGAATTACAGCTTTCGCCAACCTGAGCCGCATTCCGATTGACATGAATTTGGTAAAAACGGTTCTGAAAGACCGCTCCCCGGTTGAATCTGAGACCATGATTACTCCGATTGAGATTATGAATTCAGTGGCCGCTTACTACGGAATTACGGTAGACGAGCTATCAGGAAACTCACGAGTATCCCAAATTGCAATTGCTCGCCAGGTAGCCATGTATATCTGCCGCGAGCAAACCAATCTGTCACTCCCAAAAATTGGCCAGCTTTTTGGCAACCGAGACCACACCACTGTGATGTATGCGGCCAAGAAAATTGCTGAAATGATGAGCGAACGTCGCAGTATTTACAACGTTGTCGCCGATCTAACCGACACAATCAAGTCAAAACACAAATAATTTTGAAAATATCCACAATTTTTTCTGTGGATAACTTGTGGATAACTGTCTAACTTCTCAACAAAACATATGAATAAGCCCAATTGCGCTGTGAATTACCAAAAAACAATCCACAGGACTGAGAGTTATCCACAGACTTATACACATATCTGTGTACAACTTTCACCGTTGTAGTTCCCAATTAAAGATTGGTGAGTCGAGAGTTATCCACAAATTCCACAGGGGTTAAGAAGATTATTAAAGAGATATCTAAAAAGGAAACAAATAACAAATAAACCGGCTAAGCGTTGGGTCAGGTATTTGTGGCAGAATTGCCTTTCAAGCACTTTCCATAAACCTTTAGAAGAACAGGCACTGTCTTGAAGTTCCAGGTAAACCGCGACGCATTCAACGAAGCCGTATCTTTTGTAGTTCGCGTTCTGCCTCAGCGAATTCCGATGCCGATCCTAAACGGAATCCTCATCGAAGCGGATGCCAATGCGCTTCGCCTATCTGTCTTCGACTACGAGGTCTCAGCTCAGGTTGAAATCGTAGCCAAGGTTGATGCCCCTGGACGCGTTCTAGTTTCCGGACGTCTTCTTTCTGAAATTACTTCCAAGCTGCCAAACGCTCCGATCGAAGTTTCCCTCGAAGGAAACAAGGTTCAGGTTTCTTGTGGAGCTTCGAAGTTTGCGCTGCTAACCATGCCGGTCGAGGAATACCCAAACCTGCCAGAGATCCCAGCAACCAGCATTACCGTTTCTGGTGAAGCTTTCTCAAAGGCCGTTCACCAGCTGACCCCAGCCGTTGCCAAGAACGACCACGTTATGACTCTCAACGGAATTCTGTTCGAAGTCGAAGAGAAGAACATTTCGATGCTGGGAACCGACCGCAACCGTATGGCTGTCCAGGAAGTAGCCTGGGCTGGCAAGCCAGACCTAGTTGGTTACATTTCTGTAGTTCCACTGCGCACCCTGAGTGAAGTAGCTAAGACCTTTGGCCACCAGGGCGAACTTACTCTTTCAATCAACAATGACGAAGCTCGCGGCCTAATAGCATTCAAGGCAAATAACCGAACCATCACTTCACTATTGATTAAGGGCCGCTACCCGGATGTTAAGGAACACCTTCCAAACACCGACATCCCTGATTTCGCAATCGTGAACACCCAAGACCTAATCGACTCAACCCGTCGCGTTGGTTTGGTTCTGGAAAACGATGTTCCGATGAAGTGCGAATTCACCAACGGAAAACTAATCCTTGAGGCTTCTGAAAACGAAGTAGCGCAGGCTTCTGAGGCCGTTGATATCGAACTAACCGGAGCCGAAAAGATCATCAAACTTCGCCCTCGTTATGTCATCGACGGACTTAGCGGTGTCAGCACAGAGTTCACCAAGATCTCATTCATGAACAATGGCAATCCAAACAAGCCAAGCCCTGTTTTGATTTCCAGCCACAACCCGAAGGACGAAAAAGACGCGGATAACTTCCGCTACGTTCTTCAGCCACACCGTCTCTAGAAAATACAAGAAGGGTAACCAAATGAAGATTGGTCTAATCGGACTGGGAAAAATGGGCGGCAACATGCGCCAGCGCCTACGCAACAAGGGAATCGAAGTTGTTGGTTATGCACGCAGCGCAGATAGTAAACCTGACGTGGCATCGATCAAGGACTTGGTTGAATCCCTACCAACACCACGCGTGGTTTGGGTTATGGTTCCTCACGGTAAGCCAACCGACGCGGTTATCGACGAACTAGAACAATACCTAGACGCCGGCGACTTGATCATCGAAGGCGGAAACTCTCGCTTCTCCGACGACGCCCGTCACGCTGCCCAGGTAGCTGAAAAGGGTATCGGCTACATCGACTGCGGTGTTTCCGGTGGTGTTTGGGGTCTTGAAAACGGTTACGGCCTAATGGTTGGTGGCGAAAAGGAACTAGTTGAGAAGGCAATGCCGATCTTCGATGCTCTTCGCCCAGAAGGTGCTCGCGAAGAGGGTTTTGTTCACGTTGGTGATGTTGGCGCTGGTCACTACGCCAAGATGGTTCACAACGGTATCGAGTACGGCATGATGCAGGCTTTTGCCGAAGGTTACGAGCTTCTGGAAAAGAAAGACATCATCAAGGATGTTCACGGCACCTTTGCTGCTTGGCAGCGCGGAACCGTGGTTCGCTCTTGGCTACTCGACCTTCTGGTAATTGCTCTAGAAGAAGATCCACACCTCTCCAACATCCGTGGCTACGTTGAAGACTCTGGAGAAGGTCGCTGGACCGTTGAAGAGGGTATTGCTAACTCGGTTCCAATGCCAGTAATCACCGCGTCGCTATTCACCCGCTTTGCTAGCCGCCAGGATGACTCACCTGCTATGAAGGCAGTTGCTGCCCTTCGTAACCAGTTCGGTGGTCACGCCGTTAAAAAGGCCGAATAACAACTAACTGTTAGCGAGGGGTGAGGGATGTTTGTAAAACACCTCACCCTTTCGCATTTCCGAAATCACAAAAACACCGAAATCGAATTACAACCAGGGATAAATCTCCTGGTTGGTCCAAACGGACAAGGGAAAACCAACGTCGTTGAGGCAATCGAATACGTGAGCACTCTTTCGTCACATCGAGTTGCTGGCTACCAGGCCCTAATTCACAAAGATTCGTCAAGTGCCATCGTTCGTCTCCGGGTTTCACATGAAACTAGAGACGTTTTAGTTGATCTAGAGCTGCATCGCGATAACCAGAACCAACTGAGAATCAACCAATCCCCAATTCCTCGCATGCGAGACGTTTTAGGAACGGTGAACTCGGTAGTTTTTGCCCCTGAAGACATCGATATAGTAAAGCGAGACCCAAGTAACCGTCGAAGTTTCATAGATCAACTTCTAGTTCAGTTTTCTCCGCGAATGGCCGGAGTTATTTCAGACTACGAACGGGTGCTAAAGCAGCGCAACACTCTACTAAAAACCGCTAGGAGCACCGGCGCTAAGGGTTCTTCGCTGAGCACGCTCGATGCCTGGGACGAAAGCCTGGTTAGGTTTGGTGCCGAGATTGTGTTGGAACGGCTCAATTTACTAAACAAGATCAAGCCGTATCTAACCGACGCCTACCAAGCCATTGCTATAGCAAACAATGAACCAACGGTTCTCATGAAGAGTTCCCTACTTGGTGCCGCGGTCGTCGACGACTTCGAAGAAGCCGAACTTGAGTACCTTGAATTACAAGATTTGCAAGAAATAACCAGCCTTTATCGAGCCAAACTGGCACTTGTTCGCAACAAGGAACTCGAACGCGGAATCACCCTCATCGGCCCACATCGCGACGATTTGGTACTACTTTTGGGAGATTTACCAGCCAAGGGTTACGCCAGCCACGGCGAATCTTGGTCCTATGCCCTAGCGCTTCGCCTCGCCTCCGCAAGGCTACTTAGCGATGAGAGCAAGACCGGCGACCCAATCATGATTCTCGATGATGTTTTCGCCGAGCTAGATGCCGGCCGCCGTGATCGCCTAGCTAGTCTGGTGGCCGATAATGAGCAGGTAATTATTACCGCCGCCGTGGAAGAAGATGTTCCAGATAGCCTAAAGGCTACTGTTTTCCAAGTTTCGAAGGGAGAAGTCAAACGTGTCTGAGAAAGATGGCTTCGCCCAAGAGTTTTACTGGCGCATGCGTGAAGCGGTAACCGGCCGGCTCAGCCGCGACGCCAAACGAATCATTGAGAAGAAGAAAAAGGGCGGTAGCCGACCTTTTGAGAAGGGCCGCGATCCACTTTCGGCCGGCTCAACCCTTGATGCGTTGATCAAAGACTTCAAGTGGACCAACGAACTCGGTGAAGCGGAACTTTTTGTGAGCTGGGCCAAGATTGTTGGGGATGACACAGCAGCCAAATCGATGCCGGAAACCCTTGTCGATGGCGTTCTGACGGTTCGATGCAGTTCTACAGCTTGGGCCACTCAATTGAAGCTGATGCAGCAAACTATTTTGGCAAAACTTCGCACCGATTTTCCCAACCTAAAAGTTGAGGAATTGAGGCTTCTAGGTCCGGCCGGGCCAAGCTTTAAAAGAGGTCCAAGATCGGTCCCCGGTAGAGGTCCTCGCGACACCTACGGATAACCTCTAAATCCCCGCAATTACGCGGAAAACTACCCTGTTAGCCTCCCCTAAAATGTCCGGCTTGGTCGGTAAAATTAGAGGGTTAGCAACCCCGGATTTAAGTCGACTAATTTGGTCGCAGTCGTGAGGGCCTAATCCGGTTAAAAGGAGCAGTAAAACGTATGTCTACACCCGCTGAAAGCAATTACGAAGCAGGAAATATTCAGATCCTCGAAGGTCTGGAAGCAGTTCGTAAACGTCCCGGTATGTACATCGGCTCCACCGGACCTCGTGGTCTTCACCACCTCGTTTATGAAATCGTCGACAACTCGGTTGACGAAGCCCTGGCTGGTTACTGCGACACCATCACTGTCACCATCACCAAGGACGGATGGATTCGCGTTAAAGACAACGGCCGCGGTATCCCCGTTGCCACTCACCCAACCGAGGGAATCTCAACCGTTCAGGTGGTTCTGACCATTCTTCACGCCGGTGGAAAGTTCGGCGGCGGCGGTTATGCAGTTTCCGGTGGTCTCCACGGTGTTGGTGCTTCCGTTGTAAACGCACTTTCCTCTCACCTAAAAGTGCAGGTTGCTCGCGAGGGCTTCCTTTGGAACCAGTCATACAAGATCGGTGTTCCAGATGCGCCACTTGCCAAGGGTGAAAAGGCCGACTACACCGGAACGCAAACCGAGTTCCTAGCCGACCCAGCAATTTTCGAAACCGTTGAATATGACTACGAGACCCTTCGTGCTCGTTTCCAGCAAATGTGTTTCCTAAACAAGGGCCTAAAGATTTCGCTAACCGATGAGCGCAGCGACCGAACCGACACCTACTTCTACGAGCGCGGTCTTCAGGACTACGTTGACTACTTGAACTCGTCGAAGAAGGGCGAATTGGTTCACCAGGAGATCATCTCGTTCGAAGCTGAAACTCCAGAGAAGAACCTGTCTGCAGAAGTTGCCATGCAGTGGACCAACGCCTACAACGAGAGCGTTCACACCTACGCAAACACCATCAACACTCACGAGGGTGGTACTCACGAAGAAGGTTTCCGTGCAGCGCTAACCTCACTTCTCAACAAATACGCTCGCAACACCAATCTGCTCAAGGAAAAAGACGAAAACCTTTCAGGTGACGACTGCCGCGAAGGCCTTACCGCAGTTATCTCGGTAAAGCTCTCCGAGCCACAGTTCGAAGGACAAACCAAGACCAAGCTTGGCAACACCGAAGCCAAGGCTTTCGTGCAGCGCATGGTGAACGAGCACCTCGGCGACTGGTTGGAAGCTCACCCAGCCGAGGCCAAAGACATCATTCGTAAGGCAATCCAGGCAGCCACCGCTCGCCAGGCAGCTCGCAAGGCTCGCGAGGCCACCCGTCGCAAGGGAATCCTCGAGACCAGCGGTATGCCAGGAAAGCTACGCGACTGCTCAAGCCGCTCCCCTGAGCTCTCAGAAATCTACATCGTTGAGGGTGACTCGGCCGGTGGTTCCGCAGTTCGTGGCCGCAACCCAGAAACTCAGGCCATTTTGCCACTGCGTGGAAAAATCTTGAATGTTGAGCGAGCTCGCCTAGACCGAGCGCTTGGCAACACCGAAGTTCAGTCGCTAATCACGGCGTTCGGTACCGGTATCGGTGAGGAATTCGACATCTCGAAGATCCGCTATCACAAGTGCGTTTTGATGGCCGACGCCGATGTTGATGGTCAGCACATCCGAACCCTAATCCTCACCCTGCTATTCCGATTCATGCGTCCGCTGATTGAGCACGGCTACGTTTACTTAGCCCAGCCACCGCTTTATCGAATCAAGTGGACCAACGCCGAACATCAGTATGTTTACTCAGACGAAGAACGCGATCAGCAGTTGGCCGCGGGCCAGGCAGCCGGAAAGCGAATTCCAAAAGAGAACTCGATCCAGCGCTACAAGGGTCTTGGTGAAATGGACTACGACGAACTTTGGTCAACCACCATGGACCCAGCTCGCCGCACGCTTCTCCAGGTAACCCTCGATGATGCAGCTATGGCCGATGAAGTCTTCTCAACCCTTATGGGTGAAGACGTTGAAGGCCGCCGAACCTTTATCCAGCGCAACGCCAAGGATGTTCGCTTCCTAGACATCTAGGCCCGAGCGAAGAGAAGAGATAAGACATGGCAGACGAAATCACCACCCCTCAGGGCCACGACCACGTAGAGCAGGTTGACCTTCAGGTCGAAATGCAACGAAGCTACCTCGACTACGCGATGAGCGTGATCGTTGGCCGCGCACTTCCAGATGTTCGCGATGGAATGAAGCCGGTTCACCGTCGCGTTGTTTATGCAATGTTCGACGGCGGATACCGTCCGGACAAGCAGTTCAGCAAGTGCTCACGTGTTGTCGGCGATGTTATGGGTCAGTACCACCCGCACGGTGACACCGCGATTTATGACACCTTGGTTCGCTTGGTTCAAGACTGGAACCTTCGTTACCCACTGGTCTCCGGACAGGGTAACTTCGGTTCACCAGGAAACGACCCAGCTGCTGCCCCTCGTTACACCGAGTGCCGCATGGCACCTTTGGCGATGGAAATGGTTCGCGACATCGACGAAGAAACAGTTGATTTCCAAGACAACTACGATGGCCGTACTCAGGAACCGACCGTTCTTCCAAGCCGCTTCCCGAACCTATTAGTAAACGGATCAATCGGTATCGCCGTTGGTATGGCTACCAACATCCCACCTCACAACCTGCGTGAAGTCGCAGCCGGAGCCAAGTGGGCGTTGGAACACCCAAACGCGTCTCAAGAAGAATTACTCGAAGCACTGCTTGGCCTAATCAAGGGCCCAGACTTCCCAACCGGAGCAACCATTCTTGGCCGCAAGGGAATCGAAGAGGCTTACCGTACCGGTCGTGGATCGATCACCCAGCGAGCAATCGTGAACGTGGAAGAACTTCACAACCGCACCTGCCTAGTTGTTACCGAACTTCCTTACCAGGTGAACCCAGACAACCTTGCCCTGAAGATCGCCGACCTTGTTCGCGAGGGCAAGCTTCAGGGAGTCGCCGATATTCGCGACGAAACTTCTGGTCGTACCGGTCAGCGTTTGGTAATTGTTCTGAAGAAAGACGCCGTAGCCCGCGTTGTTCTAAACAACCTTTACCGTTTGACCCCGCTTCAGGAAAACTTCAGCGCCAACATGTTGGCACTGGTTGATGGAGTTCCTCGCACCCTGAGCATCGACGGCTTTATCACCCACTGGATCAACCACCAGGTCGATGTAATCGTTCGCCGCACTCAGTTCCGTTTGCGTAAGGCGGAAGAGCGCGCCCACATTCTGCGAGGTTACCTAAAGGCACTCGATGCACTCGATGCCGTGATCGCACTGATTCGCAAGAGCCAGTCGGTTGAAGATGCCCGCGACGGCCTAATCGATCTTCTAAAGATCGACGAACTTCAGGCTCGCGCAATCCTGAACATGCAGCTTCGACAGCTGGCAGCCCTTGAGCGCCAGAAGATCATCGACGAAGCCGCCGACCTAGAAGCACAGATCGTTGATTTCAAGGCAATCATCGCCGACCCAGTTCGCCAGAAGTCGATCATCAACGACGAACTAGATGAAATTGTTTCTCGTCACGGCGACGACCGCCGCAGCCAAATTGTTGCCGGTCTCGACGGCGATGTCAGTGCAGAAGACCTAATTCCTGAAGAGGAAATGGTTATCTCACTAACTCGCGGCGGTTACATCAAGCGCACCAAGAGTGACAACTACCGCCAGCAGCACCGCGGCGGCAAGGGAGTTAAGGGAGCCAACCTTCGCGCCGACGACGTGGTTGATCACTTCTTCGTAACCACCACTCACCACTGGTTGTTGTTCTTCACCAACAAGGGTCGCGTGTTCCGCACCAAGGCTTACGAAGTAATGGAAGCCGGCCGCGACACCAAGGGTCAGCACGTAGCAAACCTTCTGTCATTGCAGCCAGACGAGAAGATCGCTCAGGTAGTTGACCTCAAGGACTACACCGTTGCCCCTTACCTGGTTCTTGCAACCAAGTCGGGTCTGGTTAAGAAAACCGAGCTAACCGCCTACGACACGGCCAGAACTTCTAGCGGCGGAATCATCGCGATCAAGCTTCGCGAAGAAGACGAACTAGTTTCGGCCATCCTGGTTTCTGAAGAAGACGACCTACTGCTGGTTTCGCGCAAGGGTATGTCGATCCGCTTCTCAGCAAGCGACGACAGCCTGCGCCCAATGGGTCGTGACACTTCCGGAAACATCGGTATGCACTTCCGCGAAGGTGACAGCCTTCTTTCTGCCTCGGTTATCAACGACGTCGACGGAACCTTCGTCTTCGTGGTTACCGAAGGCGGATTCGCTAAACGCACCTCGGTTGATCAGTACCGACCACAGAACCGTGGCGGTATCGGAATCAAGGTTGCCAAGCTCGAAGAAAAGCGTGGCGACCTGGTTGGCGCCTTGATTGTTGCCGAAGATGACGAAGTTCTTGTTGTTGCCGAAAGCGGAAAGGTGGCCCGCTCTGCGGTAGCCGAAGTTCCTGCTCGAGGCCGCGACACCATGGGTGTTGTCTTCGCTCGACCAGACGAAGGCGATTCGATCATTGGACTTGCGAAGAACTCAGAGCGTAATCTTGAATCTCAGGGTGACGAAGAGGCTCCGGCAGAAGAGGTCGCCCCAGAAGGAGTAACCGAATGAGCAACATGATCAAGCGTTTGAAGAAGCGCGATGTTCCACCGGTAAAGCAGGTTCAGCTGAAGTTGGTGCGCATCGACTTCTGGTCGGCTATTCGCACCGGGTTCACAATCACCGTAGGTCTTGGCATCGCAACCATCGTTGGTTTCCTAGCACTTTGGGCTTTGGTGAGCTTCACTCCGCTGTTCTCAAGCCTCAACGGAGTGCTCGCTGGATTCACCGGGTCTGCCTCGAACATCGTGGTCAGCCTGCCACAGGTGCTCGGTGTTGGCTTCGGTCTAGCGGTCTTCAACATCGTCTTTGGAACTCTAATCACCGGCGTTTCGGCAATGGTTTACAACATCATCGCCCGCATCACTGGCGGAATCAAGATAGGTTTCACCAGTAATTAGCAATCCGATTTGAGCCTGAGTAACTTTTAGCGTAAAGTTAGAAAGGCTCTAACGGGCCTATAGCTCAGGTGGTTAGAGCGCTTCACTGATAATGAAGAGGTCGGAGGTTCAAGTCCTCCTAGGCCCACGAAGATTTCGCAAGAAATCCTCAACGGGGACTTAGCTCAGTTGGTAGAGCACCTGCTTTGCAAGCAGGGGGTCAGGGGTTCGACCCCCCTAGTCTCCACGCAAGTGGAAACGGCCAGTCAGAAATGACTGGCCGTTTTTCTTTAACTTTTGTTACTGTTCCCTTTTGGCTAGCCCGGCATGGATTGGTGTGACCAGCAGGAACAGGGTTGCCATAGCACCGATGTCGAAGATGCCTCCGATTATTCCGCGCCACTCTTGAAACACAACCTCTTCTAGCGTCTGCTCCGGTGCTCCCAAAATCAGGTCTGCCCATTGATTACCACCAACCAACAACGAGATCACAGCCAAGCCCAGATTTAGGATGATGAGAGTCTTGAGCTTTGCCTTCTCCTCATCGGAGTTCTGCCCGGACTTGTTCATGGAGAGTAGGTATCTAAATGGCAGAACAATGTTTGCGATTGGAATGAAGTAGGCAGCAATAATCACTCCAGGCTTGCCGTCTATCGCCGAAGGGTCCATCGCCTTCAGCCACTGCGCCGTTCGGAACATAAAGCCAATCGAGGTGACTACTAGGAAAATTGCACTGGCAATACCCAACAGACTCACCACCGTGTACCCCATGACGAGTGATAGATCCCATTGGGATTCCTCACCTAGCGGGTCGACTCCTGTGACTGCAAGATTATCCACGTAGAGGTAACTCAATAGTGTGTAAATGAAGGCAACAACAATTGAAATGACTAATGCCAGTTTCAATTTGCTTAGCCAGGCGTTTGATTTGTTCACGATTTCCCCAATCCAGAATGAATGTCTCCCATAAACCTAAGGGGAGTCGGGTCATTTCTAGCTCAACCTCGAGTAAGTTTCAGGCCAAGCGATTGGCTTCTACTCTGCTTCCGGCTTGGCGAAGAGTTCTTTTAGACCCGCAAAAGCTGTTAGGTGAATAATCAAGAGCACGATACCGCCCCAAAACATCACGAGTATCGCCCAGCCGGCCACAACTTGCGGGAACAAGATAGCCAGCAACATGCAAACGAAAATCAGCAATCCCAACAAAGCTGACGAAACGTAAAGGCCATCCTGCTTCTGTCTCGCGGCTTTGATTTCGTCTGGCAAAGACTCATTGCCAAGGACATTCACCACATGAGCAAGCTTGAACATACCCCAACCGTAAACGTACAAGGCGTAAAGGATTGTGAGTAAGAACGGATACATCCAAACGTAGGCCGACGCGAAACCAGGTAACGTGCCAACCAAAATCGTTAGTAGAAGTCCGTAACCGACTCGTCTCAGCCTGCGGTAGTAGCCGGAAAATGCATTTCTGATGATCCCTTCCCAGTTTGCTGCGTCGGCGGCTGCAACCTCTGCCGCGTCGTAGTTCTTCGCATCACGCCAGGCTAAAAGAATCACCGGGAAGGAGTAGGCGACGTAGGTAAGCAAACCGATAACAGTGAATGTCTGCCAAATAGGGTCATTTTCGAAAAAGTCAGCAATGAACTGCGAAAGCTCGCGATGTGGATCCCAAAAAGGCAACGAGTAACCCCTTGAGTTCATTACCAGCGCCCGGTAACCACCGTAAACCGGAAACGAGGCCGCAAGCAGGAGTGTTATGCCGTAGCCGATTCGTCGAACTACAAGATAACCGAGTCGGTAGGCCCAGTCGCGGTCGGCTATCTGTCGCTCATCCAGGTACTCATCTGGAAGCGAGCTAATTTTTCGAAGACTGGCTCGAAGTAGTAGGAAGGAAGCCACCATGAGTGTGGTCATCCAACTCTTCAAAGACCAAAGCCCCGGCCACCAGTATTGACTTGGCACATTGAAGTCATCGAAGAATAAGGCGAACAGGAACGTCCAACTTGACACAACTGCAATTACTGCGAGAAGTCGCTTTACCCAGCCAATCTCTAACCAACCTAGGTTGGGTAGGTTCAAGATCTTTTGAATTCTCTTTTCTCGGGATTTCTGTAGAAGTGCTTTGATGCTATTCATGTGTAGTCCCCTTTAGTTTGAATAGTTCTTCGATGGTGCAGCCAAGTGAGCTGGCTAGTCTCATTGCGAGAGCGAGAGTGGGCGCGTACTCACCGCGTTCGATGTAACCGATCGTTTGATAGTGCACGCCAACGGCATCGGCTAACTCGGCTCTACTGAGCCCAGCCTTGGTGCGATATTGCTCAACCAGATTTACGATCTGGTCTTTGTCCTGCTTTGGAAGTCTTCCCATGGTCATAGCATAAATGCTATGTAGCACAAATACAACATATCTTTTCGAACATAATTAACCAATGTTCAACATCGAAGAATTCATTTCCTATTCGGAGGCGCTCGCTGACTCTGCTACCGAACACCCAGATGTTCTTGGTCTCGTGCTCGTGGGTTCGGCGGCCGATACCTCGCGCGCTGATGAGTGGTCTGACCATGACTTCTTCTTGATTGTGAAGGTTGGTTCTGGAGAGCGCCTTCGTAAGGATCTTTCCTGGCTACCTGATTCGTCGAAGGTTTCGATTGCGGCAAGAGAAACTGCTCACGGGCTAAAGGTTGTCTATGAGAACGGGCATGTTCTTGAGTTTGCTGTTTTCGAGGACCCAGAACTCGAACTAGCTTCGGTGAACTATTGGGCAGTTCCGGTAGACAAGACCAACATCACCTCCCGTGTTCAGGCAATCGAGGCGCGAACCTCTGGTTCCGCTTTCGAAGAAGACAAAGAGTGGGGTTTGTTTCTAGCTTTGATTCTGATCGCTGTTGGTCGAGCGCGTCGGGGTGAGGTTCTCATTGCCGGGCAAGCGATTCGCAGTTATTACCTCAAGCACGTGCTCGGCTTCGTTCGCGACCGAAAGAACCCTGTTCCTGGAACCGAAGGGCTCGAAGATAACCTCGATCGATTCCGCAGGTTTGAGAAACAGTATCCAACTGAGGCCGCTCGAATCGAGAGCATTCTGCAAATGCCAGTGGAGCAATCGGCCAGAGAGCAACTCGAATTTGTTCTAAGCCTTGGTGGATTCTCGCCTGTGCAGCTTGGACAGGCTGATGTTGTGAAAAAGCGCCTAGGTTGGAACTAGCTTCGAGCGTTACCATTAGGGCATGGAAGATTTAGCGCTAATTGTTTCACTGATGTTGTTCATCCCAATCGCAGTTGGAATTGCCGCAATTGTTTTGTCGATTCTTCAGAGAAAGAATCCAAAGCTCAGAGTCTTTGCGATTGTACTAACCGGAATCCTTGGCACCACGGCCGTGCTCGGACTAATTCAGTACGTGCCACTAGGCATCGTTCCGGCATTTGAAACTTTGGTGGCTGCGCTGTTCCTATTTATCCCGAAGAGCCAAGCCGGTAGCCGCCTCGAGGATTAGTAACGCTGCAAGGCGAACCGTTCTCTGGTCGTCGCTGTCGATGGTTGAATCGATTTCGGTGATGTCTAGGCTGCTGACCTTGTTGGTCTTGCCAGCTAGAAGCGCGAACTGACGAAGCTCATCGGCGCTGATTCCACCAGGAGCCGCTGCAGGACAAGCTGGAACGACCGAGCGATCACAGACATCAACGTCGAAGTCGACGTGAATCGAATCTACGTCACCTAAGAAGTTGATGGCTTTTTGCCAGGTGACCTCGGGTGACTGATTTCTAAGTTCTGCTCTGGTTATGACGAAGATTCCCAATTGCTTGGCAAGTTTTGCGTATTCAGGGGAGTTTGAGAAATCGTTGATGCCAATCTGCACAATCTTGTTTCCCTGAAGTCCTGCATCGACAAGGCGTCTTACCGGGGAGCCGTTGCTGATTCCATCACGAAGATCGTGGTGGGCATCGAAGGTGATGAGACCCGACTTGGTGAGGTCGTGGGCTCCAGCCATGGCAGCAAAGGTGACCGAGTTGTCGCCACCGAGGGCAATAGCAAGTTGGCTGTTTTCCTTGGCTTGCTTGGCTAGGCGCTTGGTGGTTTCTTCGCCTTCTGGGGAATCTGGGTGTTCTGAGTTTCCGAAGTCGCGGGCTACCAGCTCTCCAAGGTCGACGTTCTGACTCCAGCTAAAGGTTGAGTAGCGAAGCAGTGCTTGGCGAATGGCGTTGGGGGTTTCGTGAGCACCGGTTTTCGAGATCGAGGTTTGGCTTGCGCAAACTCCGTAAACGGCGAGGTCGATGTTGGCTTCGTTAGCGAATGGCTTGAGCCAATGGGCGGCTCTTGGCCACTTGTGGTCTTCGGTCACTTGGTTGCTCCCAATCGCTTGGATAGTTCCTGGCTGGCGGTAATTACAAGTTTTGCTAGTTGGGCGCTTACGCCTTCGTTGGCATCTTCTGTTCTAAAGGTTACTGCGAATGCTGCGGTTGGGTGGTTCAGGTGGTTGGTGGCAGCCGCGGCGATGGTGTTTAGACCTGCTGATACGTGACCAGATTCAACGCTGAATCCTTGGGCTAATTCTTTTTCAAGCAGATTTTGTAATTCTTTAGATGTTTCCGGTCCCTGTTCGGTTCTTCGGGAGATCGGCTTGTTGGCCGGATAAAGCGCTTTGAACTGCAACTTGGGTAGCAGGGCTAGCATCGACCTTCCGCTGGCGGTTAGGTGAGCGGGAAGTCGAACACCGACATCGGTGACCACTACGGCGGCTTTCCTCGGGTTTTCCTTTAGAAGGTAGAGTAGCTCAGCCCCATCGAGGATTCCCATCTGGGCGGTTGAGTTGAGGTTTAGTTCGTCGAGTTGTTGCACGATTCTGTGAAGAATCGGGCGAGCCAGGCGTTCTAGTGGATCATGGCGAAGGTAGGCGGTGCCAAGTTCGAAGGCGGCAACCCCGATTCCCCAGCGGGCAGTCTCTGGGTAATGAATCACAAAACCCTCCGATTCCAGAACTTGGAGGAGTTGGTAGGTGGTGCTTCTCGGGGCATCGATTTGTCTGGCCAGTGAAACAGCGGTAACCGGGGCCGCAGCTTTGGCTAGGTTGCTAAGGATGGCAAGGGTTCGGCTGGCCGCCGGTATCTTTGCGCTCATAGTCGTCCTAGTTGTCTGGTATTACAGACAATACCAGCGAAAACCGCTTCAACTAAGGCGCTCAGTGGAGTTGAATTACAACATGAACGAGAATCCACGCGCCAACCTGCATGCAGCAACCGGATCCACCATGACCGCAAAGGGCTGGGGTCAAGAAGCTGCCATTCGCATGCTTCAAAACAACCTCGACCCAGCGGTGGCAGAGCACCCGGAAGAGCTAATCGTTTATGGAGGCAACGGAAAGGCTGCTCGTAACTGGCAGAGCTTCGACGCCATCGTGCGCACACTTACCGATCTGAAGAACGACGAGACTCTCCTAGTTCAGTCGGGTAAGCCGGTTGGTGTGTTCCAGACTCACGAATGGGCACCTCGCGTGCTGCTTGCAAACTCGAACCTCGTTGGCGACTGGGCTACCTGGCCCGAGTTCCGCCGCCTAGATGCCATGGGTCTAACCATGTATGGACAGATGACCGCTGGTTCCTGGATCTACATCGGTTCGCAGGGAATCGTTCAGGGAACCTATGAGACGTTTGCGGCAATCGCCGACAAGCGTTACGGCGGCACCCTCGCTGGAACTCTAACCCTCACCGGAGGTTGCGGCGGAATGGGTGGCGCTCAGCCGCTAGCCGTAACCATGAACGAAGGCACTTGCCTCATCGTTGACATCGACGAGTCGCGGCTTCGTAAGCGCGTTGAAACTCGCTACCTCGACGAAATCGCCGACAACCTAGACGATGCTATCGAGCGCGCGGTTGCCGCCAAGAATGCCAAGAAGGCAATCTCGATTGGTGTGGTTGGAAATGCCGCGGACGTATTCGCAGAGATTTTGAAGCGCGATGTTCCGGTAGACATCGTCACCGACCAGACTTCGGCTCACGACCCGCTTTATTACATCCCTGAGGGCGTAGACATCAAGGACGCTCGCGCTTACGCAGAGACCAACCCTGAGGAATTCACAATTCGTGCTGAAGAATCGATGGCGAAGCAGGTTGAGGCCATGGTTGGCTTCATGGCCAAGGGCTGTGAAGTGTTCGACTACGGTAACTCGATTCGCGACGAAGCTCGAAAGGGTGGCTACGCCGATGCCTTCAAGTTCCCAGGCTTCGTTCCTGCCTACATTCGTCCACTGTTCTGTGAAGGAAAGGGACCGTTCCGTTGGGTTGCACTCAGCGGCGACAAGAAAGACATTTACCGCACCGACCAGGCCGTCATGGAATTGTTCCCAGACAACGTGCACCTACAGCGCTGGATGAAGATGGCTCAGGAGCGCATTGAGTTCCAGGGTCTGCCAGCTCGCATTTGCTGGTTGGGCTATGGCGAACGCGACAAGGCTGGAGCGGTATTCAACGACCTCGTTGCCAAGGGTGAGGTGAGCGCTCCAATCGTAATCGGTCGCGACCACCTCGACTGCGGTTCGGTGGCTTCGCCTTACCGTGAAACCGAGTCGATGCTCGATGGCTCAGACGCCATCGCCGACTGGCCGATCCTAAACGCCATGCTAAACGTGGCATCAGGTGCGTCTTGGGTTTCACTTCACCACGGTGGTGGCGTTGGTATGGGTCGTTCGATTCACGCCGGCCAGGTAACCGTTGCCGATGGAACAGCGCTCGCGGGAGAAAAGATCCGCCGCGTGCTAACCAACGACCCAGGTATGGGTGTCATCCGTCACGTTGACTCTGGCTACGACATCGCCAAGGACGTGGCTCGCGAACGTCACGTTCACGTGCCAATGCTCGACACCGAGTAGGGTCTAAACGTGCGCAGTGTCGCTATAACTAACATCGGGTCTCTGGTCACTAATGACGAGAGCCTTGGGTTAGGCCTACTCGGCGAACTGCATGGTGCGGCAATTGTCGTTGAAGACGGAAATATTGCTTGGGTTGGTTCGGGAACGATGGTTCCTGCTACCGACGAGTTAATTGATGTTGAGGGTCGCACTGTTCTTCCTGGTTTCGTGGACTCTCACGCCCACCTGATGTTTGCCGGAGATCGCGCAGCTGAGTTCTCGGCTCGCATGTCGGGTGAGGCATACGCAGCCGGAGGTATTCGAACCACGGTTGCCGCCACTCGCGCAGCATCCGATGCGGAACTAGAAGCAAACTATCTTCACTTGGTTGCGGAAATGCGCTCTTCGGGAATTACAACTTTTGAGACCAAGAGCGGTTACGGGCTCACTGTCGAAGATGAAGCTAGGGCACTTCGTATTGCCTCCAAGCACACCACCGAAACCACTTTTCTTGGAGCCCACGTGTTTCCAGTGGAGTTTACCGATCGAGCGGATGACTACGTTGCGCTCGTGACCGGAGAAATGCTGAACCAGGTCTCGGGCAGTGCCAAGTGGATCGATGTTTTTTGCGACCGAGGAGCATTCACGGTTGAACAAGCTCGCGAGATTTTGACGGCTGGAAAGGCGGTTGGTCTACTGCCGCGAATTCACGCCAACCAGTTGCAACAGGGTGGCGGCATTCAGCTAGCCGTTGAAATGGATTGCGCCTCGGCGGACCACTGCACCCACTTCGACCAAGCCGACATTGATGCTTTGGCCGGTTCAAACACCGTGGCAACGCTTCTGCCAGGAGCTGAGTTCTCAATCAGAGCCACCTACCCAGATGCCCGCAAGCTTTGGAATGCCGGGGTAAAGGTGGCTATCGCTACCGACTGCAACCCAGGATCGAGCTACACCACGTCGATGCCGTTCGCGATTGCAGTTGCGGTTCGCGACATGCACTTCACGGTTGAACAAGCCATCTGGTCGGCGACCATGGGAGGCGCTAAGGCACTTCGTAGAACCGACATTGGGGCAATAAAGGTTGGAATGCGTGCCGACCTTATCGACCTAACCGCTCCAAGCGCACTTCACCTCGCCTACCGTCCTGGCGTCAACCTAATCAATCACACCTACACTTCAGAAGCTTTCAAATAAAGGAAAACCATGAGCAAAGTAACTATCCACACCTCAGGTCTAACACGCGACGATTTGGTAAATGTGGCCCGGAACGGTTTCGAGGTTGTAATTGGCCATGACGCTCTAGATGCTATGGCAAAGACTCGCGCTCACATCGAAGTACTAGCCAAGGGTGACACCCCGGTCTACGGAATCTCAACCGGTTTCGGAGCACTTGCCAACCGTCACATTGCTCAGGACGACCGCGTTCAACTTCAGAAGTCACTGATTCGCTCTCACGCGGCTGGCATGGGTCCCGCGGTTGAGACCGAAGTTGTTCGAGCACTAATGCTGAACCGCCTAAAGACTCTTTGCTCCGGTCGCACAGGCGTTCGTCCAGTAGTCGCCGAAACCATGGCTGCTCTTCTAAATGCAGGCATCACTCCGGTAGTTCACGAGTACGGATCACTTGGTTGCTCGGGCGATCTTGCTCCTCTCGCTCACTGCGCCTTGGTTCTCATGGGCGAAGGCCGAGCCACCGACGCCAATGGCAACGAGCGCCCAGTTCCAGAACTACTCGCTGAAGCTGGCATCACTCCTCTCGAATTACAAGAAAAGGAAGGATTGGCTCTGATCAACGGTACCGACGGCATGCTCGGAATGTTGATTCTCGCCCTGCACGATCTTGAGAAGCTAGCCGACCACGCCGACGTAATCGCGGCGATGAGTGTGGAAAGCCAGATGGGCACCGATCAGGTGTTCCGCCCAGAACTCCACGAGCCACTTAGACCACATCCAGGTCAGACCACTTCAGCCGCGAACATGTTTGCAGCTTTGCAGGGTAGCGAAATCGTTGCGTCGCATCGTCATGGTGATTCAAAGGTTCAAGATGCCTATTCGCTGCGCTGTGCTCCACAGGTAACCGGAGGACTGCGCGACACCATCACCTATGCAACCCTGGTGGCCGAACGTGAACTTGCCGCAGCCATCGACAACCCGGTAGTTCTGGAAAACGGCGAAGTTACATCGAACGGAAACTTCCACGGAGCGCCGATTGCCTATGTGCTCGACTTCTTGGCCATACCAGCAACTGACCTCGGATCAATGAGTGAGCGTCGCACCGACCGTGCTCTAGACAAGGCTCGTAACTCAGGTCTCGAGCCTTTCCTTGCCGGTGATGCCGGTGTTGACTCCGGTCTAATGATTGCTCAATACACCCAAGCCGGTTTGGTTAGCGAAAACAAGCGACTAGCAAACCCAGCCAGCGTCGACAGCATTCCATCGTCGGCAATGCAGGAAGACCACGTGTCGATGGGTTGGCATGCCGGTCGCAAGCTTCGTAAGGTTGTTGAAAACCTTCGACGAATTCTCGCGATCGAATACATCACCGCAGCTCGCGCGAGCGAAATGCGCGTGGGGCTAAAGCCGGCTGCGGTAACCGGTGAATACATCGCCAAACTTCGAGCTGCCGGAGTTCAGGGAGTCGGACCAGATCGCTTCCTTGCCCCAGAGCTAGCCATCGCCGAAGAGGTTCTTCGCTAGGTAAACTTTTGGGATGCTCGCATTCCTCCCAGGTTTTCTAACCGGTCTCTCGCTAATCATCGCAATCGGTGCTCAGAATGCGTTCGTGATTCGTCAGGGTCTTACGCGCAAATACGTTCTGATGGTGGTTCTGGTGTGCGTATTTTCAGATATCACGCTAATGGCTGCTGGTGTTGCGGGACTAGGAGCACTAATACTTCAGGTCGGTTGGCTGCTCGAGGTTTTCCGTTGGTTTGGCGTGGCATATCTCCTCTGGTTTGCCTATGGGTCGGTAAAGTCAGCCTTCAAAAATGAAACACTTAAGACCTCTGATGAGCACTCTGGCACTCGCAAGCAAGTTCTACTCGCAGTGTTGGCAATGACCTGGCTAAACCCACACGTTTACCTTGACACTGTCATCCTGGTTGGCAGCATCGCCAACACCTTCAAAGAAAACGCTTGGTTCTTCGGCCTGGGAGCAATGTCGGGAAGCGTTATCTGGTTTTTCGCACTGGGTTACAGTGCCAAGGCGATGAGTGGCCTTATGTCGAAGCCCAAATTTTGGAAAGTTCTAGATCTGGTGATCGCTACCGTGATGGTCACGATAGCTGGCCTACTTGCTTTCTACCGCTTTAGCTGATGCTCGGTTATTGCCAGCAGCTCCGGCAACCACGATCGACAACACGATAAACATCAAGACAATCCAGTACATGTTCACCACACCAATTTCCTGACCCACTAGGCCGAGTAGCGGTGGACCAACCAAGAATGATGCGTAACCAAAGGCGCTAACCGTCGCCACCTTGCGAGCGGGATTCGGCTGTTCCCCAGCTGCCGATAGGAAGAGCGGGAACGCGAGAGCCACACCGACACCCCATAGGAAAGAACCAACCCATGCAAGTGGAATGTTGATTCTGGCAATCAAAAGAACCAGACCGAGCACTCCCAGTGCTCCGGTGATACGAAGTGTTAGTGCCTTGCCCAAACGGTCGGTTAGCGAGCCACCGAAGAATCGCACAATCGTCATCGATGCAACCAGGATCGCAAAACCGATTCCAGCACTGGTTGGGTCAGCCTGGTAGTCGTCTACCAAACCAATTGCCAGCCAGTCGTTCGAAGCGCCCTCGGCAAGGGTCATGCCAAAGATTCCCAGTCCGAGCAGAACCACAATCTTGCTGAAAACGGGTCCCTCTCGTCCGGCTTTTTCTTCTTCGCTGTGAAGGCCGTTGTCAGAAGGCAAATACCGACTGATGAAAACGGGCACTAGAAATGAAAATGTGGTGAGTAGACCAATCTGAACAGCGATGTTCAGATTCACTTGAATCGCTAAAGTGCCCAGCCCAGCACCAAGCAGAGTTCCGATGGAAAAAGCCGCATGCATCTTTGGCATGGCAGCACGGCCAAGCTTTTGCTCGATAGCTGAGCCGTCGACGTTGATTGACACATCGGTGATTCCGGCTCCAATACCACCGAAGAAGTTGCCGATTGCGAATACAACTGGCGAACCCGTAGCCAATCCGATAGAAACCAAGATCCAGCCGAAAAACCAGGTGGACATACCCACAAGCCCGGCTCGTTTCGTGCCAACGTGCGCAACAAATTTGCCAACAACCAAAAGCCCACCCATGGCGCCTGCCGAACCGGCGACCAGAATGAGACCCAGGGTTCCGGTCGAGATGTTTAGTGTGTCGCGAACCAGCGGAAGACGAACCATAAGCGAGGCTCCGGTGAGACCAATAACCGAAAAGAACACCAAAATAGCTCGGTGCCAGTTTCGTAGGTTTACGGTCGCCAATGTAGTCATTTGTTCAGTTTACGCAGGGTAGATTTGCTTTGTGCAGAAGGTAACGGCTGACCAATTAGCCAAGATTTTCGAGGAACTCCCATCCGGAGTTCGAGTTGTGGCATCTGGAAATTTCGCCACACCAAAAGCCTTACTGGAAATCGCAGACCAGAACATCGACGATTTCCGATTGTTCATGCTAGGTGCGCAAACCGGAATCCCAGACCGCGAAGGTGTGATTTTCGAATCACCATTTTTGGGCCCAGGTATGCGTCGAAGCGTTCGCCTAAATTACATTCCCTGCCGGCTCTCGCTAGTTCCCGTTTTGTTCCGAACCAACTTCGTGCCCAACGTGGTTCTTCTCCATGCGTCGATGATTCGAGGCGGGAAGGTTTCGCTCGGTGTTGAGGTGAACGTTCTGCCAGCCGCAATTGAGTCGGCCAAGAGAAACGGCGGCATCGTGGTGGTTCAGGCAAATCCGCAGATGCCCTATACCTTCGGCGATGCTGAAATTTCCTTAGACGACATCGACTACCTAATTGAGGTGGACGAAGAACTCACCGAAGCTCCGAACATTTCACTAACCGAAACCTCCCTAGAAATCGGTTCACAAATTGCCAGACGTGTTGCCAATGGCTCAACCCTGCAGCTGGGAATCGGAGGAATCCCAAATGCCGTGATTGCATCGATGCAAAAACACCAGGGTCTTCGCATCCACACCGAAATGTTTAGCGATGGTGTGCTTGGTCTCGCTCGGTCTAAGGCTGTGGATCCAGAGTCCACCCTCACCGCTTCTTTCCTATTCGGATCTCGCGAACTTTATGACTGGGTCAACCTAAACGAACGAGTGGAGATGCGCCGAACCGAAATTACCAACGACCCAGGTCTTATTGCCAAACAGCAACAGATGACCAGCATTAATGCGGCCCTTCAGGTAGATCTGTTCGATCAGGCAAACGCTTCATACGTTAATGGCCAGCCCTACTCGGGATTCGGTGGTTCCACCGACTTCATCGTTGGAGCTCTCCACGCCAATGGCGGAACGTCGTTCATGGCTCTGCCTTCTTGGCATGGCAAGAGTGGCAACTCAAACATTGTTTCCAGACTCAGTGAAGCCGCCACAAGTTTCCAGCACAGCTATGTAGTTACCGAGCAGGGAGTAGCAGAATGCTTCGGACGAACTGCGGGAGAGCAAGCCACCAATCTGATTGAACAGGCTGCCCATCCCGATGCGCGTGATTACCTGAGAGAAGCGGCGGCAGCTAGCGGACTACTTAGCTAGCTGAGGATTTGGCTTTAGCAACAGAACTGTCGCGCTAGCCACCACACATAGAACAGCCGCAGTTATCCAGGCGATGTAATAGTCACCTTGAACGTCGCGAACGACACCAGCGAAATATGCGGCAATTGCCGCGCCAACCATGTGGCTCGCGAAAACCCAGCCGTAAATCACTGGTGAGTTAGTGATCCCGAAGTATCGTCGACAGAGTTCAACGGTTGGTGGCACTGTCGCTATCCAGTCGAGTCCGTAGAACACGATGAAGAACAACAGCGGCGGCTCCACATCTGGTCCCAGAACAAACGGAACCGTGAACAGGGCCACCCCACGCAAACCGTAGTAAATCACCAGAAGTATTACTGGGTTCACCCTATCGGTAAGCCAACCAGACGCTATGGTGCCAACGAAATCGAAGATTCCAACGACTGCGAGAAGACCGGCAGCTAGAGTTGTTGGCATTCCATGGTCATGTGCGGCTGGAATGAAATGAGAGCCGATTAGTCCGTTTGTGGTCCAGCCACAAACGAAAAAGGTGCCTGCCAAAACCCAGAAAGGCATTCGTTTGGCCGCTGCGAATAGAACCGCTAGGTTTCCCCGAACTGTAATCGCCGGCTTGGCGTCCTCTTCAATCTGTTCGGTGGCTCCAACTGGAAAAGTATTCACATCCCTTGGGTGCTCCCGGTAGGTAAACCAGAAGATTGGAATTATTGCCAGGGCAAAAACCGCGACCACTAGGGTGCCCTCACGCCAACCGACGTTTTCGACGATATTTGTAATCAACGGAAGGAAAACCAGTTGTCCGGTTGCATACGCAGCCGAGAAAATTCCAGTAACTAAGCCACGGTGCTTGTGAAACCAGCGGTTTGCGACCATAGAAGCAAAGACCAGTGCGAGACAACCGGTTCCGAAACCAACGAAAATGCCCCAGTAAAGAAAAAGTTGCCATGCCTCGGTCATCCATACTGTCATGCCCGAACCAGTGGAAACCAGAACTAGCGCAAAAACCACGACCCGACGAACCCCGAAGCGTTGCATTAGGGTAGCTGCGAACGGAGCGGTCAGTCCATAGAAAAGAAGATTCAAAGACAAAGCGGCCGAGGTGAGCGAACGAGTCCAGTGGAATTCCATTTCCAATGGCATAAGTAGAGGAGAGGTTGTTGAACGGAAAGCCGCCGCCGCGATGAGAGTTAGAAAAGTTACGGCGGCAATTATCCAACCGCGATGAAGACGCATCAGGCCTTAGGCCCTTCCTTGATCGCCTTCTCATAAATGGCGATTATTTTGGCAGTGATCTGGCTTTGCAGCACCGACCAGTCTCCAGTGTCCAAAGCTCGCTTGGCGTTACCACTGCGAATATCTTTGGCGGCCCGGGTCATCGCTCTTGCCATGTCGTCGACGCTAGGTGTCTTCGAAAGCCATACGTTTGCTTCGGGAAGTTCGGAGGCGATTTTAGGGTCAGCCACTAGCACCGGGGTGCCAACGGCAATCGACTCGTAAACGGTCATGCCCTGCGTCTCAAAACCAACCGAGCTCTGGGCGACCAGATCGGCCTGAGCGAATCGGGCAACCAGGTCTCGGTGTGGAAGGCGTCCGTGGAAAGTAACTTTGTCGTGAAGCCCGAGCTGAACTAAAACCAGTCGAACCTTTGCTTCGAGTTGACCAGAGCCGTAGATGTTTAGGTGAACATTATTTAGATCCGCGGTGTGGAAAGCTCCAATAAATTCGGTAACACGCTTTTCGCTGCTCAGGCGTCCGGCCCAAACAAAATCTAGTTCCCGATTTTTATCCTCGTGTACTACCGGTCGAATGCCCTCGACGACGTCATCGTCGACGCCATTAGGAAAGACCAGGGCGTTTTCAACAACCTTGTGCTTCACGAGCTCTTTGGCGAAGTGACCCGACGGGGAGGTCACATAGTTGGCGTGGCGGCTGATCTGTTCTTTGAAAGCCCAGATGTCTTTGGTGTTCTTGGGAGATTCGTGTCCAAGCATTGAGGCGGCCCACGCGTTCATAACTTGAGCCACGCGTTGGGTAAGCGTTTTGCCAAAGGTGTGGGAAATACCAACGTCGAGGTTGGTGTGAACGGTTTGAACTAGAGGGAGTCCGTGGTCCTTGGCCCACGCGGCTCCGAGGATGGCTCCCCACATGTCGGCCTGAACGTGAACTATGTCAACCGGCAAGGCCATCTTGGCCAGCTTGCGTTGCACGGTTCGATAAGCAAGTTTCAGCGAAGGCTCAATTGAGTAGGCGCCGGTCGGTGGAACAGGCAGTGCCGGCACTTCGATCATTCCCTCGAGCCTGCGGTTTCGGCGGAAACGTCGACTCACCACCATGGTCACGGTGTGGCCAGCGCGCTCCAAAAACTTCTTTTGAAGCATGAGGCTGGTTTGAACACCACCGAGTGAGTCGGGGTGGTGGTCGGCGAAGAAGAGAATGTGCATCAGGTCAAATTTACCGCCTTATGGGATAGTGAAGTATGCAGGTAATGGGGCGAATATCGAACCTCCAAAAAAGGGGGTCAAAGCGAACATTTGGCTACCTTGGAGCATCTTCGGCCTGGTCGTTTGGTCTTTTTATCTTTTTCTTTTACATGCTTTCCTTTATTTCTTTTCTCACCGACGCCGTGCGTTTAGAGAACTTTGACCCGCTTTGGTTCATAGTGTCAGGTGCCGGATTCCTACCTCCAATAGCCATCGGGCTCGCCTATCGTTTCGCCTATTTGAATCGTCGACTTGAACGTCAAAGGGTGGCGCTAAACCTCATCATCGCCGGACTAGCCGGTGCATCTCGAAATGTTTCGGTAGGTCTTTTTGCTCTTTGGGCCGGTTTAGATCAAAGCCAATTGTGGTTGTTTCGCTTCTTCGGGGGAGCGTTCATGGGTGTGGCTATCTTTATTCTGTGGGCAATCGGTAATGGGTCGAAGATTGAATACCTGAGCGCTTTGCGAAGTCTTGCCGAGACTCAGAACCGACTTTCATCTACCCGACTTCAAATGCCCGATCAACTGGCTTCGGTAAACGAGCGGCTGCAGGAACGCACCAAACAGGCTCTGATACCCCAGCTAAATGCGATTCGCGAGCTCTTAGGTGAGGCGAGCACTGTGCGTGAGGCTCTCGACAAGTTACGTTTCACCATCACCGAGCAAATCAGACCGATGATGCTGGAAATTTCAAAGGATCAACCGAAACCGTTCAAGGTTCAAAACTTGCGAAAATTTCGGTCGGTCTCGGCAAAGTTGCCTGACCGATTCACCCTCCACGACAAACTTATGGTCACGTGGTCATCGGTAGTGGAGTCGCTCGGCGTTTCGATTTGGCTGGTGGTGTTCGGATCTCCCAACGGTCTTCTCGACATCTTCATAATCTTCAGCATCTATTTCCTGGTGCTTAGTGTCTTCAAGTTTTTACTTCCGAATGGGCGCACTTTCCCCAGATTCAACGCCATCGCCTACACACTCTTGGTTGGATTCTTGGCTTCGTTGGCAAATGTTTACTATGTTTACCGGTTTCTAGGTTTTAACACTCCTCAGTTTGTGATGCTTTCCGGCTTTGCCATCCTGAGCGGAATCATTGGACCACTGCTTCTGATGCAACTTTCTGTGCGTATCGAAAAGCGCAATGAAATCGAATCACAGATCACAGGAGATCTTTTGGCAATTGCCAAAGAGAACGCTTTGTTTGCCCAGAGGCTTTGGGTATTCCGTAAACGATGGTTACTAATTTTGCACGGCAGCGTTCAGAGTTCCTTAACTGCAGCATTGACCCGTTTGCAGGTGGCACCAGAAATCAATGCTGTGACCATAGAAATGGTGAAACAAGATCTTCGCCGAGCCGAGTTAGCAGTTGAGTCGAACCACACAGAGGGATTCAATCTCGACCTTGGGATTTCAGAATTACAAGAAGTTTGGGCGGGAATTTGCACCGTAAAAGTGCAAGTATCGTCGCGGGCCAAGCGCGCCTTGATCAAGAATCCGGACTCGAGTTACTGCGTGAACGAAATAGTGAAAGAGGCAGTATCGAATGCGGTTAGGCACGGGGAAGCATCCGAAGCCCAGGTGACTATTGACCGAATCTCCGACGACTTGCTAACGGTAGAAGTGACCAACAACGGGAGATCGCCTAAAGACGATGATCGAACGGGTTTTGGCTCGGAAATGCTTGACGAAGTATGCCTCCACTGGGAATTGATTACCGAAAAGAAACAGGTACGGCTAGTAGCAGAACTTCCAATCAAGCTCTAACGGGTGTACTTTCCGCCTTTTGTGAGAAGTTCCTCGTAGATAGCAACGGTTCGCTTGGTTAGGCCACTCTGAAGCAACAGTTCATCACCGATCAAAAGGTTTCCGCGATTATCACCGGCGCGAATGTCGGCCACAGCTCTATTGAGAGCATTCGCAAGAGCTTCGACCGAATCATCTTCAACCGTCCAGTGAGCGCCAGGCTCGAATTCCTCAGCGATGTTTTTGTCGCAGAGAATGCTCGGGGTGCCAACCGCGGCTGCTTCGAAAACTGTCATTCCCTGAGTCTCGAAACCAACGGAAGTTTGAACCAGTGCATCGGCTTTGGCGAAGTGAGCGAGCATGCGAGCATGCGGAGCCATTCCGTGAAGCACAATCTGTTTCTCTAAGTTGTAATCCTTGATCAGTTCTTCGGTCTTCTTCCAAAGCGGTCCACGCCCGTAAACGTCAACGACAACGTTGTCGAGCTTCGCTTGATGAACTGCCTCAATGAATTCGAGTAAACGCTTCTCGTGTTGGAAACGGCCGGCCCAAATTAGGTGAATCTTTTTATCGGTGTGGCTTGGCTGGTCTTTGATGCTGGCAAGGGTGGATTCGATTCGCTCGTCGTCGACGCCATTATGCATGACTCTAAGTTCGGAGGTTACGCCGTTGGCCTTTAGGTCTCGCCCGAAGTGACCGGATGGAACCAGAACCACATCGACCTGGTTAGTAATCAGTTGAATGTAGCGCCACGCATCGGTGGTGGTGTCGCGAAGTGGCAACTTCAGGTGTTTTAGGAATTCTCGACTGAGCAACCAGAACAAAAACTTCGACGGATATTTGCCGATAACCTCTTGGGTTCCAGCTGCCAAATTGAAGTGGCTGGTCATTACTACCGGTAGGTGGTTGCGTTGGGCAAATCCGATGCCGATGATGGCACCCCACATGTCGGCTTGCACGTGAACCAGGTCAAACTTATCGACTCGACGTCGTTGGCTTCGGTCGAGGCGCTTTCTGGAACGACGAGCGTTGGCAACGAAAGAGTACTCCCAGTTATAGGTCAGCGGCCAAGATGGCAGGGTGAAAAACCCGCGCTCGATTAGGCGCTTTCCCGATGATGGAGTAACGAAAGTTACTTTGTGCCCCAGTTTTTCAAGGTACTTTCGCTGCAGCATCGCCGATGTTTGAATTCCCCCGAGCGACCTTGGATGTTGGTCCAAGAACATAGCTATGTGCATCCTTCAAGCCTACCGCCGTAACCTTGGGGGTTTCTGCGAGAATAGAAGCATGACTGTACACACTCACGTAGCGACTCTACACACCAACCACGGAGCCATTAAGCTCAACCTTTTCGGCAATGAAGCCCCAGTAACTGTGGCCAACTTTGTTGACCTAGCCAATGGCACCAAGACTGGCAAGCCGTTCTACAACGGTGTTATTTTTCACCGCATTATCGACGGCTTCATGATCCAGGGCGGCGACCCAACCGGCACCGGACGCGGCGGACCAGGCTACGACTTCAATGACGAGCCACACAACGACCTTCACTACGACACCCCTTACAAGCTAGCCATGGCTAACGCTGGTAAGAAGTTCGACGGTTCTGGAACCAACGGTTCACAGTTCTTCATTACCGTTGTTCCAACCGAGTTCCTATGGGGCAAGCACACCATCTTCGGTGAAGTTGCCGACGAAGTTAGCAAAAAGGTTGTCGACGCCATTGCGCAGGTTGCAACCGACCGCGATGACCGACCACTAGATGATGTAGAAATCATCTCGGTCGACATCGAAGCCGCCTAATCTAAATGAATTCGTTCATGGGTCAGGGTCGTGTTACCAAGATCCTGATTGGAATCAACCTTCTGGTTTTTCTTGCCCAGCTAACCTCGGGCGGTAACGTGACGTCGCTTTTGGCGCTACAGCCGTCGTTGGTTTTCTGGGAGCCATGGACCATCATAACCTCCGGTTTCGCGCACGCCGATTGGCTGCACTTGCTACTAAACATGTATTCGCTCTGGATCTTCGGCGAGGCAATCGAGAGTTACATCGGAGCCAAGCGTTTCCTCTGGCTCTACCTGTTGTCGATTGTTGGTGGCTCGCTAGCTTTCATCTTCTTTGAAGGCGGCGGAAGCTGGGTTGTTGGTGCCTCTGGCGGAGTGTTTGGCCTGATGGGTGCTTACTTCATCATTATTCGCGCCATGGGTTTCCGCTCATCGCAAATGCTGGTGTTGATTGGTATCAACGTGTTCTTGGGCTTTACCAATCCGGGTGTGGCAATTTCGGCACACATTGGCGGACTTATCGCGGGTGCAGGCATCGCCTGGTACTTCACGATGCGTAAGCGGTAATTACTTCCAGCGAGTTGACATGCCAAAGCCAATCATGGCTAGGCCGAAGCCGATGAGCAAGTTCCAGCTACCTAGGTTTAGTGCAGGAAGGCTCGTGGCAAATACGCTACCCAGAGGCAGGTACTGGTTTGAGATGTAGAAAGTCAGGATCCAGACTAGGCCGAGAATCATGAAGCCGAACATAACAACCTTGAACCAGGTTGGGTTCGGAAGGTCTTCGCGGTTAACTTTGGCAGGCTTAGGTGCGCGAACCTTTTTGGCTTTTTGTGGTGCTTCGTTCTTTTCAGACATTCCTCAATTCTATTGGCAGAAGTAGGCTTAACTTCAAATGACAAAAATCTTGGTTTTAGACAACTACGACAGCTTCGTTTACACGCTGAACGGATACCTGCAGCAACTTGGTGCCACCACCGAGGTGCTGCGCAATGACGTGGTGTCTGAAGATGAGCTCCCAGCGCTACTAGCCAACTACGACGCAGTTTTGCTCTCGCCAGGGCCAGGCACTCCTGCCGAGGCTGGGCTCTCAATTCCAGTGGTCAAGTATGCTCTCGAGCAAGACCTTCCGGTCTTTGGTGTTTGCCTAGGGCATCAGGCAATTGGTGAGGCGATGGGCGCAACCGTTCGCCAAGCGGACGAACTGATGCATGGCAAGACGTCGCTGGTTGACCACGATGATTCACTAATCTTCGAAGGTCTGAACCACCCGTTCACCGCGACTCGTTACCACTCGTTGGCAATAGTTCGCGAAACTCTGCCGAGCGATCTTCTGGTTACCGCGGAAACCATTGTTAGCGAAACCAGTGCCGGTGGAGTAATCATGGGTGTTCGACACGAGTCGAAGCCCATATACGGAGTGCAGTTCCACCCTGAAAGCGTGCTTACCGAGGGCGGCTACCGCATGCTTGGAAACTGGCTGGAGTCGATTGGCTTAAGCGGCGCTGCAACTCGCGCTAAGTCGCTTAGCCCGCTTATTTCCTAGCCGTTACAGGCAACAAACAAAGTTATGGTCGAGTGCTGCTTGGCAGGTCCAGGGGCAATCGACTGGCTCAACACCAGCTGTCCCTGAGGTGGGTTGTTAGTGCAACCGGCCTCATTGGTGCCAATCAATACCTTCAGCCCCACACTTGCTCCCGATAGCTGGGTAGAAGCCTGGTTCACGTTCATGCTCGTTACGTCTGGAACTTCAACCTTGCCGTTGGAGATAATTAGGTCAACTGCCGAACCACTGGTTGTGTAAGTTCCGGTTTCCGGGCTGGTTTGAATAACCTTGCCGAGAAGTGCCGATGGGCTGGTGCTCTGTGTGATGGTTCCGAGAATCAAACCGACCGCGGTAAGAGAATCCTTAGCCTCTTGCTCGGTTTTGCCAAGTAGCGATGGAACCGCAACCTCGGCGGCGCCGGTTGAGTAGGTAACCGTGATCTCGGTTTCCTTAGGAACCGATGAACCTGCTGGAGGGTCGGTGCTAATGATGGTGTCGGCTGGAACGGTATCGCTAGGAACACCCTTCTCAACCACGCTTAGACCAAGCTCGGTGAGTTTCGCGGCTCCATCTTCAAAAAGCTGTCCGGTGACATCAACGACGGAAACGTTTTGGTTAGCTGGAAGATTCACGTTGAACTTGCCAAATGCGAGCACGAAGACCAACATTCCAACAGCAAAGACAACTAGCCCTGAACCAACACCCCAGGCAAGCCCAGCAAGCTTCTTACCTTTTTCGGTTCGTTCTACTTTTACCGTGGTGTCAACGATCTCTGGCTCGAATTCAACACCCAGAGTCTTGAACGGATTGGTGTTCACAGAAGGAGTTTCTGCGGTAACTACTGGCTCGACTTTAGGCTCTTCAACAAAGCCTCCAAGCAGTTCCTCAAATGGATCAAGTTCAGGGGTTACTAAAACCTCGGTTGGGGTTGCCTCAACAACAGCTTCCTCAGGGATGCCATCGAGCAGCTCGGTAAATGAAACCGGTGCGGCTGGTTCCCCATTGGCCGGGGCCAGGGCAGCAGAAAGTAGGTGCTCGCGGAACTGCTCGGCACTCTGGTAGCGCTCATTACGATCTTTTGCCAGCGAGTGCATAACCACTTCGTCGATGGCGGCAGAAATCTCTGGGTTGTGTGCCGAAGGTGGAGTAACCGATTCGCTAACGTGTTGGTATGCCACCGAAACAGCGGTTTCCCCAACAAACGGCGGACGGCCGGCGAGCATTTCGTAAAGAAGTACGCCGGTTGAATAGAGATCGGTTCTTGCGTCGACGCTTTCGCCGCGAGCCTGCTCTGGGGAGAAGTACTGAGCGGTGCCAACGATTCCTTGGGTGTGGCTCTGGGTTGCCGACGAATCGCTCATTGCACGCGCGATACCGAAGTCCATGACCTTAACCACACCAGCGTCGGTGATCATGACGTTCGCCGATTTGATGTCGCGGTGAATGATTCCAGCTCGGTGTGAGAATTCGAGTGCGGTAAGAATTCCTTCGGTGAAACCAATCGACTCGGCGATGCTGAGCTTGCGTGCGTGCATTAGGTCGCGAAGAACAGTGCCCTTGACGTATTCCATGATGATGTAAGGGGTTCGACGAGGATTGCCGTTGCCATCGATGCTCTGCTCTTCACCGGTGTCGTAGACGCGAACGATGGTCGGGTGGGTCATCCGTGCGGAGTTCTGAGCTTCCTGACGGAACTTCACTTCGAAGGAAGGATCGGCGACTAGGTCGGCTTTCAGAATCTTGATGGCAATCTTTCGACCCAAACGAGTGTCGATACCTTCATAAACGTCGGCCATTCCCCCGCGACCAATCAGGTCGCCAACTTCGTAGCGATCTGCGATCATGCGCTTTTGTTCAGACAAGCTTTTTCTCCATTTGCTCTTCTAGCCCAAGTCTAGTTTTTAGGTCAGTTAGTAGGTGCGGTTTGCGTGGTGTCTTCGATGTAAAAGGTCAGGTTGACTGTGGTTCCAACTGGCAGAGAACCCAACGGAGTCGCTTCGTAAACCGTGTTGATTCGTGGGTCGCCAGTGGGGAGGGCAGTGCCTTCAATTCTCAACACCTGGAGTCCCTTGCCAATCAGCAGCGTCTCCACAACGTCGACGTTTTGATCCATCACATCCGAGGCGAAAACCGTGGCGGTGCTTGGGGTAGTTGGCGTCTCGGTTGGTGTGGGAGTCGGGGTAACCGTTGGTGTTTCGGTTGGAGTCGGGGTTGGTGTGGGAGTTGGGGTTGGCTGGGTAAGGATTGCAATCAAAACACCGACGGTGGTTAACACCACAACGGCAATAACCGAAACCCAAGGCCATACTGCCGATTGCTTCGGAGTCTCCACGGTGTTGATGATTGTGGTGGTTTGTGGAAGGGGCTTTACGGTTTCGATCACTCGAGTGTTGAATTGTCCAACCGGAGCTTTTCCACTCAGCTTTTCAGCTCGTTGTGCTAGTTCGAGAGCAGTGGCCGGACGCATGGAGGCTTTCTTGGCGAGGCAGTCCATGATCAGTTCACTGACCGCGGGATCAATGCTTTCCGGCAGCGCAGGAGGAACATCGCGAATCTGTGACATCGCGATCATCATCTGGTTGTCGCCGGTAAATGGTCGCTTTCCAGCAAGGGCTTCGTAAGCAACAATTCCAAGCGAATAGATGTCGGTTGAAGGGGTTGCCGGTTTTCCAGTGGCCTGTTCTGGTGCCAGGTATTGAACTGTTCCCATCACCTGTCCGGTAGCGGTGAGTGAAACCTGGTCGGCAACTCTGGCGATTCCGAAGTCGGTGATTTTTACGTGACCGTCGGGGGTGATGAGCAAGTTCCCAGGCTTGACGTCGCGGTGAACGAGCCCCTCTTGGTGCGCTGCGTAAAGGGCGCGCGCGGTTTGAGCAACAATGTCGAGAACCTCGGCGGCAGGAAGGAACTTCCGGTCCTCCAGTACCTTGGCCAAAGAATCGCCAGGAACCAGCTCCATAACCAGAAACGCACTTCCCGAGTCTTCCCCGTAGTCGTAAACGTTGGCAATACCTTCGTGATTCACTCGGGCCGCGTGCTTGGCCTCGGTTCTAAAACGTTCTAGGAAGCCAGGGTCGCCCATGTATTCCGGCTTGAGAATCTTGATCGCAACGTCACGCAAGATGATCGGGTCGTGTGCTTTCCAGACCTCACCCATGCCGCCAATTGCGATGCGACTAATCAGGCGATAGCGGTCGCCGTAAAGTTGGCCCTCTTCTGGCTTCATCGGTTCAACACCGCCTTGATAACCTTGCGGGCAACCGGCGCTGCCAAGACATTTCCGCTTCCACCCTGGCCCATGCCACCGCCATCGGCAATCATTACCACCACGGCGACCTGTGGTTTTTCTGCAGGCGCAAAACCGGCAAACCACAACGTGTAAGGGGCGTTCTTGCCGTTCTGAGCTGTGCCAGTCTTTCCAGCAACAACGGTTCCCGAAACGGCACCGTTAGAACTAACACCACTGGCAACCGCGGCAATCATCATCTTTTTGAGGCCTTCGGCGGTTTCTTTCGAAATCGGAGTACCAAATTCGCTCGGGGTGGTTTGGCTGAGCAAGGCAAGGTTTGAAGACTGAACGTTCTCGATGAGATTAGGGTTCATCTCTTTACCGCCGTTGGCGATGGCCGCGGTAATCATTGCCATCTGCAGCGGGGTCACACGAACGTCGAACTGCCCAAACGAAGAGAGCGCGGTTTGGGCGTCGTCCATGTTTTCCGGGTAGGTGCTGGCAGTAGCCACGGTTGGAATGCGAACGCTCTTCCCAAAACCAAACGCCTTGGCCATGTTGCGAATCTTTTCTTGTCCAAGAGCCACACCCAACTCAGCAAAAGCGATGTTGCAAGAAAGGCGCATGGCGTTGAGGAGAGTGACCGTTGGCTTACCGCCGCAATTGCTGTTGCCAGCGTTACTAATTTTGGTGGTGGTGCCAGGCAGGGTGTAGGTTCGCGGGTTTGGGAGTTCAGAGTCAACCGTGTATTCCCCGCTCTGAAGCGCAGCCGCGGCCACAACAAGTTTGAATACTGAGCCAGGGGTGTATAGCGATCCACCGATCGCCTTATTTATTAATGGATCACCGGCAGCGCCAAGCAGCTGCGTGTAATTGCTTTGTGCCTTTGAACCACTGTGAACACTCAACTTGTTGGCGTTGAATCCAGGGGTAGAAACCATGGCCAAGATATTTCCGGTCGAAGGCTCAATCGCCACCACCGCGCCGGTCTTATTGCCCAATGCGTCGTAGGCAACCTTCTGAATCTTCGGGTCGATGGTTAGCTCAATCGAAGCTCCGCTTACCGGGTTTCCCGAGAACAGCGAGTTCAACTGCTCGAAGAACTGAGCGCTGTTCTTGCCGCTCAGGTAGTCGTTAGCCGAAGACTCAAGCCCGGTCGCTCCCTGGTAGTAGCTGTAGAAACCGGTGATCGACGAATAGATGTTGCTCGAATACTCGCGGTTGTAGTGGAAGGCGTCGGCTGCCGGAGTTGACTCGGCGATTGGCTGTGAGTCGACTAGCAGTGCGCCACGTTTGGTTTGATAGCCGTCATAGATGGCTCTCACATTGCGAGGATCACTAGCTAGCGAGTTCGCCGACAAAACCTGCAGGTTAGTTGAAGAAATGAACAACGCCAAAAACATGGCGGTAACTATGAGGCTGACTCTTCTTAGCTCGCGGTTCATGGCACATCCTTTCGGATGGTGTCAGAGATACGCATCAGTAGCGCAATTATGATCCAGTTGGCGACCAGCGACGAACCCCCGGCAGCCAGGAATGGAGTGGTCAAACCCGTTAGAGGAACGATTCTGGTTACGCCTCCGATAACGATGAAACACTGCAGTGCAAAGGCGAAGGAAAGCCCGGTAGCCAAAAGCTTGCTGAATTCATCGTTGTGGTTGAAGCCGATTCGAAGTCCACGCGACACCAGCAAAATGTAAAGCGTGAAAACGGCGAAGATGCCCGCGAGACCTAATTCTTCACCAAGCGATGCCACGATGAAGTCGCTCTCAGCGAGTGGCACCAACTGTGGCACTCCACCGCCAAGCCCGGTACCGAGTAGGCCTCCGTGGGCGAAACCAAACAAGCCTTGCACCAACTGATAACTTCCGCCGATGGCGTCATAGTTTCCCTGATCAAACGGGTTTAGCCAGGCGTCGAAACGCTTGATCACGTAGTCAATGGTTCGCGAGGCAACCAGTGCGCCGGAAATAAACATTCCGAGACCAACCACGGTGTAAATAGCTCTACCGGTGGCGGTGTAAATCATCACCAAGAACAGACCGAAGAACAAAAGCGAGGTTCCAAGGTCGTGCTGAACCACCAAGACCAACAAACTGATTAGCCAAAGAGCCAAAATCGGACCGAGTTCACGTGCCTT
>JBEGSI010000024.1:0-33060 GCA_041180065.1 Actinomycetota bacterium | reverse complement strand
ACCAGGCACTCGTGGATGCGGTGAGGTGCTTCAAAGAAGACCATGGTTCTGCGCTCCGCAGAAAGTTGCCCAAAGAGACGTTTGCGATCGCCGGTTTTGCGAGGAACGAAACCTTCAAATGTGAATCGGTCAGTCGGTAGCCCAGATACCGCGAGCGCGGTCACTACTGCTGATGGACCTGGGATTGCAATAACTTCGACGCCAGCTTCAACCGCGGCTCGCACTAATAGAAACCCTGGGTCGCTGACCGTTGGCATTCCCGCATCGCTAACCACCAATAGGTCTTCGTCTTGGGCGATGGCCACAAGCTGCTCTAGCCGCCCACCTTCGTTTTGCTCGTTGAGGCTAAACATCCTGGCATTTAGCTTGACTCCAAGCGACTGAGCAAGTTTCAAGGTGGTTCTGGTGTCTTCAGCGGCGATGTACCTAGCGCTCACCAAGTGTTCCACTAACCGTGGGCTGGCATCGGAAAGGTTGCCAATTGGTGTTGCCGCAAGAATGATCACCCTCTATTTTCCCAAATAGCATTGGGTTATGCGCTTAGTTACCTGGTTTCGGATGATTGCCGACCGGTTTGGCGTAATTCCAATAATTCTCTTGGCGTCGGTTACGAGACTTTGGGATCTGGGCTCTCCAAACAAATTGGTCTTCGACGAGACCTATTACGTGAAGGATTCCTATACGCTCTGGGAAGCCGGTCACGAACTGGCTTGGCCAGAGAACGCCGATGAAGCTTTCAATTCAGGCATCCTGACCGGACACACTTCCAACGCAGAATTTGTGGTTCACGCGCCGCTCGGCAAGTGGATCATCGGTCTCGGAATGCGCGTTCTAGGACCAAGCAATCCCTGGGGTTGGCGAATCATGCCTGCCCTGTTTGGCATTGCTGCGGTTTGGTTGCTCTTCCTAATCGCGAAGAAACTGCTTGGCTCAGAGCGTTGGGCTCTGCTTCCGGCATTTTTGCTAGCCATCGACGGCCAAGCGATAGTGATTTCGCGAACTGCAATCCTCGACGGAATTGTGACCACGTTTTTGCTTGCTGGTTTCTATTTTCTAATTCGCGCAACGTCGGCGTTCAAACCACTGCCGTGGTTGTTACTTATGGGTCTTGCCCTCGGCGCGGGAGCCGCCGTGAAGTGGACCGGATTCATATTCCTAGCCGTCTTCGTGGTCTACTTCCTAGTTGCCTCGCGTTGGAACTGGCGCGTACTGCTTAGTGTTCCGGTGGCTCTCGTGACCTATCTCGCCACCTGGACTGGTTGGTTCCTAACCCAGGGCTGGGGTTTCAGGCAAAATGACGTAATTGGAAGTTTCATCGACTATCACCAGCAGATGTATCACTTCCACTCAACGCTCTCAATGGTTCACCCGTATCAATCGAATCCGCTTACCTGGTTGGCGATGATTCGTCCAACGTCGTTCTTCTTTGAAGAAAGTGGAGCTGGCGTTTCCGCCATCAACCCGATCGGCAATCCAGTCATTTGGTTTGCCGGGCTCGCTTCGTTGGGATTTCTGTTTGGCTGGTTCGTTCAGTACCGCGACAAACTAAGCCTTTTGGTCTTCAGCGGTTTCATTGCCGGATACCTACCCTGGGTTATCTACCTGAATCGAACCACCTTCCAGTTCTACTCGGTGACCTTTGAGCCATGGATCATGTTGGCCATCGCCCTAATCGCCTACCGCTATCGGGCAATTCGATTGGTAGCCGTTGGTGCAACGGCCGCTTTCGTGATTTTCCTATACTTCCTGCCGCTCTATCTGGGAACCACCATCCCAATGTGGTTTTGGCAAGCGCACATGTGGCTGCCCTCCTGGGTTTAGTCACGGGTAGGCTGAACTCACTATGTCTAGTTACAGTGCAGTACTAAGCCGCCCAGGCGTTGCCCGCGTTATGGGAACCCAGCTTCTCGCTCGATTTGCGTTTGGAATGATGAGCCTAGCCATCATTCTCCATGTGCAGAAGATGTATGACAGCTACACAATTGCCGGTATTGCTCTGGGCGCAGAAACCATCGGGGCCGCAATTTCTGGACCGCTAATTGCCAGAAGGCTTAGCAAATGGGGACCACTTAGAGTCATCCGCCTACTGGCAACCACCAGTTCGGCAGCGCTAGTTTTCATTGCTTTCTTCAACGGTTCGGTTTATCTCACCGTGTTCGCCTGTTTGATTGTCGGACTAACATCGCCGCCAATTCAACAAATTGCCCGTTCGGTTTATCCAAGCCTTATTAGCAAAAAGCAAACCTCTTACCTGTTTTCCCTAGACGCCACTTTGCAGGAGTTCCTATGGGTCTTTGGTCCGGTGCTAGCCACAATGATTACCGCGACCTACAACAGCGCCAGCGCGGTAATCTTCATGGCTACCGTGCAAATCGTTGGTACGTTCCTCTTCTCACGCAACCCTGAAATCGGTCAGATGAACATCCCCAAGTCGAAGCGACGACTCGGTGGAATTCTTCGCAAACCAATCGTGGTCGCCAACGTTCTGATCAACCTATTTTTGGTCGCAACATTCGGAGGTGCCGAGGTGGGAACAGTTGCCGTGCTAGGGGTCGCACCATCTGGCATCGTCATCGCTGCTCTTTCACTCGGTTCAATCATCGGCGGCTTTGCCTTTGGGCACCGCGCGAAAACCAAGTGGGCATTGGTTAAGTTCCTAGGATTGGTGGTCATCGGATACGCAGCCGTATTCTTCAACCCAACCGATTTGGTGTGGATAACCATCTGCTGGTTCATCACTGGCCTCGGAGTAGCACCTGCCTTCGCAACCATGGCGTCGATGATTTCAGTTAGTTTTGGAACCGCCGACAGCGCCGAAGCCTACGGCTGGGCCAACACCGGCCAGCTCTTGGGCTATTCATTCGGTGCCGCCGTTGCCGGAATCGTCATCGACCATGTTGACCCGGTGGCTGCTTGGTACGTAACCGGCGTCGCTGGAGGCTTGGCCATCGCGGTCGCGCTCATCACCGTGCGCTACAACCCATCCCTGAACGAAAAGGACGCCTAATGCCGAACTTTGCTGTTACCTATCAATACGTTGAAGACCAGAATCTGGTCAACGAGATTCGCCCAATCCATCGTGAGTGGCTAACCGCGCAACTAGCGGCTGGAAGTCTTCTAGCCAGTGGCCCGATGGTCAATCGCCCCGCTGCGTTGTTGATCTGGAATGCCGAGTCAATCGATGCACTAAGCGAACTTTTGGAACACGACCCTTTCGCGATTGCCGGCGCGATTGATGAACGAACTATCGAAGAATGGAATACCGTCTTCGGTCCTTGGAGTTAGTAGTGGTATGAATCTTTCGATGAACAACGGTCACCAAATTGCCCAACTCGGCCTCGGTGTCTACAAGGTAGCTCAAACGGATGCGGTAACGCTGATGCGTGAAGCGATTGAGGTCGGCTACCGTCGGATCGATACCGCAGCTCTATACGACAACGAAACTCAGGTGGGTCAGGGCATTCGAGAGTCGGGCATTGACCGCTCGGAAGTATTTGTAACCACCAAAATTTGGAACGACCGCCAAGGCTACAACGAATCGCTCAAAGCAATCGATGAGTCGCTTGCCAGGCTCGATCTGGGCTATGTTGACCTGCTTCTGATTCACTGGCCTTCGCCCGCACAAGATCTTTACATCGACACCTGGAAGGCTTTTGAGAAGGTGCTGTCCGATGGGCTAGTTCGCAACATCGGCGTCAGTAACTTCCAGCCGAACCACCTTGACCGACTTATCGCAAACAGCGAAGTGAAACCGGTAGTGAACCAGGTTGAACTTCACCCGTTCTTCCAACAGCATGATGTACGTTCGGCTAACGCCCGTCACGAAGTGCTCACCGAAGCCTGGTCTCCCCTAGCGCGAGCGGGAAAGAACGACAATCCGGTGCTACAGCAGATTGCGGAAGAAACTGGAAAAACTGTTTCTCAGGTAATTATTCGTTGGCACCTCCAGCTTGGAAATTTGGTAATTCCAAAGACCACGCACCGAGATCGCCTCGAAGAGAATTTCAAAGTTTTCGATTTCGCGCTGAGTGGCGAGCAGATGGAACAGATCGCATCGCTTGACAGCGGTATGCGCATGGGTCCAAACCCGGATGAGTTTGGCTAAAGCATGAAGGTTTTAGTTACCGGCGCCAGCGGACTTATCGGATCCGCACTAATTGAAGAACTTCAAAAACAAGGACATGTTGCCACCGCTTGGAAGCGGGGCACGGTTGTAACTTCCAAAGAGATCGAACAATACGACGCGGTTGTGAACCTAGCTGGTGCAACCACTGGAAAACTACCTTGGACGAAAACATACAAACAGGAACTAGTCGACTCAAGACTCAACACCACCCAAATGCTGGTCGATGCGATCAATGGTGCAGCCAAACCGCCTAAGGTTTTCATCAGCGGTTCGGCATCCGGTTTTTACGGTGACACCAAAACAGCAAATGCCAAGGAGTCGGATCCGAAAGGCACAGGTTTCCTGAGTGATCTTTCAGCCGCATGGGAAGACATTGCTAAACAGGCAAAAACCCGCGTGGTGCTAATCAGAACCACCATGGTGATGAGTCGCAAACTCGGCGCCCTAGGCCGACTACTCCCACTGATCAAGCTTGGCGTTGGCGGACCACTAGCGTCTGGCAAACAGTGGTGGGCTTGGATTTCCCTGCCGGATGAAGTGGCTGCAATCATTCACCTGATCAACACCGAATCGGCAAAGGGCGTATACAACCTAACCGCACCGGAAGCAGCAACTTGCATCGACGTGGTTCGGAGCCTGGCCAAACAGCTGAACCGTCCATCGATTGTTCCAGTTCCAGCCTTTGCTCTGCGCCTGGCATTCGGTGAAGGCGCCGACGAACTTCTGATCTGCAACCAGAAACTTTCTGCCGAGAAACTTCTAGCCACCGGCTTTGTTTTCCAACACCCAACTCTTGATTCGGCTTCGGCCTGGGTAACAAAAAACCCCGCCGAATAAACGACGGGGTTTTTCAAAACAGCTTTACTTCTTTGGTGCAGCCTTCTTTACAGCTGGCTTAGCAGCAGCCTTTGGTGCAGCCTTCTTCACAGCAGGCTTAGCAGCTGGCTTTGCAGCAGGCTTCTTAGCGGCTGGCTTAGCAGCAGCTTTAGGAGCAGCCTTCTTCACAGCTGGCTTAGCAGCAGCTTTAGGAGCAGCCTTCTTCACAGCTGGCTTTGCAGCAGGCTTAGTTGCAACCTTCTTAGCAACTGCATCAGCAGTCTTGCTAACGGTGGTAGCAGCCTTAACAACGGTCTTGGTTGCTTTAGCAGCAGCCTTTGGGGCCTGCTTGGCAACAGCCTTGGCAGTCTTCGAAACAGCGGTAGCACCCTGCTTCACGGTCTTGGTAGCAGCCTTCTCGACCTTGTTCACAGTCTTGGTAGCTGACTTCTGAACATTCTTCACGGTCTTGGTTGCTGACTTCTGAACGTTGTTGACGGTCTTGGTTGCTGACTTCTGAACCTTGGCTGCGGTGCGACCAAGATCCTTGGCTGCGTCCTTACCTAGGTCGATTGCGTCTTCGACAACGTCTTCTGCAGCTGCAGCCAAAACTTTGCCAACGTTCTTAGCGTTCTTTTCGCCGCGCTTTAGTAGGCGGTTTAGTGTCTCTTTGATTCCCAAAAAATAACTCCTTGATGTATGGGGTTCTTGCTACTAAAGGTTACCTGACGCTTATTGTAAATCGTTCACAAACGAAGCGTTGCGTCATCAGCCAATGTGGCGTCGACGTCGGAGAATTTCGTCGATGCTGTCGATGTTCGTTTTTGGCTTTGCGTCTTCGATGGAAACCACATCGGCAAGTTCAACAATTTCGATGGCGCCGGTGCGTAGAAACTTTTGGTTTGGAACCTCGTCGGGCTTCCAAGCGTTCACCTTGGAGTCCTGTGATTCTTCAGCGATTTTGGTGTTTGTCAAAGTGATCGGCAAGTCGCGCTTCACTGAACCTTCACTGAGGTGAGCGAACTGTCTATGGCTTCGAACGGCGAGCCCTGAAAGAGCAATTGCGCTAACGCTGGCCAAGATGGCAACGATAAGTGAGTTTGCTGTTGCGGCGAATTCAGCCCAAGACAAGCCAGCAATTAGCAACGCGATGACTGCGGTTGCGCCAGCGAAGTTGCGTGCCCGCTTGGCTTTGAGAGCTTTAGTTGCCTTAACGCCGAGCTTTGCTTCAACTGTTTCTCGAATCGAAACTTCTGGTCTTTCATCTTCTGGCTTGATTCGATCGTTGTTGATGAATGAAGGAAGAAGAACGAGAAACCAAAGCGCACCGACCACAAGGATCGCAAGGCCGCCAGAAGAAAGGTTCACATATCAACGATATGGAAGAACTGACTAACTTCGGATATTTGAGGGGGTGTGTTTAATCGAAAGGGTAAATAGTTTTGGTTTCCACGCCGCCACTGAAACGGTTGAGTAGTCCGCCTGGAACTTCTTCATAGGTCAAAGCAAACACGTGGTGGTCGCGCCAAGCGTTGTTGATGTGAATGAATGCCAGTTTGGTTCCCTCGTAGCGGAAGCCAAGTTTTCGAACCACCTGAATTGAAGCTTTGTTCTCTGGGCGAATGTCGATTTCTACGCGGTGAAGACCAATAACGTTGAATGCGTAATCGGTTGCTAGAGCAACCGCGACCGGAGTTATTCCTTTACCTGCGAACTCAGGCGAAATCCAATAGCCGATATAGGCCGTCGATACGGAACCGTGAAGGATGTTCGAGACATTCAGCTGTCCAACCAGCTCACCCCGATATTCGACAACCAGCGGCAACGCACTTTCGTCTGGTAGTTGTCGGAGTAGTCCTCGTATTGAAGATCGAAAATCTAGATTTAGCGGGCCTGTTGGATTCGTTGCTTCCCACTGCCTAAACCAGTCGCGGTGGCTAAGTTGAATCCGTTCGATCTGCTTCCAGTCGCGCATGCGCACCAATCGCAAGGAGATGTCTTCATGGCTTAGCGCAAAAGTAAAGGGCACGATGGCAAGATTAGTCGCATGAGTGCTGAAGATGTAACTAATCAAAAACTGGCACTTCGACGCAAAGTGTTGGCGGGACGAACCGAAGGTCACGGCTGCGGCCACAGCCATTCGCAGTTACTCATTGATTTTGCCTGGGAAGCACGCGCCAAGCGGGTTGCGTGCTACATTTCCTTCGGCGATGAACCCAGCACCAATGTATTTCTCAAACACTGTCAGCTCGATGACCGAATCGAACTCTTCGTTCCGCGAGTGATTGGCGATGATTTGGAGTGGGTTCCATTTTCCGCAGACCAAATCATGCACCCGCTCGGAATGAACGAGCCCGTTGGAGAGTCGCAGACTCTAGATCAGGTCGACCTGATGGTTGTGCCAGCTATTGCGGCTGATAAATCTGGAAATAGACTCGGCCGCGGCAAGGGTTTTTACGACCGCGCCCTAAAGAACGTTACGGCTAAGAAGATAGTCGCACTCGTTCATGACGATGAACTGGTGAGCTCTATTCCAACGGAATCTCATGATGTTGCGATAGACGTGGTTTGCACTTGCAGCGAACTAGTTGAAATTTAGAAGTTAAAATTAGTCAATGCCTACCTACAGTTACGCCTGCAAAACTTGCGAACATCAGTTTGATATTCAGCAAGGACTAAACGAATCTGCTTTGGAAAAATGTCCAAAGTGCGGTGGCGAACTACGCAAAGTCTTTGGCAAGGTAGGCGTTACCTTCAAAGGTTCCGGTTTCTACCGAAACGATTCAGGTTCGGCACCTAAGTCTGACTAACCCCAGTGCGGAGGCTTGTCTCCTAGCAGGCGTTGGTCGTTACTCTGACCGCTTTCACCCCAGCCGGCGGCGGTTTCTTCAAAACTTGGTTCATCGAAAAGAGTTTGCGCTTTCGCGGAAACTCGCATTCCAAGTAGGTCTCCAATCCTGATCGCTAGCGTCTGCGGGTCGGCAAAAACTTCGAGTGCGTGAACTCGAACCGTAATCCACCCCATCGATTCCAGCAATGACGGACGAAGTCTGATCTTTTCGGAGAGGTCGTCGCCCACCAAATACCAGTCGGGGATAATCACAGCGGATACCGCGCCATAGGAAACAGCCATGGAGATGCGAGGGGTGTAGCCGAGCGTCACGTGGGCGCCGAGCTTGCGCAGTCGAAGCGCTAGATCGCCGAGCATTGGATCGACATCGATTGCTTCCTCGGTAGGCGACACAACTCCCGCATAACGGAACATCTTTGCGAACTGCTTGACTGCTCCCGCTGCGTTTTCAGGAAGAGCGTCGACGTGAATCGAGGTCACCAGAGTGAGTGATTTGCGGGCACTCACGAGCAGGTTTGCGAGCGTTCTGCGGCCGCTGGACAGGCTCAGCTGTCCAAGGGTTTCGCTAGTCTTACCGCTTGCTAAAACACCAAAACCAGGTGCAAAAATTACTCGGTCGGCTACGCGGTGAGAAAGCTCAGAGAGGGTAGTCACTTCGAATTTTTCGTCGCCGTGAGAGTCGAAGAACTGTTTCAGGTCGGCATGCTCCAAAACCTTTGAAGCAAGTTCGCCTCGAATTCTTTCGGCATGGATGTCGGATGCCGTGACCACCATTAGAGAACCTTCAGGGTGACGGCGAGCGTGCCGCATCACAACCTGAACGGTCTCCTGCACTTCCGCGTCTGGGCTTTCGTTTAGAAGATCGGCGGCAGAAGCCAGCTTTGCTTTGACCGGGTGAATCTCGAAGTTCGACTTTCCGGCGTAATCGGAAGCAGTTGGTTCGAAGACAATGCGATTTTGGTAAAACTCGCGATTAATCAGAGCGCCTAGAGTTTGCCCAGTTGGTCTCCAACTCTTCCGAATCGATTCGACTCCGAAGATTCGTGCCACTTGAACAAACAAAGACTCTGACTCCGCCTCGAGAGCGGTAGGGACATCATTTGCTTCGAGTTCGAAACCGATCGGTGCCGCAATCGCACTGTCGCCAAAAGCTATGACCTGCTTGGCTCGCTGAAGCGCAGAAATGTTTTCGCCAATAGTTGAACCGGCAGCATCAAGAACCAAAACCGCATCGAACGTTTCACCGTTCGGAAGTGAATTCGCCAGCTCGTAAGGAGACGCCGCATAGGCTGCTAACAGAACCGAGGAAAGCTTGCTAGCCGCAGACTTGAGGGATCTAAATGTTGCAACCCGACTGCGTAGAAGCTGTTTCAAGGCTTCGGCTTCGGCCGAATTGGCTTCGATGGTTTCTTTCCAGTGATGCGCCTGAAGTGAATTGAATGCACCAACTCCGAGTGCATTGTGCTCGCGATCGGCATCAATGAAATCTTCTTCCAAGACCTGAATTCGCTCGGTTGAATAGCTAGCTAGTTCAGGTTCTAGTTTCAGCAATTCTTCGAAGGCGCTTTGCCACCAAGCCAAATCGAATTCGGCTGAAATGTGTTCTTTAGAAACATGCAGGTTAGCAAAGTCGCGGTGAACGTCGGCGAGTCCAGCTTCGTGAAGTTTTTGTCGAAGGTCGTTGCGAACTGAGAGATTCTCCAGCGGCCCCGTCTCCGTGGCCAGAGATGAAAGAACCGAGGTGAATTCGGAAACTGGACACTCAAGAAGGCGCTCGGCAAGCGACGCTTCCACATGTGCAGATACCCGGGAAACATCAATGACGAAGTTGCGATAGGCCACATTGGTGTCGGCGAAACCGGCAACAATTCGTGGAGTTTCATCAACGTTACTGCAAGTGATCCAGGCGTCACGCTGCTGCTTTATATCTTTCAGAGCTTGGTTTAGGTCGGATACCGACATTCCTGGTCGGAGATATTCTTTGGCAAGCTTTTTCAGGCGTCGACGAGTAGAGCCTGAAATTTTATTACCTAACTTTCTTGGACCGGTGGCCTCAATAAGTTCGGTGACGTCACGGTCGAATACTTCTGGAACAAATCGATCTAGGCTCGCGGCTACACCAGACCACACATCTAGGTATTCACCAAACTCCCCGACGGATTTCGCACTTCTGAAGTTTGCTGCATTTACAAGGTCGTCGAATTTCTTGCCAAGTTCCGGAAAATCAACTTTATGCAGCTGCTTTGCCAACGAGACGATTTGTTCAACCTGCTCTTCACTCTCAAAGTTTGCTCCGAACCAAGAACTGTCGGCCGGCCCATGAAGAAACAAGCCAGCCTCCGCGGCTGCTTCAAGTAATTCGATCGCATCATTCCGAACCTGGTAACGCTTTAGATCAGCAAGCGCGATTCGAGATGAGGTGGTTGGTGGATTTGGCATCGCCGCCAATTTGGCGAGAGCCTCGAGGATTTCGATTAGTGAATGACCAACGTGATCGTTTCGCTTCGATAGGAGCTGCAGATAAGCATCGAGGTTTGAAGCTGCGGCTTCACGCTTGACCCCGGCTTGCACTAGATCAACCGGTAAAGCCTTCTCGTAGCGAGAAATGGCACCAACCACATCGAGCCACAAGCTCGAACTTCTTACTAGCAAGCCATTTAGCTGCAGCGAAGCCAGGCGCTCCGAAAGTTCGTTTAGGGTCTGCCTACGTGGAGTCACCACCAAAACTTTCTTGCCCTCGTGAACCAATGCGGCTAAAACGTTCACAACTGTTTGGGTGTATCCCGATCCAGGAAGAGTCTCTACCGCGAAGTTATCGCCCCGCACAGCTCTGGCAACAATTTTCTTTTGGGTTTGGTCGGCATCGGCAACCAGACGAGGCTCGACGTTTACTTCGTTGGCAACTTCGGGAACCTCGGCAACCTCAGCCAATTGGCGAAGCAACAGGTTACCTTCTGGTTTTATATCACTTTCCATGAGTGAAGGTTCCACAGCAAAGTTTCCGATAATCAGTCCGCGTCGAAATTCAACCTTGGCATCGGCATCAAGAAGCGAAGAAATGTAGTCAATCACCGCAAGAGGCATCAAGTCGATAGCGCTATCTAAAAGGCCAAGGAGTTTCACACTGTCGATGGAAACACCGTAAGTGTCAAAAAGAGCGGAAAGCAAAGCCGGGTTCACAAAGGCACTGCCGGTTCTGGCGATTTCAAAATCATCAGTTTTGCGAATAAGTTCAACCGGCCACATCAACAAAGGCAGGTTGAGATCGAAACCATCTTGCTCCAAACTGGCAAACCCGCCAACCAAATAGGTCGTGTGAATTCCGAAATTGTTCAGATGGTCGACACTTTTTGCCTTGATTCGTCGCGCGGTAACCAGAGCCTTTGAAAACGCCAAGGGTTCTCGGACGAGGTTCGAAAGTAGTGCCGTGCCGCTGGAAGTGAATTGAGCGATACCGCCTGGGTGTGAGCGGTCTAGATCTATTTGCCCGAATTCATTTAGGGCGAAGGTGGTTAGAGAGTTGGTTTTTCCAATGTCGCGGATTTCCCTAATCCAGGATTCCCAGTTGATTCTTGAAAAGCTCACGTTCTCGTTCACCCTCATAGGCTAACCGCCATGAAGGTATATTTGGTTGAAGCACCAGCCCCCGTAGCTCAGTGGATAGAGCAGAGGTTTCCTAAACCTTGTGCGGAAGTTCGATTCTTCTCGGGGGCACTAGGCCGCTTGAGCCAGCCCCAGAAATGTGTCCCACTCTGGCAGTGTGCTGTCGACGCCTCGGACTAACCATTGAGCGCCAGTTGGCATTTTGGGTTGAAAACCTAGCGTCCAGCCGATTTCACTAAGGGTTTTGTCGCCTTTGGCGTTGTTACATTTGAGACAACAGGCCACCAGGTTTTCCCAGCTATCTGCACCTCCCTTAGATTTTGGCTGAACGTGGTCGATGGTGTTAGCCGGTTTCGCGCAATAGGCACATCGCCAAGAGTCGCGGCGGAGCACTCCCCTTCGAGTTACCGGTATCTTCCGAGCGGTTGGAACTCGAACGTAACGACTCAGCAAAATCACCGACGGAAGTGCGAGTGCGGACCGTGCGCTGTGAATCAAATGTTCTTCAGAACCGGCCAAGACCGTTGCCTTTTCATTTAGAACCAGAATTAGGGCTCTCTTGAACGAGACCACGCCAAGTGGTTCGTAACCAGCATTCAGCACCAGCGTGCGCATAATCCTCCTAACAAAAAACGCGCCACCAAAAAGGTGACGCGTTAGCGTGCGCAAGCGGCTTGAAGTTGTATCCGATGGTGTTGATGGGCCATGACTACTCCTTACAAGCGAACTTGTTTTCAGAGTAAGCACTAAAGTTCGAGAAACGGCCTAGGTGCCAGGTAACGATTTGGAAAATTACTTGTATAGGCGAACAAAGTGAACAGCGCCAGGGCCATCGTAGATTTCGGCAAGTTTGACTGAATCGCCTGGCTGAGGTGCGTGGAACATGTTCCATCCACCGGCGAAGATTCCCATGTGGCCGCCGTTGTTCCAAATGACTAGGTCGCCCGGCTGAGCGTCTTTCATGCGGATAAGTTTTCCTCGGCGGTTTTGTGCACTAACCGAGTGAGCGAGCGAAATGCCAAACTGTGCGAAAACATAGCGCGTGTAGCCCGAGCAGTCGAAGCCGGCTGGGGTTGACCCGCCGAATACGTAAGGCACACCCACGTACTTTGCAGCAACCTTCATGATCTGGGCGCCGGTCACGGCGTCGTAAGGCGGGTTCTTCAAGTAATCCTCTGCCGAGAAACCAGACCAGCTGCGGTATCGGTTTAGGGTCGCTACGCGTAGCTTGGACGCGCTGACAGTTTTGGCGCCGCTTCGGGAAATAACGGTCTGGGATTTCACATCGCCGACCGTTAGACCCTGCGTGTCTTTATTCGGCGTCACTTCACCGGTAAACCCAGCGATAGCTGTGACCTCTGGGCTGAACGCATAGGCAGGTAACGCGAATACGGCAAAGAGGCCGGCAGCAATTGAGAAAGTTGCGGTACTAACCAGGTTGCGGCGGAAAGTAGCGCGGTTTACACCACTCACGATTCGAGAGCTAAAGGAGACAGACTTTCCGGCGGCCACGGAAGACTCAACCTCGAGCATGCGAGCAATGCGCTCTGCGCTCTTGGCCGCACGAGCTTCAGCGCGGGCGCGCTTAGCCTCTTGCTTGTCTGAAACGGACTTGCGACTGCGTAATTCAAATTGCTCTAAGACGTTAACTTTCACGTCTGCGCGTCGTCGTCCGATCGGCTGTTTAGCCAAACCTAACCTCCGTAGTAAACGGTTCTCGGAAGTACGAGTTTACCTAAGGTTCACTTTTTAAGCGATTCTGGTCGCCTGTGAAGTTTCTGAGAACTACTGCTTCACGAAGAAATGGAGAGCCAAATCGTGATCAATTTCAAGGCCATCGTCGGAACCTACCAGCGAAATAAACAGGCGTTTAGCACTGTGTTCAACGTCAATCTTGGCTCCTGGAACCAGACCAACCGCCTTGAGTGAACCCAAGAACTCTGGGTCAATTTGAGCCGGTTCGCCAATACGTTTCAAGGTGAGCCCCTGGGCGCGTCCGTTTTCATCCAAAGCACTCAGTAGGGTAATGACACCCTCGTGAAAGCCAGGGTTGGCGGTGAGCCCAAGTTCGGCTAAGCCAGGAATCGGATTGCCATACGGGGAGCGGTCGGGGGTGTCGATCAGTTCCAAAATCTTTCTCTCGACTTTTTCACTAATTACGTGTTCCCAGCGGCAAGCCTCTTCGTGAACGTCTTCCCAATCCAGGCCAATCACATCGGCCAGAAGGCGCTCGGCCAAACGGTGTTTACGCATAACGCGAGTGGCTTGAAGCAAGCCTTCCTCGGTGAGTTCAAGCATGCGGTCGTCGCGAACGAGCATTAGTCCGTCGCGCTCCATTCGGGCAACGGTTTGGGAAACGGTTGGGCCTGAGTGCCCGAGACGCTCAGAGATTCTGGCACGCATCGGGATTTGCCCTTCCTCAATCAATTCAAGGACGGTGCGAAGGTACATTTCAGTCGTGTCAATGAGATCGTGCACGACAAACTCCTTAGCTAGTTACTTCGTCAAGGATAATTGAAGAATGAGCGAAATCATTATTCCTAGCAACCTGCTACCAGCCGATGGCCGTTTTGGTTGCGGCCCTTCCAAAGTTCGTCCGGCGCAACTGAGCGCCTTTGCAACTGCAGGCGCCGAGCTCATGGGAACTTCTCACCGTCAGGCACCGGTAAAGCACCTGGTGAAGCGCGTGCAAGATGGCCTGATGGACCTGTTCCACAATCCTGATGGCTACGAAATCGTTCTAGGCAATGGCGGCTCAACGGCGTTCTGGGACGTCGCTGCTTTCTCGCTCGCCCAAGCGAAGGCTCAGAACCTGGTGCACGGCGAGTTCGGAAATAAATTTGCGAGCGCACTAAGCGCCCCTTGGCTAACCAAGCCAACCGTACTCAACGGTGAGCCTGGTTCTCGTCTGGAACTGCAGGCAGAGGCGGGCGTTGACATTTACGCCTACCCACAGAATGAAACTTCAACCGGTGTTGTGGCTCCGGTAACTCGTATTCCTGGAGTCGACTCGGGTGCCCTGTTTCTAACCGATGCCACGTCGGCTGCCGGTGGAATCGACTTTGATCCAACTGAAACCGACGTCTACTATTTCGCCCCGCAAAAGAATTTTGCGTCTGATGGCGGACTCTGGTTTGCTCTAATGTCGCCGGCTGCTATCGAGCGCGCCGAGCGAATTGCTGCGAGCGACCGTTACATCCCGGAATTTTTGAGCCTGAAAACCGCCATCGACAACTCGCGTCTAAACCAGACTCTGAACACCCCGGCCATCTCGACTCTGTTCCTGTTGGCCGAACAGATCGATTGGATGAATGAAAACGGCGGATTGGCTTGGGCGCACTCCCGCACCAAGGAAGCCAGCGACTTGATTTACAACTGGGCCGAGCAAAACCAGTTCGCTACTCCGTTTGTGGCTAACCCAGAACACCGATCACAGGTTGTTGCCACGATTGACTTCGACGGAATCGATGCAGCTGCAATTTCGAAGGTGCTTCGCGCTAACGGAGTGGTTGATGTTGAGCCTTATCGAAAGCTTGGACGCAATCAGCTTCGTGTGGCCACCTTTACCGCTACCGAAGCATCGGATGTTGAACAACTACTGAAATCCATCGACTACGTAATCGAACACATCGGTTAATGAAACTTTTTGTTCCAGACGAAGATCGTCGACCAGATCCTGAGCCGGTTAAAAGTAATGCCGGAGCAATCGCTCTGGCAGGACTTTTGATTTGGACTTTGGTGTTAGCCGTTTTTCTTATTTTTCCGGCGACTCTTCCAGCTGAAAAACCTTGGTGGCTTTTTACCTGTGTTGTCGGAATCGTCCTGGGACTCGCCTTCTACATCAAATTCGGTCGTCGCAAGTAATTCTTCTTCGGCGTGCTCGATGGTTTCTTCATCAGCCACATCAACTAGGTCAAGCTCAACTTCTTCAGTTTCTTCGTCGTCTTCTTCATCCTCAGATTCGGCGGCGAGCAGCGCGGCTTCTTCTGCTTCCGCAGCGGCCTGCGCTTCTAGTTCTGCCTGAAGTGCCTTGTAGTCGGCCAAACGCTCCGACCACGGAACCCACTTCGGCGCTACCAGGGCTGCCTCACTTGGCATCATGACAACTTCGGAAATGGTTGGCTCTTGACCCGCAGGCTGGTAAATCGTGACGGACCAGAACCAGCCAACATACCCGCGCAGGGTGCTCTCGAAGATGTAGCTTCGAAGGCCTTCCTCTTCTTCGTCGGTGCGGATGTATTCGCCAACGGCACGACGTCCGCCGGTTAGTCGAGCGGCCTCTTGAGCAAATTCGCTCAAGTCTTTGAAATTACTCATCTAGGTCGTCTGCTACGCGTCGCAGGATAGCCGCGATGCGACGAGCCTTTTCTGGCTCTGGGCGACGGCCGTTCTTGAACGATGGGCCAAGACCGTCGAGGAGACGAATCAAATCTTGCACTACTGCGGCAAGGTCGTCGGCATTACGACGGTTTGCCTGAACCAGCGAAACCGGCGCTTCGAGAACGCGAACGCTCATAGCCTGCGCTCCACGCTTCGAGTCGACCACGCTGAATTCAACACGCGATCCTGGCTTTACCGAGGTCATGCCATCAGGTAGCGCCGACGCGTGCAGGTAAACCTCTGCACCCTCATCTGACGCAATAAATCCAAAACCTTTGGCGTCATCAAAAAACTTCACTTTGCCGGTTGGCATTAGAAACCTCCATGTGTTCGAATCTCCATTTTACCGACCCGTCAAGGAAGGTATCCTAAAAGGATGGCAAACTCTTCCGAAGGTCGCTCTCGACTTGAAAACACTATCGCTTACACAATCGCGGGTTTGATTGGTTTATCCATTCTCTCGATCATTGCAATCATGGTGATGACCGTATTTTTCCCTGGTTCCCCATCGATCCCAATCTTGGTTGAATTCCCTTGGGTAGCTCTACCAACATCGGCTCTCCTCATCATTACGCTGCTAGTGCTTCAAATCCGCGCCAAGGGTAAAGCCGGAAAATAACCGTGAGCGAGCTGAGGCACCTAGTCGAAGCACTGCGTGGACTAAACGATTCCGCGCTTCGCTCGCTGGTTGCAACCAGACTTATCGCCATTGGAAACATCGAAGACTTCTACGCACTAGCTGAAGCCCTAAACCATCCGAGAAGTTATGCGGCCCAGATTGGTTCCCTGAGTCGCAAACAACTCGACACAATTTCCGCAATCGCAAAAGGCGAAAAAACTTCGGCCGCCAACGCCGAAAGCCTTTTGGAATTGCAACTGATTTACAAAGATGACACAGGCTACAAAGTTTTTGAAAGCCTGCTGGATCAGTTGAAACAACACAAAACTTTCACCCGTTCGCTCTCGGTTATAAACATCGACGAATCAGAAGTAGAGCAGACCGAAGTTGACCGAGACGCTGGCCTGGTTGCGTTCGAAACAATGCAGGCGCTTACCGAGATCGTGTTTGATTTGGAAAAACACCTCATTCGAGAAGTCGGTAAAGCTGGCGTTGGTTTACCCGATGTGAAGCGTCTAGCTGTTGCATTGGCTAAACCAAATGATTACGCCAAACGCATGTTTGCTCTCGCCAGCCGCTTGGGACTCATGACGATCGATCACGCTCGTCATCGGCTAACTCCGATTGCTGTTGACTGGTTGTCGCTCGACCAGCAGGCACGCATCGAAATGTTGGTGAGCAATTTCAAGGCTCTGCTTGGTAGCGAACTGACCGCAAACCTTATTGAAACAAAGTCGGGACAATCACTAAAGCACTGGCTTACCGCTCACTTCCCCCTTGCCGAAAACACGGCGAGCTCCCGAATCGGTCAGATCCTGGAATTCGCCGAGAGCTTTGGGCTCACGTTCGACCACTACACAACTTCGTGGTTCAGTGATGCTCTGGTCGGTCGCAAGTCGCTAAGCAGGCAGCTCGACACACACCTTCCGGCAGTTCAAGAACGAATCATCCTGCAAGCTGATTTGAGCATCATCGCCCCCGGTCCGCTACCAACTAACTTGGAAGCCACCCTAAGAAAATTCGCAAGCACCGAAACGATTGGCTTGGCGTCTACCTACCGCTTGAGTGCACTTAGTGTGTGCCACGGACTCGAAACTGGCTTGGAAATTTCAGCGATTCGCGATTTCCTAACCAAGTCATCTGGTGCATCCCTTCCCCAACCTGTTGAGTATCTCCTCAACGAGGTAGTTGCCCGATTCGGCAGGTTAGTAATCACCGAGTCACTCGAGAGTAGCGACCGAAGCGTGATCAGCGCCGCTGATACCTTGCTGCTCACCGAGATTGGAAACGATCCAAGACTCCGCGCCTTCTCGCTCACGCGACCAATTCCGGAAAAGCTAACCTGTCGCTTCGAGCCTTCGGTGGTTTATTTCGGTCTTCGAGAATGCGGCTACTTGGCAATTCGTCGTGATGGCGCTGGAAAGGTTATTTCCCCGGTTGAGGCCGCTGAAGCCGTAAACGGCAAAACCGCTATTAGCACGCTTGAAAGCGACTTAGCCAGAATTCGCGAGGCTGATGCTGCGATGTCGGCCGGCGGAAATGATGAAGCGATTACCCGGCAGGTTCAACTCGCCATTCGAAATAAGGCGCGACTTCTGATTACGGCCACGATTGCCGACGGCAGTTCAGCGACTTTCGATTTGATGCCTAGCGGTATCGCCAATGGGCGACTACGAGGTCTGGATCGAAAAGCGCAGATCGAACGAACTTTGCCACTTTCCACTATTACGGCCATTTCACTCGCTTAGGCTTTAAGGATGACTTTGGGGCCGCTGATTGTTCAGAGCGATAAAACTGCCCTGCTGGAAGTAGACCATCCGCAGGCTGCCGACGCTCGTCACGACCTCGCCGTTTTTGCCGAATTGGAACGCGCTCCGGAACACATTCACACCTACCGCATCACGCGTCTGGGTCTTTGGAACGCTAGAGCAGCGGGCCATGATTCGGTATTCGTTCTCGGCGTTTTGGATAAATACGCCAAATTCGCAATTCCAACCTCGGTGCGAAACGACATCATCGACACCATGTCTCGCTACGGACGCCTGACCATTGAACGCGGAGCCGATGATCGACTTCTCCTTCATTCAAATGACCGCGCAGTTTTACTCGAGGCCTCAAAGCAATCAAAGATTGCCGCCCTCCTAGAAGGTCCGGTTGGGAACGAGGCGTTCGCTATCGCCGCCTGGGCACGAGGCCAGGTTAAACAGGAACTCTTGAAGCTCGGTTGGCCAGCCGAAGACTTAGCCGGTTACGCACCAGGCACCCCGCACGAAATTGCCCTAGCCGAAACCGGTTGGAACATCCGCGACTACCAGCAGCAGGCTGTTGAAAAGTTTTGGGAAGGTGGTTCAGGCGTGGTGGTGCTTCCTTGTGGAGCGGGTAAAACCATAGTTGGTGCCGGCGCTATGAGTGTGGCTAAGACCAACACCTTAATTCTGGTTACCAACACGGTCTCCGCTCGTCAGTGGAAGCATGAGCTACTGAAGCGCACCAGCCTCACCGAGGATGAGATTGGCGAATACTCAGGTTCGGTCAAGGAGATCAAACCGATCACCATCGCCACTTACCAAATCCTCACCACGAAGAGTAAGGGCGAATTTGCTCACCTGGCACTGCTTAATGCCAATGACTGGGGTTTAATCATTTACGACGAAGTTCACCTACTTCCGGCTCCGATTTTCAAGATGACCGCCGATCTTCAGGCTCGTCGACGCCTTGGACTTACCGCAACTTTGGTGCGCGAGGACGGAAAAGAGGGTGAAGTCTTTTCACTGATTGGCCCGAAGCGGTTCGATGCCCCTTGGAAAGACATTGAAGCTCAGGGTTACATCGCACCGGCAGCTTGCTTCGAGGTTCGAGTTGACTTGCCAGATGAGACGCGTCTCGATTACGCCATCGCAAACCAGGATGAACGTTATCGCTTGGCCGCAACTGCTTCGGTGAAAATCGAAGTCATTCGACAACTTTTGAAGAGGCATTCCGGAGAGCCGACTTTAGTGATTGGGCAGTACCTAGAGCAACTCCACGAAGTCGCAGAAGCCCTTAGCGTTCCTCTAATCACCGGGCAAACTCCGATTGATGAACGTGAGCGCCTGTTCCAGGCCTTCCGCGATGGCACCGAGAAAACCTTGGTGGTATCCAAGGTAGCCAACTTCTCGATTGACCTTCCGGAAGCGTCGGTTGCGATTCAGATTTCTGGTTCGTTCGGTTCCAGGCAGGAAGAGGCCCAACGCCTCGGTCGTTTACTACGCCCCAAGGCCGATGGTCGTGCCGCCAGCTTCTACACCTTGATCGCGCGTGACACCGTTGATCAAGACTTCGCACAAAATCGTCAACGCTTTTTGGCCGAACAGGGTTACTCCTACGAAATCCTCGACGCCCACTCAATCTAAGACACACATAAAACACCCAAGCAACATTCAGGTTTCTCACAGGTTCACGGAGCAAACTCTCAGGTATGGAACCAATCAAGATTCTCGTAGTAGACGATGAGCCAAACATTCGCGACCTTCTCGCCAGCGGACTTAGATTCGCAGGCTTCTCAGTGCTGGCCGTGGGCAACGGAAACGACGCCGTGGTCGCAGCCGAAAAAGGCAACCCAGACCTGATCCTGCTCGATGTAATGCTTCCAGATATGAGCGGCTTCTCGGTCACCAAAAAACTTCGCTCCATGAACATCTTGGCTCCGGTGCTTTTCCTAACCGCGCGCGACGAGGTTGAAGACAAAATCACCGGGCTAACAGTTGGCGGCGACGACTACATGACCAAGCCCTTTAGCCTCGACGAAATTATCGCCCGCATCAACGCGATTCTTCGACGCACCAAACAGTCGGCGGTTGAAAAGAGCGTCATTGAAGTTGGCGAGGTTCGCATCGACGAAGACGCCCACGACGTCTATGTGAACGACCAGCAAATCGAACTTTCCCCGACCGAATACAAACTGCTTCGCTACCTCATGGAAAACGCCAACCGCGTGCTCTCGAAGTCTCAGATTCTCGATCACGTGTGGGAGTATGACTTCAACGGTGAAATGGGAATCGTAGAGTCTTACGTTTCATACCTTCGCAAGAAGCTCGACCCGCTCACCAGCGAACCGGTTCTGCAAACCAAACGCGGACACGGTTACATGTTTAAGTCGACCAAAAAGAAATAGGCACATGAACGAAAAGCTCGCGCTGGGTTGGAGCAAGGTTTCCCTTCGCGCCAAACTGACCGCGCTTTCCGTTGCCATCATTGGCCTGTTGCTCATAATTTCTAGCGTGGGCACAGTTGCACTGCTTCGCACCTACCTGCAGGCCAACGTCGACAACGTTCTCATCAAGACCGCGGCGACAATGAGTAAAGAAGATCCAGCGTTGATTCAGGCAAGGTTGGCTACCCGCCAGATTGATCTTCCAGCACTCCCTACCGACTACTACATGGCGTACCTAGACACTTCGGGAACTTTCTTGCTCAGTTTCTCGCAGTCAACCAAAGCACAGCAACCGGTGCCAAACTTCAGCACATTAACCAGCGCAGCGGTCAGCCTTACTCGCGGATTGCCATTTGAGATCGACGAAGCCGGACGCCCGGTTCGTGAGCTCAATGAGGGTAAAGGTTGGCGAATTCTGGCCGTGCCACTCAGTTCCAAACCTGGCACCTTTGTTGTGGCACTTCCGGTTGATAACAACAATGCGCTGATAACCCAGTATCGAAATATCGGCGCTGGGTTTGGCGGGCTTCTGCTGGTGCTTAGCGCCCTCGCAATCTGGATTACCATATCCTCGGCACTTCGGCCGCTAAAAGAGGTGGAGCGCACCGCAGAGGCCGTTGCGGCGGGAGACATTGGCCGTCGTCTCATCGAAGAACACTCAAATACTGAGGTTGGTCGCATCAACTCATCCTTGAACACCATGCTGAGCAGCATCGAGAACGCCATGGATTCCAGAGGTAAGGCTCTCGAGCAGATGCGTCGATTCGTTTCAGACGCCTCTCATGAGCTGCGCACTCCCCTGGCTTCGGTTCGCGGTTATGCAGAGCTCTACCGAATGGGCGCCTTGAGAGAGAAGCCAGCCCTCGACGACGCGATGGGCCGAATCGAAGCAGAAGCGATTCGAATGGGTGGGTTGGTCGATAGTCTGCTGACCCTAGCCCGTCTCGACGAAGCAACCGAACTTACTATGACCGAAACCGACCTGATCCCTATCGCTTTGGAGGCTGCCAAGGATGCATCGGTTGCCGAGCACAAGCGAAACATCGTGGTCTTGAATTTCCAAGGCGAAGAACTCAACCTGGACCACCATGTGAAAGCCAACGTCGATGCCATGGCTTTCCGCCAGGTGCTCACAAACCTGCTCGCCAATGCCAGCCGTTTCTCCCCTGCCGATCGGAACGTAGAGCTGGCCCTAGGCACTCAAGGAAGCAAAACCGTCATTGAAGTGCGCGACCATGGGGAAGGAATCCCCAAGCAACTCCGCGCAAAGGTTTTCGAACGATTCTTCCGAGCCGATAACTCAAGAAACCGTGAAACCGGCGGGTCAGGTCTAGGGCTTTCGATTGTCAAGACCATTCTCGATAGGCACAAGGCAACTATCGTGGCTTTGGAAACTGATGGTGGCGGCACCACCATGCGCATCGAACTGAACTAAGTTATCCCCAGCTTTTTGTAATTCATCAAAAGCAAACCGGGAGACAACATCATTGTTGCCATGAGTATTTTTAGAGTAGACAGCGAGCAGGTTCTCGCGGCAAACAACAACATTCAAGCAACCATATCGAAGCTGCAAGGCGAGGTTGAGTTGCTTCACACCCAATTACAGGGCCTAGAAGGCTCTTGGCAGGGAGCTGCCGCCACTAGTTTTCAAGAATTGGTGAAGCGTTGGCGACTAACCGCAAACGGCGTTGATCAACAGCTCGGTGAAATCGGTCGAGCATTAACTCACGCCGCCACCCAGTACCAAGAAATTGAAGCTGCAAACCTTCGCTTGTTTTTGGGTTAAAGAAAAATCGGTGGGTTCGAAAGAACCCACCGATTTTTAGTCTTACTTAGAAGTCCATGCCTCCGCCTGGAGCTGCTGGTGCAGCTGCTGGCTCTGGCTTGTCTGCAACAACAGCCTCGGTGGTAAGGAATAGTCCGGCAATCGAAGCTGCGTTCTGCAGCGCCGAGCGGGTTACCTTCACTGGGTCGTTGATACCGGCCTTCATCATGTCAACGTATTCACCGGTCGCGGCGTTTAGACCCTGACCCGATGGAAGGTTGGCTACCTTCTCGGCAACCACGCCTGGCTCTAGACCTGCGTTGATTGCAATCTGCTTCAGCGGTGCTGAGATAGCAACGCGAACGATGTTCGCTCCGGTTGCTTCGTCGCCAACGAGGTGAAGGTTCTCAAAAGCAACCTTGCCAGCCTGAAGTAGTGCAACACCACCACCGGCAACAATGCCCTCTTCAACCGCAGCCTTGGCGTTACGAACTGCGTCTTCAATGCGGTGCTTACGCTCCTTGAGTTCAACCTCGGTAGCAGCACCCGCCTTGATTACCGCTACACCACCGGCTAGCTTGGCTAGACGCTCCTGTAGCTTCTCGCGGTCGTAGTCGCTGTCTGAGGCTTCCATCTCACGACGAATCTGGTCAACGCGTCCCTGAATGGCAACGCTCTCGCCAGCACCCTCAACAATGGTGGTCTCGTCTTTGGTGATTACCACCTTTCGAGCACGACCAAGTAGGTCAATGGTTGCCGACTCTAGGCTTAGGCCGATCTCAGATGAGATAACCTGACCACCGGTCAGAATTGCAATGTCCTGAAGCATGGCCTTGCGGCGGTCTCCGAAGCCAGGAGCCTTAACAGCTGCCGACTTGAAGATTCCACGAACCTTGTTTAGAACCAAAGTAGTTAGAGCTTCACCCTCAACATCTTCTGCAATTAGAAGTAGTGGCTTACCGGCTTGCATAACCTTCTCAACCACAGGAAGCAATTCCTTCATGTTCGAGATCTTCGAGTTGACGATTAGCACGTAAGCGTCTTCGAGGATGGTCTCCTGGCGGTCTGGGTCGGTGACGAAGTAACCAGAGATGTAGCCCTTGTCGAAGCGCATACCTTCGGTTAGCTGAAGTTCGATACCAAAGGTGTTCGACTCTTCAACCGTGACCACGCCTTCGCGTCCAACCTTGTCGATGGCCTCGGCGATAAGTTCACCGATCTGGCTGTCGCCGGCTGAGATTGAGGCGGTAGCAGCAATCTCTTCCTTGCTCTCCACGGCCTTGGCCTGAGCGATTAGCTGCTCTATAACGGCAGCGGTTGCCTTCTCGATACCGCGCTTCAAGCTGATTGGGTCGGCGCCGGCTGCGACGTTACGCAGACCTTCGCGAACCAAAGCCTGGGCTAGAACGGTTGCAGTGGTGGTTCCGTCTCCGGCCACGTCATCAGTCTTCTTGGCTACTTCTTTGACAAGTTCGGCACCAATGCGCTCAAACGGGTCTTCTAGTTCAATTTCCTTGGCGATCGATACACCATCGTTGGTGATGGTTGGGGCGCCCCACTTCTTCTCCAACACAACGTTGCGTCCGCGTGGACCAAGTGTCACCTTTACGGTGTCGGCAAGGATGTTTAGACCGCGCTCTAGACCGCGGCGTGCTTCTTCATTAAAAGCAATAATTTTTGGCATTTGGGTTCTCCCGAAATTCAATCGAATTAGCACTCGACCTATTTGAGTGCTAACTCCTTTTTAGCACTCTTAGGCAGAGAGTGCAAGAAAGCAAAACGGCACCACCTAATAAAAGGTGATGCCGTTTTAGAAAAGCTGGTCGTTAGATAAGTACTACCGAAGCAGCCTGAGGACCCTTTGGTCCGTCGGTTACGTCGAACTCAACGCGCTGGTTCTCTTTTAGCTCCTTGTAGCCATCGCCACCAATTGCTGAGAAGTGAACGAAAACGTCTGCTCCGCCGTCCTGAGTAATGAAGCCGAAGCCCTTCTCAGAGTTGAACCACTTTACGGTTCCTTGTGCCATTTGTATCTCCTGTATTGCTTTGTGCCAAGGTCCGGATGAATCCCGAACCTAGATCGACCCAAAGCGTCAAGCAATAGGGCATTTGTTACGACCTACTTCGAAACTTACGCTAATAAAGCCATATCCACTAATCGAAAGTTCAACCTTGATGAAAGCGTTACAAATGGAAATGTGCAGAAATTACTTGTAATCGGCTCCCAAGACCACGGTGATTGGGTCAATGTACTGGTTAGAAACCTCAATGGAGTAGTTTCCTAAGTCGCCGACAAGCGCTTTAGCGGCATCGTTCAGCTGGTCTGAGTTGATATAAATAACGGTCTTCTCAGCCGCAACACCGGTGGTGCTGTTTGCTGCCGTAACCACGTTCCAACCCTTATCAATTAGCTTGTGGGCCACGGTTCCCGCAAGGCCATCTTGGCCAACTGCATCTAAAACCTTGGTTTCGTTGATTCGTAGCGGGTCGACATTCGTCTTTGTGGTGTTGTCGCTGAGTCCACTCAGATCTAGATTCGTGCCGCCACCGAAGAAAGTTTGATAGCCAAAAAGCGCTCCTCCGGCAACCACTGCCGAAACGGAAAAGTAAGCCATGAACTCCAGAAAAGTTCTTCCGCCGCCTCTGCGAGCGCGGCGACGCCCAGGTGCCGGAGCAACCTGGTCAAATTCGTCGGTTGGGAAGTTTTCTGCCATGAGTAATGTTTAGTCTAAACGAGTCAACCCAAACGAAATTGAGGAACGCAGTGAACTATCAGGTTTCGAAAAGCGACGACGAGTGGCGCGAAGAACTAGACCCAATGGAGTTTCACGTACTACGTGAAGCCGGCACCGAACGTGCCGGAACTGGTGAGCTTCTAAACGAAAATCGAATCGGCACCTTCTGTTGCCGAGGTTGCGGCGCCGAGCTTTTCAAGAGTGAAACCAAGTTCGATGCACACTGCGGCTGGCCAAGTTTTTACGCCCCCAAAGAGGGCGACGCCGTTGAACTTTTGGAAGACCGCAGCCACGGGATGGTTCGCACTGAAGTTCGTTGTGCAAAATGCGGCGGACACCTAGGTCATCTTTTCGATGACGCCCCACAAACTCCAACCGGTGATCGATTCTGCATCAACTCGGTGAGCATCACTTTTACTGAGGAGTAGTTCCAAAAGCTTCGTTCAGGGTTACCAGTTTTAACTTCCGCGAACTGAAGAGGTTCAAAATCTGTGGAAACACGTTTACTGTGCAGTAGCCATTCGCGTGATCTATAACGATGCGACCGTTCGCAATCCACTTCGATGCGCTTTTCAAGACCGTCGACGATGCCACTCCGGACCCAGAGGCGAATGACCCATACCAAAGCACCGGCTTGGTGAAACCTATTGAGGCGGCTACTCGAATGACCCTGGCGTCGATTTCTCCATAGGGGGGTCGGAAGTAAGGTTTGCTGCTTCGGCCGTATTTCTCCAAGCAGAAGGCTTCGCAGCGATTCAGCTCCTGTTTTATATAAGTGTCGGAGAGGGTGGTGAGTTTTCGATGGGTCTGGGTGTGATTGGCCAGTTGAATCTGCCCAGAGTCTTGAAGTGCCTTGAGGCGCTTGGCGTATTTGGTCCAGCCGGGTGCGCCCGAGAGCACGAAGAACGTGATTTTAACTTTTGGGTTTTTCTCAAGCATCGAAACGTAGCGTCCGAGAGCTGCCGAGGATGCGCCATCGTCGACGGTCCAAGCAACTCGCCTGGTGGTCGATGACGGTAACGCCGAGATACAGCCTCGAGGCCAAGCAATAGCCTTATCGGCCAGCGCCAAAAATCCGGCAAGGGAAAGCGCAAACAATGATTTGCGAGTTACTTCCCTAGCTCCCATGAGCCGACTATGGGACTCGAACCCACAACCCCCGCTTTACAAGAGCGGTGCGCTACCAATTGCGCCAAGTCGGCAAACTGCTAATTTCGGACACGCTCATAAAAACTTGCTATTTTGAGCGATTTCGCTCAAACTAATCTTCAGATGCACCTTTTAGCAACTTCCATCCTATAAGGGGAACAAGATGAAGAGACTCGGGATTTCATTAGTAGCTGTAACCGCGATGATTGCGGGTCTACTTACAGCCACTCCGGCCATGGCTGCCGACCCGACTTGCACCATCACAATTACCCAGTCGAACCAGACTTTCAAGGGCAGCGGTAACGCCGATGTGATCTGCATCAACGCCAACAACGTCATCGTTGAAGCCCTCGGCGGAAACGACATGGTTATCGACAACGGTGAGAACAACGTCATCAACCTTGGAGATGGCTCCGACGAATACAACGGCACCAACGGCGATGGCTCCACGGTCGACGGCGGAACCGGAAACGATGAACTTACTGGAACCCCTGGCGACGACGACCTGAGCGGCGGACTGGGCGATGACACCTTGATCGGTGGAGCTGGCAACGACACACTCATTGGTGGCGGTGGAGCGGACGCTCTCGCCGGTAACGCGGGCGCCGACAACTTGAGCGGTGAAACGGGTAATGACAGCGCCGACGGTGGCGACGGGAATGACACCGTCGAAGGTGGAGCCGGTGACGACTCGCTAATTGGTGGAGCAGCCGACGACACTATCCGCGGAGGAACCGGCAACGACGACCTCGCTGGAAGCGCCGGAGAAGACAACATCTACGGCGAGGTTGGTGAAGACTCAATCGCCGGTGGCGAAGGCGACGACATCATTGCCGGAGGAGATGGCACCGACGTCCTGGAAGGTGGTTGGGGTCTAAACATCTGCGACTACACCACCAACGAAATAAAGAAAGCAACCTGTGTCTACGATGACGCAGCTCCTGCACTCACCGGCTTTAGCTGGGATTCAGTTTCATACGAAGTAGGTATTGCTGCCGCCAAGGCAACCGCTTCATTCACCCTCACCGATGACGTATCTGCAACCAGCCTTCAATTGGAGTGCTACGGCAACAACCTGGTCTTGGTGAACTACACCATTTACTGGAACGGCACCGAGTGGGGCATCTACGGATCCAACTCGGCTCGCATCGCATCGGTAACAGCTGTTGCCGGAGCCACGGTGAAGCCACTGAACCAAGCGGCAATCTTCCAGATCGAGACCACGATTCCCTATGGAACTAAGGCTGGCGGATACAACTGTCGCGCCCGTGTTTCCGACAACCTAGGTCACATATCCGACCTAGCGGTTAGCGGCGTGACCGTTACCAAGTCGGCCGCCGCTCAGGCCGTCGATGAAAAGGCACCTACCCTTACCAGCTTTGCCTGGGACAAGTCTTCCTACGATGTGACCAACGGTGACGCCGAGGTCAACTTCGACATCGCACTCGACGACGAGTCTGGTGTCAAGACTTTCCAATTGAACTGCTATGGCGGAAACAAGAGCCCGCTGACGCTCTACTTCTTCTGGAGTGGCAGCGGCTGGACGCACCACGGTAACCGTACCGCCGAGATCACTGATTCGAGTGGCACCAACACTCACCTGTCACTTTCGGTAAAGACCAGCGTCGAGCGCGGGAACCGTCCGGCAAGTTACAACTGCTACGTTTGGTCGATGGACATGCTCGGGTACAACCAGAGCACCACAGTAAACCCTCTTTACATAACCCGACAGCTAATTGAGGGTGGCTGGGACGACGATGCCCCGACGCTTGTCGCCAGCAACTGGGATCGGGAATCCTACGAAGTTGGTTCAACCTTCGACACCGGAGTGGTCAACCTTCATCTAACCGACCAGTCTGGAATTTCTTGGTTCAACGTTTTCTGCTACGGCCAAACTGGCATGCAGCCGGTTTCGATGCGTGTGGTGCCGGCTGGAAGCGACTGGGTTGTCGTCGGAGCCAACAATGCGAAGGTTTTGAGTTTCGAAGGCACCAACAAAGACCTCAGCATCAGCTTGCAAACCGACCTAGCCTTTGGCACGGTTGCCGGCCCTCACTCTTGCTACGTTGATGCCGCCGACAACTTGGACCACCGCAGCACAATCAACACTGCTGGATTCACGCTCACCCGCATCCCTCCCGGCATGCCAAACGAGCCAACCAACGTGACCTTCACCCCAACCGAAGGTCGACCAAACGAGGGTGTACTCTCATGGACTGCTCCAAGCTTCCTCGGTGAGCCAATCCTCGATGCCAACGGTAACCAGCAGGTATTCCCCGACGGACGCGTTCGCGGGCAGCTCGGCGACTACCAAATCGAGTACTCACTTGATAATGGAGTTACTTGGAAGCTCATCAACGACGGCTACTCAAGAACCACTAATTTGCCGATTTCAAACCTGATTGCCGGCACCAACTACTCGTTCCGCGTTCGCGGCGACAACGGTGGCAACGAGATTGCCTACAGCCCTGGGGCGCCTTGGTCGGAAGTTCTTCGCACCAGAACGTTAGAGCCTGTTGCACCGAACGCACCAACAGATTTGGTTATCTCTGAGGTGAAGAACACCACGGCAACCTTCAAGTGGGTTGCTCCAACCTTCAATGGCGGTGCTCCAATTACCAACTTCCGAGTTGAAACTTCTCGCGATGAAGGTGTCACCTGGCGCAACATGGACAAGGCTGTTTCGACTTCGGTGAACCTAAAACTCACCGGCCTTGCCCCAGCAACGCACTACCAAGTGCGCGTGGCTGCGGTGAACCGAGCAGGAGTAAGCGAATGGGTAACCGGTGAACTGTTGACCCTCGATGGGGCAGCAACCAAACCGCTGAACCTAAGCGTGAACAACCTCGGTGGAACCACGCTGACTCTGCTTTGGGATCTTCCAGAGTCGAATGGTGGAAACTCGATCACCGACTACAAGATTGAGGTTTCTGGAAACGGCGGAAGTGTCTGGACCACCATCAAGGACGGCGTTTCAGCAGCTCGCAACCTAAACGTGTTCAACCTAGTGAAGGGAAAGCGCTACCTATTCCGCGTATCGGCCGTGACTTCAATTGGCGCGGGCAATGTTTCCGATGTTCTAACCGCGAACACCCGCGTAACCGCTCCTGGCGCTCCAACCGGTTTGAACTTCACGGGACTAACAGCTAACTCGGTTTCGTTCAACTGGGTTGCTCCTACCGACAAAGGTGGTGCTCCTCTAACTGACTACACCATTGAAATCTCAAACGACGACGGCGAGAACTGGATCGACATCGACGAGACCGAATCGGTCAACCGTTCGTTCACCGTTCGTGGAATGGTTCCCGGTGGAACCTACTTCGTTCGCGTGGCAGCGGTAAACGATGCCGGCTTCAGCCAGTACCTAACCGGAAGCTTCACCACCAAGACCTTGGCCCCAAGTGTGCCGCTTGATGTTGTGGCTACTGCGGAGTCAACCACTGCTGCACTCGAGTGGACGATTCCAGAAAGTAACGGCGGCGCTGCCATCACCGACTACAAGGTTGAGGTTTCGAGTAACTGCCGCACCTACACCGAGATTTCCCACGCAGCGAGTAACTCGCTCAGCTTCACCGCAACCAACCTGCTACCTGGAACCAAGTACTGCTTCCGAGTTGCGGCAAAGAACTCAGTTGGTTACTCGGCCAAGTCCGAAGTGGTAACTGTTGTTACCAGCGGAAACGCTCCAAGTGCTGTTACCGGCCTTGGCATCAAACCAGCCAAGACCTCGGTAACCCTAAGTTGGGCAGCTCCGGTGATTGTTGATGGCAGTGCGGTTCGTAACTACATCGTCGAGTACTCGAAGGATGGCGGACTTACCTGGCTGGTTGTGCGAAAGGCAGTTTCTAACAGCCGTTCGCTAAGCATCACTGGTCTAAAGACCAAAACCACCTACCAGTTCAGAGTGATTGCAACCAACGATGTTGGCGACTCCCCTGCCTCGGCAGTGCTTACGGCAGTAACTAAATAATTAGTTGACCGGGGCAACGGTCTGCAACCACTGCAAGAACATCGCAGCGTTTGCGGTCTCGCCTCGGTACTGCTGACCGTTCACCATGATGAACGGAGTGCCGGTGAACTCTAGGTTTGATCCAGGAACCTTTTCGCTCCAGACAGCCGAACCCTTGTTCTTAGCCCAAGTGGTGAAAATCGGCTTGGTGATGCAATCGAGTGCCTTTGGTTCGTTTACGCCAACCTGCTGGGCGAGAGTCGATAGATCTTCGTTTGAAGGACCTGCAGTTCCTTCTTCAGGCTGGTTGTTGAATAGTGCCTCGTTGTAGTCGAAGAAGTTGCGAGGTGACTTGTCGGCAACACAGAGCAGCGCGTTGGCTGCTCGGCTCGAGTACTCATTAACCGACTGTCCGTCGAGGAAAGAAATTGGGTGAATCTCAACGGTGTACTTGCCTGCGGCAACCAGCTCGCGAATCTGAGGCATGTTTGGAACCTCGAAGGCGCGGCAGGCTGGGCACTGAAGGTCCTGGTAGATCACGATGTTTGGAACAGCGGCGTCAACCTGTGACTTGCTGGTTAGAACCTGAAGGTCTTTACCAACTCGAATGCCGCCGTCGAAGATAGCAGTGGCTGGACCATCTTTGGCCTCTGGAGCCGGGGCCGGTTGTAGAGCGAGTGCAGCTATAACTGCGGCAGTGATTCCAGCGGCTGCCAGAACCGAGCTAAGAATAACTACAACTTTTTTACGGGAGTCGTTCTTCTTCTGAGCCTCTCGCATGGCCTTGGCTTTGGCGCGGGCTGCTTCACGCTGCTGGTCGCGGGTTAGTCGTTCGTTGGTCATGTTGGTTCCGTCCTTGCTTCATCACGATCTGGTGACAGTCAGATTTCCAAGTCTAAAACAAGTGCGCCGCAATGCCATAATGGCTATAACTTGAAACATCCGTTTCAGGCTCTTACACAAAGGATCGTTCGGCACGTACCTGCCGATTTAGGAGAAAAATAATGGCAACCGTTTCATTTAGAAAAGCCACCCGCCTCTACCCAGGCACCCCACGCCCAGCAGTAAACGAGCTAGACCTTGAAATCAAGGACGGCGAGTTCCTAGTGCTAGTTGGCCCTTCGGGTTGTGGAAAGTCAACCAGCCTTCGTATGTTGGCCGGTCTTGAAGAGGTAAACGCAGGCGCGATTTTCATCGGCGACCGTGACGTTACCGACATCGAACCAAAAGACCGCGACATCGCAATGGTGTTCCAGAACTACGCTCTATACCCGCACATGACCGTTGCCGAGAACATGGGCTTCGCTCTAAAGATTGCCGGTGTTCCAAAAGAAGAGCGTGCCGAGCGCGTTCTTGAGGCAGCCAAGCTTCTAGACCTTGAGCAGTACCTGGGTCGCAAGCCAAAGGCCCTTTCAGGTGGTCAGCGTCAGCGTGTTGCCATGGGACGCGCCATCGTTCGTAAGCCACAGGTATTCCTTATGGATGAGCCGCTTTCAAACCTTGACGCCAAGCTTCGTGTTCAGACCCGCACCCAGATTGCCTCGCTACAGCGTCGTCTAGGTGTAACCACCGTTTACGTAACCCACGACCAGGTTGAAGCTATGACCATGGGTGACCGCGTTGCTGTGCTAAAAGACGGCGTTCTGCAGCAGGTTGCCACCCCTCGTGAACTATACGAGCGCCCAGCAAACGTATTCGTTGCCGGCTTCATTGGCTCACCTGCCATGAACCTACTTCAGCTTCCAATCACCTCAGGTGGCGTTGGTTTCGGTGACGCCGAGATCAAGGTTGAGAAGAGCATTCTTGCTAAGACCAAGGAAAAGACCATCACCGTTGGTCTACGTCCAGAAGACGTAGTCGTTTCCAAGACCGGTTTGCCTTTGGAAGTTGACGTCGTTGAAGAACTTGGCGCCGACGCATTCATCTACGGTTCAGTAGTTCTTGACGGAGTCAAGGCCGATGTAACCGTTCGCGTTGAGTCAAACGGTTCGGTCAAGGCCGGCTCGAAGGTATTCATCGCACCTGCAGGTAACGCTCACTTGTTCGACGTGGAGTCGGGCGAGCGCCTTAACTAGTGGGTTCATCTCTAGACATAACAACTGCCGCGGTAGATCCAGCACTATTGGATCTACCGTGGCAGTTGCCTTTGGAAGACTGGCCGGCTGATCGGATTGCCGCTCTGCCAAAGGGGCTTTCCCGCCACACGGTTCGGTTCGCTCACCTGAGCGATCACGTTATTGCCATCAAGGAAACTCTCCCCGAACTGGCCAAACGTGAGTATGAAATGCTCAAGCGCCTGGTAAACCTAGCGGTTCCCTGCGTTGAACCTTTTGCCATCATCAACAACCGCACGGATGAAGCCGGTGAACCGCTACCAGCCGTGCTAATTACCCGCCACCTCAAGTTTTCGCTCCCCTACCGCGCCATGTGGTCGCAGGGGCTTCGCCCAGAAACCGCCTCTCGCTTGGTAGACGCACTGGCAGTGCTTTTGGTTCGTTTGCACATTGCCGGATTCTTCTGGGGTGATGTTTCTCTTTCTAACACCCTGTTCCGCCGTGATGCCGGGTCGTTCGCTGCCTACCTAGTTGATGCTGAAACCGGGCAGCTCTACGACGGTGGTCTTTCTAACGGCCAGCGTGAGAATGACTTGGAGATCGCCCGGGTAAACATTGCCGGAGAGCTACTCGACTTGATCGCAAGCGGAAATGCGGCTCCGGGAGTTAATGCCAACGAGATTTCGGATCGCATCATCTTGAAGTACCGAAACCTCTGGAAAGAACTTACTGCGGCCGAAGTTATTGGAGAGAACGACCGGTGGAAAATCAGCCGCCGCGTCGAGCGATTGAACGAGCTCGGATTCGACATCGAAGAGATG
>JBEGSI010000023.1:0-3753 GCA_041180065.1 Actinomycetota bacterium | reverse complement strand
GTCGTAGGTTCCCGGAGCAAAGATGAAGGTCGCTGAAAGCATGGTTTTAGTCTGCCACAAAGCAAAAGGCCGGTGCCTCTTTCGAGACACCGGCCAATCGGCTTGGTTTGCCAGTTACTTCTTTGGGGCTGCCTTCTTGGCAGCCGGCTTCTTAGCCGATGCTACAGCTTTCTTTGGCTTCTCCGCAATAGCTGGCTCATCGTGGTGGTGGTGAGCCGCGTCTAGTTCGGTCTGAGTTACCGGAATAATGCGGTCCTCAAAGTAGAAGCGTGAGAAGGCTGCGCGGATGCGAGCGTTCAAGGTGATCTTTCCGGCCGCGTTCGGACGAGCAAGGGTAGGGCTGTATGACTTGAAGTCAATCAGCTTCCACTGGTCAAACTCGTCTAGCGGCTCGTGAACCTCGATGTACTCACCGTGCGGCATGCGTACGATGCGACCAGTCTCGCGACCGTGCAGAACAATCTCGCGGTCTTTGCGCTGAAGAGACAAGCAGGCACGCTTGGTCACAATGAACGCGATGATCGGGCCGATAATCAGCAAGATCTGCATTGAAGTTAGGACCTGGTTCAGCGACATCTTGAAGTTAGTTGCGATCAAGTCGGTCGCTGCGCCTGCCCATAGGACTGCATAGAAGGTTACGCCAGCTGCACCAATAGCTGTGCGAGTTGGAGCGTTGCGTGGGCGGTCAAGCACGTGGTGCTCGCGCTTGTCACCGGTAACCCAAGCTTCGATGAATGGGTAGGCAGCAACTACAACCAAGAATCCAACACCGACAAGCATTGGAAGCAAGATGTTCCATGCCCAGGTGCCGCCTCCGCCAACTACCTCAAGGTGTGAAGGTGCAAGACGAAGAGCGCCATCGAGCCATCCGATGTACCAGTCAGGCTGGGTACCAGCTGAAACCGGTGATGGGTCGTAGCCACCGTAGTTCCATACTGGGTTGATTGTGAAGGTAGCAGCCATCAGCATGATGATGCCGAAGACGATGAAGAAGAAGCCACCAGCCTTAGCAACGTAAACAGGCATTAGTGGGTAGCCAACGACGTTTGCGTCGGTGCGACCCGGGCCCGAGTAGTGGGTGTGCTTGTGGATGACCACCATGAACAAGTGGATGACGATGAACACGAGGATCAAAGCCGGTACCAACAGGATGTGCAGGCCGTATAGGCGGGCAACGATTGCCTCACCAGGGAACTCGCCACCGAATAGTAGTGATGAAGAGTACGCGCCGATAACTGGCAAGCCCTTGATCATTCCATCGATGATGCGAAGGCCGTTACCTGAAAGAAGGTCGTCTGGAAGTGAGTAACCGGTGAAACCGCCGGCCATACCGAGAACGAAAAGAACGAAACCGACTACCCAGTTGATTTCACGAGGCTTGCGGAATGCACCGGTGAAGAACACGCGAAGCATGTGAAGGCCAGCGGCTGCAACAAACAGCAGTGCAGACCAGTGGTGAACCTGGCGCATTAGCAAACCGCCGCGAACCTCAAATGAGATGTCGAGGGTCGATGCATAGGCAATCGACATTTCGGCGCCCTTTAGAGGACCGTAAACGCCGTCGTAAATCACAGGCACCATCGATGGCTGGAAGAAGAAGGTTAGGAAGGTACCAGAAATCAGTAGGACCAGGAAGCTGTAAAGCGCGACCTCACCCAACATGAATGACCAGTGGTCAGGGAATACCTTGCGGCCAAATTCCTTGAGGATGCCGGCTACGCCAACGCGCTCGTCAAGGTAGTTTGCGGTTCCAGCTAGGAAGCCACCCTTTTTACGTGCAGTTACTGCGTTGCTCATTTTTAGCGCTCCCAGAAGCTAGGGCCAACAGGCTCGGTGAAGTCACTCTGTGCGACGAGGTAACCCTCGGCGTCAACGGTGATAGGTAGCTGAGGTAGTGGGCGAGAAGCAGGGCCGAAAACAACCTTGCACTCGTCGGTCACGTCGAAAGTCGACTGGTGGCAAGGGCACAGTAGGTGGTGAGTGTGCTGCTCGTACAGCGCCACTGGGCAACCAACGTGGGTGCAAATCTTGCTGTAGGCAACGATGCCGTCGTATGACCAGCTCTTGCGCTCGGCTGACTCTTTTAGGTCGGCTGGGTCAAGACGCACTAGAAGAACTGCAGCCTTGGCCTTCTCTTCTAACTTGCCGTGGTGAAGTTCGGTTAGACCTTCAGGAATAACGTGGAAAACCGAACCGATGGTTACATCTGAAGCCTTGATTGGCAGACCGTTTGGGTCTTTGGTCAGGCGGGTGCCCTTCTTCCACATGGTGTGGCGAAGAAGCTCCTGAGGATCCTTGTTTGGGTTCATGTCACCAAAGAAGAAGATCGCAGGGATCGGGAAAAGCGCGAGGGCACCGTAAAGTGAGCGGCGGATTAGCTTGCGACGGGTGAATCCAGATTCGTTCTCGGCAAGCTTGATGATTTCAATTGCGCGGGCACGAACGTCTTCGGTGCCGCGGGTCTGGTGGCGAGCCTCAGAGACTTCGGCATCCGGCATGAGGGTCTTTGCCCAGTGCACTGCACCAATGCCGATGCCCAGCAGACCAAGGGTGATGCCCAAACCTAGGAACAGGGTGTTGTTTCGAACGGTTCCTAGCTCTTCGGTCAATGGGAAGGCGAAGTAAGCGTAGATCGAGTAAATGCTTCCCACGATTGAGGCGATGAAGAAAGCTGCAACCTGACGAGCCGCAGCCTTTTCGTGCTTGACGCTCTTGTCGGTCATGCGCTCACGGTGAGGCTCCATACCCGGGTTCTGAACTGCATCGGGGGCTACAACTGCCAAACCGGTTGCGTAGTCGTGCTCTTCCTCGTGTGCCGAGGCCTTAGCGAGACTCTTTTTGTCGCTCACGTATTTATCTCCTATTTTTCTAAGCTCTGCTACTAGTTCGACTTAGCGCCAAGCCAGATGGTGATTGCAATGATGAAGCCGAGGATGAAGACCCAGGTGAACAAACCTTCGACCACTGGGCCTAGGTTCGCAAGTTCATAACCGCCGGCCGATGGGGTTGATTCCACAAACTTTAGGTAGGTGATGATGTCTTTTTTGTCTTTAGGGGTCAGGTTGGCGTCGTTGAATACCGGCATGTTTTGAGGGCCGGTAACCATAGCCTCGTAGATGTGCTTCTCTGTAACACCCTTTAGAGCAGGCGCATACTTGCCCTCGGTGAGAGCGCCACCAGCACCAACGGCGTTGTGGCACATCGCACAGTTGATGCGGAATAGCTCGCCACCACGAGTTGAGTCGCCATTGGTGGCTAGCATCTCTTCGGTTGGAATTGCTGGGCCAGGTGCCAGTGAGGCAACATAAGCGGCAAGGGCAGCGGTCTGCTCTTCGGTGAACTGAACCGGCTTCTTTTCGAGCTGAGGACCTGAGGCCTGACCAGGCATACGGCCGGTGCCAACCTGGAAGTCAACCGATGCTGCGCCAACACCGATTAGCGACGGTGCCACTGCCGAACCCTCGGCAGCCTTACCGTGACAGCTTGCACAGTTAGCCAAGAACAGCTTGCGACCTTCTTCGGTTTGCGCTGCCGATGCGGCTGCGCTCACTGGCTGGGTGCTTGCAACTGCAGCGGTGGTAGCCGCGTAGCCGCCGCCGGTAAGGGCTAGGCCAGCTGCGACAACTAGTACTGCTGCAAAAGGGCTACGGCGTGAACCGTTGACGTTGCGCTTGATGAATGCCATTGAATTGATCTCCAGAAATTCTTATTTGAGAACGTAAACGATTAGGAACAGGCCGATCCAAACAACAT
>JBEGSI010000022.1:0-3087 GCA_041180065.1 Actinomycetota bacterium | reverse complement strand
ACCTCACCGCATCCACGAGTGCCTGGTTGATGCCGCTGAGGTTTTTGGTAACGACCGAAAAGCAGCCGTGGCGCGAGAGCTCACCAAAAAGTTCGAGCAGACTATTCGTGGTTCACTAGCCGACCTCGTTTCTTGGGCATCGGAAGACCACAAGGGCGAGATGGTGCTGGTTATTGCTGGTGCTTCGGAAGAATCCGTCGCAGCAGTTGATTTGGTTACCGAGGTGATGCAACTCACCGCTAGCGGAGTTGGTTTGAAGCAGGCTGTGTCGCAGGTAGCCAGCATGCATGGCGTCTCGAAGAGTGAGCTGTATCAAGCAAGCCTCGACGCACGCAATTAAGATAGAAGAATGCCTAACTCAAACGGGAAGTCGTTTTATTCAACGACACCGATCTTCTATGTGAACGACGCTCCTCACATCGGGCACGCCTACACCGAAGTTGCTACCGACGTAGTAACTCGTTGGCACGCTCAGCGCGGAGAAAACGCGTTCATGTTGACCGGCACCGACGAGCACGGCGAAAAGATTTTGCGCACCGCAGCAGCCAATAAGACCGAGCCGAAAGACTGGGCCGACAAGTTGGTTCATGATGCGTGGCTTCCGCTGCTCGACACCATCGACATTCGTAACTCGGATTTCATTCGCACCACCGAGCCGCGCCACGAAAAGAACGTTCAGAAGTTCCTGCAGCACCTTTACGACACCGGTTTCATCTACCAGGGCTCTTACGAAGGTAACTACTGCGTTGGCTGCGAAGAGTACAAGACCGAAGCCGACCTGATCGAAGGTGAAGGCGCATTCGAGGGGCAGCCGGTTTGTGCAATTCACTCAAAGCCGGTTGAGAAGTTGAAGGAAACCAACTACTTCTTCAAGCTCAGCGAATTCCAAGAACCGCTGCTCGACCTTTACGCACAGCAACCAGACTTCGTGGCTCCGGATTCAGCGCGCAACGAGGTTGTCTCGTTCGTTCGCCGTGGACTAGATGATCTTTCGATTTCTCGCTCCAAAGAAAAGTTCGACTGGGGCATCGACATCCCTTGGGATGACAGCCACATCACCTACGTTTGGTTCGACGCACTTCTGAACTACATCACGGCCATCGGTTACGGCGAAGACGACGCCAAGTTCCAGTCGCTTTGGCCAGCCAGCCTTCAGGTCGTTGGTAAAGACATCCTTCGTTTCCACGCGGTGATCTGGCCAGCCATGTTGATGGCCGCCGGTCTTCCAACTCCGCGCCAAGTTTTCGGCCACGGTTGGTTGCTGGTTGGCGGCGAAAAGATGTCGAAGTCGAAGCTCACCGGTATCGCTCCGGAACAGATCACCGACACCTTCGGATCGGACGCCTTCCGCTACTACTTCATGAAGGCCATTGCTTTCGGCCAAGATGGTTCATTCTCATGGGAAGACCTTTCGGCTCGTTACCAGGCGGAACTCGCGAACGGTTTTGGAAACCTCGCTTCGCGTGTGTTGGCGATGGTTGGTCGTTATTTCGACGGCGTGATCCCGGCTCCAGCCGAATACTCGGATGCCGATAAGGCAATCATCGAAGTGGCTCGCAAGGCCACCGAAGACGCCGATGCGGCCATTGAGCGCGTTGCCATTCAAGACGCAATTAATAGCATCTGGACTTTGGTTGATGAGCTAAACAACTACATCACCGTGCAGGAACCCTGGGTCTTGGCAAAGACCGAAGAAAACCGCGAGCGTTTGGCCACAGTGCTCTATGTTTGCTCGGAAGGCCTCCGCACTCTTTCGGTGCTGCTGGCTCCGGTTATTCCTAAGGCAACCGGCAAGCTCTGGGCCGCAGTTACCGGTGGTTCGCTTGGCGCACTAGACGATGCCACCCTGGCTTCAGCCGCCGAATGGGGTGTGCTTCCTGCTGGAACCAAAACCTCAGAACTAGAACCGCTTTTCCCAAGAATCGAAACCGAAACCGAAGGTAAGTAGTGAGCTACCCGCCACTACCTGAAGCGCTTGAGGTTGCCACCTACGACAACCACACCCACTTCGACATCGCCTACGGTGATGAAGCGCTGAGCACTCAGCAACAACTCGACAAGGCTGCTTCGGTTGGCATCAAAGGCGTCGTTCAAGTTGGCGTGACTTTGCAGACCAGTAAATGGTCGGCCGAGTTGGCGGCCACTGAATCGCGTGTTTTGGCTGCCGTTGCACTTCACCCAAACGAGGCTCCCGAATACGGAACTCTTGCCAAACTCGATGAGGCTATTGCGGAAATCGCCTCTCTAGCGGCTCAGCCTCGGGTGCGGGCAATTGGTGAAACCGGCTTAGATTACTTCCGCACCGAAGGCGAGGCAGCGCTTGCTCTGCAGCAGCATTCTTTCGAAGAGCACATTCGTATTGCCAAGGAAAACGACATCGCGCTGATGATTCACGATCGCGATGCCCACGAACAGGTCGTCGCAACTCTGAAGCGCGTGGGTGCGCCGAACAAGGTGGTTTTCCACTGCTACTCGGGTGATGTTGACTTGGCGCAAATTTGCATTGATAACGGCTGGTACATGTCGTTCGCTGGCAATATCACCATCAAGCGAAACGAACACCTACGTAACTCTCTCGCCATGGCACCAAAAGAGTTGATTCTGGTTGAAACCGATGCACCGTTTCTAACGCCAGAACCATTCCGCGGACGCCCGAATGCCAGTTACCTGGTTCCCATCACCGTGCGAAAAATGGCCGAGGTTAGAAGCGTTGACGTGAATGAACTTTCCGCACAGCTAACCGAGAACACCGAAACCGTTTACGGGTCGTGGAACTAATGGTTGAACTTCTAGGTGGAGCCGACATCCGGGCACTGGCGGATTCTCTCGGGGTAGTGCCAACCAAGAAACTTGGACAAAACTTCGTTACCGACCCAAACACCATTCGCAAGATTGTGGCATCGGCCAAACTCGATTCAAATGAAACCGTCGTTGAAATTGGCCCTGGTTTGGGTTCGCTCACCCTAGGTCTACTCGAAGCGGTTGATCACGTTATTTCGGTGGAGATCGACGCCAAGATGGCGGCCGCCATTGAGCAGACCGTTGCGAAGCGTGCCGTTGGTCGCAAGTTTTCACTGGTCACCCAAG
>JBEGSI010000021.1:0-20627 GCA_041180065.1 Actinomycetota bacterium | reverse complement strand
TGTTGTAGTCACCTAATTAGGCTACGGCAAGTTTTGTCACGAATAGAATTGACTGAGAATTGGAGTTCGGTTGAGCGATTTGTTGAGAGTTTTAGACCTGCGTGCAGGTGTGCCGAGCAGTGCCGAAGTTAACCGACTCCTTCCTAGAGCAAGCCTGAGTATTGAATCGGCTATTGACCAAATTCGTCCTTTGCTTCTTGACGTTCGAGAAAACGGTGCCCAGACTCTAATCGCGGCAACTCAAAAATTTGATGGGTTCGACCCAAGCCCGATCCGAGTACCCCAAGCTGAACTGGACGCGGCTCTCGCGGCCATTTCGCCAAAACTCGAGGCCGCACTTCTCGAGTCGATTTCCCGCGTGCGAAAAGTTTCTGAGGCAAATTTGCCCAAAACCGTGACCGTTGAGCTATCCAGCGGCGGCAAGGTGCACCAACGTTGGCAGCCGGTTGACTCGGTTGGGCTTTACGTTCCCGGTGGCAAGGCTGTTTACCCATCGAGTGTGGTTATGAATGTGGTGCCGGCTCAGGTAGCCGGAGTGCCTCGTCTAGTTATCGCAACCCCCGGCCAGGCTGCGTTTGGCGGTCGACCTCACCCAACAGTTCTAGCAGCTGCAGCAATGCTCGGGGTGACCGAGGTTTACAACGTTGGGGGACCGGCGGCCATTGCAGCACTTGCTTTCGGGGTTCAAGAGATCGAGCTCAATCCGGTTTCCCTAATCACCGGCCCTGGCAACATTTATGTCACCGCTGCCAAGCGAGCCCTTCGCGGAATAGTCGGAATCGATTCTGAAGCGGGCACCACCGAAATCTTAGTTGTTGCCGACCAGCACGCTAATCCGGAATTCGTGGCAGCCGACCTCCTCTCGCAGGCAGAGCATGATGAATCAGCCGCTTCCGTTTTGGTCACCAACTCGGCTGAGTTTGCAGACCTTGTGCTGCAAGCTCTTGAATCGCGAGTGAAACAGACTTCTCACTCAGACCGCGCCAGAACCGCACTGGCTGGCCAGCAGTCCGCTATTGTGCTGGTTTCCGACATGGGAGCCGCGGCAGAATTCGCAAATCACTATGCAACCGAGCACCTCGAACTTCAGGTTTCAAATCCAGAAGAACTTTTGGCGCAGATTTCTAATGCTGGGGCTATTTTCTTGGGCGGCTTCTCCCCGGTATCGCTTGGCGATTACATGGCTGGTTCTAACCACGTTCTTCCAGTGAACCAGCAGTCTAAATTTGGTGCCGGATTGTCTGTGCACACTTTCCTTAGAGCTCAGCAGGTTGTGGATTACGACAAAACCGCTCTGTTCGCCACTTTTGACCTAATCGACGCCCTCGCCAACGAAGAGGGATTACCGGCCCACTTCGAAGCCATCAAAGCTCGGTTCGAATAAGGAGCCCTCAATGTACTGGTTCATCTTTCGAGTTTTCTTCGCACGCTTCGACCCAGAGTCTGTGCATCACTTTGTAGCTAGCGGACTTATCCTGGCTCACAAACTTGGACTAACCAAATTGTTTCGTCTCTCAGCTAAGCGCACTCGAATGGTCGAGGCTTTAGGCCTCAACTTCCAAGGGCCTTTTGGTCTGGCCGCCGGATTCGACAAAAACGGAACGATGATCATGCCCTTGGCAGACCTGGGTTTTTCCCACGTCGAGGTTGGTACCGTGACAGCCTTGGCGCAGCCGGGAAATGAGAAACCAAGACTCTTTCGCCTGGTGGCTGACCGTGCGTTGATTAACCGGATGGGTTTCAACAATGAGGGTGCGGCCAAACTAGCCGAACGTCTCACCAAGTTGCGTCGCAGGCACCGGCAACTGCCGATTATCGGTGTGAATATTGGTAAGTCAAAGATCACCCCAATCGAAGACGCTGTTTCGGATTACGGAACCAGCACAAAACTTCTGGCTCCGTTGGCGGACTACCTGGCGGTAAATGTGTCGTCGCCTAATACCCCTGGCTTGCGAAGCCTTCAGAGCATCGAGTCATTGCGACCTATTTTGTCCGAGGTTTTGGAACACTGCGGTGGCAAACCGGTATTGGTCAAGATCGCACCTGATTTAGCCAATGAAGACGTCGTAGAAATTGCCGAATTGGCGGTTGAACTAAAGCTTGCCGGAATTATCGCTACCAACACCACAATTTCTAGATCGGGTCTCAAGACTGAAGGTTCAAAGGTCGAGGCTATGGGAGCTGGCGGGTTGTCAGGTTTACCGGTTCGAAACCGTTCAATTGAGGTTTTACGACTGCTCAATAAAACCATTGCCGGTCGAATTTCAATCGTCTCGGTTGGTGGCGTAGAGACCACAGCTGATGTGAAGGAGCGATTAGAACTAGGAGCAACCCTGGTTCAGGGGTACACCGGGTTTATCTACCAGGGCCCGTTCTGGGCTAGAAAAATAAACCGCGAGCTGGGCTCTAGAAACTAGACCTTGCTACCGCGCGCAACTTGAGCCTTTGGAAGGCGCAGTAGACGCGGGTACATGGCACGAAAAGCAACGTATAGCCAAACACCCTTGTCAACCTTGCCTGCGCCGAACTTCTCGGCAAGACGCTTCTTAGCGCGACGGGCGATGAAGTAGGTGTCGACCAAGAAAAGAGCGAAAAGCGACAGAACGATCGCGTTCAAAATGATTGCGAATGAAGTAACTGGTGGGATCAAAATCGAAACAATCATCACCGGCAGAAGCAATTCACCAATCGTGAACCATCCGGAGTCAACAATGTCGCGGATCAAGCGACGCTGAGGCCCGGCATCACGCTTAGGTAGGTACTTGTCGTCGCCAGCGGCATAGCCTTCACGGGCAGCTAGGCGCTCTGAACGCATTTTGGCCGCTTGAGCCTGCTTTCCCTCTTTGGTGCGAGGCGCAACTAGCGGACGCTTACGAGCAGCTTCCTGTTCTTTACGCGCTGGAGTTGGCTTGCCCTTTTTAGGTGCTGAGTTCTGGTCGGTCATAACCAATAGGTTAGCGGAATGTTTGCCTTTGCCCGCGGGTTTAGGGATTTAGAATTGAAAGAGACATCAAGGAGATTCAATTGACCGAGACCACCAGCTACGAACTCAACCTCACCCCAGCAGCCATCACCAAGATTTCGGCGCTAATTGCTGCGGAAGCCAGCGAAGACACTCTTCGCCTGCGCATCGAGGTAAAGCCTGGCGGTTGTCAGGGCATGAACTATGAGTTGTTCTTCGACGAAACTCTAGACTCAGAAGACCAAACCTTCTCCTTCGGTGATTTCGAAGCAGTCGTGGACACCGGATCTATGGGAATGCTTAACGGCGCAACCATCGACTATGAGGATTCAATCACCAAACAGGGTTTGGTTATCGAAAACCCTAATGCCACTTCAACCTGCGCCTGCGGCGACTCATTCTGCTAATTTTTTAGGGATTTTCTAGCGTTTTCGCGCCCTTGAAAGTACCTGCGGGCGTAGACTAAAACGGTAACGATTCGAAGGGTCGATTGTGCTTTCTAAGCGTACTTTTAGGGCTGCAATAGCCACTGTTGCTGCTTCAACCACACTTTTTGTAGCTGGATGCTCTCAGCAGGACTTGGGTAATGCCATTCTGATGCCACTTCCGGCAACCAGCAGTGACGTAACCAACCACACCGACACCATCACCGACCTGTGGAACATTTCATGGGCAGTGCTTTGGGGCGTAGGTGCTTTGGCTTGGGGTCTGATGTTTTGGGCCATCGTTGTTTACCGCCGCCGCAAAGGTGACGAGCACCTTCCTGCACAGATGCGATACAACAACCCAATTGAGGTTTTGTTCACGGTCGTGCCTTTGATCTTGGTAATTGGCTTCTTTGCTTTCACCGCTCGCGACATGAAGGCGATTGAAACTCCTAACAACGCTGATGTGAAGATCGAGGTCATCGGAAAACAGTGGAGCTGGGACTTCAACTACACTCAAGCAAACGTTTACGACTCAGGTATTCAGTCTCAGTACAAAGCTGGCAAGACCGACAACTTCAAAGACTTACCAACTTTGTACCTACCGGTAAACAAGGAAGTTGAAATCACTCTGAATTCGAGAGATGTCAACCACTCCTTCTGGGTAATCGACTTCCTTTACAAAAAGGATCTTCTTCCAGGTAAAACCAACCACATTTACTTCACCCCAACCAAAGAGGGCACCTACGTAGGCAAGTGTGCTGAGCTTTGTGGCGAATTCCACTCGATGATGTTGTTCAACGTCAAGGTGGTTTCACAATCCGACTACGACAAACACCTTGCAGAGCTTCAGGCCAAGGGTCAAGTAGGTCAACTTTCAATCGATGCCAGCAGAAACCAAAATCTGCCTGGAGTGACTGCACCTGTAGAGAACGAGGGCTAAGAAAATGGCTACCGCAACTTTGACTCCAGCAACCCCGGTTATCCCAAAGAACAAGGGACGCATTCTGGTTGACTGGCTTACCACAACCGACCACAAAAAAATCGGTTACCTGTACCTGATTACGTCGTTTGCTTACTTCCTAATCGGTGGCGTGATGGCGCTAATGATTCGAGCACAGCTAACCATGCCTGGTCTTGAGATCGTTGCAACCAAAGAGCAGTACAACCAGCTGTTCACTATGCACGGAACCATCATGTTGCTGATGTTTGCTACGCCTCTGTTTGCAGCGTTCGCCAACATCCTGATGCCAGTTCAGATTGGTGCCCCAGACGTGGCGTTCCCACGTTTGAACGCGATTGCATACTGGTTCTACTTCTTCGGCAGTTTGGTGGCTGTGGCCGGGTTCTTCACCCCTCAGGGTGCCGCTTCGTTCGGTTGGTTCGCATACGTTCCGCTGTCAACGTCAACCTTCTCACCAGGACTTGGCGGAGACCTTTGGGTCTTCGGTCTAGCACTGGGTGGTTTTGGAACCATCATGGGTGGTGTCAACTTCATCACCACCATCCTGACCATGCGTGCTCCTGGTATGACCATGTTCCGTATGCCGGTATTCACATGGAACACACTGGTTACCTCGATTCTTGTCATCATGTGCTTCCCTCCGCTAGCTGCAGCGCTATTCGCCCTCGGCGCTGACCGTCGATTTGGGTCACACATCTTCGACCCAGCCAACGGTGGAGCTATGCTTTGGCAGCACCTCTTCTGGTTCTTCGGTCACCCTGAGGTTTACATCTTGGCCCTACCATTCTTCGGAATCATTTCGGAGATCTTCCCGGTATTTAGCCGCAAGCCAATCTTTGGTTACAAGACTTTGATCTACGCAACCATCGCAATTGCCGCACTATCCATGACCGTTTGGGCGCACCACATGTACGTCACCGGTCAGGTACTGCTGCCGTTCTTCGCATTCACCACCATGTTGATTGCTGTACCAACCGGTGTGAAGGTATTCAACTGGATTGGAACCATGTGGAAGGGCTCGGTAAGTTTCGAAACTCCGATGCTTTGGTCTCTTGGCTTCCTAACCACCTTCATCTTCGGTGGACTAACCGGTGTGATTCTTTCCAGTCCAACCCTTGACTTCTCGCTCAGCGACAGCTACTTCGTGGTTGCTCACTTCCACTATGTAATCTTCGGAACCGTGGTGTTTGCCATGTTCGCCGGTATCTTCTTCTGGTACCCAAAGATGACTGGCAAGATGTTGAACGAGCGTCTCGGAAAGATCCAGTTCTGGATGCTGTTCGTCGGTTTCCACGGAACCTTCCTAGTGCAGCACTGGCTAGGTGTGCAGGGTATGCCACGTCGCTATGCAACCTACCTACCTGAAGATAACTTCACCTTCTTGAATGAAGTTTCAACTGCAGGTTCGGTCTTGCTAGCGCTTTCCTTCCTTCCATTCCTTTGGAACGTTTACATCACCGCTCGTAAGGGCGTAAAGGTCACTGTAAACGACCCATGGGGTTACGGCCGTTCGCTGGAGTGGGCAACCGCTTCTCCGTTCCCACGCCACAACTTCACTTCGATTCCGGTAATCCGTTCTGAGTCTCCTGCGTTCGATTTGAACCACCCAGAGGCTAGCGACAGCGTTGCCACCAAAAAGACCGTAAAGAAGGGTTAACTCAGATGCGTACCAATGCCAGACTCTTTTGGCTTCTAACCGTCTTCTACGTTCTTGCCACAATCGGCTATGCACTGGTTAGCCTGAACGAGCCTTACGAAGGTCTAACCTCAAGCGGTCCGTCACTAGGAACATTGAAGGTTGAAATCGTTGGAACCGCGGCAATCGCCATGCTTGCAATTATGTCGGCATTCATTGCCTTCTACCTTCAGAAGACCGCCCGAACCCAGGGTCCGGTTCCAGAAGACAACCCGGTTGCAAAGATCTCCGACGGCGATGCCGAAATTGGTTTCTTCAATGCGTGGAGCTGGTGGCCATTCTTCCTCGGACTATTCGGTTCGATCGTATTCGCGTCGCTGGCTGTTGGTTGGTGGCTCTTCATGATCGGACTACCACTTGGACTTATTGCGTTGATCGGTTTCGTGTTCGAAAACTCGCGCGGTAACTACGCCCACTAAAAAAGAACTCAAAAAGTAACTCCCCGGTGTTTATTCACCGGGGAGTTACTTTTTCTAAGCTCTATTCGTAGCTGCGGAACGCTACAACGGCGTTGTGCCCACCGAAGCCAAAGCTGTTGCTAATGGCAAGGATTGGACCTTCTGGAAGCGCTCTAGGGCTGGTAACAACGTCTAGAGGAATCTCTGGATCCTGGTTGTCTAAGTTGATGGTTGGGGGAGCGATGCGCTCCTTCAAAGCCAATACGGTGAACACTGCCTCGATGGCGCCAGCCCCACCGAGTAGGTGACCGGTAGAAGCCTTGGTTGCCGAAATAGCGATGTTGCCTAAGTGATCACCGAAAACACGCTTGAGAGCTGTGTACTCGGCGATGTCGCCAACCGGGGTGCTAGTTGCGTGGGCATTGATGTGAACCACGTCTTCAGGCTTGGCTTCAGCCTGGTCGAGTGCGGAAAGCACAGCACGAGCAGCTCCTGAACCCTCAGGGTCTGGTGCGGTGATGTGATATGCGTCACTGGTAACCGCTCCGCCAACAAGGTAAGCGTAAATCTTTGCTCCACGAGCTAAGGCGTGTTCCTCGGTTTCCAAAACCATGGCGCCACCACCTTCACCCATCACGAAACCATCGCGGTTTACGTCGTATGGGCGAGAAGCTTTTTCTGGTTCGTCATTACGACGAGAAGTTGCGTGCATTGCCGCGAATGCGGAAATTGGTAGCGGGTGGATGGCAGCCTCACAGCCACCGGCAACGACCATGTCAACCTCGCCCGACTTTAGGCGAGTGATGGCGTTAGCGATTGCTTCGGTGCTCGAGGCACAGGCTGAAACTGCTGTGCGCACGCCTCCACGGGCGGCAAGATCCATGCCAATTGCGGCAGCAGGACCATTCGGCATAAGCATTGGAACGGTCATTGGAAGCACGCGACGTGCTCCTCGTTCCTTCAAAGTGTCGAAAGCGTCGAGCAGAGTCCAGACGCCGCCAATTCCGGTAGAAAATTCAACTGCTAGACGCTCTGGAACTACGTCTGGTGCGCCCGCGTCGGCCCATGCCTCGCGAGCGGCGATTAGAGCAAACTGGCTCGATGGGTCGAGTCGCTTGCATTCTTGGAGAGTGAGCACCTCGCTGGCCGGGACTTTGGCCTGGCCAGCGAAGGTGACCGGAATTTCGTATTGTGCTACCCAAGGCTGCTGCAGAGTCGAGATTCCCGACATACCTGCCAACAACGCTTCCCAGGTTGACCGAACGTCTCCACCCAGTGGGGTGGTGGCGCCAAGTCCGGTAACTACGATCTTCACGAAAACTCTCTCGTTTTACTTACTGGTTGTCTGCGATGTAGTTAACAGCGTCAGCAACGGTGATGAGGTTCTTGACTTCCTCGTCTGGAATCTTTACGCCGAACTTGTCTTCTGCGTTTACAACGATGGTCATCATCGAGATTGAGTCGATGTCTAGATCTTCGCTGAAGCTCTTGTCCATCTGAACTGCGTCTGCAGCAAGACCGGTCTCTTCGTTTACTAGCTCGGCTAGGCCGGCAAGTACTTCATCCTTTGACAGTGCCATGGTTTCTCCTTGTTTGTTGTTTATCGTTACTAATTTTAGGGCAGAACTACTACTTGAGCGCCGAAGGCAAGGCCTGCGCCAAAGCCAATCTCTAGCGCCAAGCCACCTGATTTCACAGCACCGGAGGCCAGTAGCTCGTGCATTGCCAGCGGAATCGAAGCTGCCGAGGTGTTACCGGTGTTGATGATGTCTTTCGCTACGACCACAGATTCCGGAAGATCCAGTTGCTTAGCTAACTCGTCGATAATGCGGATGTTCGCTTGGTGAGTAACTAGCGCCGACAAGTCTTCCGCTTTCACTCCTGCAACAACGAGGGCTTCCTTTGCAACCTTTGCCATTTCCCATACTGCCCATCGGAACACCGTTTGACCTTCTTGGTGAAGCGTTGGCCAACTTGCGGCTCCATCACGGAAATCCAGCAGGGAAGAGGTCATGCTCACGGCGTCCCACTTCGATCCATCGGAACCCCATACCGACGGCGAAATGCCAGGGGTTTCAGAAGGGCCAACGATGGCAGCGCCGGCTCCGTCGCCAAGAAGGAACGAGATGCTTCGGTCGGTTGGGTCGATAAAGTCGCTTAGTTTTTCCCCACCGACGACTAGAACGTATTTAGCCATTCCAGAGCGAACCAGGGCATCTGCCTGAGCGATGCCATAGCAATAGCCGGCACAAGCCGCCGAAATGTCGTAGGCGGGAGCTGGGTTTGCGCCTACCTTGTCGGCTAGTAAGGTTGCGGCAGAAGGCGTCTGGAACGGGTGGGTAATCGTACTGAAGAGAACAGCGCCGATTTCCTTTGGATCAATGCCAGCCTTTTGAATGGCTTCCTGAGATGCGGCCACAGCCATGTCCATCAGGCTTAGATCCTTGCTGGCACGGCGACGGGTTACGATTCCAGTGCGCTGTCTGATCCATTCGTCACTTGAATCAATCGGTCCGGCAACGTCGTCGTTGGTCACCAAGAGATCGCCTCGAGCGGCACCCAGCGAGTAAATTCGCGAGTGCTTTACGGTTTGATACTGATTTAGAGTTGCGGTCATCTTCGGCTCCTAACCGTGATTCTTAGCAAGTTCGATGGCTGCATCGATTTGGTCAGGCGACTTGAGTGCCAAAGTTTCCACACCAGGCATCCCACGTTTAGCAAGGCCCGCTAGCGTGCCAGCTGGCGAAAGTTCAATCAGTGCAGTAACACCGGCCGCGACCATTGCTTCCATGCAGAGATCCCAGCGAACCGGGTTCGAAACTTGGTTGACCAAAAGTCTTAGGTAGTCGGCTCCCGAGTTCACAACGCTGCCGTCTTTGTTGGTCCAAATCAAAAGTTGTGGATCGAGAGGATGAATTCCAGCGGCATAATTCGCAAGTTCGGAAACGGCCGGCTCCATGAAGTCAGTGTGAAAAGCTCCAGCAACCTGCAGGGGAATCACTCGCGTTCCGGCTAGTGGAGTCTCACCAAGTTTGGAAATTGCTTCGGCGGAACCCGCTGCAACAATCTGCCCAGCGCCGTTGTAGTTAGCTGGTGTCAAACCAAGTGAAGCTAAATGTGCCACAACTTCGTCGCGGTCCCCACCAAGCACTGCAGCCATAGATGATTTGGAAAGCGCGGCAGCTTCAGCCATTTCGCTCCCGCGCTTCGCTACCAAAGCCATCGCGGTGGATGTATCAAAAATGCCCGAGATGGATGCCGCTGCAAGTTCACCAACCGAGTGACCAGCTACACCCGCGAAGTCGGGTAGACCAGCTGCACGGAGAGCTGCGTATGACGCGATTGAAGCAGACACAATCAGCGGCTGGGCGATTGCAGTGTCTCGAATCGTGTCAGCATCTGAGATGGTGCCGAAGGTTGTGAGATCTAATCCCGACGAAGCGGAGGCGATTTCAATACTTTCCTTGAATGCGGGAAGTTCAAGCCAAGGTGTAAAGAACCCAGGAGTCTGGGATCCCTGCCCTGGGCAGACAATAACTAGCATTACTAAAGTTTATGCCTCGCCACCAGCGCTGCCACTGTTTCCAGCAGTAACGTCGTGAAGTCTGTATCGTTCAATTGCCTGTGCTGGAAGGCTCGCGTCGATTTCGCCGCGGGCTACCAGCTGCTCGAGAACGCGCACCACAATCGATGGACCGTCGATCTTGAAGTGACGACGTGCAGCAGCACGAGTGTCCGAGAAGCCGAAGCCCTCAGCACCGAGTGTTGCGTAGTCACCAGGAACCCATTCACGGATTTGGTCTGGTACCTGGTGCAGGTAATCGCTAACGCCAAGGAACGGACCGTGGTGACCGGTCAATTTGCTGGTTACATAAGCCGCGTCAACCTGAGTTCCAGGGTTTAGGAACGCCTGCTCATTGCGACGCAAACCATCACGACGTAGCTCAGTCCACGAGGTTACAGACCAAACGTCGGCCGAAACTCCCCAGTCGCTGGCCAGAAGTTCCGCAGCTTCGTGAGCCCAGCGGAGGGCAACACCAGAGGCCAAGATTTGAGCCTTGCGACCTTCGGCAGGGTTGTTGTAAACCTTGTGGATACCGCGAACGATACCGTCAACGTCGGCGCCTTCTGGTTCAGCAGGCTGAACCATCGGCTCGTTGTAAACGGTTAGGTAGTAGATAACGTTCGGGTCAACGTGAGTACCGCCATACATACGCTCGATACCGGTACGAATGATGTGCCCGATCTCGTAGCTGTAGGCAGGGTCGTAGCTGATTACCGCATCGTTAGTGGCTGCGATGATCGGAGAGTGTCCGTCGGCGTGCTGCAGACCCTCTCCAGTTAGAGTGGTTCGACCGGCGGTTGCTCCGATTAGGAAGCCTCGGCCTAGTTGGTCGGCAGCGGCCCAAATTGAGTCGGCAGTTCTCTGGAAGCCGAACATCGAGTAGAAAACGTAGAACGGAATGATTGCCTGGCCGTGGGTTGCGTAGCTGGTCGCTGCCGCGGCAAAGGCTGCCACGGAACCCGCTTCGTTGATTCCGGTGTGCAGAATCTGACCAGATTCGGATTCCTTGTAGGAAAGCAAAATGTCTCGGTCTACCGAGATGTAGTGCTGACCCTGAGGGTTATAGATCTTTGCGGTAGGGAAGAAAGCATCCATTCCGAAGGTTCTGGCTTCGTCAGGGATGATCATTGCAATGCGAGCACCGAATTCAGGCGCACGCAACAGGTCCTTGAGCAATCGAACGAATCCCATGGTGGTAGCCACTTCTTGGGTTCCACTGCCACCCTTTGAAATGTCGTAAGTCTTTTCTTCAGGAAGTTTGAAGTCAACGTACTTGCTGCGACGCTCAGGTAGGTAACCTCCGAGGGCGCGACGACGTTCGTGAAGGTACTGAATTTCTGGAGCGTCTTGTCCCGGGTGGAAATATGGCGGCTGGTAAGGGTTTTCCTCGAGCTGGGCATCACTAATCGGAATGCGCAGCTCATCGCGGAAGCCCTTAAGGTTGTCCAACGTCATCTTCTTCATCTGGTGGGTTGCGTTGCGACCCTCGAATGACTTACCAAGGGTGAAGCCCTTGATGGTCTTCGCCAGAATTACGGTTGGCTGACCCTTGTGCTCGACCGCCGACTTGTAGGCGGCGTAAACCTTGCGGTAATCGTGGCCACCGCGCTTGAGACCCCAAATCTGCTCATCAGTCATGTTCTCGACCAATTTGGCAGTTCTTGGGTCACGTCCGAAGAAGTTTTCGCGAACGAATGCGCCGTCTTCGGTCTTGTAAGTTTGGTAGTCGCCGTCTGGAGTCTTGTTCATCAGGTCGACTAAGGCGCCATCGGTGTCGTTGGCGAGAAGTGAATCCCATTCGCGACCCCAAACAACCTTGATTACGTTCCAGCCCGCACCGCGGAAGAAGCTCTCAAGCTCCTGGATGATCTTTCCGTTACCACGTACCGGCCCATCGAGACGCTGAAGGTTGCAGTTAACAACGAAGGTGAGGTTGTCTAGACCGTCGTTGGCTGCTAGCTGCAGTGCACCGCGGCTTTCAACCTCGTCGAGCTCGCCGTCACCCAAGAATGCCCAAACATGCTGTTCTGCGGTGTCGGCAAAACCGCGACCTGAAAGGTAACGGTTGAACTGTGCCTGGTAAATCGCGTTGATCGGTCCGAGACCCATCGACACGGTTGGGAACTGCCAAAATTCTGGCATAAGTCTTGGGTGCGGGTAGCTGGAAAGTCCGCCGCCAGCGTGAGACTTTTCCTGGCGGAAGCCATCAAGTTGATCTGCGCTCAAGCGTCCTTCAAGGAAAGCGCGTGCGTATGGGCCAGGAGAAGCGTGTCCCTGGATAAAAATCTGGTCAGCACCGGCAGGGTGGTCGGCTCCCTTGAAGAAGTGGTTGAAACCTACTTCGTAGAGTGACGCGCTTGAAGCGAAAGTTGAGATGTGGCCACCAACGCCAACCCCTGGACGCTGTGCGCGGTGCACCAACATGGCGGCATTCCAACGCATCCAAGCGCGGTAAGTGCGCTCAACGGTCTCATCACCAGGGAATTCTGGCTCGTTCTCCGGAGCGATGGTATTGATGTAATCAGTCGTTGGAACGATTGGAACGTTCAACTGCAGTTCGTGCGAACGACGAAGCAGGTTGAGCATGATTTCTCGTGCGCGACCGCGTCCATGAACGCGTGCAACCGCATCGAGTGATTCAAGCCATTCGCGAGTCTCTTCTGGATCCTGGTCTGGATTGTGGACTGCGTAGGCATCGTTGTTGTTCAGTGACACCGAATACTCCCTTTCGTGGGGGATTTATAAAAGGACACCTTTGTCACCTTTGTAAAGGCTTCTTAAGTCTATGTGTGAAAACGGGAATGAAAAGCACCATACCGGTGCTTAGAGTTACCAAATCAACCGAATTCTTTTAGGAGTAACAAATGACTTTGATCATCGGCGACCAAGCCCCAGATTTCAGCTTGGCCAATCAGTTTGGAGAGACTGTGACGCTTTCCGAGTTCAAAGGAAAGAAAAACGTTGTCGTCGTTTTTTACCCACTAAGTTTTTCGGGAATCTGCACTGGTGAACTTTGCGAACTTCGCGATAATTTTGCCCAGTTCGACCGAGCCGATGTGGAACTTCTAGCGATCTCGGTCGACTCTAAGTATGTTCAGAAGCAATTCGCCGAGCACGAAGGTTACAAGTTCTCGGTGCTAGCCGACTTCTGGCCACACGGCGCGGTTGCCAAGGATTACGGCGTATTCATTGAAGAAAATGGTTTTGCCAACCGAGCCACGTTCGTTATCAACAAAGACGGCGAATTGGTTGCAAAGTTTGTAACCGCACCAGGTCAGGCCCGTTCCCTCGGTGAGTACGAGAAGGCACTCGCAACACTCCACTAGAAGTTGGATTTGCGTCGCAGACGTTCGTCCAAGTATTCTTTTCTCTTGTTGGGCCTTTAGCTCAGTTGGTAGAGCGCCACGCTTACACCGTGGATGTCATCGGTTCGAGCCCGGTAGGGCCCACAAAGGGATACCCGCGCATCAAGAGTAAATCTTGAGGCGCGGGTATTATTTTTCTCATGGAACTAAGTGAATTCACTCCGCCGGTAAGACAATCGCTTACCGATGAACAGATCAGCCAGAAACTGGGATCTGCCTCCGCCGATGAGGCAGGAATGCTGGCAGCAATGGAGTTCTTAGAGGCGCAAACTGCGCTACGCGACCAGGACAACAAAGCCACCGAGTCTTGGTTAGAAAAGATGCGAAGCTCGGAGGACCCAAGAGCTGCAATTGCAATCGATAATTTCAACCGCGAAAAACAGGGTCTTGCACCACTTCCTCTAGATATACCCGAGCCTGCAGCAGAGCCAGTAGCAGAGGCAGTTATTGAAGTGGTCGAAGTCTCAGAAATTTTTGAAACTGAACCAACGCTGGAAGCGGTGTTGCCTGAAGTTGTCGAGACCGGCTCTGCCGAGGAGAACGTTGAAGCATTCGAGGAGATGATTGCTGAAACTGTTTCGACTGAGTTTGATCTAGCGCCTGAGCCTGAGCCTGAATTAGAAAATGTTGCCGAAGAACTACCCGTGGTCGAAGAAGAAACTACCGAGTTAAAAGAAAAGCCAGTTACCGGCTTCCGCTTAGTTTCAGCGGCGAACTGGATCTTGGGGTTCGGTGTTCTTGTTCCGGCAATAGGAGCCGTCACCGCACACCTCATGGGTATGAACTTCGTCACTTCTGTTTTGGCCGCACTAGTTGGAATTCTGGTTGGCGTCAAAGTAAATGTGCTCGGATTAATCACCGCTAAGAGGACTCACCGTGGCTTGGCTGTTGCCTCTCGAGCAACCTTCGGCGTTTTCGGTTCCATCGTGCCTGGTGTTTTCCTAGCCCTTTCTGGAATCTTCGCCCTGGCAGTGCTGGCTTTTGGCACTGCGAATCTGCTTGAGGGCAGAATTATGGGTGTTGATACGCCTTTTGCAACGCCGGTGCTAGCTCTGGGAGCTGCCGGAACACTAACTGTGTCGGGTTTGGTTGCTATCGGGTTCGTTTTGCTAGCAGGTTTGCTGGCTGTCTTTGGAGGCCGCATCTCCAGAATCATCAAGGTATCTTTGGCGTCGGCGACACTTGTTGGTTTTCTCTTCGTTGCCCTTTCAACGACGTGGAAGATCGACTTCACCGGACTTGCCAGAGTCTTTGACTTCGACAAGTTCCTCATCGGTGCAGCGCTTTTTGCCCTTTTGGTAAGTGTCTTCGCCTATGGCATCGATGGTGAATCGATTTCTATCGCCAGCTGGGGAGCAAGCCGCAAACGCCTCACCTGGCCAATTTTCATCTTCGGCTTCCTTCTTCCGTTGCTCGCATACGCGCACGTGGCTGCATTACTTTCGGGGAACCCTATTGGTTCTAAAACAACCGCTCAGACTGTTATCGACTATTTCCTGGCCACCGGTCAGGAAATCGGTGGCACGGTGATGCTAAACCTTGCCATCATTTCCGTATTAGGTTTCCTATTCGTAGGTCTAATGAAACTGATTGAGGCTCTGAAGACCCTTGGCGTAAACCACATTGGTTATGGTTCGGCTATTGCCCTGATTTTGGTGTTCGTTGCGTTAGTTACGGTGGAAGCATTCTTAGTCGCAGACCCAGTTGCTTTCAATCTCACTCTCACCTCGATCGTCTTGATTCCTGCCTCCGCCTGGACGGGTGCCGTTCTCGCAGAGACTGTTATGCGACGTGGTAAATACCATGACGCATCGCTCACTCGAAGCTACGGTTTCTACGGTTCTGTGAACTGGCTGGCCATGGCTATTTTTGTGGTGTCAACCTTCGCTGGGTATGCAATCTCACAGCCAGTTGGTTTTGCATCTTGGTTCGGATTCATTTCTGCTTCCACCGGAATCTCAGTTTCTTTCGTCGTGTCATCGTTGATTGCTATGGGTATTGCCTGCTTGCTCACACTGGCCATTGGATACCCACGAATCTCGCGCCAGCAGCGTGAGACTAAGGCCGTAGAGGAACGACGTTTCGACCTAGTCGACGTTGTTGTTGACTAACAGTGCACCTTTCTGAACTTCTAGGGGAACTCGAGACCTATTGGCCTGCCGCGCACTCTGATGATTGGGACCGAGTGGGCCTAACCGTCGGCGCGAGAACTGACCAGGTGCACCGCGTATTAGTTTCGGTTGATCTGACCGACGCGGTAATCGATGAAGCAATCGAAACTGACTGCCAGTTGATTGTTACCCACCACCCGGCTCTATTACGAAGTGTCAGCTCGCTTGTCGAGGATGAACTCAAAGGCGCTTTGATTTCTAAGCTGATCCGTGCCGGGATTGCGACTTTTTCTGCACACACCAACGCCGATGTTCAAGCCGACGGTGCCACTTCTATTTTGGCTGATTTGCTGAAGCTTTCTAATCGAGAACCGATTGTTCAGACGACGGGAGGATTTGGACACGGGGTGATCGGCTCGCTACCTAACGAGATTGTGCTGGCCGATTTTGTGAAAACGTTATCCGAACTGCTTCCAAGAGTGGCACGAGGAATAAGTTTTGCTGGACCTAAGTCGAAGCTGTTGAAACGCGTTGCTCTCTGCAGCGGAGCAGGCGATAGCTTCATCCCAGCGGTCATTGAATCTGACGCAGACGTTTACATCACCAGTGACCTGCGGCATCACCCAACGCTCGATGCAATTGAAACTCCTCGTGAAAACGGCACCCTCGCTCTAATTGATGTGTCACACTGGGCTTCGGAGTCGCTCTGGGTTGCCGGTGCTGTTGAACGTATTTCTTCCAACCCAGACCTTGTGGCTATAGCCAGCAAAGTTATTACCGACCCATGGACCGATGAGGTGTTTGATTGATTACCGCAAGTAAAAAGCAGCAAGGGCTTGTTCTGAGACTTTCGGAGCTCGACCTTCAATTGTCTAGAACTAGGAACCAACTGCGTTCGGCAGAAACAAATTCTGAAATCGATGAGTTGCGCGGGCAGTCACTCCAAGCGTCTGAAGCGATGCTGGCAGCCAGTTCAAATGTGGAACGGCTGCAGGATGAAGTTGTGAAGGTATTAGCCGACATCGACATGGTCGAGGCTCGAATCCTTCAGGACGAAAAAAAGGCTAAGGCTGTAAATACCGACCGCGAATTGAAAGCTGTGGAGCTCGAATTAGCGAGTCTTCAAAGTCGCAAAGCAGCTCTCGAGGAAACCGAACTCGATTATCTGCAGCAAATTGAAGACGGCAACAAAGCGCTGACCGAGATCTCTCAAACCCGTGCTTCAATAAGCCTCAAATTAGAAGAGGAATTGGGCAAACTGCATGGCCAATCCTTGAATCTGAGCGCGCAGGTAACTGAGCTCGCTTCGAAACGAGAGTCCCTATCCGAAGAGATTGAACCTTCGTTATTAGCCATTTACGACCGTAAAGCAGAACGCGGCGTTCCAGTAGGTCAAACTCTAGGTCGCGATTGCTCGGCTTGCCGCTTGGCTATCAACGGTGTCGAGTTTGACGCGATGATGGCTCTCCCGGAAGACGCGCTTCCAACCTGTCCAAACTGCGACGCACTTATCATTCGATGACACACGAGCGGCTAATCATCGAAGCCGATGGCGGAAGCCGCGGAAACCCTGGCCCTTCCGGCTCCGGTGCCGTGGTGATCGATGCGGAATCTGGTTCAGTGATCACCGAGATCTCTACCTTTGGTGGGGTAGCGACTAACAATGTCGCGGAGTACAAAGCGGTGATCGCAGGTTTGAACGAAGCATTCAGGCATAACCCAAAGGCCAAAGTGTTGGTTCGAATGGACAGCAAACTGGTCGTTGAACAGATGTCTGGTAACTGGAAAATCAAACACCCAGACATGCAGTTATTGGGTATTGAGGTTCAAAAACTAGTCTCGGGTAAAGATGTGACCTGGGTTTGGATTCCACGAGAGCAAAACTCTCGGGCCGATGCCTTGGCGAATGAAGCCATGGACACCGAAACTGATTCAATTCGGCATCTTGATGCACGTGAAGTTCAATCCAGTCGGTCTATCGAATTCAATCCAACTTTGCCGAGTTCCGTTCGTGCACCAGGCTCGGTAACCGAACCGCTAACTACGCTTATCCTGGTTCGCCACGGTCGCACCCCACTCACGGAGGCACATAAGATTTCCGGGGGAACTGGCGATGATCCGTCACTTTCAGAAGCAGGGTTGCAGGATGCGCAAGCTGTTGCTGCACTTATTGCAGGTTTCGGGGAGCAGCCAGCATTTGCTCATATTCCAACACCAACCGCGGTGATTTCGTCCCCGATGAAACGTACTGCTCAAACTGCCACGGCGATTGCAGCGAAATTGGGACTTTCAGTAGACCTCGAAGAGAACCTACGAGAAATTTCCTTCGGCGACTGGGATGGTCACACCAACGAGCAAGTCGCAGAGCTTTGGCCAGATGTTTTTGAGGCTTGGCGAGGCTCCTGGGAGCTTTCTCCACCGAACGGTGAGTCGCTCAAGGTTTTCGATGCACGAGTACGAAAAGCCAGGGAAACAATATTGGCGAAGTACGCCGGTCAAACGGTGGTTGTCGTGGCTCACGTAATGCCAATTAGGGGATTCATTACCCTTTCGCTCGATGCTGGACCAGCCGGTTACTGGACTCCGCAGGTGGCTCCGTGTTCGGTCGCAATTGTGCGACAGTGGGGAACCAGCCACTCGGAGTTGGTAACGACCAACTTCACCGCTCATCTCTAGCCGTTCCTTAGATAGAGTTGTAGGCGGATGGGTTGACTAGGCGATCGCGTTAGCAATAACGAGGAACGTCCGGGCTCCATAGAGTGAAGTGGTGGGTAACACCCACTCGAGGCAACTCGCAAGACAGTGCCACAGAAAACAGACCGCCGTGCAAACGGTAAGGGTGAAACGGTGGTGTAAGAGACCACCAGCAATCCGGGTGACCGGTTTGGCTAGGTAAACCTCACTTGGAGCAAGGTCAGACAGAAAGTGTTTGAGAGCTACTCGCTCGAGCTTTCGGGTAGACCGCTAGAGGTTGTCGGTAACGGCAATCGTAGATAGATGATCGCTCACGACAGAACCCGGCGTATCGGTCAACCCATCCACTACTTTTTGTTTTTGGTAGCCACCCTGGCGGCGCCGATGATTCCGGCGTTATTCTTTAGCATCGCTGGAACTATTTTGGTTTTCAACTTGAGTAGTGGCAGGTAGAACTCATGTTCTTTGGAAACCCCTCCACCAACAATAAATAGGTCTGGTGTGAATAGGGCTTCCAATTTTGAGTAGTAACGCTGAAGTCGCTCGGCCCACTGATCCCAGTCGAGTTCTTCACGCTCTTTAGCGGAGAAGGCTGCCTTAGTTTCATAGTCGAAACCGTCGATTTCGATGTGACCGAGTTCGGTATTCGGCACAAGCTCACCAGCGATGAACAGTGCGGAGCCAATTCCGGTGCCAAGCGTGGTCATGAGAGCCACGCCTCGTTCCTTACGACCAACTCCAAACTTCATTTCGGCAACTCCCGCTGCGTCGGCATCGTTGATCAGGTGAACTTCTCGGCCAACCACTTTGGTGAATAGCGCATCTGCGTCGAGACCAATCCATTCCTTAGACACGTTCGCGGCAGAGAGTGTGACGCCGTGTTGAACCACGGCTGGAAAACAAATGCCGACAGTGTCGGCTTCCGCTTTTGGATCCAAAGAATTAATGAGACTCTTGACAACTTCTGCGATGTCGTCAGGCTTTCCGCCTGCAGGCGTCTCGACACGAAGCCGTTCCCCAACCAGTTCGCCCTTTTTGACATCGACCAGGGCACCTTTGATGCCGGTACCGCCGATGTCTATGCCAATCGAAATCTTTGCCATTGCTCTCTCTTTTCTTAGGGGAGGGTAAGTATGTCGTAACCGGTTTCGGTTACGGCGAGGGTGTGCTCAAACTGTGCCGTAATGCTCTTGTCTTTGGTGGTTACGGTCCAACCGTCAGGCCACATGTCCCATTGGTGCGTACCGAGCGTCAGCATCGGTTCGATGGTAAACACCATTCCGACTTCCATGACTGTTGCATAGTTTGGCGCGCTGTCATAGTGGGGAATGATCAAACCAGAGTGAAAGGCTTCACCAACTCCGTGCCCAGTGAAATCCCGAACGACTCCGTAACCGAAACGCTTCGCATAGTTTTCAATGGCGAATCCAATCGTATTGACTGCGCGCCCAGGAGCAACCGCGAGTAGTCCTCGATTGAGTGCCTCTCGAGTTCGTTCGACCAGGTTGTGAACTTCCTCAGATGTTTCCCCAACCTCGATGGTGTGATTCAAATCTCCGTGAAAGCCATCCAGGTATGCCGTGATGTCGATATTCACAATGTCACCATTCTCCAAAACGGTGTCGTCGGGGATGCCATGGCAAATTACTTCATTGATCGACGAGCAAATCGATTTCGGGTAGCCGCGATAGCCCAGGGTAGAAGGGTACGCTCCGTGATCTAGAACAAACTGATGCGCTAATTTGTCGAGGCTATCGGTGGTAACTCCCGGTTTGATTTCTGACCGAAGCATTTCGATAGCGCCAGCCGCAATCTTTCCGGCCGCACGAATCTTCTCTATTTGTTCGGGGGTTTTAACATCCGAACCTTTGAATGGGGTTGGAGACGCTTTGCCAACGTACTCGGGGTGCACGATGTGCTTCGGTACGGCTAATCTGGGGGAGAGTGAACCCATTGTCAAGTTACCTGATTGATCTTTGGGCATGCTTCAATTTTAGGAGTGGCCATGACCGATACGCCGTTGGACTCAGCAGGCAATCCAGAAGAGTTTTGGTTTAACGTGAAGACTGGCCAGGTCGAGTTCGGAAAACTTTCCGCTGCGCCATATCGAATCGGCCCTTTTGCTACCGAGGTTGAGGCAAGGAACGCCTTGAAACTTCTTGCCGATCGCTCGAGAGAATGGTCTGAGGAAGAAGAAGCCTAGTTGTCGAACTCGTGCTCTGGCAATGGAAATTGTCCGGACTTAACTTCGGAAACGTATTCGCTGGCAGCTGTTCCAAGAACTTCGTTCAATTGTGCGTACTGCTTCACAAATTTTCGAGCCTTACCGCCGTGGAGTCCGGAAAAGTCGGTCCAAACCAAGATTTGACCATCGGTGCCAGCTCCTGCACCAATTCCAATGGTAGGAATCTGAAGCATCTCGCTAACTTCCTTGGCGAGTGCTGCGG